>CAVSCO010000015.1:0-10184 GCA_963726475.1 uncultured Phycisphaerae bacterium | reverse complement strand
TCGAGCGGTCGTGGCTCTGTCGATGCTGGGGATCAACATCGGCCCTCTGGTGGCGGGCATTGGAGCCATCGGCTTCATCGTCGGTTTCGCCCTCCAGGGCACGCTGGGCAATTTTGCCGCCGGCCTAATGATCCTGACCCACCGTCCCTATGACGTGGGCGACGTTGTCCAGACCGCCGGCATCACCGGGTTTGTCCAGTCGATGAACCTGAACACCACGACCATCAAGACCTTCGACAACCAAGTGGTTGTTGTGCCTAACGGCTCGATCTGGGGCGACAACATTATCAACGTCACCGGCAGTGATACCCGGCGGGTGGATATGATGTTTGGGATTGGCTACGGCGACGATATGGGCAAGGCCCAAGGCATTCTGGAAGAGATTTTGCGGTCCCATCCGCTGGTCCTGGATGAGCCGGCCCCTAATGTGAAACTACATGAACTGGGTGATTCGTCCGTCAATTACATCTGTCGGCCCTGGACGAAGACCAGCGACTACTGGACGGTGTACTGGGATGTCACGCGGAGCGTCAAGGAGCGATTCGACGCCGAAGGCGTGAGCATTCCGTTCCCTCAACGCGACGTGCACTTGTTCCAGGAAAACGCCGAGACTCTTTCACAGGAAAGCACACTGACATAACGCCCCGCTACGACGTCTTGACACTCCGGAGGGTCTCGAAGGCAATGGCGATCAGGACAACGGTGCCGCCGGCCACGGTCCGCAATGCAAGGGTCTCATCGTGAATCAGATAGCCGAAAAAGGCAGCATAGAACGGCAGCAGCGTGGCGATGATCCCGACCGTCTTGGCACTGAGGTGTTTGAAGCTGGCTGAGAACATCGTATGGGGCAGCGCCGTGAAGACTACCCCCAGCAGCAGGAGCAGTCCGCCCGTACGAGGCGTCCAGGCAGCACGTTCGACAAACAGCCAGGGCACCAGCACCAGCCCCGTGACGAGCATCTGCCAGAACATCAGGACACTGCTGGTGTACTGGTGGACGTATTTGCGGGTCAGCAGGTTCCGCGTCATGAAGAACAGCCCCGAGACAACGCCCAGCACGATGCCCTGCGTCGTCGCATCGGACAGGCTCAGCGAGGGTGTCATGATCAGGATTCCGATGAAGACCACCGCCGCCAGGAGGATATCGGATTTGCGAAGGCGCTCCCCGAAGATAAACGGCTCGATGATCGCCGTGATGACGGGATAGGTGTGAAGGGCCAGGATCGCCACGGCCGCGGTCGAGACCTTCAGCGCCTTGAAGTAGGTCAACCAGTGAGCGCACAAGGTCAGGCCCAGCACGAGCATCAGCAGGTAGTGCCGGGCCCGGTTGACCTTGAGTGGACGTCGCAAAACGATGAGGAAAGCCATCATCGCGCCGGCGCCGATCAGCGACCGCAGGCAAATGATGTGCGGCACCGGCAACGCGATCCCCTTGGCAAACATGGCGGTCCCGCCCCACATCAGGACAGCGACATTGAGTTGAATGAGACTGATCGTCTTGGGCTTCATTCCAGGTCACGGGCCCGTCGAGGTCCCGCCTCTATACGGGGCGAGCCCGCATCGCACGCATCCTCGTCGCGACTGGACTACAGCCCCAGCCGCCACCGACAGGCCCTTTATGATGGATACCGTTGCCGAATACAAGGATGAAATCCCGCCTCTGTCACGTGACGATGCGGGAGCAATCCGCAATCGACACATCAAGACTTGCCTCGGACGCCTCAAACGCTGATAATCTGCAAACGGGACTCGCCCGGGCGGCATCGGACGAAGGCTGCTCGCGATCGAGTCCGGTCAAAACACTCGCAACTGCACAAGGAAAGGACGCTCCCATGCGACAGTGGGCACCGATTCTCCTGCCGATGCTCCTGGTCGGTCTCGGCCGGGCCGCACATGAACCCGATCTGCTCATCTGCGATTTCGAAGACAGAGGTTTCGGGGACTGGGAAGCCACGGGCAGCGCCTTCGGCAGCGGCCCTGTCCGAGGTGCATTGCCCAGGCAGTTGACGGTGACCGGCTTTGAGGGCCAGAGGCTGGTCAACAGCTTCCACGAAGGAGACGAATCAAAGGGCACTCTGACGTCCCCACCGTTCAAGATCGAACGCCGCTACATCCACTTCCTCGTCGGGGGAGGCGGCTTTCCCCGTCTGACGTGCGTGGACCTGCTCGTCAACGACCGGATGGTCCGCAGCGCCACCGGACGCAACACACGACGCGGCGGAACCGAGCGTTTGAGCTGGCGCGTTTGGGATGTCACTGACCTTGTAGGCCAAACCGCGCGCATCCGTATCGTGGACAACCGTACGGGACTTTGGGGACACATCACCGCGGACCACTTCTTCCAGAGCAACTCCGAGACGGATTTCGATACGAGTAAAGACTTCGTCCTGAAGAACCGGTACCTCAATTTCCCCGTCAAGAACGGCGCGGCCAAGCGACGAGTCCGACTCGTCATCGACGGCGGCACGGTCCGTGAATTCGAGATTGAGCTGGCTGACGCCAAGCCCGACTTCTGGGTCTTCCTGGACGTGAGCCAATTCGAGGGCAAGAAGGCCACCGTCGAGGTCGACGCCCTGCCCCGCTTCTCGCATGGCCTGAACCTCGTCGGACAAGCCGATGAGATCAAGGGCGCCGAGAATCTGTATCACGAGAAGTACCGCCCGCAGTTCCATTTCACCTCCCGTCGGGGATGGAACAACGACTCCAATGGACTCGTCTTCTACAAAGGCCTGTACCACCTCTATTACCAGCACAATCCCTACGGCATTCAGTGGGGCAACATGCACTGGGGACACGCGGTCAGCACCGACCTGGTCCACTGGACCGAGCTTCCGATCGCGCTCTATCCGAAGCAGTTTGGCGACTGGGTCTTCTCGGGCAGCGCCGTGGTCGACGCAGACAACACCGGCGGCTTCCAGACGGCCGACGACCCGCCTATCGTGGCCGCCTACACCAGCACGGGACGAGGCGAGTGCATCGTCTACAGCAATGATGCCGGCGCCACCTTCACCGAGTACGAAGGCAATCCGGTCGTCAAGCACAAGGGACGCGACCCGAAAGTCATCTGGTACGAGCCGGGCGGGCACTGGGTCATGGCGCTCTACGACGAGGCCGACGACAAACGTAGCATCGCATTCTACACGTCCGACGACCTCAAGACCTGGCAGTACACCAGCCGAATCGAGGGCTTTTTCGAATGCCCTGAGATCTTCGAGTTGCCCATCGATGGCGATAAGAATAACAAACGATGGGTGCTCTACGCGGGCGACGGCGATTACCGCGTCGGCACCTTCGACGGAAAGACATTCACCCCCGAATCGGACAAGATCAAGTTCAGCTATGGCAACTGTTTTTACGCATCGCAGACATACAACAACATCCCGCCTGAGGACGGACGGCGCATCCAGATCGCCTGGGGCCGGGTCGAGATGCCCGGGATGCCGTTCAACCAGATGATGCTGTTCCCCGTTGAGCTGACGTTGCGAACGACCGACGAAGGGCCGCGAATGTTCGCCGCTCCCGTCAAGGAGATCGAACGTATCCAGGAACCGCGTCGAGGCTGGAAGGATCAGAAGCTTGCACCACGAAAGGACCTGCTCTCGGGGCTCAAGGGTGAGCTGCTACGCATCACCGTGCGATTCGCCCCGGGTGACGCAGATCGGGTGACTCTCGACATCCGAGGCATTCGCATCGTATACGACGCTAAGACAAGGCAGCTTTCGTGCCTCGACAAGACCGCCCCACTATCACCCGAGGATGGCAGCATCGCACTCGACGTCCTGGTCGACCGCACCTCGATCGAGATCTTCGCCAACGATGGCCGCGTCTATATGCCGATGGGCGTCAAGTTCGCCGACGAGAACAAGTCGCTTCGCTTTTTCTGCGAAGGCGCGCCGATCACCGTCGACTCGCTCGATGTGTCCGAGATTCTCTCCACCTGGCCATAATCTCATTCGCTATGGAGACGCTTGCTCCGTGGGATCGGTCAAGACAGGCGGACCTTCAAGGTAGCCGAGCGAGGTGAGGAACCTGTCCATCGCGATCACGGTCTGGTAGTAATACGTGTTGGCGCCATCGCGGTAATTGAAGAATCCGTGTGGCTGACCATCGTAGAGGTGCAAGTCACAGCGTCTGCCCGCCCGCGTCATCAGGTCCCTGTATTTCTGGGCGGTCGAGACAGGAATGAGCTTGTCCTGCGTGCCCAGGAAGACGATCGTGGGTGGCGTGTTGGCGTCAATGTTGTGCATCGGAGAAATCTGTCGCCAGTGGTCTTTGACGCGATCGTAGCCATAGCCATCGGGACTGTTGTCGAAGACCGGATTGAACAAGACCAACGCATCGGGCCGAGCGCTGATCGACTGGTCCTCAGACGATTCATCCAACCCCTTGACCGTACCGGCCGCGGCCGCCACATGACCGCCCGCCGAGCCTCCGCCTGCGGCGATTCGATGCGGATCGATCCCCAATTCTCCGGCATGGGCTGCGAATCCATCGGATGGCCGACTTGCCATCCTTGACACACTCAAAGGGCGTCGTTCCATGCCGGCTTCTCACGCGATACTCGGCGGAGATAGCCACCATGCCTCGCGACGCCAGGTAACGGCAATGCGGATAGAACTGCGAAGGGCTTCCGCTGACCCAGCCACCTCCAAAGAAGAAGACAATGCAAGGTCGCTTCTCGAACGACCGATGCTGCTCAGGTTCGAAGACGTGCAGTCGCAGTCGTACGTCGCCGATTGTCTTGTACGTCAGTTCCCGATCCGGGACGAGCGTCTCCGCACCTACCCCACGGGAGGCAATCGTCATCAACAGAGTGATGCAGAGTCCAACGTAATGAGTTCTCATGAGATATCTCCAGACTCAAGCGCGAAAAGGCCTGCAAATACACCCATATCATGCGGGCAGATGCCCCACACCTCAAGACCAAAAAGCGGACAAATGTCCCCAGAGTGCCGTCGGTGAAGCGGCCCAAAGTCGATGGCAAGCCGCAGGCAGAGAGAAACAAACAAAGGGACAGGCGTTCTTTTGGCCTCGCAGAGCCAATACACCTAAACCTAGACAGGAGATGATATGCCATAAACCCCTATCTATTTTCTAGAAAAGCTTCTGGGCCTGCGAACCACAACCCTACCGAAGAAGTAGGAGTAGTCAAGTCTGATATGCGTAACATCCCATGCGTTAAATCAGCTTAGTGCGAAGGGCAAAAGGAGGACGTGACCATGGAAACACCGCGGATTCGGATCGTGGAGGTGGCATTGATATCGACCATTCTGATGGGCGTAGCGGCGTATGCCCAGCCCCCGGATTTGAGCTGGACATTCGGTGCCATCGGGTCGTCTTCTTATCGCCTGGACGCTTTCACCCCGGCTGACGCCGAGTTTGGCACAATCGGCAGTGCCGACCCAACCCTGCCTCTGGAATTGGGGAAACGCTACCAGGTCACCAGCACTCTCTACACCGTTCATCCGTTCGAGGTCATCGCCAAATCAACATCCCCGACACAAGACAAGGTGCTGCTGTCGATGGCCGCAACGGGCCCGTTTGAATCCGATCCCAAGGTCAACTGGCAGGACAACGGACAGGGTACGGCTGTGTTCACCCTGACGACGGAACTGTATCAGGCGATGATCGAAGGGGGGCGCACGCCGGGATATCGTTGCAGGCCGCACTTCATGGAGATGCGGGGGGATTTCACCGTCACCGGCTTGCCCTTGGACAACACCATTCAGCCTTCTCCCATCCGGATCGACCTGGAGACGGTGGCCACGGGATTGACCGCCCCGGTGGATCTCGTACCCGACCCCAGCGTCCCCGATCGGCTCTACGTCGTCGAGCAATCCGGCCAGGTGCGCGTCATCGAAAACGGTCAACTCCAGGAGACCCCCTTCCTCGATGTGACGAATCGTCTCGTCCAACCGCTCGGTATCTTCGGGACCTCCGACGTGAACGACTACGACGAGCGAGGCTTCCTTGGTCTGGCGCTTCACCCCGGGTTCGCCGACCCGAGCAGTCCGGGCTACCGCACCGTCTACACCTATACGAGCGAGCCGGTAAACGGCCCCGCCGATTTCACGCTGGATATCTCACCCGATGAAGTGAACCATCAAAGCGTGGTCACCGAATGGCTACTGGCCCGAGGCCAGAATGTTGTCAACCCGGGCAGTGCCCGCGTACTGCTGCGAATTGACCAGCCCCAATTCAATCACAATGGCGGGCAGATCGCTTTCGGGCCGGATGGCTATCTCTACATTGGTTTGGGCGACGGTGGCGCCGCCAACGACGCCGGAGCCGGCCATGGCCCGACCGGCAATGGACAGAATATCCACACTGTTCATGGCAGTATCTTGCGCATCGATCCGCTACCACCACAGTCGACACCAGACAGTCGCGATGCCCCCAGCGCCAACGGGCAGTATCGAATCCCATGGGACAATGAATTCGTGGGCGTCGACGGTGTCGATGAGATCTTCGCCTATGGCTTCCGCAACCCGTATCGATTCAGTTTCGACAAGGTCACCGGCATGTTGATTGTGGCCGATGTCGGACAAGGCCACGTCGAGGAGATTGACATTGTGCGTAAGGGCGGCAACTATGGTTGGAACATTAAGGAGGGTGACTTCCTGTTCGACCCGGAGGACATCTCGGTCGGCGCGCCGTTCGAGGACCCCGCCCTGATCGACCCGGTCGTCGAGTACGACCACGACGACGGGCTGGCCGTAGTGGGCGGACACCTCTATTACGGATCGCTCGTACCGGAATTGCAGGGACTCTACGTCTTCGGCGATTTCTCCCGTGCGTTCAGCACGCCACAGGGTCGTCTCTTCGTCTCTAATCTCTGGACGGGGCAGATCCAAGAGCTGCTCGTCGGCGTCGATCGCCAACCGCTGGGCCTGTTCCTCAAGGGCATCGGACAGAACCGTGACGGTGAAATCTACGTCCTGGCCAGCACCGCCCTGGGGCCCTATGGCAACACAGGCGTCGTGCTGAAGATCGTCGAGCCGCCAGCCGCCTCCGCCGCAGCAGCCGGGACTAACGCGACAGCAACAAGATGAACTGAGTTGCACATCAGCCGGTCCGCCGAGATTCGAGGCTGGCTGAATGGCATACAGAATGTAGAGACACCGTTTTGATGAACACTTGCCCACGGGCTGCGACACGGAGTCGCGGCCCGTCCTTTTGCACATCTGTTACGCATGCCCACGGAACAGCCGACATCTCAAGCACCGAAGAGCTTCTGCCGGAAGACGAAGAAGACGGCGCCGAGGATGCACAGCCCCGCCCAGAGATAGTCCAGCCGGATGTGCTCCTTCATGTAGAGAATCGAAAACGGGATGAAGATCGTCAGCGTGATGACCTCCTGGAGGATCTTGAGTTGGGCGATATTGAGCACGCCGTGACCGATCCGGTTGGCGGGAACTTGAATCAGGTATTCGAAGAACGCAATCCCCCAACTCACCAGCGCGCGATGATCCACGGGCGATGGGACAGGTTTCGCAGGTGCCCATACCAGGCGAACGTCATGAAGATGTTGCTGCAACACAGAAGCAGCGTCGTCGTTAAGATCACACGCATACACCAAGCCCTTCGACAGTCACAGACCGTTGTCCTCGGCGCGACTGCCGCGACCGAGAAGCCGAATATCAAACCCGAAACTCAGCCCCACGGGAAGAGGCAACTGACCACGTGCTATACAAATGTACGGAGTTGAGCCTTCCTACTTGACGAGAAGGCCAGTCAACCTATCATGGCAAAAAACTCTTTGGAGGTTGTTATGAAGTATCATGCGATGCTTGCCGTTTTGGCGGTCACCATCACTGTTTCAGGTTGCGCCCATTTCTCTGGCCGCTGCCAACCGAAGCCACCCGCTCTGGCGCACAACGTCTACTTTACGCTGAATGACCATTCGCACGCCGCCCGGGCCAAGCTGATTGCCGACTGCTACAAGTACCTCAGTGGCGAGCCCGGCATTGTGTCCTTCGCGGCCGGCGAAATCGTCGAGTCGCACGTCCGCGACGTCAACGTTCGCGACTGGGACGTCAGTCTGCTCATCGTCTTCAAGAACAAGGAATACCACGATCTCTACCAGAATGCGGCCGACCACCAGACGTTCATCGCGGAGGACAGCGCTATGTGGAAGAGAGTCCGCGTCTTCGACACATATGTCCGCTAACCTGAGGCGCGTCACTTCCTCCGGCGCGTCTTCGGTGTGCCCAGGCGGTTGATCTTCGTCAGCAGATCGCCCCGCTTCCGATCACGAAGGAATTCAGCGATGAGCTTTCGATTCTGAGGCTGGTAGTACTGCATCAGCGCCGCCTGGAGACGTTTCTCTTTCCGGGACGTAGGGACATGGATCTTGCGTCCGGCCACGTCGGCGCCGGAGACGTACATCGCCGTCGAGAGCGTCAGTGGAATCGGCACGAAATCCTGAACCTGTCGGGGTCGCCACGAGCGGGACACGAGGCACTCGGTCAGCTTCAACGCATCCTCGGATCGACACGCCGGGTGGGCGCTGATGAAGTACGGCACGAGATACGCCTCCTTACCGACCCGCCGGCACGATTCGGCAAACCGCTGCTCGAACTCCTCGAACACATGAAAGTGCGGCTTGCCCATACGGTCCAGCACCTGCGAGCAATAATGCTCGGGGGCAACCTTGAGATGCCCGCCGACGAAGTACTTCACGAGTAGGTCGAGATAGTCACGGCTGCGCAGGGCCAGGTCGTGGCGAATGCCCGACGCCACGAAGACGTTGGTCCGCTTCGATCCGTTGCGGCTCCAGCGGACGAAGGCCTCCATCATCTCCAGCATCGGACCGTGATCGAATCGCGCATTGCGGCACGGCGATGGAAACAGGCAACTGGCCCGTTGGCAGGTGTCGCTCTGGGCACATTCCATGCCGTACATGTTCGCCGACGGCCCACCCAGGTCTTCGATCGTGCCACGAAACTGCGGATGCCGCCGGATTCGGTCCGCTTCGGCCAGCAGCGATGCGAGCGATCGCGAACGGATCTGCTTGCCCTGGTGACATCCGATCGAGCAGAATGAGCAGCCCCCGAAGCAGCCGCGATGCGTCGTGATGGAGAACTGCACGGGCGTTAGCGCAGGGACGCCTCCGGCACCGTCGTAACGCGGATGCGCTGCGCGGGCGAACGACAGGTCGTAGAGCGCGTCCAACTCCTCGCCACTCAGTGGATCAGCCGACGGCATTACCACCAGTGTCCCGGGGTCCTGCTCCTGGACGACGGGTCGCCCTGCCGGGCTGGCCTGCGACTGGTACTGCTGGTGTGTCGTGATAAATTGCGATGTGTCGTCGCTCTGTTGCGACAGCGAGGGGAGGCGCCCTGCATTCTCAGGGACGGTAGCTCCCTTGTGAGCGATGTAAGCCGTACCGGGGATGTCGGTCAACTCGTGGACCGACCGGCCTGCGTCCAATCGCCTGGCCACCTCGGCCACCGCCCGCTCGCCCATGCCATGGATGAGCAGGTCCGCCTTGGCATCGACGAGGACGGAGCGTTTGAGTCGATCCTCGATATAGTCGTAGTGGACCAGCCGCCGCAGGCTGGCTTCGAGCCCGCCGAGCACAATGGGCACATCGCGATAGGCCTCCCTCGCGCGGGCAGAATAGACCAGCAACGGTCGGCCGGGCCGCAATCCCGCCTCGGCACCGGGGCTATAAACATCCTGCTTGCGGCGATGCCCCATGGAGGCATAGTCGTTCAGCCGCGAGTCGATACACCCGCTGGTAATCCCCCAGAACAACCTGGGCCGGCCGAGGGCCCGAAACGGCTCGACACTTCGCCAATCAGGCTGGGCCAGCATCGCCACGCGGTAGCCCAACTTCTCCAGCCAGCGGCCGATCAGCGCGACGCCGAAAGACGGGTGGTCCACATACGCGTCGCCCGTCACGAGGATAATGTCCGCCTGATCCCACCCCCGACGACGCAGGTCCTCAGCCGTCGCCGGCAGGAATCGATCGAGATAGTTGCCACTCTTGCTCATCGGACGATTATACCACAGCCCCGTTCATTGTGTTCGGCGCCTTCAGTCTCCGGTCTCCAACCGGCCCCAATTGGCTTTGTTTGGCACATTTCGTGGCCTGCGCCCCCGTAGCTCGTGCCCCGAAACACGTATCTCGTATCTCGCCGCTTGCATTTCGGGTAGCTACCTCCCGCCTCCGGTCTCCGG
>CAVSCO010000014.1:0-17016 GCA_963726475.1 uncultured Phycisphaerae bacterium | reverse complement strand
GCGCATCAACGAACGTCACGTCCACGCCCATCCGAGGCAGCGTGTGGCCGAACAAGGTGACGGTGCCGCCATAGAGCGAACTGGACGAGACGATGTGCTGGCCCGACCGGCAGATGTTGAGCACGGCGGCCGTGATCGCGGCCATGCCCGAACTGAAGGCCAGTCCCGCGACACCCCCTTCCAGGGCCGCCAGACGCTTCTCCAGCACGTCGGTCGTGGGGTTCATGATCCGCGTGTAGATGTTGCCGAACTCCTGGAGAGCAAAGAGTCTGGCCGCGTGATCGGTGTCCTGGAAGCAGAAACTCGTCGTCTGATAGATCGGCACCGCCCGACTGCGCGTGTCGGCGTCCAGCTCGTGGCCGCCGTGCAACGCCAGCGTTTCAGGATGATATTGCTCTTGTCCCATGTGTTTTCTCCTGTCCCCAAGCATGGCTCGCAGAGCGTCAGTCCCTGGGAAGGATCTCCACCATGCGATCCAGCGATTTCTTTGCCTTGGTCGCGACCTCGGAAGGTACGGTGACCTCGTACTGCATGTTCTCCAGGGCCGCGACGACCTTATCGAGTGTGGTCTTCTTCATATTGGGACACACGCCGCGTTTGCTGGCCGCGACGAACTCCGCGTCGGGCCGGACCTTTCGCAGCGCGTGGATGATGCCTATCTCGGTAGCGACGATGAACTGTCCGGCCTCGCTGGTCCGGACGAATTTCAGCATCTGGCCCGTACTGAGAAGCTCGTCGGCCAGGGCTTTCACCGGTTCGGAGCACTCCGGATGCGCCATCACGATCGCCTCTGGATATTGCTCCCGGAGACGGCGAAGCTCGTCCTCACCGATAAGCTGGTGCGTCGGACAGTATCCGGGCCAGAGGATCATCTTCCGGCCCGTCCGCTCCTGAACGAAGCGCCCCAGGTGCTGATCGGGCACGAAGATGATCTCCCGGTCCGCGGGTAGCGACCGGACGACTTCGACGGCGTTGGCGCTGGTGCAACAGTAGTCGCTCTCGGCTTTGACCTCGGCCGAACTGTTGACATAACAAACGACCAGGGCATCCGGGTGCTTGGCTTTCAGTTCGCACAACTGCTCGGCGGTGATCATGTCCGCCATGGGACATCCTGCCGTCGGCTCAGGCATCAGGACCGTCTTCTGAGGCGAGAGAATGGCGGCCGTCTCGGCCATGAACCGCACGCCGCAAAAGAGGATGACCTCCGCATCCGTCCGGGACGCCTGAATGCTCAGCCCGAGCGAATCGCCACTGAAATCCGCCAGGTCCTGGATCTCGTCCGGCTGGTAATTGTGTGCGAGAATCACCGCATTGCGGCGTTCCTTCAACTCGCCGATCTGCTGAAGCAGTCGTTCGTCCAACTTGTTCTGTGCCGCAATGCTCACTTCTGACTGGTCCTTTTCTTGGTCTTCTTGTTCTTTCGGTAAATCAGGTCAGGGTTGGGGCTCCATACCGTCACGCCGGCCGGAACCGACTCCTTGATCCAGGTATTGCCTCCGATAACGGCCCCTTTGCCGATGATCACATCGCCCAGGATGGTGGCCTCCGCGTAGATCGTCACGTCATCTTCGATCGTCGGATGCCGCTTGCCTCCCTTGATGATGCGGCCCCGTTCGTCGCGTCGGAAACTCAGGGCGCCCAGGGTCGTCCCCTGGTAGATCTTCACGTTGGTGCCGATGATCGTCGTCTCACCGATCACCACACCGGTGCCATGATCGATGAAGAAGTTCTTGCCGATGCTCGCCCCCGGGTGAATGTCGATGCCCGTCCGGGCATGGGCGCACTCGGACATGATGCGAGGAATCAGCGGAACATCACGGATGTACAACTCGTGAGCGATGCGATGGACCGCAATCGCCGTGATGCACGGATAGCTGATCACGATCTCCTCGTACGACCGGGCCGCGGGGTCCCCCCCGAAGGCGGCGCGGACGTCGCCCTTGAGCAGTTCACGGATGCGCGGCAATCCCCCGAGCAGCTCCAGCGCCACGTCCTGGCCTTTCTTGGCGCAGTTGCACTGATCGCACTTCTGGATTCGACACTGGTACTGATAGGCGCGTTTAGCCTGATCCGCCAGTTCCGTATACACCTGGCTGAGAATGTCCCCGATCACGTACTTGACGTTCGACTGGGTAACCGTCTTGATGCCGGTGTGACCCGGAAACAGCACTTCGAAGAGCAATTCCAGAATGCCCAGAATCTGTCCGCGCACGGGCAGATTCGCCGCATCGATGAAGTTGATTCCCGAGTCGCCCTTATACGTCTCGACAATCCGCCCCACGAGCTTATCGAGCTTCTTATCCGTCAGTTTCTTGCCTACCATCCTGCCATCCGATGTCACGTTACCGTCATGCTGTCTCAGGATCAGGCAGTCCTTCATATAGCTCCGTTGAGACATACCGTTCTCCGGTGTCACAGATGAACGTGACAATCGTCTTGCCCTCGTTCTCGGGGCGCTGAGCCACCTGCGTTGCGGCCCAGACGTTGGCGCCGCCACTGATTCCCGAAAGGATCCCTTCTTTGGCCGCCAACTGGCGGGCCATGTCCATGGCATTCTCGTTGGTGATCCGGACCACCTCGTCGATCAGGTCCACCTTCAAGACATCCGGCACGAAACCGGCGCCGATCCCCTGAATCTTGTGCGGTCCGGGCTTTCCCCCCGACAGCACGGGCGACCCCTCCGGCTCGACGGCGATCACCTTCAAGTCGGGATTCTTGCCCTTGAGAACCTCACCACATCCGGTTAAGGTTCCTCCGGTGCCCACGCCGGCCACAAGTATATCAACATGTCCGTCGGTATCGACCCAAATCTCCCTGGCGGTCGTTTCTCGATGGGCCTTGGGGTTGGCCGGATTCTTGAACTGCTGGAGCATTATCGCGTTGGGCGTCTCCGCCACGAGTTCTTCGGCCTTCTGGATCGCGCCACTCATGCCGTTCTGGGCGGGAGTCAGAACAATCCTGGCGCCCAGCATTTGCAGGAGCTTGCGTCTCTCGATGCTCATCGATTCGGGCATCGTCAGCGTAAGGGAGAGCCCCTTGGAGGCGCAGATGAATGCCAGGCCAATCCCCGTGTTACCGCTGGTAGGCTCGACGATAACCGTCTCGGGCTTGATCTTACCGCTCTGCTGGGCCTCCTCGATCATGTACTTGGCGATCCGGTCCTTGACACTTCCGCACGGGTTCTTCGATTCGAGCTTGACCAGAACCGCGGCCTTGCCGGTCTCGAGACGGTTAATCCGAACCAACGGTGTGTACCCTACTGCTGCTGCAATATCCTCGAAAACAGCACTCATGACAGTCTCCTGAAACTCAGATACTGTAGTTTGCCGTTGGCATCTGCACTTTGCGAACCAGGTCAGCCAACGTGATCGAGTTGAGGACGCGCTGGATCGCCTCCTCCACCTGCACCCAGACCTCCCGGGCCACGCAATCGGCCGCACGTTCACAGTAGTCCTTGTCCTCCGTGCACTCGGCGGTCGTCACGGGGCCCTCAAGACATCGAAAAACCTCACTCAACCGGATCTGCTCCGGCGAGCGGGCGAGAATATAGCCACCTTTCGAGCCGCGGATGCTCCTGACGAACCCCGATGACCGAAGCAGGCTCATCAACTGCTCGAGGTATTTGACCGAAATGCCTTGGCGTTCGGCAATCATCTTGAGCTGAAGCGGACGCTTTCCTTCATGTTGGGCCAATTCGATCACGGCCCGTATGCCGTAGCGTGTTCGCGTCGAGAGTTTCATCTTGTGTATCTCCTACTATTCCCATTGCATTTGTATACTAAATGTCAAAACGTGTCAATACCATACCCACAAAAAAAAGAGACGCGGGAAAAATCCCTCTTTCACTATGTTGTACCGGGCTTTTTGACCGGTGGTTCAGTCCAGATTGGTCGACGCCGTATCGAAACTAGGAATTCCAATCGCTCCCAGCTCACGGAAACGGAGAGAAGAGAAAGCCCAGACCCCAATATAGGCCACACACCGAGCCCCAAACACGCCATATACGGTGCACTGAACCGTCTCTAACCGTCGGCGTACGAAGACGATAGCTTGACATATCCCGGCACTGCCGATAGCATGATTCCTTGATCGGTTTCGGTCAACAAATTCGGATGGACACGGATGGGCAAAGACGCGAAGAAAAAAGTGGTCTTCATAGCCACCTTCCCACCACGAAAATGCGGCATCGCCACCTTCACCTCCGATCTGATCAAGAACACAACCGCGGCGGCGGGCGGCCAATTCGAACCTCTGGTCGTCACAATGCGTTCCGACCACA
This sequence comes from uncultured Phycisphaerae bacterium, assembly GCA_963726475.1. Classification (GTDB taxonomy): domain Bacteria; phylum Planctomycetota; class Phycisphaerae; order Sedimentisphaerales; family Anaerobacaceae; genus Anaerobaca. The sequence goes on along the minus strand of CAVSCO010000014.1, from coordinate 12,737 downwards.
GCCTCAAGTACGACGATCCGGTCAAGTTCGAAATCCGCCAGAATGTCCGGCGAGACTACATCTGTGCGGCCGACTACATCAATTTCAGCCACGTCGATCTGGTCTGCGTGCAGCATGAATTCGGCCTGTTTGGCGGCGAGGCGGGCTCCTACCTCGGGCTGCTGCTCAACCGTTTGAAGGCGCCGGTCGTGAGCACGCTGCACACCGTTCTGGAGGCTCCACAGCCGGAGTATCGAGACTCCATGATCGAACTGTGCGAGTGCTCCGATGTGGTCATCACGATGAACGAGCGCGGCATTGACATGCTCAGCCAGGACTACGGCATCGGGCAGGACAAGATTATGTTGATCCCGCACGGGATCCCGGATCTGCCGTTCGTCGACAGCAACTACTACAAGCACAAGTTTGGCCTCGAAGGCCGCAGGACGATTCTGACGTTCGGCCTGATGAGCAAGAACAAGGGCATTGAAGTCATGCTCCGAGCCATGCCTGGCATCATCGAGGCCGATCCGAGCGTCATGTATATCGTCCTGGGTATGACGCATCCGCTGGTTCAGCAATACGAAGGGGAGTCGTATCGATTCGGTCTCCAGCAGATCGTCAAAGACCTGCAATTGCAGGATCACGTGATCTTCCACAATCGATTCGTCGATGATGAGGAACTGCACAACTTCCTCTGTGCGGCCGACGTGTATGTGACACCGTACCTCAGCCGGGAGCAATTGACCAGCGGGACGCTGGCGTTCGCCGTCGGCACGGGCAAGGCGGTCGTCTCCACTCCCTACTGGGCTGCGACGGAGTTGCTGGCTGACAACCGAGGCCGACTGGTCCCGTTCGGTGATTCGCAACGACTGTCGGATACGATCGTCGAGCTGCTGCAAAACGACAGTCTGTTTTATGATTTGCGGGGCCGCGCCTACGACTATGGCCGGTCGCGAACGTGGCCGAAGATCGGCCAGGCCTACTGGAAGCTCTTCAGCGAGATCGAAACGCCGCTCCACGTCGCGACGAAGGCGATACTGACACCGGCAGAGACCATCTCAAGCATCGAAGCGCCCGAACCGTCGCTGGACCACATGATCCGGCTCACGGACGACACAGGGCTGTACCAGCACGCGAAGTTCGCCGTCCCAAACCGTGATCATGGCTATTGCACCGACGACAATGCCCGAGGCGTGATCGTCATGGTGAAGTACTACTCGCAGTATCCCGGTCCCGAGGCCCTTCGACTCCTGGACATCTATCTGTCGTTTCTGATGCACGCCCAGAATCCGGACGGATCGATTCGCAACTTCATGGATTTCGATCGAAGATGGTGGAACAACGAACCTGCCCATGACGCATTTGGGCGAGCGCTCTGGGCCCTGGGCACGGTTATGGCCCATCCGCCCTCGCCGACCTATTTGTCTCTGGCCAAGGATTGCTTCGATCACTCCGTCAGTCAAATCCAGAGGCAGCATCCGCGAGGGATGGCGTATGCAATACTCGGCCTGTGCGATTACCTGCGTCAATTCCCCGGCGCCAGCGACATCAAGCGAGAGATGGAACTGGCCGCCAATGCCCTGGTGCGCGCAATACGAAGAGAATCGGCACTCCGACTGGGAATGGTTCGAGGATATCCTGACCTACGACAACGCCGTTCTCCCTCACGCGCTCTTCGCCGCCGGAATCAGTCTGGATGACGACATCTATACCGAGGTGGCCAGGAAGACCGCAGAGTTTCTCCTGGATAACACCTTTGACGGCGATCATTTCAGTTTCATCGGCTGCGCCGGATGGTATGAACGCGGCAAGGCTCGCGCGCTATTCGACCAGCAACCGATCGAAGCGGCCGGCACTATCATGATGCTCCGCGCTGCCTACGACGCGACAAACGACCCCACCTTCCTGGCCCTCCAGCGAAAGGCTTTCGACTGGTTCCTCGGGACCAACGATCTGCGTGTCCCGCTGTATGATTTTCGGACGCACGGGTGCTCCGATGGATTGATGGCCGGTGGAATCAACGGCAACCAGGGCGCCGAGAGCACCGTGAGTTTCCTGCTGGGACTTCTCTCGGTCATCGAGAGCTATGCGGCACTCGACAGGGTGCAGGAGACCGAAGACACGGCCGATCCCGAATCGCAGCCATTCGAATCGGTGAGCGGAGAGCTGTTGGAGCCGCCGGAAACGGTCGACCCGCTAAACGTCGACTCCGACCTGACAGACGAACCGGCCTAGTTCCGCCGTCGCCCTTTCTGTCAATTCGCGAGGGGTAACGTGACATAGGAACGACCGGCGGCATTTCGAAGAACCGTCACCGTGGGGGCGATATCCTGCTGGAGAAACTGGTAGCTGTCTTTGTCCGCGCAGGTGATGGCGATTCGAATACGGTGCCCGGCTTTGAAGTGCATCGCCGTCGGAAGCATATCGAACACCAATTCTACGGGCTCATCACCCAGCTTCATGCTATCTTGTTCAAAGCTGCCATGGTATGGCAGACCGAGGCGGTCGTGCGATGGTTCGGAGAGTGCTCCATGTGACGCCCGGAGACAACCTTCCGTGATGTACGATGAGCGTCCCTCCGTGTCGACGTCCTCAAGATAAGCAAACAGATCCACGTCATCGGCCGAGCATCGCAGCCAGAGATGAACGATTGGATGACCGATCACTTCCACCGGCTCGACCAGTGGTGTCGTTGTGAACGTCAGAGCCTTTCGGTCGTTGCCCGTCATGTCAGGATAGTCGGGAGGACCGGGCATCCACCGGGTCGCGCGGCCACTGGTGGTTGTGTAGTCTGCCACATACGTATCGGTGCCAGGCCGGCCTTTCGACTGGCTCAGCAGGCCATCGTTGGCCGAAGCGACGGAACCGGACGGGCCTTCACAGAAAAAGTACGTCACCGACTCGACCTCGGCCGGAGGCCACTGCCGGGCCCAGCGGATCGCCTGATCCAGCGGAGAGCCCATGACATAGTACACAACGGGAGGTTCGCTCATGATGCCGTTGTCAATATCCTTGAGCCAGTAGTCGAACCAGCGAAGCATCTCAGTGGCTCGATCCACCCCCTCGCTGCTGTAGTGATTCCATGGACCGATCGCGATCTTCTTGGGCTGGTCCAGATTGCAGAACCACAGCAACATGTCACGGGGGTACATGTCGAACCAGCCCGCTCGCTGATAGATCGCCACCTTCGAGGCGCGAACGTCGTTGACATAACTCGATGGGCTATTGGTCTGATAGATTCGTCCCAGGCCGGCGAACATTGCATCCCTGTAAGGCGCACCGAACACCCGGTTCAGGTCGAAGTTGCCACGATGCTGTGCGACGGCCTGCCTCAGGAGCGTTCCGTCCGTGTCCGCATCAACCGGCGCAGCCTTGCGAGATCGATGCATGTCCAGACCCTTGACCATCTGGGCCCACTTCTTCATGAACGTGTGGCGAAAGATGCCGTTGGGGCACGTAAAATCGTAAAGATCGAACATCGCCATCTCGGGGAAGATCGCCTTGAGGTGCGGCGGTGCCGTGGAGGCGGCCATGAACTGGGCCGCTCCGGAATAGGAAATCCCGTACATGCCCACCGCACCACTACACCAGGGCCGGCCCGCCAGCCATTCGGTGATGTCGTACGCATCCAGACTCTCCACCGGTGGCGTTGCATCTACCCGTGTCCCGAACGATGCGCCGGAACCCCGTACCGCCGCCACCGCATAGATGTAGCCGTGCTAGACAACCTTTCGCATCGGATGATCTGCGCGATCGAGCTGCGAAGAGATGGCCCCGTTCTCGTCGACAGAGGCCCGCTGATAGCGGCGGTGCTCCCAGATCACCGGCAGTGGGACCCGGTGCAGAACGCCCTGTCTCGTGGGGCGGAAGAGATCGATGGCGATTCGAGTCCCGTCACGAACGGCAACGTACTGACTCGTTCGCACCCACCCGTCGAACAGGGCCTCCGAGTAGCCCTTGTAGCGTCCCAACGTCGAGATACGCTCGGAGGCCAGGCCCAGAGAGCCCCCCGACAGCAGCACAAGGGCACAGAGGACCACGGCCCGACCCCACCCCCGGCTCAATGTCCCGCTCGATTCACGCCCATGGGTCATCGTATAGCGCTCCTATAACCCCCATCCCTTCGTCAGCATCGCGCGTCACCACCCTAATCGTCGACAGACATCCGCAAATATTGCAGAGCAAAGACGATATCTGGGTTTCCGTGCTCCGACAGCGAATGTCCTTGCCACCGGATTGTCCGGCCTGATACGATGCTCTGGATCGTTCAGAACAGGACCTCACCCATCCGACTGGGGGCAAGAGAGTGCATGAAAGTCGCCACGTTTAACGTCAATTCCATCCGGGCTCGTCTGCCGATCGTCGTCGAATGGCTCCAGAAAGCCCGGCCGGACGTGCTGGCCGTCCAGGAAACCAAGGTCCAGGACCCAGATTTCCCCGGAGAGGCTTTCGACGAGATCGGGTATCACTACGTCTTCAAGGGACAGAAGAGCTACAATGGCGTCGCCCTGTTCTCGTTGCAGACGATCGACGACGTGGAGTTCGGCCTCACCGACGAGCCGAAGGACGAGCCTCGCCTGTTGAAGGCCTCGGTAAACGGACTGACGATCGTCAACACGTATGTCCCGCAGGGCTACCAGCCGGATTCGGACAAGTACCGTTACAAGCTGGAATGGTTTGCCAGGCTGGCCGCGTACTTCCGCGATCGCTTCAAGCCGACCGATCCGCTGCTCTGGGTGGGCGATTTGAACGTGGCGCCGGACCCGATCGACGTACACGATCCGGTGTCACTGATGGGCCATGTCTGCTTCAATCCGCAGGTTCACGAGGCGCTGAAGACCGTGATGGCCTTTGGCTTCACCGATTTGTTCAGGCTCCACTGCTCCGAGGCGGGACACTACAGTTTCTGGGATTACCGAGCGAGCAATGCCTTCAAGCAGAACCTGGGCTGGCGAATCGATCACATCATGGGCACACGCCCCCTGGTCGACAAATGCGTGGGATGCACGATCGACAAGGAACCTCGCGCCGCTGTCCGACCGAGCGACCATACGCCCGTCGTGGCGGAATTCGATATGTGAGTAAAAAGCATCCCGGAATGCAAGGTCCTACGGTTGGCGAGTTCGCGAGATGAGCGACGAGTTCATCGGGCCAATGTATTGGCGGGCGACGACGATGTCATCGAACCAGACCTTGCTGACGTGACCGGCCGGAGCATCTGTGATATAGAGCAGCAGCCAGAGGTAGTTGAGGTTCAGTTCCTCGCTGCTGCGCCAGCGAAAGCCCTCAAAGGGCGTGCCGTTCGGATCGGGCAGAAAGCTGTCCCACACCCATCGACCTCGCGGGAAGCCGGCCCCCAGATGACTGACGAGCTGTCCATCCTTGCGCCAGGGCTTTCCGTCGATCCAGATTGCCTGTTCGCCATTGCTCTCGGCCACCGGGTCATTCATCTTCATCATCAGTTCGACGCATATCCAGCGGTCCCGCTCGACCGTCAGTGCCGGGTCGTTGATGAAGTCGTGTCCCCATGATTTGCCGTCGGGTGACGAACGCATGTCCATCCAATAGGAATAAAAGTCCCACCGCCACTTGTTGCCAAAGGGCTCGACCCCGGTGCTGAATCGGTCGTCTCCGTTCGGACGCGTTCCGGCTCCGCCCTGTGGCCATGGCGTCGCCGGATGGTATCCGCCCATGTGAACGAAATGATGGATGGGGTAGCAATCCGAATCGAACTTTACGTAGAAGCGAAGGAAGAGCTGATCGTAGCCTGGCAGAAGCCGGCGATACAGATGGGCGCCCGTGCTCTGGCCCCCGACGTGTGTCATCAACAGCGAATGCGTCCCGTGACTCGCTTCAGGAACGTCAGTCAGCCAACGACATGATCCGGGCGTCCTGAACGCTCTCCCATCGCGCCGTCACCTCGTCGAGCGTCCCGGCCTCAAAATCCTCCACGAAGACCACGTTCGGATCGCCTGCAATGCCGACATCTCCGGGATACTTGGTCGCCAGCGGTTCAGGGACCCCCGCCGCCAACGTGCCCACCGAGAAGAACAGCACAAGAACAGTATGAAGCCGAAGGAAATGAAGCGTACGTGGACGAGTGAACCTGGTGTCGTCGGCGAGCATGATCAGCCTCCTACTGCGTACGAGCGACGATCTACCTCTGGCAGGGACGACGCCTTCGTCACCCGCGCGGAGATGACACAGACCGAGTCAGTAGACTTCCGGGACGAAGGTCTGGTCGGTGATGGGCGGCCGGACGTAGCCTTTTTCTTCCTGCCGAGGCGGCAGTTCAATCGGCTCGGGTGTCAGGTCCTTGTACGAAATCATACTCAACAGATGATGAATGCAATTGAGGCGGGCGCGCTTCTTGTTGTCGGCCGGCACCACGTACCACGGGGCCTGCTTGATGTCGGTGTACTTGAACATCTCGTCTTTGGCCTTGGAGTACTCCGCCCAGCGGGCCCGCGATTCCATGTCCATGGGACTGAGCTTCCACCGCTTGACCGGATCATCGATGCGGGCCTGAAAACGCCGTTCCTGCTCTTCGTCGGAAACGGAGAACCAATACTTAATCAGAATGGTGCCCGATCGAATCAACATGCGTTCGAATTCAGGGCAGGAACGCATGAACTCGTTGTACTCCGCTTCGGTGCAGAACCCCATGACGTGTTCGACGCCGGCGCGGTTGTACCAGCTTCGATCGAACAGCACCATCTCTCCGGCCGCAGGCAGATGAGGTGCGTAACGCTGGAAATACCACTGTGACTTCTCTCGTTCGGTCGGCGTGCCCAACGCGACGACTCGACAGACGCGCGGGTTCAACTGCTGGGTAATGCGTTTGATTACTCCGCCCTTACCGGCCGCATCACGCCCCTCAAACAGGACGACCACCTTCAGACCTTCGTGCTTGATCCACTCCTGAAGCTTGACCAGTTCGACCTGGAGCTTGGCCAGTTCGTGTTCGTAGACCTTCTTCTTGATCTTGCGGCGGTCTTTCTCCTGTGGCTCGACAAATCTCACCGCACTGCGGTCGCCGGCGGTTGTCTCGTCAGACGACTTCGATCGTTTGCGGGGCTTCGTCACGTTCACAGTCCTCCTTTACAGTGGCACGAGGCCATGCTGGACACCAGGGTCGACTCCGTTGGTCCCAATGCCGATATGGTAACGGCGCATCTGCTTTCTTGGTAGTATGATCTATCGGACAAATCAAGACCTACCTTGATCCGGATGATGGAACGATCTTCGAATACACCGGAATGACCGAGAATCGACGCACTCTCCACGCTGGCGAACGCTGTCGCGCCCTTGACAGGCACCGAGAGAACCGCTAACGTCGTCTTCATCAAGTCGCTTCTAAAGACGTCTTTTTCGACAGGCACCCGAAGGTTGGAGGTTTGAACATGGATACGCGGAGAATGAACCGTCGTGATTTCCTGAAGGCCACTGGGGCAGGGGTGGCGGCGATGGGCGCCACGGGGTATCTGGCCAAAGCCGCCGAGGAAACCAAGCCCGCCCAGACGGCGATTCCCCGCTGGAAGGGGTTCAATCTGCTGGACTATTTCTCGCCTCGACCGATGCGGCCGAACAGTCCCAACAAAACCACCGAGGACGATTTACGTTGGATGAGGGATTGGGGATTCGATTTCGTCCGCGTGCCGATGGCCTACCCGCAGTGGATCGATTTCGATCGCTCCAAACCTATCACGCCCGACGACATGTACAAGATCAAGGAGAGTGCCCTTGAGTACATCGATAGCTTGGTGGACATGGCTCACAAGTATGGCATTCACGTGAGTCTGAATATGCATCGCGCGCCGGGCTACTGCGTCAACGCCGGATTCAACGAGCCGTTCAACCTCTGGAAAGACCAGGAAGCCCTCGATGCGTTCTGCTTCCAGTGGGGCATGTGGGCCAAACGGTACAAAGACATCCCACCGTCGAAGATCAGCTTCGACCTGGTCAACGAGCCGAGCATGCGCGAGGACATGAACGACCAGCATTCCAAACGAAGTACAGTCCCTGGCGAGGTGTATCGGCGCGTCGCCCAGGCGGCCGCCAAGGCGATCCGCGAAGCCAACCCGAACCATCTCGTCATCGCCGATGGCAACAACGTAGGCAACGACGTGATCCCCGAGATCATCGATCTCAACATCGCCCAGAGTTGTCGAGGGTACAATCCGGGATACATTTCTCACTACAAAGCGCCATGGGCGTTCGCCAATGTGGAGAATCTGCCTGCTCCGGCCTGGCCCGGCACGATGGGAGGCCAGTACTGGGATCGCGCGCGACTGGAGAAGTACTATCAGCCCTGGGTTGACCTGGCGAAGAAAGGCGTGGGCGTGCATTGCGGCGAATGCGGCTGCTGGAGCAAGACCCCGCACGAGGTTTTCCTGGCCTGGTTTGGCGACGTGCTCGATATCCTGACGAGCAACGGGATCGGTTACGCCCTCTGGAACTTCCGGGGCTCGTTCGGCATCCTCGATTCGGGCCGCGAAGACATCGACTACGAGGACTGGCACGGCCACAAGCTCGACCGCAAGCTGCTCAGCCTGCTCCAGAAATACTGAGAATCGTGTCGCGACGATCTACTTGTCACCCACTCCTTCCGGAGAAGGTCTACATTCAAGGCACGAGATTCAGCGGTCAAAGGTTTCTCACTCAAGCAATAGGAAATCAATCGCATGATCAGAACGTCACTCTTCGTCTTTTTCGCGGGTATCGCGTGGATGAGCGTCGGTGCCACCGCGTCCATTGATTCTCAACGAGTTTCCGAGACGCTGCTGGTTTCCGAAGACTATGATTCGGCCGACATCGGAGGCGTTGTCTACCGGTACTACACCAACCTGAAGAAGACGGTCCAGTCGGACCCCGAGAATGCTCGGAACCAGGTGGGCAAGGCACAGTTCGACACGAGCGGCGAGAAGGCCGGTGGGCACCCGGCACGATTCTCGCTGAACAACGTCGTCGGAAAGATCCGCATCGAGACCAAAATTCGCTTTGAAGGAGCGGGCGGAACCTATCTGTGGGAAATCGGTTCGGGCAATTCTACGAAGGTCGTATTGGGTATGGCCGGCGACGGAATCCTGGGCCATCGCAACACGCCCAAGACCGATGCTTTCGCGACGATACCCGGCACGCGGATGCCGCCGAACCAGTGGCATTCCGTGCGGATGATCCTGAACACGGAAACCGAGGCCTACGACCTCTATCTGGACGACCATAAGAAGACACCTGAAGGGGGCTATCCGCTCCGGTTCGCGAGCGATGTGGACTATCGTGAAGACGGCATCAGTTCCGTCGGTATCGCATATGCGGGCGCCGTGACCGAAGCAGCGGCCATCTACGACGACGATTTCCGCGTCACATTGCTGGAACGTCCTACGAATGACAGGGTTTTTCTGTCACCGGCTCCACCGTCCGAGGACGTGGCTCCCGATAACGGACAGCCGATCGTCTTCTGGACATCCGATACCGTCGGCCCGAACCAGACCCTGCTGATGTACGGCGGGAATTTCTCCGACCACCCTACCGTCGAAATCGCACGAATCAAAGACAGCCCCGTTCAGTCGCCCAGAGACGGCCAACCAGATCTTGACTCGTGGCATCGCGTGAAAGTCGAGCACGTGGACGACGACAGTTTGCAGATCGTCGTCCCCAAGGACATCGCAATGGGCGTCTTCGCGATACGAATCACCGCCGGCCGCAAGCAGTCGAAGACCGTTACGATCAACGCGCCCGATATCTGGTGGCAACAGGCCAACGAAGGTGACCACGCCACGCCGGGCGGATGGTTGCGTCTCTTCGGCAAATCCCTGGCCTTGAATGCGCAAGCCGCCGTCTTGCTGAAATCAAGGCAGGGGCAGGTACGTCTGCTGACGCCGAAGTCGGCCTGCAATTACTCGCTCTACGTTGAACTTCCCGATGACCTCCCCGAAGGCTCGTATTCGGTCTTCGTACATAATGGGCAAGGCGGCGATTCGCTGTGGATGGCCGCCAGGCCGCTTGAGATTGCCGCCGCCCCGACCTGGACGTCCGTCGTGTTCAGCGTCGTCGATGAAGGCGCCGATGCGACCGGGGGAAAGGACTCCAGTCGTGCCGTCAGAGCCGCGCTGGACAAGGCGAAAAGCAACGGCGGTGGGATCGTGTATTTTCCCAGAGGAATGTACCGCATCACGGAGCCGTTGACCTTACCCGAATACACCGTCTTCAAAGGGCAGGGACGCAGCTTGGTGAACTTGTTCTGGCCCGGGCGGGATACGCCGCTGCCCGCTCTGGTCCGAGGGACCGATCACTTCGTCGTTGAAGACCTTGGACTGACCACTCATGGCAACCACGGGGATGTCATCCGGGGCAACAGCCATTTCAAAGTGCGAAACACGATCATCCGAGCGGATGCGTTCTACCGTCATGATTCCGTCGGGCTGAAGGGAGGCTCCTATTCCGGCCCCATCGTCAACAAGCCCACGCGTGAGTTGGGCAACGGAATCGTTGCCGCTGGCGACGACGTCGAGATCACCGACAACGACATCTACGCCACCAACTGCGCATTCAAGTTGTTCCACGGAAGAGACATTTTCATCGCGAGGAATAAGATATCGTTCGGCTCGGGACCGGCTCAGGTTTATGGGATCGCCCGGGTCATCATCGAAGACAACGTGTTCACGGGGGAAGGCTATGCCTCGGGCATCGGCCTGAGCCTGTATTACGACGCCCCCGCCACGTTCAACGTCTACTTCGGGAACAACACCTTTGAGAAGATCTTCGGTGGCGACCGTGAGGCCATCACACTGGATGGACACGGCACCGCCTATCTGGGCAACGTCGCCAAGGTCGAGGGCACGCACGTCACGCTGGCCCAGGACACGTACTGGGGCTCGGACCACAAGGATCGCCTGCCCCGGTGGAACGAACGGCTCCAGATCGAGCCCGACCGGGAATGGCACGGCATCACGCTGTTCGTTCTCGACGGCAAGGGCGCCGGGCAATATCGGAATCTGACGGGTTGCCAGTTCAACCACGTTCGTATCGACCGACCTTTCGACGTGTCGCTCGATGAGACCTCGATCGTCTCGATCGGCAAATTCAACGGCCGGCACATCTTCGTGGGCAACAAGTTCTTCGACACGGGCTCTACGGTTCAGTTGTACCCGCCGAATACCGAGTGCATTGTCGCCGAAAACGAGGTATGGCGGGGTCAATCGATGAATGCCGGAGCACACCTGGCACCGATGCGAAACGGCGACCCTCGCGTCGAGGCCTCGTGGTTCAACCAGTTCATCGGCAACGTGATCCACGAAGGCCTCGGATACGAGCACGCCCTGAGCCTGTCGATCTACGGAACCAACCGCCTCAACGACATCCCCGCCAGCCGGGGCAACATCGTTCGAGGCAACGTCCTGATGAACAACGCGACCATCCAGATTGGCGATGCTGTCGAAGATTGCGTCGTGGAAGACAACACAATCGAGAAGACCGACGTCGCCATCCGCATCCGCGTCGAAGCCCGGGACGTGACCGTGCGGGAGAACCACTTCGTTGAGGTGGGACAGGAAGTCACACGATAGGTGGCACGGACGAGCACGGACTCGCGCAATATGGTTCACAGGGGCGTCAGACCTGCCAGAACCATCAAGCTCAGAGGCTTCCACACCCGGTAGCGATTCCACCGGCTCTCCTTGACTTTGAGAATACTGACAAGCGGATTGGAGGGGTTGATCAGATATAGTCGCATGACATGCATTCTCTTATGGACAGGGAGGTCAGAGCATCCCGATCATGCTTTAGAGAATCAGACGGGAAGACCTGCGGTTGTCCTACTCTCATTGGGGGGTCGCATATTATCCGATGTCGGGCGCACCCGCACTTTCGTCGACAAACGCCTTGACTTCCTCCAGGTAAACTATGGCATAGTCTATCATTTGCTTTACTATGCTGGACACGGATTTCGTGTCTACGCGTTTGTGGCTGTACCGGTGCGATACTCGCAGAGCCCCCGAGTTATCGTCATACACAAAATCATACCGTCCCTGAGACCATACGATGCCTGCTCTTCCGATCTCATCCGCTCGTCCGGGCTGCACGATGTGCAACCTCGTGCGTATGCTCTCCATGACTTTCTTGAGATCGAATTCCACCTCGATGCTGACGATGAGGGTGATGGAAGGGCCTCCAACGTCATCATATTCGAATAGGTCATCGAAGTCGCGATTCCTTGTGGACGCAACGTAGAGGTCGTTCAAATCGGCAATTAAGACGTCAGGACGAGTGATTCTCTCCGGGACCCACGTGTCGATGGACTCACCGATCTTGACAAGCGCCTGAATGGTATCATCGATTTCCATGATCTGTGATGTCTCCAAACCTCTTTAGACATTCCGTGGTCGTATGAAGACCACCGTCCGCATTCCATTAAGACAACCGGCACGACGGCGACCATCACTCGGCTGGGGCGCTGCATCGCAGGTTGAATCGCGAAAGCGGGCTTCGGTGGTCGGGTTTGGCTCGGGCGGTTGATCGAAGGTCGTAGGGTGCACCGCCGTGCGCACGCGGTCAACGCACGGTGGATGACCCGCCGGTGGCGTGGAATTCGGAATCCGGGCGGCGTGGGCAGCGGCTGCCCACCCTGCGAGAGCCGGGATAGTTAGTTGGTCATGCCCTTGTTGCATGGGCTTGTGCTCTGAAATGCCAAGGCAACGTATAGGAATATTTCGATGCAGCAACACGTCATCACGAAGCATGGTGTCCTGACGATT
>CAVSCO010000013.1:0-74295 GCA_963726475.1 uncultured Phycisphaerae bacterium | reverse complement strand
AGGTACTTCGTGACGGCCTCATTCAGTACCGCGGCACAATGGGTCCGCGTCATGGCCACGTGGTGCTCGAAGCCGTTCTGGCACATATGGCCCAGCAACTCGCGCAGATGTGGAATCTGGCAGACCGCGATGCCACCATCCATGGCAAACGGATCGTCTGTGAAATGCCCCTCTCCGAGGTAGGTCTTGATTCTTCCTCGGCGGTCGTCCGTAGACATGCGGAAGTAGGTCATGGGACCGGACGCAACGTGGCCTTTGATCGCCCCGAAGCAGTTCTCACGTCCCAGCGATTCGCCCAGAATGTCCAATTCAGATATCTCGATCGGGCTGCCCATGAAGCTCTTGGGGAAATTGCTACAGTGCGTGCACACGCATTTGTCCGCCTCGTCGGCGTAGTTGTTGTTCCAATCGAGGAACCCAGGGATCTCGCCCGACGCCAGCAGCAGCGCATACATCGAGACGGCACCGGCCACGTCGACTTCGCACGCACTGGGCATGTGTTTCTCGCCCATGAGGCTCATCGATAGACATGTAGCACAGCCATAGTTGTTTTGAATCGAGGTCCAGCACTGAACGGCACTGGCATCCAATTCGTTCTCGGCCATCCACTCCTCAATGACCACGGAGAGCCTGGCCTGCTTGAGCACATTCTGCGAGTCGACCCGTTTGGGGATGGTCCCGTAGCTCTCAATCTCCGAGAGCTTCTGTTGGACGGACTTGGCTTTGTCGTCAACTTGCCGGGCTCGGCCGACGATTTCCGATAGATCGACGGGGACGACTGTGATGCCGGAATCCTGGAGCAGCTTCTCGCTGAAGCGCACGGTTTGAAAGGCCGCCGGGCGAGCGCCGATCGCACCGATACGTGCCCGGTGCAAGCCTCGAACCACACGGCAGACGCGAGCGAAGAAATCCAGATCGGCCTCAAAGGCGTCGCCAGCGATATCGCACGTGTGGTCCCGGGTATCAGTGAACGGTATTCCATACTGATAGAGATTGCTGCAAACCGAGAGCTTGCCGCAGAAGGCATCGCGCCGGCCCGCCACGTCGACCGCGTCAAGCCGATCGCTACAGGCCTGAACCAGCACGGGAACGTCGAGGCGGGCCCGATCGAGCGTCTCGACGATGCCGAGTTCGTCGCCAAAGTTGGGAAGCACGACGATAACGCCATCGATGCGATCCCGCTGCTCCTGGAAGAGAGCCGCACACTTCTTGGCGTCCATGCGTGTCTCGACGGCCTGATGCGCCGTGGCTTCTTCGGGGAGAATCACGCACGAATAGCCGAGCGCATCGAGCTTGGCCAATACTTGTTTGCGACCTTCCACGGCCAATTGCGGATTGAAGAATCCCCGCGTGCCCACGATCACACCGAACGTCATCTTCTTGTCCAACATCTGCGTCATGCCCTTTCAGAAGCCACCGGCTCGTATCTGATAAGTGAGGGGGCCGGGCTCGATCGAATAGCCCGGCCTCCCACACGTGAACTCTTTTAATGGCGAAGCCAGCCAGTTGTCGGCCAGCCTCAACGTATGACGGCGTCAGAAGGGCTTATGGACCGGGTCTCTCTGGCCGGCGAGCCAGAGAATCTCGTCTGCGGACAGCGCTCGATCGTAGACCCGAACGTTGTCCATCTGCCCATCCAGTTCTCGTACGACATCGCCGTTATTGTTCCATGCGCCGACCGTGCCATTACCGAGAATCATGGTCAGTGGCGACGCGAACCCCCTGGAGTCTTCAAGCTGGCCGTTGAGGTAGATCGCGGCTTCGCTGTCCGAGACGGTCAGTGCCAAGTGTACCCATGTATTCGCTGGCGCAAGCGTCTCACCCAGCAGGTCTCCACCGGCCAAACCGTTGACTCCCGCGTTGGCCAGTCCATAACGGAGCTTGCAGTGGATACCGCCGGCAGACCAGCCGTCGCTGTTGATGCCGCCGGCAAAATCGCGGCCGGCCAGGTCAATATTCGAATAGATCCACATCGAATAGGTACACTGATTGAAGGACGCGTCCGGGCCGCCGAGCCTCGGGATGGCCATTCCATCATCGGTCCCATCGAGGACCAACATGCCATCCGCGATATAGGCCTCGTCGAGCAAGGTGCCGTTGTAGCCATTGCCCGAATCGTCAGCCGGACCGTTGGTGAACGTATACTCGACCAGGAGACCCTCAACACCCGGATCGATCGGGGTCAGCAAGTCCGGCGTCTTCGGATACAGGCGAATATCGTCGATATAGACAACACCTGTCGCCGCCGCGCCTTCAACACCGATCACCAACCGCGTGACACTGCTCAGATTCGCTCCGACGCCGGACAGATCGATATTCCAGACCTGCCACTGCGCCTTTGCGAGATCGCTCGCGGAACCGTCGTAAACGACTTTGGTGTTGTTGATTTTGACGTACAACTGCCCCGTGTTGTCGGCGTCGCCATGGAAATACAGCGAAAGGCTCTTAAGGCCGTTGGCCGTCCAGTCCTGCGCATCGAAGGTGTACTCGGCCTCAGCCATCGTCAGGCCTGTGTTGTCGTAGGACAGCGGCATGGACTGCCGACCGCCATGGACAATCGTCTGCTCGGCAAACGGGCTGTCGAGATGGCCAACCGTCGAACCGTTCTGAGTGTCTTCGAAGCCATCGATCCAGGTGAGGAAGATCGCTTCTCCAGCATCGATGTCATCGGTGTAGCTTTCGAAATCATCCACCACAGCGTAGGGCGGCGTGGCGAAGCTCCAGACATCACCTTCCCACGTGGAAGCCGCGTCGGTTTCGTCCACTCTCCAGTAGTACGTGGCGTCGTACTCGATGCCATCGGGCGTCACACTGACAGCATCGACCGTATCCACAAGGTCGAGCGCATCGGGATCGGTACCGAGGTACAGATCGTGAGCGATGGCATCCCGGCCCGCCCGCCAGGTCAGCACGACATCCGGGTCCACGTCCGTCGCGCCATCGTCCGGCTCGGGTTCACAGGCCTGGACGGGGATATACAGGAAACGAACCTCGCTGAGCCCGAACTGCCCCATCATGCCCCATCCACTGTTGACGTTCATCCTGACGTACCTGGCTGCCACGCCGGCCATGTCGACCGTCGTATTGTACATGTAGCCGCTCGAAGCGGTGGCCTTGGCCAACTCAACATCGCCCAGGGTCGTCCAGTCCACACCATCCTGGGAATACTCGATGGTGACATCCTTCAGGCCGAAACCGAGAACCACTTCAAACTGGATGTTGTAGTTCCATACCAGCAGTTCGTGGAGCTTGTACACCCGATCGAACTCGAACTGAATCCAAAGCGGCTCTTCTCCATTCTGGCTGGCCAGCCACATGTCGCCGGCATCGATGGAATGCTGATCGTCCGCATTGAGCCCGGAGCCATCGACCGCCTTCTCAGGACCGGATCCCGCATCAGAAACTCCACTGGTGGTAGCCACGACGCCGGTCAGTGGATAGGCCACTGGTTCGGTCGTGAAACTCCAGACCAGGCCACGATGAATGGCGTAATCCGGTGCGCCGTTGACCTCGTCGATGCGCCAGTAGTAAGTCTGCCCGAATTCCAGGAGACCTTCCGAATCATATGTTCCAGCAGTCTGACCCTGGCTGACGAGGACGTCCATCGGATTGGTCCGACTCGCCGCGTTGACGTCGTCGAAGCCGGCGCCAAAGTACACATCGTGGGTGACAGCGAAATCGCCCGGCGTCCAGCTCAACACGACATCGCGTGGAACGTCTGTGGACTCATCCGCCGGCTTCGGATCTCTGGCAACACCCGGACCTGTCTTCCAGCTCTGAAAGCCCATCGTCATGAGCCCCTGGAGGCTTTCCTGGCTCAGGACCTCATCGAGGATCACGACCTCGTCCAAGGTGGACACCGTATATTCGGCCAACCCCCCGTTAAGGGAGTTGTAGTTGCCGTTGATGGAGAAACGGCCCATTCCATCGCCATGGTCCAATGTCGCCGGAGGCACTGGTGGAGTCGGTGGCGACGGGCTCGCCGTTGCGGTACAAGATCGCCGTGTCACCGTCGTAGGTCGCCGCGGCGTGGATCCATTCATCCAGGACAAACGGCTCGGCGTCCGCAATCTGGATATCACCACCCGAAAGCGGATTCAGGATCAGGCGAAGTTGATCGTCGTTGCTGCCGTAGGTCAGTGCATAAGCCTCCCCACCGGTGGCGCCCCGCTGCATAGAGATGACCACCTGCCAATGAGACACGATCTCATGCGGCTTGCACCAGACCGCCATCGTGATATCCTGCTCGACAAGAAAAGCCGGCGGGGTGGGCGGACCGAAGTCGATGCAGTCCCCTTCGGCGAACCGCAGTGCCGAGCCAAACATTCCCTCTCCTTCTGCGAGCCATTCCGGCACCCCCGTGATAGTTCCGGTCAAGCCATTTCCCGATGAATCGGCGACCGTCGCGCCACTGCCTTCATCGAAGAGCCAGTCGCCGACGACGCCCGCTTGTGCCACCGACGCAACACATAGCGATAGAATAGAGACCAGCAAACAGATCACCTTGCAGAATCGCACTGCTTTCATGGTTTGTATCTCCCAAAAGTTGCCTTCCGATCATACCCCCACAACCGTCGATTACTTCTCCTCCAGATAGTGCGGCTTTCTTCTCCGAGCATTGGGGCCTTCGGGCCCGGCCCGGCTACGGTGCGTATGGAATCTCCTTCTTCGGCCAGGCCAGCCGAAACCCTTTATCCAGATCGTCGACGCGACGCAATAATTCGACGTGGCCGTCGATGTAGACGATATTGGCGCCGCCGCGATCGAGATCGCCCGGCGCGTTATGGAATGTCGCGTAGTTGTCGATTTGTCTATCCGCGTTGCCTACGGTGAAATGCGTGTCGTTGAAGGGGGCAATACTGTATCCCTCGATCGTCCAGGTGTTCTCCTCGGTAAAGACGATCACCTGCGACGGCTGAAAGACCTCGGTCTCTTTACTGACTCCCGTGACACCGGCACCCAGCCAATTCGACCAGATCGTCCCCCCTCCGGCCGACGTAAGAATTCATGACGTAGCTGACCGCCGTATCCGCATAGTCCGTCCCCTTGGCGAGCATGTTGAACTTCGGACACATGTGTACATCGAGAAGTTTCAGGTATGGCCACATCGCGCCCTCCGGCCTCTCGCCTTTTCGCACCCAACTGTGTCCCTCGGATTTGAGCCAGGTCTGGGCATCGGGGAAGTTGTAGTCGTAGTCGTCGAGGTACATCCGCAATGCAATGCCGTATTGCTTGAGGTTGGCGCGGCACCGCAACGTGCGAGCCTGATCGCGGGCTTTGCTCAAGGCGGGCATGAGAATTGCCATCAGAAGAGCAATAATAGAAATGACGACCAGCAGTTCGATCAGCGTAAACGCCTTTACCCTTCGCATACTCCAACCCTTTCCGTTCCCCCACCGCCCGCAGGCATCTCTACAATAGTATGCAATATTCGCACGTCCACTAACAATGCCATTTTGCGCATCCACTTGATCATTTTGCGCACCGCCAACGTGTTGCAGCGATTCACTGCTGACACTGCCGACGATAGCTCATGGGACTGATTCCCTTTGCCTTTCGGAAGAGACGCGAGACATGGGCCGCATCCCGAAACCCCAGCACCCCGGCAATCTCCGTCACGGACTTACGCGTCTCGACCAGCATTCGCGTTAGTAGTTCCATCCGGACACGCTGAATCTCGTCGTGAATGGAATGCCCGAGCGTACTTCGGAAGCGCTGCTCCAGCGCCCGTCGCGACAAGCTCGTCTCCTCGACCACCTGTTGGACCCCGATATTGAGCCTCACACATCGACGGATGAATCTCAGAGCCGTGACCACCTCCGCGTCATTCATCGCCAGCACATCGGTTGACTGCCGTGCCGCCACATGGGTCGCGCGAATGTGCAGTGTGGGTGTGCCCGTTTCCTGCCCTCGAATCATGCGGTCGAGTGTCTTGGCCGCTTCATAGCCGATCTTCTGAAGGTTCCCGGCCACGCTGGACAGCGGTGGACTACACAGATCGCAGATCAGCGTGTCGTTGTCCACACCGACCACCGCCACTTCGTCGGGCACCTTCAAGCCCTCGATCTTGCACGCCTCGATCACCAGTTCGCCACGGTCGTCGTTGCAGGTCATGATTCCGATCGGCTTGGGCAGACGGTGGAGCCAACTCATGAGCCTTGGTAGCTCCCTGTCCCACGTCCGATCCACCTGTGAGCCTGGCAACCTATATACACTCGTTTTGAAGCCCGCTTCGCCCACGACGCTACGGAAGTGATCCCGGCGTCGGCGCGACCACCACCAGTCATCGAATCCGCAATAGGCGAAATGCTTCAAGCCCAAGCCGAGCAAATGCTCAGCCGCCATCCGGGCGATGGCTTCATGGTCTGTAATGACGTTGGCAACCCCCTTGATCGCCCCGTGGCTGTACGGAAAACAGACCGCCGGCACGCCCATTTTGATGATGGCCTTGATCTCCGCCGGTTCGCGCATGAGAATACCGTCCGGCCGAAGCGCTTCGAGGACGGAAAGGAGCTGCTGGCCGGCCTTGCGTTCGCGGTATTCAAGCGGACGGTAGAACGTCCAAAGCCCCTGGAGCTGCGCGTACTGGGCAATGCCACTGAGGATACCACGCGTGTATTGTCGGGATGGATTGATCAGCAATACGATCTTTGTGTTCTCTGCCATCGGTCTGATTCTTCGTTCCGTCGTTTCTCGTCAGGAAAACCCTCGTGTCGATTGCGCCCGTCGCCTGGCAGCGTGCAGGGCTATATCCGATAGATGTCTCTGAGCGCAGGATAAAGCTGCCGGTAAGACTCGTATCGCGTGTCATAGAGACAGACATGGTCCACGTCCGGTTCGACGACGCGGTCGAGACTCACAGCGTCGGCCGCAGCCACCGGAATGTCCGCATACTCGCCCACTGCAACTGCGGCCAGGATGCCCGCGCCAAGGCATGCGGCCTCGGTCACCGCAGGTACACGCAGTCGCATTCGACAAATGTTCGCCTTCAGTTGCAGCCACAGTGTACTGCGTGCCCCACCACCAACCGCATGCAATTCGTTCAGTTCGACGCCTGCCTCACGCAGCAGTTCGAGATTGCCCCTCAGCTCGAACGTCAGCCCTTCCAGGATCGCCTTGGCCATCGAGGCCTGCGTGGTGGCAAACGTCAGTCCCACGATCGCGCCTTTGGAGTGGGTGTCGAGCAAAGGCGTGCCGGCCCCCGCGAAATGCGGCAGGACGAACAAGTCCGTCGGCCCATCTGATGCGCTGGCCAGCATCAGATCGTAGACCTCCGTTCCTGTCCCGGAGGCTTGCGCGAGCAGGTCTCGACAGAGCGTATCACGGAACCATCGCAGGGTGAGTCCGCCACTGTGATTGAGCGTCATGGCCAGATACAGGCCGGGAACTACATGCCGATAGACCGAGATGCCACCTTCGCGAAGCCTGGAATCGATGACAGGTGACTTCATCGCAACTTCGACGACTTCTGCTGTCCCCGTCGAGACCATGGCCAGTCCAGGCTGAATGACACCGCTGCCCAGAGCGGCACAGGCCTGATCATGCCCACCGGTGGCCACGAGCATAGACCGTGGCAAGCCAACCTCGCGAGCGACCGTCTCGTCGAGCGTTCCCACGACCGCTTCGCCAGGAGGCAGAAGTCGTGCCAGGCAATTCGGATCGATCCCGCAGCGATCGAGGATGTCACCGGCCCAGGCAGAGATCCCAAGATCATACATCTGTGTGCGCGACGCCAGGCAGTGGCTGATGACCGCATGCCCCGTCAGGCGGCGGAGAAAGTAATCCTCGTAGAGCAGCCACTGAGCCGCGTCCTCCCAAATCCGAGGCTCATTTTGCTGAAGCCAAAGGAGCTTGGTGATCGTATTCATGGTATGCATGGGCATACCGGTCCGCTGGAACAGGGATTCGGCCCCAAACGTTTCGGCGAGCCATTCATTCTCGGCAATCGACCTCGTGTCCATGCCCAAGACAGCGTGTCGTATGGGATGCCCCGCTCGGTCGACTGGAATGATCGCCTCACCCTGGACAGACAACGCCATGGCCTTGGGCGGGTCGCCCCTGCTCAGATCGGCCACCTGCCTCAGAACCTCTGTCGCCAGCCGCCAGACGAGATCGGCGTCCTGCTCGGCCCAATGGGGATACGGCGTGAGCACCGAATACTCCCGAGCAGCACTCGCGAGGATATTCCAGTCGTTATTGAACACAGCGGCTTTGCAGCCTGTCGTTCCAATGTCCAAACCAATGACCGACATACACACCTCGTGTATTCAAAGGCAACCGCCGTTCAGTCCAGTTCGATAGCGTCCAGCAATTCCAGCAGGTCGTGCTCATCGATCCCGCCGGCCATCCATCTGTCCTGAAGTCGTCGCAGGCGCAGGACAGTGGACGATTCGCACAGTTCCACATCGTCGTACCGTAGCGGAGTATCCTGTCCGACAGGCTTGACCACCTTCGCGTCCTTGGCCAACCCAATGGGCAACAGATTCTCAGCTTTGGCAGCTTCATATTCATCGATCAGGGCATAGAACGAACAGCCACCAATTCCATCCAAGATGTCACCCGGCTGAAGATCCTGCTTGGCCACGGCGAAGACTTCCGACATCAGGCGACTCATGGGGACCATGTTGGACTTCTTGCGGATCACGAGCATGGCGCAAGTCAGCGGCACCTCGATGCTACAGAGATGATAGGGGCGAAACAGCGTGTAGTACGGGCCGTCGCCCATGTCTCTATAGACCAGCGCCTGCCTCAGACGCGGATGATCTGTAGTAACGACCAGGAAGACTCCCGGATGTACACCACCAATGCCATAATCGACTACGCCGACTCGGGTCAGTACGCCGCCATGCTCTTCGAGGGCAAACGTCTCGTTGAGCTTGTCTCGGCTGGTTCGCGGACCATGCATCCCCCGAACATCGGGCTTCAATCCCGTGGCATTCGAGACGGCCGCCATTTCGATCATCGTCTTGCTGCCGTCCACGAATTCGATCAGCATATTCGGATTGAGCCCGCGTCGTGCCGCCTCCTTGGCCCAAGCCTCGTCGGTCGGCCTGGCGTGACGGTCCAGCGGATTGTTCTTGCCCTTGCCCGCCGCGACGATGCGGAAACCCAACGCATCGGCGAAATCGTACAACTCCTTGCAGGCCGCAGGCTCATCACCTGCGGCAAGTGCGTAGAGCACGCCCTTCTGCGTCGCGTACCAGCTCAAAAGAGGTCCGACGGTGATGTCGGTTTCGACGTTCATCATGGCCAACTGCTGGCCGCTACGGGCCGCAAGTATGGCAGCCTGCGCCCCCACCTCGGGCACGCCTGTCGCCTCGAGCATCACCTCCACCTGTTGCATGGCGGTGACAACGCGAAAATCACATGTGCAGACCCTCTTGCCGGCAGCAACCGCCTCATCAGCTTCCATGGCCGATCCGGTCTCAACCACCTCTCCTTCCAGACCTGCAATCTTGAGAGCCTCTCTCGCCCTCTCCAGATCCACATCGGCAATGGCAACGACATCGATCCCTTTCATCATGGCCACCTCGGCGACCACATCGACACCCATCTGACCAGCGCCGATGAGCCCGATCCGAACGGGACGATTCTGTTCATGTCTTTCACGGAGTTCCGCGTTAAGACCAATCATGATTCATTCTCTCTCTAACGTTATGAGTACCTTCAATGCGTTTCCCGTCACGGCGGCCCGATAGCCCTCGTTAATCCGGTCCAGTGGAAACCGATGCGTGATGATCTTCCCGGCCGGCAGCGTTCCGTCTGCCAGAAGGTCCAGCGCCTCGCGATGGACTCGGGGGTGATACGAGAACGCCCCGATGACTTCGACTTCGCCATAATGGATCTTGTTGCCATCCAGAGTGGTCATGGGGTTGGCCTTGGGCAGGCCGCCGAAGAGCAGAACCTTGCCGCCCTTGCGAACCATCTCCACCGCCTGCCTCTGCGTCTCGGCCACCGGGTTGGCGCAGATCACGATGTCGGCGCCAAGCCCACCGGTGAAATCCTTCACGCACGCCACCACATCCTGTGAGATTGCGTCGATGACGGAGTCAGGATCGAACCTCCGAGCCAGTTCCTGTCGAGTCTTGCTGCGCTGGACCACGACGACCCTGGCCTTTCGCTCTTTGGCTACCGCGATGTGCAAACAACCCGTCGGCCCGGCCCCAATCACCACGACCGTGTCACCCGCCTGAGTTCCGGCTTTGTCATGCGTAGCCAATACCGAGCAGCTCGGTTCCGAGACAGCAGCGTGCTCGAAGCTCAGCCCTTCCGGCATCTTGTTAACAATACCGTTCTCCAGCACCTCCGACGTCAGTGCCATCTTCTCGGCAAACCCACCCGGAAGCCCCGGCGTGATACCTACGAAGCGAAGGTCGTCGCAGAGGTTATATCGCTCACGCCGGCAATAGTAACACGCACCGCAGTGGACATCGGGAGCAATGGCCAGACGGTCGCCCTCGCGAAAACGTCTACACTGCTTGTCCACGGCAATCACCACGCCGGCCGCTTCATGCCCCGGAATCACACCACCGACACCGGGCGGGGGGCCTTCCCGCCAACGCCGCAGATCCGAACCGCAGATGCCGCAGGCCTTGACCTCGAGCACGAGCCCGCCGTCCGGCACAGCCGGATCGGGGATCTCCCGGACCTCAAGCGTTTCCGGTGCCGTTAGAAACGCCGCCTTCATCGATTCACCTCGATTTCATTCATACCCATCACGCCCCATGCCTTTCTGCTTCGATCTTCACACCAACGGCCCCCCCCGGATGCGTGTGTCCAAACTGCTCCTTCGTGTAGCCACGCAATTCGAGCAGGAGTACGCACAGCACGTCACAGGCGGCGCCGGTCATCAACGAACTACCTGTTGCGATCATGCCATAGGGATCAGCGCTCTCAGGCACCGTCACGTGCACTATGGCATCGCTCATTCTTCCCAAAGGCGAATCGGGCTTCTCGGTATGCGCGATGATCTTGGCCCCGCGATCCTTAGCAATCTGGGCGAAGGTATTGATCTCGGTGCTCTGGCCGCCTTTCGAGATGATGTAGACGATGTCTTTGGCACTAATCGCACCGGCGCCGCCATGAATCGAGTTGGCTGCGCTGATGAACAGTGCGGGCGTTCCGCAGCAGGCGAGCAGGTGAGCAAACCGCTGGGCCATCGCACTACTTGTCCCCGCCCCGGCGGTCAGGATATGACCCTGGCAATCGAGCATCAGCTTCGCAACCGAGACAAGCTCGGGAGTCAACTGGCCTTTCAGCATCGAGACTGCTCGAGCTTCCGTCTCAATGACCTCTCTGGCGCGAGCGAGCATTTGTTCCGTGGTCAATTCAGCCATACGTATCTTTCCAATGTTGTCGGTTATTCTCTTTCAAGGATCAGGACGAAGTCCTGTTCGGCCAGGCTGGTTGCCTCCAGCATGTTCTGTTTGTGGACGATTGTCGCCTCGCTGTATTGGTTGTCGATCGGGTCAAACCACCGTCCCCGATAGCGCTGGTTCAGCGGATTACTGAGCTTGATCGTCTGTTTGACGGGCAGATACGCAATGATACTGCTGTGGTCGTCTGTCCTGGCTACGGCAATGAAATGGTTGTAGGTCTCGTCACCGGGCTGTTCGAGAAGCAGCTCCGGGCAAGGGCGATAGCACCACCAGGGTAACGTCCGGATCATGCGGGCCAGATAGCCGATCTGGACGCTCCCCGGGAATTTGATCGACTTGAACCAGGGAGTGACGCCCGATCCACCACCATGATTGAGAATGGTCTCACCAGGTCGAATCCATGGCCAGATGCCGTTGGCACCGTAGGTGATACCGGCTATCGGCGTCGCCAGAAGACTCCAGTAAGACGCGTTGCGCACGTCTTCGGCGTCAATGCGAAAGCCGATCTCTTCGTAATTGGGTTCCAGGTTGATGATCGGCCTCGCGGGCAGCTTGTCCCAATCGTTGGCCATCGGACCTTTGTTGATCCAATCCACGGTTCCTTTTGCGTTGCTATGGCTGGACTGGTAGCCCACGATGTCCAACCATTGCTCGTCGGCATATTCCCGGCCAATCCACGACCGGCCATGTGGATGCTGCGCCACCAGACCGGGATGCTCTTGGCCGAAAACACCTTCTCCAATGATCTTCCAGCGCTGCTCGTACTCGTTGACGTAACGGCCATCGCCACCCAATATCCAGACCGCCTGATGGCCGCCGTACCGCGCGACCATGTAACGGGCCAGAAGGATCGCCTCGTTGTCAGGCAGGTAGTAACCCGGACTCAACTCGCGACCTGCTCCGCCCGGAAGAGCCCACAACAGCACCGGTGCTGCGACCAAACCATACTCGTTGATCTGATCGACCTTATGGTCGAGCCGCTGGAAGAACGACGGATTGATTCGGATGCGTCCCGATCCGGTGAAGGCGATCTGGCCCTCGCTGTCCTTGTCGCAGCCTCGCCACTGCGTCGTGACGAACTGAATCACGGTGTACCCATTGGCGACGCGGTCCTTGAGATAAACAGGCCACTCCTGTTCTGTCGATTTGAGCGCCCCATTCCAGGCCGTGCAGGCACACCAGAAGAAAGGCGTACCATCGCTGTAGGCCAGATGGTAGGCGCCCCTGGGCCGAACGAGACTGCCCTTGCTGTAGATATCGAGCTTGCTGTCGTTCGCGACACACTCGAAGGAGCCTTTGACATCGTGCAGCCCCCTGTTCCCTTTGTCGGAACATTCCGAGACGAATGTCCACGTCCCGAGTTCGTCAGGGCAAAAGCGAACCTTCCAGTCTCGGTCGCCATCCCAGAAGCCATTGATCGCACGCACCTGCCCTGTAGGCGACGTGAACCGCACGGTGAACTGCTTCACGTCATACAATGGGTTGTCGTACGACTTGCTGCTGGTGAACTGCTTCTCGTACTTCATCCACACGCCGACCGTATTGGCGGCCCTACAAAGTGCAGTGTAACTTAGCAGTACCACGATCAGTGCGAAGGCCCTTGGTCTCATCATCGTTGTCTTCTCCATCTTGCTCGTCACTCCTCGATGCGAATATTGTGTCGTCCCAATCGCGCCAGGACCGTGTTGCGCAGGCTGTCCAGCAGGACCGCAATGAAGATGATCCCCGCCGCGATCAAGGGCTGAAGGTACAGATCGGTTCGCGTCGCAACCAGACCGGCCCAGACCATCTGGATCAGCAGCGCGCCGAGGACCGTGCCTGGAAAGACATTGCCGATCCCACCGAACAGGCTGGTTCCCCCCAGCACCGCCGCCGCGATCGCCTGGAATTCGACCATCTCGCCAAAACCGGAATTGACGTTGCCCAGTTGCGCCACCGAGATGAAGCCTCCCAGAGAAGCGAGCACGCCACAGATAACGTAGGCGGTCGCCTGCACGCGGGGCACGTTGATGCCGGCTCTGTGCGCCACCTCTGAACCGTAGCCAACCGCGTAGATCTGACGGCCCAGGGTCGTGCGATTAAGAACGATCCACGCCACCAGCACCACACACGCAAAGATCACAATCGGGCCGGGGATACCGAGCAACTCGGCTGCTCCCAGGCCGGTCACACTCTGCGGAAAGGCCACTGCCCGGCTCTTGCTCAACATCCATCCGAGCCCACGTCCGGCAAACTGGGTCGCCAGCGTGACCACGAAAGGGATAATGTGAAGCCGCGTCACCGCTAAAGCGTTGACGAGACCAAAAGCCAGGCCGACTCCCAGGCAAACCAGCAATGCCAACACGGGTGACACGGCATACCTCTCCATGAGCAGGCCGGCCGTCACCGCCGAGACATACATGTTCGATCCGACAGAAAGATCGATACCCGCCGTCAACAACACAAATGTCATGCCGACGGCGACGATGCCGATGTAAGACGCCTGTTTGGCGATGTTCTCCAGACTCTGGTACTCCAGGAACCGAGGCGACAGCAGACCGAAGACCACGAAGGTCCCGATGAACATGAGCATCGGAACGTTCCGCAGCACGATCATGGTTGTCCCCTGCCTCAACGAGCCCATCAATTTGCCGCTCCCGAGTGTCCTTGCGACGGATGCTCCAGATGGCCTTCAAACGCGGCGGCGAGAATGCTCTCCTCGTCAAAGTCGCAACGCTTGAACTGCCCGCAAATCTGCCCTTTGCTCATCACGAGGATGCGGTCACAAATCCCGACGAGTTCCTCCAGTTCGGACGAGATGCACAGCACGCCCGCCCCTCCGTCGGCCAGATCGTTGATGATCGAATAGACCTCATACTTGGCACCGACGTCGATCCCGCGTGTCGGCTCGTCCATGATGCAGATCGCAGGCTCCGATAGCAGCCACTTGCCGATAACAACCTTCTGCTGATTGCCACCCGAGAGATTCTTGACGGCATCGATCCGGGGATCGTTGCACTTGACCTTCAGAGCTTTGGTCATCTCATCCAAGGCCCCTCCCAGGGCAGACCGATTCACGGTGTCCAGGAAGCGATTTTGCCGGTAGCGAGGCAAGGCCACCAAGGCCATGTTGTCGCCCACCGAAGCGTCCATCAACAATCCCTCCTCGCGACGGTCTTCCGTAATGAGCGCAATCCCCCGCCGGATACTCTCTCGGCAGGATTTCGAATATCGCATCTGCCCATCGATGTGAATTGTGCCCGACCTGTAAGGGTCCAGCCCGAAGAGGATACGTCCGAGCTCGGTTCGTCCCGACCCCATCAAGCCGAAGAGGCCCAGCACTTCGCCCGCGTGGAGATCGAACGAGATGGCCTTGACGATCCCTGGCTCCGTCACATTCGAGACAGCCATCAAAAGTTTCTCACCAGCCTTGCCCTCCCGCGTGGGATAGAGCTGATCGATCTGGCGTCCTACCATCGCAGCGATCATCGAGTCGACGTCAAACTCCTTCTTGGGGCCTCTTCCCACGATCTGTCCATCCCGCAAGATGGCGATTTCATCCGCGAGCCGGAGCACGTCGTCCAGATTATGAGAGATGTAGAGGATCGTGCAGCCGTCGCGGCGCAATTGCCCAATCAGTTCAAAAAGCTGCCGCGTTTCACGCGAGGTCAGCGAGGTCGTGGGCTCGTCGAAGATGATGATCCGCGCCCCGCTGTGCAGCGCTTTGGCAATCTCGACCAGTTGCTTCTGGCCGGGCGTGAGCCGGTCCACACGTGTTCTGGGTGAGACTTTGAGATTGACCGCCTCCAACGCTTCAGCAACGCGGCGCGTCGCCTCGCGACGATGGATCAAAGGCGTTCGGCCAATCCGGGGGAACGCGTGGATAAACAGATTGTCGGTGATACTGAGGTTCCCGAACAGATTCAGCTCTTGGTGAATGAAAGCAATGCCGGCACGCGTCGCGTCGGCTGGACCCGTGGGCCGATGGAGCTTTCCGGCCAGGCGAATCTGCCCTTCGTCGGGAGGAAGGACGCCACCAAGAATGTTCATCAGCGTGCTCTTGCCCGCACCGTTTTCCCCGATCAGCCCCATCACCGAACCGGACTGAACCGTCAGACTGATGTCGTGTAAAGCCGAGGTCCCGAAGAAGCTCTTGCCAATGTGCTCGAATTCGAGAATAGGTTCGCTCATACCGGCACCGCCCGGATTCTCAGCACGTGGCCGGCCCGCACGCGATTCCGGAGCACGTCCAGCAGGGCCGCCAATAGAATCACGCCGCCTTTAACGATGTTCACGGTGTAGAACTTGAAGTTCATCATGTAGAGGGAACTGTCGAGCAACACGAAGAAGAGGACGCCGTAAAACGCCCAACGCACCTTGCCCTTGCCTCCGAAGAGACTGATCCCTCCGATGACGGCGGCACCAATGATATCCAGCAGAACGTTTTCGCCCAAGGTAGGCCGGCCGGCCCCCAGGCGGGCGGAGTACAATACCGAGCCCACCGCCGCACAGAACCCGCTAACGGCATAGGCACAAACGATCACCCGGTCGGTGGGAACCCCCGAGACCGCTGCCGTGCGACGGTTCATTCCGACCGCGTAAAACCAGCGGCCCAGAACGGTCCGTGCCAGCACGAACCACGCCCCCAGGATCAGTGCGAGCCCGGCAAAGAATGAATACGGCACGACCCCGACCGTACCGCGCCCGGCCGGAACCTGGCCCACGTAGTTCTGCCCGAGAGCCAGAAAGCTTGCCGGCAGGTTTCGCACGTTCTCGCTGCGGCTGACGAAGATCGCCAGCCCGCTGAAGAAGAACATCGAGACGAGCGTCACCATGAAGGGCGGCATTTTGAGCTTCGCAACCGCCAGACCATTGCCCAGGCCGATCAGCGTACCGATTGTCAACATCGCGACGATCCCAATGGGCATCGCCAGCACGCTTCCCGACAGCGGACCGCCCTGCTCGGAGATCAGCGTGCCCCACAGCGGATTCTTGGCAAAGAGGTCGGGATCGAGGCCAGAGGTCATGATCAGTGCACCGCAAACGCTGGTGACCGCCATGATCGAGGTCTGGGACAAGTCGATCCCACCGACGATCAGCACAAACATCTGCCCGATGACCAGCACCAGTAACGGCCAGACGTTGGACGAGAGATTGCTCAGGTTGCGTACGCTGCCAAGCCGAGGCAGGAAGATCCAGAGCACCAGGAAATAGGCGAGTGTCAGGAACAGAACGAAGCTGTCGGAGAGGAGTATCCGACGCACGCACATCTCCCTGATGCGGATAGCCCACATCCCGGCTGTCATCATGTTTCTGCTACGCACGAGCGATCTTTCTGAGCGTCCGATCCGCTCACGGCGGGCTACTGCTCTTGCAGCACTCGGTAGCCCCACATCTCTTCGGCCCGTTCGGCCATATTGTCCTGCGTCAATGCGAAGCCAGGGTCCTCGATCCATTTCTCGGGCGTCCGCTCGCCGGCTTCGATCGCCTCAAGCAGCGCGTCCATGATGGCATTCGCTTCGAAGAACAAATCCTGCACGCCTGTCGCGTCGACATACCTCTCTTCCATCAGCTTATAGGCGGTGCTGTCGCCGTCGAGCCCTCCGAGGATGACATGCCCCGGCTCGCCGATCTTCTTCCATTTACCCAGCGGTTCGAGGACCGCCTTGATCTGAGGATAGAGAAAGTCCGAACTGGTGAAGAGGAAATCGACGTCGGTATTGGCCTGCAGAGCGGCCTCGAGGTTCGCGAGGGTGGTTGCCGGATCCCACTTGGATGGAACCTCGATCGGTGTTTCAAACAGATCGGCATTCTTCTCAATGACGTTAAAGAAACCCTGGCGACGTGCCAACGCGTTGCGGTCACCCAGGTCACCAACCACGATCAAGGGCTTCCACTTGCGACCTTGCCCCTTTTCACGGGCCACCTTGGCCATATGCGCGACGGCCTCCTCGGCAATCTTCTCATTGTCGGCGACCACGACCAGCGCCGGGTTACTCCGGTCACTGGGCGGCCGATTGAACACCGCGATGGGAATGCCGGCCCGATTGGCCTCGCCCACGATCGTCACCGCGCTCTCGCCGTCTTGCGGGATGATGATGATGCCGTCGACCTCCTGGGCGATCGCGTCGCGGATCTGCTCGAGTTGGCGGTTAGCGTCCTGATTGGCGTTCCGTTCGAGCACCCGTATGCCCTTGCCCCGCAACGTCTCGGTGATGGCCTTGTGACCCGCGACCCAGAATTCGGTCTCCAGGTCCTGGAATCCGAAACAGATCGTGATCTGGTCTTCCGTCTCGTGTCGCCGTGAGCAAGAAAGGCCGCTGATGACCACACTGACAATCCCCACCACTACCAAGATCCGTCCCAGTGTCATAGCCACCCTTTCACAATGCACGACTGACACATGTTCATTTGTGAACGTTTGAACGGTTTTTACCAGTGTGCGCCGGATTTGTCAATCGTTATCTAGTCTAGCACGCGGTTGGTAAATCCTTTCTGGCTGCCGCTGGACAACATCTACACAATAACTCACCAGTTTCCCTGGTCACGTAAAATATGGTAACTCTATTTATAAAAAACGGTTAGAATAATCATGCGACATCAAACGCTTGCAGGGTTAGGCTTTAGCCCTTGACAGAACCCGCATTGTGGCAAATAATATGAAAAACTGCACACCATCGAACACGTGTTCAGAAAGAAACATGATGCTCGACGCGAATACGAAACGACTCCTATTCAAGGTTGCCAAAGCCTACTACGATGACGGGCTCACCCAGCAGCAGATCGGCGTGAAGCTCGGATTGTCCCGGGTCAAGGTCTCACGGCTCCTGCGCACCGCGCGCGACGAGAAGATCGTGCAGATTTTCATCGCCCCTCCTCAAGAGTCAAATACCGACCTGGAGCGCCAGCTTGAGGACGTCTACGGCCTGAAGGAGGCCTTGGTCGTGAGCTGCTCAGAGCCCGACACCCCCACGGTCGTAGGGGATCTCGGGATGGTGGCAGCCAGTTGCCTAATACGCGGCCTCCAGGGTAACGAGGTTATCGCACTGAGCTGGGGGACATCCGTTCTCTCGGTAGTGAACGCTCTGAGCCCAATGGATCTGCCAGAAGTTCGAGTGGTTCAACTCTTAGGTGGCTTAGGCGAATTGGAGGCCCAAACCCATGGCGCGGACCTGGCCCGGCGAATGGCGCAGGCGCTGGGGGCCAAACCACGCCTGATTCATGCCCCAGGCATTGTCAAGGATGACGTGGTGCGCGAGGCCCTGGTGAAGGACCCGCAGGTGGCCGACACGCTCGCTTTGGCTCAGCATGCCGACATTGGCCTCGTTGGCATCGGCGTTCTTGAACCCAATGCGACCCTCCTGTCCAGCGGCAACACCCTCACATCCGCTGAGGTCGAGGACTTGAAGGCACGTGGGGCGGTCGGTGACATCGCCCTGCAGTTCTTTGACGAACGCGGCGTCCGAGTGGATCACCCCATCAATCGCCGGATTGTGGGAACGGACCTGGAGAGAATCAAGGCGATCGGTCGTGTCATTGGCGTTGCATGCGGACGCGAGAAGATCAGAGCAATTCGAGCGGCGTTGCTGGGGGGACTGATCGATGTCCTGGTGACCGAAGAACGGACTGCCGAGACATTGTTGGCACGTCCAGAACGAAAACCATATGCCGAATCGCCGGCGCCAGGCGCCTCTGGAGCCGCACAAGCATAGCCGACCCGGAGGTACCGAAGGCCGGGCCAGCCGAGGGTAGAGCATGTTCCTGTTGGGAATCGATTACGGAACTGGAGGGGCCAAGGCGACCATCGTCGACGCCGAAGGAACGGTCCTGGGCTATGCTTTCGAAGAATATCCCATTCTGACCCCGCAGCCGGGCTGGTCGGAACACGATCCCGATCTCTATTGGACGGTCGCCCGCCGCATGATCGCCAACGTCATCACCGAAGCGAAAGTCTCTGCGAAAGCGATCAAGGGCATCGCTGTATCATCGGCGCTGCCCTCACTCGTCATGGTGGACCGGCAACAGCACCCTGTAAACAACGCCTACAACCTGATGGACAAGCGGGCAACCGAGCAAGTGCGGTGGCTCAAAGACAATGTCGGAGAAAACGAGGTCTTCGCGATCTCCAAGAACCGCCTCGACGACCATCCCAGTCTCGTCAACTTGATGTGGGAAAAGGCGCATCGTCCGGATGACTTCGCCCGGATACATAAGGCGCTGACCATCGATGGTTTCATCACGTTGAAGCTCACCGGTCAGGCGGTGTGCCACTATTCGGGGGCAGCCTTCTATGGCGTGGCCTACAACCTGCTAGAAGGCCGCTTCGAACGCCACCTGCTCGACCGCATCGGAATCCCGGAAACACTCCTACCCGATCTGTGTCGTTGTGACGAGATCGTGGGAACGGTAACGAACGATGCGGCCCAAGCCACCGGCCTGGCACCGGGGACGCTCGTAGCCGCTGGCCAGGTCGACTGCAATGCCGGCTGGGTCGGCGCCGGCGCCATCGCGGAAGGCGACATCCAGATGAACCTGGGCACGTGTGGCAACTTTGGGATCATCCACCGGGACACCAATTTTCACGATACGATGATCGCCTTCGCTTATACGACAGATTCTGAGGCCACGTACATTACGGTGCCGACCACAACGACCGGGGGGCAGCTCATCCGCTATATGCGTGACAACTTCTACCAAGCGGAGGCGGCGGCACAGGCCGAAACAGGTATCGATCCCTATGATGTTGTCAATCGCGAAGCCGAACCCATACCGCCCGGCGCTGAGGGT
The DNA here is from genome assembly GCA_963726475.1 of uncultured Phycisphaerae bacterium. Lineage (GTDB taxonomy): Bacteria > Planctomycetota > Phycisphaerae > Sedimentisphaerales > Anaerobacaceae > Anaerobaca. Next base: position 54,151 of record CAVSCO010000013.1, on the reverse strand, counting down.
CTTGTCGTTCTGCCTTTCCTGATGGGAGAGCGGACGCCGATCTGGGACGTATATGCCCGCGGGAACATCTTCGGCCTCAGCATGCACCACACCCGCGGACACGTGGTTCGGGCCATGATGGAATCGGTCGCCTACGCCCTCTACGATTCGTTTCGGATGGTCCGGGACACAGGTCGTAAAATCAATGCCCCGATCGTGCTCAACGAAGGCGGGGCTAAGAGCCCGCTGTGGCGCCGCATCATCACCGACGTCTTCAACGTGCCTACGGTGCTCGTCGAGCGACGAACCGGCGCCCCTACGGCGATGCCATCCTGGCCGGCGTCGCTACGGGCGTTTTCCCAGATTTCTCTGTCGCCAAGGCCTGGACGCGGTATGTCGATCCGATGGAACCCGACCCCGGTCACCATGACATCTACATGGAATACTTCGCGCTCTACAAGCAGCTTTACGATCACCTCAAAGACGATTATCAAACGCTGGCCGCACTGCGCCGGAAGCATTACGCCGGATGAAGCCATTACTGCGGAGGAATTCTAGTATGAAACACGTCCATTCGACGTCACTTCTTGGAACCTTGATCACGGTCTTCTGGGCCGTTACCCTGGCCGGCGCGGCCCCGCAGGCGAGATTTGTCGACCCCACCGGCACCGTCGAGGTCTTCGATTTTGCCGAGATGACAGTTCATATCACCGACCCGGATATCGCGAATCCTTTCACGGACGCCACTCTCGAAGCGACCTTCCAGGGTGACGATGGAAAATCAATCACGGTGGACGGTTTCTGCGATGCGCAGGACGGCAGCATCTTTCGTGTTCGCTTCATGCCGCGCCACCCCGGGCAATACCGTTACGAGATTCGCTACCGCCAGGCAAACTTCGAAGCCGAGCACGAGGGAATATTTCACGCGGTCACCTCTCAGGGTAAAGGCCTGTTGCGCGTCGATCCCCACAACAGGTGGCACTTCGTCTGGGAAGGCACAGGTGAGCATTATTTCTGGAGCGGCACGACGACGTACTACCTGATGGGCTGGGACGACGCGACGATTCGCGCCAGCATCGACCGGCTGGACCGGTTACAGATTAATCGTCTGCGCGTCCTGCTGTATGGGCGAAACAAGCCGCGTCCCTGGGGACAACCGGTCGTACCAACGGAGCATTTCAAACTGCACCTGAACCCTTGGCTGGCGGAACGGCCCGACGACGTCGAAAATCCGGGCTTCGACTTGACCCGTTTCAATCTTGACCATTGGCGTAAGTACGAGCGTCTCTTGCATTATGCCCGCGAGAAGGACATGATCGTCTCGGTGATCTTCTTCATTGGCGGACAGGTCCTGCCCACGCCCTTCGCGGCTGGCAGTGAGGAAGAAGACCTCTACTATCGCTACGGCATCGCCCGGCTGGCGGCTTTCTCCAATGTCACCTGGGACCTGGGGAACGAGCATAACTTCCACCGCGAAGTACCCGCTTGGGCGGACACACTCGGACCACGCGTCAAAACGTGGGACCCCTACGACCACCTGACGTCCGCGCACAACGTCACCTACCGCACCCCGAATTCGACTTGGCTTGACATGCAGTTGATCCAGCGCTGGGACAGTGGCCAGAACGCGTTCATGCTGAGCCAGCGCGTCGCGCAGAATGAGACGGGCTACATCATCCCCCAAGTCAACGAAGAGTACGGCTACGAAGATCTTTGGGAGAAGACCCCCGGTCAACGGGCGGCCGAGACACGGCGTAAGAACGCGTGGGAGATCTATATGGCCGGCGGCTATCAGACCACCGGCGAATCCGCGCGGCGGGGAACCGGTGTTCCTCCCGATACGGGCGGTGGCTGGGTAAACGGTCGCGGCGATGATACCATGACCATGCTTGCTGGCTATGGGCATATCGTGGACTTCTTCACTGCATTCGATTGGTACAACTGTATCCCTCTCGCCAAGTCCGTCGAAGGCCCTGCCTGTTGTCTGGGCAAACCCGGCGACCTCTACATCCTCTATTTCCGGGCCGGGGGCCGGGCAAGTGTCCGCCTGACGGAAGACGTTTTCCAAGGCAGATGGTTCAACCCGCGCAGCGGTCAATGGCAAGGCACCTGTCAGGCCTCCGGCCCGGTCTGGACCACGCCACTCACGCCGGATGAAGATGACTGGATTCTCTGGCTGGAGAAGAACAACACGATCGCAGACACCAGCGTTCCCGGCGTCGTTTCGGTCGTGCCGGGAGGAGATGGACAAAGCCTCTTCATCGAATTCGATGAGTTGCCGAGCGAGATGTCGGCCACGGACCGCGGCCTGTTATACCATTCGACCCGGCGGTGGCCATCAAAGAGGTCGTCCTGGGCGGACGTCATGGCAAAACCGCGGCGCTGTCGGTCGCTCCGCTCTCCGCCGAACAGAGTTACACCCTGATGGTCAAAGGTGTTGCGGACCGGGCCGGCAATCGCATGCCGCCCGTCGAACTGCCGTTCGAGTTCATCCCGGTCGACCGCCCGCTCATCTCCCTCGCTTTTGACGAAGCAGACGGGCGCAGCGTCAAGAACGCGGGGACCAGCCGCAAGACGATTCAACAGGCCAAGTTGACGGCCGATCGACCCCGTTGGTCGAAGAACCCCCCCCCTGCCGGGGAACCTTGCTGTCTGGATTTTGGTGAGGAACCCGGGTCATACGCTGTCGACTTGCCGGAGCAAGCCATCGACAAACTTGAGGGGCTCGCCTCTTTTACCGTCACCGCGTGGCTCAACCGCACCAGCGCTGCCGAAGGCGCCGGTGGCAACCGTATCGTGCACATGGCCGATACGCTTGGCACCAAGGCAGGCATTGACCTCGTCGTCACCCATGACGGTCAGCTCAAGCTGGGCGTCAATGAGTGGCCCGACCACACCAATGCCGCTAGTTCCAGGGGTCTGCTCCCGGTCGACGCCAACGCCTCCCAGAAGAACTGGCGTTTCATTGCCGTAACCTACGACGCAACAATTCAGCGCGACCACGTCCGATTCTACGTTGGCTCAGCCGATGAGGATGCATCCCTCGATAAGGCGATTTCCTATGACCGGGGTCCTCTGCAACCCGGGACCGGTCCTCTGGCCATAGGCCACTTCAATGCGACCGTTCGGCCCAATCATCATGACCGGATGTTTCGGGGCCTCATCGACGAAGTCAAGGTTTTCGGCCAGCAAGACCGATGGAACCGCAGCGCTACCTATAGAGAAGATCAGGGCCGTACAGAGGGTTCGCCCATAGCCGCAACCGAAAAGAAGGCTTCGCAACATCAGGAGATATCCTTGGAACTGGTTCGAAAACTCAAGCAGCGGCAGGCCGCAGGGAACCCCATCGCGGTGGGCTTGATCGGCTGCGGCCAGATGGGTTCGGGGCTGGCCCATACGATCAATAACATCGACGGTATGGCCGTGCGCGCCATCGCGGATGTGGACCCTCAGCGTGGAATCGCCACGTTTCTGGAGATGGGGGTTTCGCGCGAGGCCATCTGCTCGACCGAAACGATCGCAGAGATCGAAGACACGCTGGCCACGAACCGTGTGGCCGTCACCGCGCACGCTGAACTGCTCACGGAAGTCGAGGCGATCGACGCCAACGTCGAAGCAACCGGCATACCTGACGTCGGCGCGCGCATTGCGCTGCGCTCGATCGAGCAACGCAAACCCATCATCATGCTCAACGTCGAAACCGATATCACAGTCGGCGCCTACCTCAGCCACCTGGCGCAAGTCGGGGCGCTCTACACTGTCGCCTCCGGCGATGAACCCGGTGTCTGCAAAATGCTCTTCGATCAAGCCGTGCTGATGGGTTTCGAAGTGGTCTGTCTGGGCAAGTGCAAGAACAACCCCATCGACTTCGAGATGACCCCGGAGAACTGCGCCGCCGAAGCACGCTCGAAAGACATGAATCCGAAGATTCTCGCTTCCTTCATCGATGGGACCAAGACCATGGTGGAGATGGCGGCCGTGTCCAACGCTACTGGTCTGCTACCCGACCGGCCAGGCATGCACGGGGCCAAGGTCGAAGTGGAGGATCTGGCGCGAACGTTCATCCCGCGCGAGTCCGGCGGGCTCTTTGCCCGGCGCGGCACGGTGGAGTATTCCACAGGTAGTTTTGCACCGGGGGTCTTTGCCGTGGTCTACACCGAGGACGCCCGCATCCGCAAGGACATGAAGTTCATCACCAAGGCCGAAGGACCATACTACCTTCACTATCGCCCTTACCATCTCTGCGACCTAGAGACGCCGCAATCAATCGCCGAAGCGGTTCTGCTCAACGAAGTTACCGTCGCGGCCGAGACCATGCATTCGGAGGTCGTCGCCGTCGCCAAGCGTAACGTTAAGGCCGGGACGAAGCTCCAGGGCATTGGCAGCGCGGATATTTACGGACGGATCTATACCTATGCCGAGGCGCCGGCTGAAGGCCACGCCACTCGGTATAGCAGCCGGTGGGACAGTCAAGAACGACGTCGCCAAAGGCCAAATATTGTCGGATGTCAACTTCACGCCCGATGATTCGACCTTCATCTACGAACTGCGCCGGCGACAGGATCAGATGCTGGCCCGGGAGACGCAGAGCCCGTGACAATGATGAAAGCCATCATGGTACGAGCACCGATGGACTTCGGATTGGAGAAGGTCCCCCGACCCGAATGTCCGCCCGACGGATTGTTGCTTCGAGTCTGCGCCTGCGGTCTTTGCGGATCCGATCTGCGCACGCTGCGCAGCGGGCATCGCAAAGTCACGCTGCCTTGGATTTTGGGCCATGAGATCAGCGGCGAAGTAGCGGAGGTTGGTCATCGATACCAGGGCCCATGGCGCTGCGGCGACCGGCTTTCCGTGGCACCGCTGGTCTATTGTGGGCAATGTGACTTCTGCCAATCTGGTCGTTATGAATTGTGCGAAGGCTATCGGGAGATCGCCCAAGCCTGGCCGGGTGGTTTCGCCGAGTATGTGGCGATCCCCGATGAGGCCGTACAGCGCGGAACCATTCAACCGGTGCCGGAAGGTCTGCCCCTCGACCTCGCAGCGATTGCCGAGCCAGTCTCTTCGTGCATCCACGCCCAGGAAACCGGCGCCGTCGGGCTGGGGGACACCGTCGTCGTCATGGGCGCCGGCCCAGTTGGCTGCATTCACATTGCGCTGGCACGGACCCGCGGAGCAGACCAGGTTATTGCCATTGATGTGAACGCACACCGGCTCGAACAAGCGAAGAAGTTCCGACCCGTTGCCGTGGTCAACGCCAGTCAAGCCGCCTGGCAGGACAAAATCCGCAGGCTCACGCACGGCCGTGGTCCCGACGTCGTCATCACCGCCAATCCATCACCTGATGCCCAGGTCCAGGCGGCGGAGATGGCCCGCAAAGGCGGACGCATCTTGCTGTTTGGCGGATTGCCCAAGACCGACAGCCGACCGGCAATCGATATGAATCTCGTGCACTATAACGCCCTGCACTTGATCGGAACGACGATTTTTGCCCCTCGCCACCATCGTCAGGCCCTGCAAGTATTGGCTGACGGCCGGATCGATGGGGCGGCACTCATCACCCATCGCGGCAACCTCGAAGACTTCGTTACCATCGCCAACGCCGCTCTCGAAGGCAAAGTGTGCAAAGCCGTGATCCACCCCAATGAGGTATCCCCATGAACGAAGCAAACCCCGAGGCCCCTTTCCCCATCACGAACATCGCTCAGATTTGCGTTATCGTCCCCAATCTCGACCAGGCTGTGGAGAATTACTGGAAAGTCTTTGGCATCGGGCCATGGAGCTTTTACACCTACGGCAAGCCGCTGGTCAAACGCATGACGCGACACGGGCGGCCTTGTGAATACAAAATGCGCGTGGCCCTGGCGAACGTAGGACCGATGCGTATCGAATTGATCGAACCGCTGGAGGGCGATACGGTCTACAGCGAGTTCGTGGAAAGACACGGTTACGGCGTCCACCACGTGGGCGTCTTGGTCGACAGCATGGCTACCGCTCTGAGCCGGGCCGCACAGGCGGGTCTGGAAATGTCGCAGGATGGCGCCGGTTTCGGTCCCGACGACGACGGCCATTATGCTTACCTGGATACCGAGGGTCTCATCGCGACGACTATCGAACTGATCGAACGTCCCGAGCGACGCAATCCGCCAGAGAGAATCTACCCCCTGGATGGATGATCAAATATACAGAAAACCCCAAGAACACAATGACGAAATCACCGGGCCGCGCGTCGAGACTCTGGATTGAACCGAAGGAAGTCGGACCAACCGTGCATGTCAAGCTGCTGACCGGACCGCCGTGAGCGCACCTCTATCCTGCTGCATTACAGGCACTTGCATTGGAGGAGATCCCATGACAGAGAAGGTGGACATTCTCAATATTGCCGCCTCCCTGTTGGTCAGAGCCACCCTGCTGGCGGCTCGATTCTCCGAACGCGTTCGCCAGCAATACCTCAAACGCTCGGCCGAGCGGAATTTCGACCCCAATGCCAGGGAGATTCTCTTCCTCAAAGACCGCGTTTGCCAACTCGAAATGCAGGTATCAACCCTCCAGAAATGAGTCCGCAAGAAGGGCAAGAAGCCGCGATATGGCGTCCGCGAGAGGCTTCTTAGTGTCAGGTAACTGACTGCAGCCCCCGGGACGAGAGCCCCCATTGGCTCGGCACCCACCAGCCGTGAGTCCGCCTTAAGCGGTCTTGCATCGAACGGATTCGTGGTTCGGCTCCGAGCTAATTTCGCTGACTGCAGTTTCCTCCAGGGTCAGTATTGCCGACGGTGACACCAAGTCGCTGGGCCGCTAGTACCGCGGGGTCCTTCCCGGGGATACACCTCTTCGCGGTGGCGAGATGGCGGGCTTCGGACGCTCGCAAACGTTTTTTTTCGATTTGACGTCCGTGCCGCGGTGTGCGATTTCGGGCCCTGGCGGGCGGCTTCCAAAACGGCCCCAAACATCCCCCGAACGGCCCAAAAACCGCCGCCCCTACCCAAGGACATATCACCGTAAACTATTCCTAAATAACGAGATATCGGCTCGCTGTCGGCTCACCCGACCCGAGGTCCCGTGTCACGGGCCGGCGCCGTCGTCAGCGACCCGGCTGGGGCCCGATGCGCCCTTTTGCAGCAAATCGCGTCAAGTGACGTCAAATCAGACGGTGTTCTGACGTGCTGTGCTGGCGCTTGCCGGGCACCGTGACTGGGGCCCTCCGGCAGCCACGCGACCTGGCTCCAGAAGCCATCCCATCAGCAACGGTCGTCGCGTATTATGAACAATGAAACCACAGCCTCCAAGGTCCCGTTAGAATATGGCCCTCCCGGGTCGCGGAAGATCCCGGCTAAAGAGAGGCTGAATGACTGGAGACAACCATGGCGGAGTTCGTCGGGTGCCGCCAAGGTCTTCCCGCAGGACCTTGTTCTCGTCCTTGAGATACTCGATCACGTTTTGCTGATACCGGTTGATCCAGCCGGTCAGCATCACCAGGAGCATCCCCATCGGTGTCGTTTTCATCACCCCTACAGGTTTTCACTCTTGGACTACACGTCGAGACAGTTGAACGGGATGATTGTAGTCAGAAGACCGTTGAAGATCGACGTATTCCTTGGTGCCTGCTACAACGTGTGGACCGTCACACAGAATGCTCAACAGCATTGCCTACCTGGTTGGCTTCCCACTATCGTGGCAGGAGTTTATGCATGGTTGTGGCTGGATGCTTCCTTGTACGGTCTGTCGAAGCAAGCCAATAGCCGAGGCGGCTCTGATCAAGTCGACCATGGTGGATACGCCCAACTTGTGCATGATGTGGCTGCGGTGGACCTCGATAGTTCGGGGCGAGCGACAGAGCGTCTTGGCGATCTCTCGGCTGGTCTTGCCTTCCAGAATGTGTCCCAGCACGGTGATCTCTGTGGGCGTCAACGGTGGAGTTTCATGACTGACGTGTGGGTCGGCCTGGTCGAGCAGCTCGTCCACCGCCGTGCTTAGCTGTTCCATCTCGATGGGCTTCTCCAGACAATTGACAGCACCGGCCTTCATGGCTTGAACGGCTTTGGGGATGTCTCCTCGCTCGACAATGACGAGCACAGGCGTGTTCGGATATTCCTGCTTGATCTCAGACACAGCCTGTAGTTCGCGTGTTCCATCGCCGTCAAGCTCCACGACCATGAGACTTGGACTTTCATTGCGGAACGATTCACTACACTCGTCTACAGGATCACACGCGTACATTCTCACGCCGTACGAAGTCAGAATATCCTTCAGTACATCCCGGATAGAAGGTGACGTCCCAGCCAAGACCACAGATTTCTGTGATCCTTCATTCATCCGATTCCCTCTTTATCCGTGTTTCGGAGTCATTTCCGGACTGGACTTCCGAAGCAACAGTAGAAGGGCTGCGACCTCAGCCGTGTCGCAGCCCTCTCTTTGTATTGCCTTGCCTGTTCTGTTACTGAGCCGCTTGCTCCGGCATTGGCGTCGGAACGCAAGCCGGCATTATCTTGACCCGCTTGGACGTGAACGGGAACGGCGTACATATTGCCGGATCTTGATCTTCGTCCGGCAGCCCGTCGCTATCAGCGTCCTGCTCGACCACGTACCGGCCGAACAGGGTCTGCCCTTCGTTCGTGTCGGGCCCGGTGATCGTCCATGTCGCACTGCCGACGCCGATACCCTCGACTTGCGGCGAGCAGGCTTTCTCCCGGCTTGGTCGTATAGACAACCATGACGGTCTCGTAGGTGTTAGGCGCGACGCGTACCGACTCGGTGGCCCAGAACTGCCCCCCATCTGTGGCGTCGGGGAACATGCCGAAGAACGACGGATTGGCATTGACCTGCCAGAGCACGCCTCCATAGCGCGTCCCGGCCGCATCCAGCGGGTACATCGCGTGCACCATGGTCTGGTTGCCCATTGGTGACGGCACCGTGACAATCCACGTTCCCTCCGGCGTCCACTCTTCCGGGGTCATGATCTGTTGCATCATGCCGTACATATCGTACATCCACCAGGTTTCGACCACCTTGCCGTCGGCGAAGCGATACCATGTCACGCCGGGCAGGGTGACCTTCTTGCCGGAGGGCAGATGGGTGCCCGTGAGGGTATACCGAGCGGCGACCATGTCTCCCTCGGCGACAAACTGATGCAGCGCAACATTCAGATCGGGCACGTTGACGATGAAGCCCTCTGTCGCCTCGCGGTATCGGTCAATGTCCAGCGGCTGACCGGGCAGTATGGGGTTGTGAACGACCACATCGAGACTGTGGGTCACCTCCAACTGGTCCACGCGCTTGCGATTCCATACCTCTTCCGTATAGCTGATGACCTTCACGGTGTTGGCCTGCGGATTGCCGGGATCACCGGTGAGGCCGGCGGGTTCCCCCCAGACGTACTCATCGTGGTCCGCAGGGACCACCCCAAGCTGTTGCATGAGCCCCAGGACGTCCCATGTGCTCCATTCTTCGACGATCTTGCCGTTGGCGTCGAAGCGGGCGATGTTGATGCCGGTCGTGGTGGTCTTCAGGCCGGTGGCGGGAATGCCCATCAGTTCCCCCTCGTGCGTGCCCGATGCGGTCCAACGCAGCGCCACCAGGTCGTTTTGGGCGATGGTGTCGTCGATGACGAATTGCAGGTCCGGATAGGCGGTCCGGAAGACGCCGATGGTTTGTTTGAGGCCTTCCGGACCGGACATCTCGCCCAAGGCCGGCTCATGATAGATGTAGTCCGGGGCGACGACCTCATCGACCACCGCCAATTGCCCCTGGCTCCATGCCTCTTGATTGAGGCGACGGTAGGAGGCCTTGTTCGTCTCCGGGGTCTGACCGAACGCGAGTGTGCCGTACCCCACGATCACGGTCACCAACAGCAGCATTGCGGTCCTTCTTACTTCCATGGTACTTCCTCCTTCTCCATATCTCTTGGTATCATTCGGCCTCCGTGCACGCGCACCGGACGCCTTCCTTTTCAATTGTTGGCAAGCTCAGCCTCTTCCGCAATCGGGGGAACGTAAAAGAAGCGGACTTCGCTCAGGCCATACTGAGGCGATCAATCCGCCCCAGTTGCTCTGGGCGTGTCAGCCGGACATACTTGGCCATCGCACCGCCGAAATCGACGACGGTGTTGTAGCCATAGTCGCTTTGGGAGGTGGCTCTGGGCGAACTCAAATTCACCCAAGGTGGTCCAGGAGACACCATCTTCCGAGTATTCGACCATGACGTCTTTGCACCCGTTGCCAAGAATCTGCTCGAATTGCCCGTTGTAGTTCCAGACCCACATCTCATCGAAGAGGATAGACCGCGTCGAACTCGTACTGGATCCAGGTTGGCTGGGGGCCGTCGGCCGCACTGAGCCACATTGCGCTGCCAACCGTCGAATGTAGATCGTCAGCATTGAATCCGGATCCGTCGATGGTGTGCTCGGGGCCAGCGCCGTTGATGGCACTGGAAGCCGACGTGCTGAGCACGTTGATCGACTCAGAGGGTGATTCCGAATAGGGCCTGACGGTGAAGCTCCAAACGATCCCCTTCGAGACGTCGGAAGCCGACTGATCACGCACCTCATCGACGCGCCAGTGGTAGGTTTGGCCGTGGTTGAGCACGTCCTCCGGATCGTAGGTGTTTATGGTTTGCCCCCGACTGACCAGAACGCCCAGAGGATTGTCGCGACTGGCATCGTAGACATCATCGAACGATGTTCCGAGGTAGACGTCGAAGGCCTCGGCGAGGGTCCGCCGTGTCCAGTTCAAGCTCACGAACGGGGTAGCGTCCGTCGCATTCAGTGCCGGAGTGGGGACGACGACGAGGTTTCCGTCGACATGATCATAGAAGACCTCCAGGTCAGCATCGGCGACGAGCCCGTCCCCCACCGGGAGTGGACCGATATCGTACGAGGACCCCGCCTGCCCCCAATGGTCCGTCAGGAGCGAGAGATCACTGGCATCGGTCACCCCGTCATGGTTGAAGTCAGTTACTGGGGTCGTCGTGACCTGCCATATGTTGTAATCCCAGCTAAAGAGGTCGGTACCCCGAGTGAAGTAGAGCGTTGAGGCCCCATAGCAAAAGGACAAACAAAACTCAGTTTCTCCAGGCATGTCTTGGTAGACACTGGTTCCGGAATTGAGCGGCAAGAGAAACTCTGCCGGCCCCCAAGGATCTGATTCTGTTACACGTCGGCATACGTACAGGTGAGCTTTCGAAAACCCTCTGGAGAAGAAGAGGGACAGCCCGTCGGGGGAAACCCAAGGAGCATACTCATACATTGAGCTGTTGACATTTGGCCCGAGATTGACCGGTTCGCCCCAAGGGTCGGCCTTGGTCGCACGGGTCGTCACCACGATGTCGCTGTGTGGCCCATACGTCTCGCCTACTGGATCTTCGTGCATGAAATACAGCTCCAGCCCATTCGCTGAAATACATGGGGCGTCTTCCGCGCCGGCGCTGTTGACTACAGGCCCGAGATTCTCCGGCACACCCCACGGTTCATCGGTGCTTCCCCGCCGGGACACCCAGAGATCCGCGTGCCCGTAACCGTTTGGATTTGGCATACAGCCTCCCCACTGGTCGAATCGTGGATAAGCATCGGAGAAGTACAACTCCAATCCGTCGGCAGAAACAGATGGACAATGTTCCGAACCAGGACCGTTCACGGGGGCGTCGAGCTTGACAGGGGTGGACCAGGGACTGCCCGGGGTCGGGCGCCTCGACACCCAGATGTTGCAGTAGCACTCACCCTCTGTGTGCTCCCGGTTGGAGTTGAAATACAGGGTGAGACCGTCACGTGAGATCTTCGGTGAGCCGTCTCCGAAACCACTGTTGACGTTCGGGACTTTGGTAGGCTCGCTGAAGAGAAACTCGCCTCTTGCCAATCCGGCACATGCGAACAGGCACGCTGCCAATGTGATCAACGCGCCCCGTACGTTCCTGCCATTGACTGCTTTCATTTGTCACCTTCCTTTCGCAATTGCCTATGTGTGTGATTATCTGCGGCGTGTTTGCGCCGCCAGTTGGCTTGAGCGCAGACCCTCACTGCAACCGTTCAAAACACCGATTCCAAAACCTCCGTTATTGCTGTGAATCAGGCCCCAAGGCCTGACAGATCTGTTCGAGTCGAGTCAATGTCACCGCGGCCTTCTCGCGGTCTCCTGATGCTCCCTGTTCGGCAGCGAGAGCGGAGAGCTGGCTCTTTCTGACGACGAGTCCGAACTTGGCATATCCGGTCAGATAGCTGTCTTCGCCAAAGCTCCGTCGGCAGGTTTCCAGCAGATCGATCAGGAGCGGATCATGGGCGTTGTATTGTCCCTGCGCGATACAGGATACCAAGCTTCAGGCGCAGCATACGGTGACCATGTGGTCCGGTCCCAAATTTTGCTTGGCGAGGTCCAGCGATTGCGTCAGCAAGGTGTCAGCCTCTTCGTAACGACCCTGCTCGGTATATAGCCACCCCAGGTTGGCGCAGGCGTGCAACGTGACCATATGGGTTTCGCCAAGGACGTGCCGAGCTGTTCCTACGGTCTTCTCCGCGAGCGGCACGGCGATTTCGTGATGCTGCTGTCGTCCGTAGAGCCACGTCAGGGCGTTCATCAGGACCAGGGTGATCTCATTCTCTTCGCCCAGTACATCTCGACTGATCTCGTAGGCACGCGGGGCGATGGCGTTGGCTTTTGCATGCTGGTACCGGCCAACACACTTCATTGCCAGAGCGGCCGCCGCCGTAAGTGAGGTGGGATGCCTTTCACCCAACACACGCTGTGCCGTCAGATACGCATCTTGAGCCAGTGCGACTTCCTCGTTGCCTTCTCCGACCCACGCCAAGTGAATCATCGATTCCAGCGTGTCGGGGTGCTCGGCCCCCAGGATGCGCCGCCTGGCCTCAAACGCCTTCTGGAGAGTCGCCTTCGCTTCGTCCGTGCGGCCCTGATACCAATAGAGCCAGCCAAGACGATCCAGCGAAGCAAGGGTGGCTGGAGCCTCCTCGCCGAGATGTCGGCGACGAATCTCCAGTACTCGCGCCAGATGGGGCTCAGCGGCTGTGTTGTCGCCCATCTTCTGGTATGTCAGGCCGACAGCATCGCGGATTCTAGCCTCGGCCAAGGCTCCATCTGCAAACCTGTCCTCCAGACTGGGGGAAGCGGTCTCGAGGAGATATCGAACGGTCACCTCCTGACCCTTGGCGTTTTCGGGATAGACTGAGGCCAGCACATCATTGACCAGAAAGTCGGTTACGGCCTGGGTTTCGGCGTGGGCGCGTTCAGCGCGGAGGTACAGCGCGATGCTGGCAACCAGACCCATGAGGATGGCGGTCAGGACAGCGGTGGTCGCGCCGACGAGGGTAGCATGGCGTTGGATAAAACGCCTTGTCAGGTACCAAGTGCTGGGAGGGCTGGCTGAGACCGGCTCGCGCCGGAGGTGACGTTCGACGTCGCTCAGGAACTGGCTCGTGGAGTCGTAGCGGCGGGTACGGTCCTTCTCTAGAGACTTCATGACAATCCAGTCGAGGTCGCCGCGAAGGGTCTTTCGGAGCAGATCGGGGCTGCAACTGCGGCGCTTGGCCACGTCGGTCAGGCTGTCACCCAACGTGCTCGAGTTTCGTGGAGGGTTTGGTGGGCTCTTCTTCGCGGATGACCCGCTGCATCTCCAGATAGCCAGCCTCGCGCAGTTGCTGTTCGCTGAACGGCGTCGTCCCGGCCAGCAACTCGTAGAGCAGCACACCCAATGAGTAGATGTCTGACCGCGTATCGATGTCGACGTCACTCAATTCGGCCTGTTCGGGGCTCATATAGGCGGGCGTGCCGATGATCTGGGCATAGCGTGTAAAGAGCGTCTTTTCCGTCAGCCGCTGGTTAGTGGCTTTGGCGATCCCGAAGTCGATCACCTTTGGGATAGGTTTACCATCGTGCATCGTAACCATCACATTCGAGGGTTTGATGTCCCGATGGATGACGCCCTTCTGGTGGGCGTGCTGGATGGCGTTACAGACCTGCATGAACAGCTTCAGACGCTCTTTGGTATTGAGATGATTCGCGTCACAATACTCAGTGATGGAGACGCCCGTAACCAACTCCATCACGAAGTACGGCCGACCTGTCTCTGTGGCCCCGGCGTCGAAGACCTTCGCGATGTTAGGATGATCCATCATCGCCAGCGCCTGCCGCTCAGCCTCGAAACGGGCGATCACCTGTTTGGTATCCATCCCCAGTTTGATGATCTTCAGGGCTACCTTGCGGCGAATCGGCTGCTCCTGCTCGGCCATATAGACGACAGCCATGCCCCCTTCACCGATTTTCTCCAGCAGCTTGTACCGATCGATAGTCTCGCCTGGGCCTTCCTTCAATCTATCTTCAGATGAACTTACAGGATTGTCGAGAAGAGCATTGAGGACATCATTCGTTCTCTCATGGGCCTGGAGAAGGGCAAGGATTCTTGCCTTCCGTTTCGGTTCCCCATGACAAACACGGTCAAGAAAGGCGTCGCGTTCGGCAGGCGTCTTTAGCCTCCGTGCATTTTCATAAATTGACTTTTCGTCTTTCAGCGTACGGGACATCTTTCGGCCTCCATAATACAGTGCGAAATCCGAGCACCGAAATTCCACGAATAGGCGAAAATTCTTTTCACGCCTCATTGCTCTTGGGGTGGGAGCAAGGTATCTCAGGCCGTTCTAAGCGTTTGCGTCAGTCATTTCGAGCCGCAGCCAGGCGCAAGCGTAATCCAGGTCGGCGTACGCCTTCGAGGGCGAGACGCCTACGGCCTTCGCGGCCTGCTTGACGGTCAGACCGGCAAAAATGCGAAGCTTGATCAGTTCCGCTGCTGTCTTATCGTGTTCCGCCAGCTTGTCCAAAGCGTCGTTCAACGTCAGGAGATCGTCCACGGAGAGTTCCTGAGAACCGAGCGCGATATTGTCATCGAGATCGACCCGCTGTCGGTCGCCTCCACACTTGAGACTCTTCTTTCGTCTCGCTCGTTCCACGAGGATGCGTCGCATCGCCTCGGCCGCAGCCGCAAAGAAATGGCCCCGACCATTCCAACCCTGCCCGTCGTTACCCACCAGCCTCACATAAGCCTCGTGCACGAGTGCAGTCGCCTGAAGCGTCTGTCCCGGGGGCTCTTGTGACAGTCTCTGGGCAGCGAGAAGCCGGAGTTCTTCATAGACCAGTGGAAGGAGTTCCTCCGTCACGTGGCCATCGCCCCCCTCAATGGCATCCAATATCCGCGTCACATCACTCATGCCAGCTTCCTCGTAGCCCCCACACCTGGATTCTCCCAAGTATTCTCCAGAAAAGGAGCAGACCGGGCAAGAACTTAAGTTCAGATTGGTCGGCCAGAAGAAAAGTGAGCAGCAGTCGGCAAAAGACTTTGCAGGTGCCTCGGAGTGGACGCTTTCCAGACCAGGCTTGCGAGCCGTGCAGCCTGAGCCGTTTTGCGAGCGACCGGGACTGACGATCAGGATGTCGCGCCGGACGATGTCTTGGCGCGTTGCTTGGCGCTTTCGGACGCCAAGACGTGCACAACTATGCACTCACGTGCCAGACGGGGCGCCTCGCTGGAAGCTCAAGCTGCGCAAGAAAAAAGCCCCTCGCGGGGCCAAAAACGGCGATTTGGAGCCGAAAACGGAGAGGGCGGGATTCGAACCCGCGGTAGGGGTTTATACCCCTACGACGGTTTAGCAAACCGTTGCCTTCAGCCACTCGGCCACCTCTCCAAACCGTCGAAGAACGTAGTTTACCCGGCTTGCCCCTGCCCTGCAAGCGGATAAATCACGCTTTTGAGATTTTCAGGGCGGACATGCGACGGTGAGAGACTGAGCCGAAGGAAGGCAAGCGGCCCATACGCGAGGCGGCCGCGCGACCGCAAGAGATGCACTGACGCTTGTTCCGAAAAAATACGTGTTTTCCACAATTGACGGGGCCGTCCTGCTTCCGCTATGGTGCCTCGCGTGGATTCGGAGACATGCGGCCTGTCGCTCCGGGGAGTCTCATGCCGAGACCGGAGTTCGGACAGGGATTGACGCGGGCGGAGGTCTTCACATCGCAGATTGACCGCTTCCGTATCTGCGAGTTGATGTCGTAAATGTCCGGACACCTGTTTGCCGCCAGAGATCGCGGCACGTGTCTTGGTTTCGTACATCTAAAACGGTCTGGCAAGTGCTCGAGAAAGGGCGCTGTCAAGCCGAATTCTCCGATTCAATCCCAAGCGTAAGCAGCAGAGGCTCTAAGAGCCGTTTCATCTTTAGGGTTGCGGGCCCGTCTCCCCGCAGCCCTTTTTTCATGCTCATTACAGGGTCAGGCTTCCATGTCACGTCGTAAATATAGGCAAGAAATGAAACGAAATACGTAGTTGCCACAATTGACAGCGAGACATCGCCACTTGACAATACGGGCCGAATCTGCGGGTGCAAAGCGACTCTTTTATGAGCAGTTTTCAATGGACTGAAATCGAGGCACCTCGCAGTGGGGAGACAAGGGTGATGAAGAGACGTGCTTTGCCATCCTTCCGTCTCCCTTTTCATTTGCCGGGGGATTTCACGTCCGCCCAGTATCTGCTTATCCGATGCAATCGATCTGCTCTGTGAGTTCGCCCCCCGTTGCGAACTTGGGACCGTTGAGCCATTCGCCTGTTGGGCAAGGACGGCAGGACGCAAATGGCCGACTAAAGCATGCGGCGGGTGCGCAACCACGTCATTGAAACGAGACCGATCGAGACCAGCACCAGACTGCCCGAGGCAGGAATCGCTTGAGCGGAAGCCATTATGACATCGTAGATGTCAGTGTTGTCCATCAGACCTGTGATCCGCTCACTGCTGCTACCCCACGCGTAGACGGGAACGTTGGCACCGCTGTGCCCGGCGCTGGTCCATACAACATCCGGATACCGCCCCGCTTCCACGTCGCTCAGAACGCTCAGGCCTCCGGTTTCGTGGTCGGCGGTCACAAGGATCAGCGTATCCGGATATGCGAGACTGCCGGCCCAGTCCACAGCGGCCTGAACAGCCCGAGAGAATTCCAACGTCTCGGCGACGGTTCTGGCAAGGTCATGGTTGTGGGCGGCATGGTCGATCCGCCCCCCTTCGACCATGAGAAAGAAGCCCTGTGGATCGTTGTCCAGCAGATCGAGCGCAACGGCCGTCATTTCCGAGAGATGCGGCTCGGTCGTCGCTGGCGTCCGATCGTATTCGTAGGTCATGTTGCCGGCGGTGAATTGACCTGAAACGAAGGTCGCATCGTCCGTGTCCAGCGCTTGGAGCCCCGCCGCATCTTTGACGACCGTGTAGCCGACGGCAGAGGCATCCGACTCAGAAAGGTACAGGCTCCCTCCCATCAGAACGTTCGGACGCGTTTGGTGCAGGTAGTCGCGGACAATCCCGCTATAGTTGTTCCGGGAAGGCTCGTCGGCGCCAAACGCCGCCGGTGTGGCATGACTGACATAGGTGGTCGTCACCAGCCCCGTGCTCTTTCCCGCTGCCATGGCCTGCTCGAGAACGGTCGGCAGTTCGTGGCCATCCCCCGGGCGCGCACGCTGATCACGCCGTTGTTGACCTTCTGACCAGTCGCCATCGCGGTGGCCGCGGCCGCCGAATCCGTCACGGACGAACTGGCCGAATACGTCGCGACCTGAGCCTGATGCGGAAACGCCTCGAATGAAAGTGTCCCGGACGCCCCATTGGCGTACAAGCCTGTCGCGGCAACCTGGCCATACCCCATTCCGTCTCCGATGAACAGGATGACGTTGGTGGGCATAGCGGAGAGCGCCGACACGAACCAAAACCCCAGTAAAAGGCACGATACCGCGAAACGTCGGAAGGCAAGCCCGTCCTTGGCCATCTTCACCCCCTGTGAAATCGGCGTGGAAACACTACGCCTGAGAGGATTCGAACCCCTAACCTTCGGTTCCGTAGACCGACGCTCTATCCAATTGAGCTACAGGCGCGATACTTCTTAAGTGATGGCACTATAGCCGGTTGCGAGCGATGCTGTCAAGGCCCTGCGTGAAAAATCGCAAAATAGCATCCCACCCCGTCCAATCGCGTCAGGCACACCCTTGGCTTCGCGCTTCTTTGTACCAGTCGATCGTCTCCCGGAGCCCTGCTTCCAGGGGCATCTTGGCCGCGAAACCGAAGCACGCCTTGGCCTTGGTAGTATCCAGACAACGTCTCGGCTGGCCGTCGGGTTTCGAGGCATCCCAGCGAATCTCACCTTCGAAGCCGGTCAACTCAGCGATCTTCTCGGCAAGATCCCTGATTGTGATCTCCGCCCCAGCCCCGATATTGACCGGCTCGGCCCCGTTGTAGTGTTCGGTGGCCATCAGAATCCCCTCGGCGGCGTCCGCAGCGTGGATGAACTCGCGCGAGACCTGGCCCGTGCCCCAGCAGACGATGTGATCGGCGCCGGTCTCGATGGCATCGACGCACTTCTTGATCAACGCGGGAATGACATGGCTCGTCGCCGGCTCGAAATTGTCGCCCGGACCGTACAGATTTACGGGCAGCAGGAAGATCGAGTTGAAGCCATACTGCTGGCGGTACGCCTGGGACTGCACGAGCAGCATCTTCTTCGCCAGTCCATAGGGCGCGTTGGTCTCTTCGGGATAACCCGACCAGAGATCCTCTTCTTTGAATGGCACGGTCGCGAACTTGGGATAGGCGCAGACGGTCCCAATTGCCACGAACTTCTCGACGTCATGGAGACGGGCCTCCTCGATGAGCTGGACACCCATCATCAGATTCTTATAGAAGAACTCTCCAGGCCGGTCCCGGTTGGCGCCGATCCCCCCCACCACCGCGGCCAGGTGAATCACCACGTCGGGCCGCATCCTATCGTACATCCGCACGATGTCGTCGTGCTTGACCAGATCGTACTGCTCGATCGTCGGAATCTCGATCTGCCGGCAGCCGCGCTGTCGCAGCCCTTCAACTACATAGTGGCCGAGAAATCCGGCTCCGCCCGTGACCACGACACGCCGCTTCGCAAAGTACTCGCTCATGGCTGCACTACTCCACTGTTGTCATCGAGAGGCTCCTTCATGACCCGTTCACGCCGGGCCAGGTCCATATCCGCATCCACCATCATCCGGGCCAGATCACCCAATCCCACCTTGGGCTCCCAACCCAATCGTTGTCTGGCCTTGTTCGCGTCGCCCAGCAGGAGATCGACCTCGGTCGGTCTGAAATACCGTGGATCGATCTCAACATACTGGTGCCAGTCGAGATCGAGATAGCCAAAGACCTCATCTAGAAACTCGCGTACCGAGTGGGTCTGGCCCGTGGCAATCACGTAGTCATCGGGTTCGTCCTGCTGGAGCATCAGCCACATCGCCTCGACGTAATCTCCGGCGAATCCCCAATCGCGTTTGGCGTCGAGGTTGCCCAGGTAGAGCTTGTCCTGAAGGCCGCACTTGATGCGCGTGGCGGCGCGAGTGATCTTTCGCGTCACAAAGGTCTCCCCGCGTCTGGGTGATTCGTGGTTGAAGAGAATCCCGTTGCAGCCAAACAGACCGTAGGCCTCGCGATAGTTGACGGTCTGCCAGAAAGCGTATACCTTCGCGCACGCGTAGGGACTTCGGGGATAGAACGGTGTCTTCTCCGTCTGTGGCGTCTCGACCACCTGTCCATACATCTCACTGCTGGAGGCCTGGTAGAACCGCACGGGTAGCCCACAGGAACGGATGGCTTCCAGGAGTCGCAGCGTTCCCAGCCCGACTACGTTGACACTGTAGATCGGCTGATCGAAGCTGACCCTGACGTGGCTCTGGGCGGCGAGGTTATAGACCTCTTCCGGCTTGATCTCGGCAATCAGCGATGCCAGGTTGCTTCCGTCGGTCATGTCGCCGTAAACCAGTCGCAGTCGAGGCTGTTCGTGAGGGTCGAGGTACAGATGATCGATCCGTCCTGTGTTGAACGAGGAACTGCGGCGGATCAGGCCCCAAACCTCGTAGCCCTTGGCGAGAAGAAACTCCACCAGATAGGACCCATCTTGTCCGGTGATCCCGGTGATGAACGCTCTTCGCATGGTCGCCTCCACTAATCCAGGCTCTTGCACTGGACAATGCCGTTGCGCCGAAAAACCCCGTCGCTCAGAGGGTCATTCTGCCTAACGCCGGATGTCTCGGCTAGTCGAAGGTTAGCCCGCCCGGACCGCCCTGTCAACGGGAGAAAATAGGCCTCGTTAGGCGGGTGAGCCCCCCTAAATTGCTGCACAAGATAGAAAGCACGAAGAACATGAAAACCATAAGATCCTTCCATGCAATGACTTCCGTAAGGTCCGAGAAAAATCCACCAGGATTCTTGAAAAGTGCGTTACGCATTCGGCCCGTTGCGGCACTTAAGGGTGAACACAACGGAAAACACGAAGTTGACCGGATTAAGGAGGTGGCAAAATGGCAGGCGGCAGCGTGAGACAATTCGGTGTATCAGCGACGGCTGTGACCGAAGACGATGTCGCTACCCACCTCGCGACAGTCGGACCCAGAAAGGCTCTCACAGCCTCTAACTTTTACCCAAGTGAACCCAGGTCAGGTAGGAAACCGCAAGCCACATCATACCCGCTATCGCTTCTCTTACGGTAGCAGCTCTCTATCACCTGCCTCCACCAATCAAGCCCCGTCCAACACGGGACGGGGCTTGATCCTGGTGGTCCGGCTCATTCCGCTTCAGCCCCCCGCGCCCGACATCGTGCAACGGCCGTGTTTTCTCATTGATCGCCGATGGACGCACCTTACAATACGCGTTACGTACTGGCTGGGTGTTCTTGAAAGGAGTCACCATGAGATCACTGACCTGCGGCGCTCTGGCCGTCACGTTGATCCTGCTCTGCGGTTGCAGCGGCGTCTACTACAACACGATGGAAAAGCTCGGCTACCACAAGCGAGAGATGCTGGTTGATCGCGTTCAGGAAGCGCGCGACGCCCAGGAAGTAGCCAAGGAGCAATTCGCTTCGGCGCTGGAAGAATTCACCGCCGTGACCAACTTCAAAGGTGGTGATCTCGAAAAGGTCTACAACAAACTCAAACACGAGTTGGAACGCAGCGAGTCAAAGGCGCAGGCCGTCAGCAAACGAATCGATGACGTCGAAAGCGTAGGCGAAGCCCTGTTCAAGGAATGGGAATCGGAACTCGACCAGTACTCCAGTTCCGATCTGAGGCGACTCAGCGAAGACAAGCTCCGCCAGACGCGGCTGCGATACGCCCGCCTCGTGGGGTCCATGCGCAGCGCGGAGATGAAGATCGACCCCGTCCTGACGGCTTTTCGTGATCAGGTTCTCTTTCTCAAGCACAACCTCAACGCGCAAGGCGCTGGCGTCTCTTCAGAATGAGCTGACGACGATCGAGACGAACGTCGCCGGGCTGATTCGAGAGATGGAGGCCTCGATCGCTGAAGCGAACGCCTTCATCAAGGCCATGGACCGCGATCAGAACTAGTGGGCGAAAGGTTCAGCCCATACGGGAAAGGACCTGGCCCTCCCGCCAATGCCACGCATGGTGCGAGAACCAAGCCCTTTCTCGTCAATCCACGATTCGTATCGAACCGGCACGCATACATGCCGGGCGAGATCAGTTTCTGACTTTGGTCTCCACCTCGATCTCGATCGTGATCTGAGCCGGTATTTCCAGCGTGATCGCCAAGCCCTGCTCCGGACCCGCCAGGTAATTGTTGACCACGTATTTGAATTGGTGCGTCCCGTCGGACTGGGGCACTTTGGTCTTGATCAGGCGAACCGCATGCGGAGGCACCTCCACGGTCTTCGGCCCCAGCTTTCCGGTTCGCTCCATCTGCAAGCTCACATCGCTGTCGTTGTGCAGCGAAAAGCGGACATTGCCATTCTCACCATAGTCGATGTCGCTGATGGTCGTCGCAGCGTTGAAGATGGCTTTGAGATACTCGGGTTTGCCGATCAACTGGTCCTCGTACCAGATAGTGGTACGTCCGGCTACCAGAGCCTCCTTTAACGCCGCGGCGGTCTTCTCACGGGCAAACACCAGCGTCATCGAACGATGTTTGTCCGTCGTCGACTGCTCGAGCATCGAGGGCGCGTGGATGTCGGAGTTGCCCATGAAGGTCAGGTTCTTTTCCAGCGCCCACCGGTGGACGTCTGGATAGTAGCTGCCGCCATTGACGACCTCGATTCCGCGCATGTACTTCTTCTCGTAGAGTGTGGTGTGAATGTCGAACCAACCTTTCTTGTCGGGCTTCCAGTCCGGATGGTTCCACCAGATGAACGCGCCCTGCTTGTCGGCAGCCGCCATGCAATCGAGGAGGTCCTTGGTGTCGAGCGGATCGACGTCATCGAGAAAGAGGGCGTTGAAGTGCCCCGGAGGGGTAGCGCACGTGATCTCCGCCGCACGAATCAGTAGGATTCCCAGCGATTTGGCGCGAGGTAACGCGATTTCGTACGGACGATTGTGCTGCGTGGGGACATCGGCCTTGTGCGGCTGGTACTCGATATGGTCCGTGATCGCCATCGCGTCCAGCCCTTCCCGCCAGGCCTCGTTCACGCGCACAGTCGGCCAGACCAGTCCGTCAGAAAACACAGTGTGCATGTGAAAATCGCATTTCAGGGTTCTATAGCCCAATATATTCGGGATCTGAATCTCATGGCGGGTCTGGGCCGGCAGCACCTGTGTTGCCAGCAAAGCCAGAAGAAGCCCCATCACCATCGAACGCCACCTTAGAACGTCTCTCATCGACATGCCCTTTCCATCCTTTTAACGCGATTTGAGTCCATGCGTTTTGTCGCCGAGGTTCGGCATTCGATAGGATAGCACCGCTGTCACGCATTGGCAACCCGCATGAGCGAATCCGGCAATCCGCCCTTATGGCCGGGGGAAGGCCCAGTGGGCCCACTCCAGCCGATTGATGGCTTCTGAGAGAATGACATGTGGGCTTGACCGGGCTCCACGGCAGGTGCTACCGTGTTTGCAGTAGACATGATTCGTTCCTCTACAGCTATAGGAGTGGCAACCAATGCACCGCAAACTGACCCGTCGTACTTTCCTCCGCAACGCCGCCTGGGCCGGCTCGAGCTTTGTCATTCTGGCCAACAGCCGCTCGCTGCGTGGGACGCCCGCCAACAGTAAACTCAACATTGCCGGCATCGGCATCGGGGGCCGTGGCGCCGCCGACATTCAAGGGGTCGCCAGTCAAAACCTCGTGGCCCTGTGTGACGTCGACGAGGCGCACGCCGCCAAGACCTTCGAGCAACATCCAAACGCCAAACGGTTCAAAGATTTCCGCAAGATGCTGGACGCGATAGAGAGCCAGATCGATGCGGTGGTCATCGGAACGCCCGACCACACCCATGCGCCGGCCGGCGTCATGGCCATGAAGATGGGCAAGCATTGTTACTGCGAGAAGCCATTGACCCACAGCGTCTACGAAGCCCGGGTGATGGCGAATATCGCACACGAGAACAAGCTCGTGACACAGATGGGCACGCAAATCCACGCGGGTGACAACTATCGCCGGGTGGTGGAGCTGGTCCAGACGGGGGCCATCGGAAAGGTGGACGAGGTCCACGTCTGGCTGTCCGCGAATTTCGACGGTCCCCCGACGCCTACGGACATGTCACAGCCCGATGCGCCGACCGATCATCCGGACGTCCCGAAGACCCTGGACTGGGATCTCTGGCTCGGGCCGGCCGCCTACCGATTCTACAGCCCCGCCTACGCCCCGTTCCAATGGCGATATTGGTGGAATTTCGCGAACGGGCAACTGGGCGACTTCTTCTGTCACTACTGCGACCTGGCCTTCTGGGCTCTCAAGCTGCGGCATCCTACGTCCGTCGAGGCTATCGGCCCCGTCCACGAGGAAAGCACAGCCAAGTGGACTATCGCCAAGCAGCAGTATCCGGCCCGGGACGATCTACCTCCGGTAGCCCTGACCTGGTACAATGGGGGCGGTTACCCGCCCTTCATGAAAGAGAAGAACATCCCACATTGGCCCAACGGCGTACTGTTCATCGGCAGCAAGGGCATGCTGCTGGCTGACTATGGAAAACATCAACTGCTGCCCGAAAACCAGTTTGCCGATTTCACTCCCCCGGAACCGTTCATTCCGAACTCCATCGGCCATCATCTCGAATGGATCGAGGCCTGCAAAACGGGAGGACCGACAACCTGTAACTTCGACTACTCCGGCGCACTGACGGAAGCCGCCCTGCTGTGCAACGTCGCACTTCGCACGGGTGAGAAGCTCTCTTGGGATGCGGTGAACCTCAAGGCCACGGGCTGCCCGGAGGCCGATAAGTACATCCGGCGAGCCTACCGCCCGGGATGGACACTGTAGGCGGTCTGGCCTGTCAGGAGAAGGAAGGTTAGCATGAACAGACAAGGAAATGATCGATCGCAGGGAATGTATATCAGCCCCGCGTTGCGGCGCGTGTTGATCGCGGCGGCAATGCTCTCGCTTAGCGTGAGCGGCAAGGCTCATGCGGCTACCGTCAAACCGATTGCGTTGCACCCGGAGAATCCCCACTATTTCCTCTGGCGGGACAAACCGACGATTCTGATTACCTCGGGCGAGCATTACGGGGCCGTCCTGAACCGTGCCTTCGACTACGTCACGTACCTCGACACCATCCAGGCCAACGGATTCAACCTGACGCGCACGTTCAGCGGCGCCTACTGCGAGCCACCCGGCGCGTTCAACATCGAGCACAACACGCTCGCGCCGGCTAAAGACGATCTGCTTTGTCCATGGGCCCGCAGCGAGGTCGATGGTTACGCCAACGGGGGCAACAAATTCGACCTGACGAAATGGGACCCCAGGTATTTCAAACGTCTGGCCGACTTCGTCGCCCAGGCGAGTCGGCGCGGGATCGTAGTGGAGATGGTGTTGTTCTGCCCGTTCTACAAGGACAGCATGTGGGAACTGAGCCCGATGAACGCGCGCAACAACGTCAACGGCATCGGGACCATGGAACGCACCGACGTCTATACCCTCAAGCATCCCAAGCTGCTGGCGATCCAGGAGGCCATGGTTCGCAAAGTCGTGGATGCGTTGAACGGCTTCGATAACGTCTACTACGAGATCTGCAACGAACCCTACTTTGGCGGCGTCACCCTGGAGTGGCAGCACCATATCGCCGAAACCATCGCCAGCGCCGAATCGAAGTTCGAGAACAAGCACCTGATCGCCCAGAATATCGCCAACAAATCCAAGGTCGTGGAGAATCCGAGCCCCCTCGTATCGATCCTCAACTTCCATTATGCCAAGCCTCCGATCACCGTCGCGGAGAACTACCATTGGGATCGGGTTATCGGCGACGATGAAACGGGGTTCGCCGGAGATGACCGAGTCAAGCCCTATCGCCTGGAGGGCTGGGATTTCATCGTTGCGGGCGGTGCCGTCTACAGCAATCTCGACTACTCCTTCGCCGTCGGGCACGAGGACGGTTCAGCCAAGATCAACGCGCCGGGAGGTGGCGGCCCTGAACTCTGGAAGCAATTGGGCTTCCTGCGCGATTTCATCAATGGCTTCGATTTCGTCAAGATGAGGCCGGACGATTCAATCCTCACGTCAGACCTGCCCAAGGGAACCACGACCCGGGCGCTGTGCGAGCCGGGCAAGGCCTATGCTATCTACGTCAATGGCAACAACCTGAGAAGGCTGCAGGTCGATCTGCCGAGTGGTTCCTACAAAGCTGAATGGATTAACACCAAAACGGGCGAGATTGACGACACTCAGACGTTCACACACGACAGTGGTCTTCACGCGCTGGACGTGCCGGAGTACACCGACGATATCGCTCTGCGCATTGTCAGTGCCGAGAGACAGCGGAAGGGCCTGCTGTTCGAGAGCACTTTCGAGACCGACGATCTCAAGGGATGGAAGACCTCGGGCAACGCCCCACTCGTCGCGCGCGACCTTTCCCGAGCGGGCAGGCAGGCCATGAAGACGCTGCTCGATCGCAACAAGGATGAGGTCTCGTATCGCACCGAAGTCAGCGGTCCGCGCACCGACGTGGGCAAGGAATACTGGTATGGGTTCAGCATCCTTCTGCCCGAAGACTACCAGCCCGACCGAATCTGGGAGATCGTAGCTCAATGGCACGGCGTGCCCGATTTCGACATCGGAGAGAATTGGCGCAACCCCGTCATGGCCCTGTCGACGACGAGCGGTCACTGGAGTTGGGTCAGCCGTTGGGATGCCAAGCGCAACACCTTCGAAGGCGGCAAGCGGCAATACGGCGGGACGTCCAACTACGATCTGGGCCCCTACCAGAGAGGCGTCTGGACGGATTGGGTCATCCACGTGAAGTGGTCGTATGGCCCGGACGGTCTGCTCCAGGTATGGAAGGATGGCGACAAGGTCATCGACCAGGACGGACCGAACGCATTCAACGACGAGCGCGGCCCCTTCTTCAAGATGGGTCTCTACAAGGGCTGGCGAGATCCAAACCGGCCTAGCGACGCCGTCAGCAAACGTATCCTGTATCACGATGAATTCCGCATGGGGGACTCCGAGGCGAGCTACGACGACGTCGCGCCCGGCCCATAGGGATGGCGAACGCCCTGGCTCAACCGACGTACCACCCTACGAGAACAGCACACAAGCCGCTATCTCGCCATTGATACACTATGACGATTGACGGACGCAAAGTGGTCGTCGCCCTCAGTGGGGGTGTCGACAGTTCGGTGGCCGCCTCGCTGCTGCTCGAATCGGGCAGCGACGTTCAGGGCGTGTACATGATCACATGCGAACAGGGCCGCCATGCCAGGGGCGAGGCCGAGGAGGTCGCCAAACGACTGGGAATCGATCTGACCGTGCTCGATCTGCGCGAAGACTTCACGCAGATTCTCGGCTACTTCTTCGACGAGTACGCCAGAGCCAGGACTCCCAATCCCTGTGTGATGTGTAATCGCCTGGTCAAATTCGGCAAGCTGTGGGACTTCGCCCGGCAGGCGGGCGCGGAGTACCTGGCCACGGGCCACTATGCCAGGGTCATCGATCGCGATGGCGAAGTCGGCCTGTATCAGGGCGCGAACCTCGCGAAAGACCAGTCGTACGTATTGGCCATGATCTCTCGCGACGTACTCAGCCACGTTCTGCTACCCATGGGCGAGCACTCCAAGGACCAGGCCAGGGAAATCGCCAAACAACAGGCCCTGGGCACCGAGGCCAAGGCCGAATCGCAGGAGATATGCTTCATCCCAAACGACGACTACGTCGCTCTGCTCGAAAGACAACACCCCGAACTGGTCCGAGCGGGCGATATCGTGGACAGTTCTGGCAAGGTGCTGGGCACACACCAGGGCATTCACCGCTACACGATCGGCCAAAGGCGGGGTCTGCGCGTTGCCATGGGCAAACCGTTCTACGTCGTCGCTCTCGACGCGGCGAGCAACACGGTCGTCCTGGGTCCAAAGGAAGAGGTGATGCATCGGCGGCTGACAGTCGGACAGGTCAATTGGCTCATCGACCCGCCGCAGTCGGCGTTCAATGCAACGGTGAAGATCCGCTACAATGACCGGGGCAAGCCCGCAACGGTGCAACCGGACGGGCAGACCGTCGCGGTGGAATTCGATGAGCCCAACAAGGCGATTACGCCGGGGCAGCTTGCTGTCTTCTATGTGGATCACGATGAACTGCGGCGTGTCGTCGGTGCCGGGTGGATCGAGTGGGTTTACGACTGAACCCCGAACCACCCTGCTTGCAGCCAGGCACGGGAAACCTTGTCGTTGAAGTAGAGATGAGGTATAATGCTCGCCATGATGGTGCAGACCAGCGACGACATTCTGAGTTTGCTCGAAGCCAAAGGCGCCCAGGCCGCCAAAGAAGCCCAGCGGGCCGTCGTCCTACAACCCGGGGCGCTGGGCGATTGCATCCTGACGTTACCCCTGATCAAGCTGATGAAGAACACCCTGGGTCTGGGTGGCGTCGATCTCGTCGGACACAGTGACTACATCGGCATCCTTCCCGAACGCAGTTGTGTCAGCAGTATCCGCTCGATCGATTCGACCGAGTTGCACCGCCTGTTTACCGAACCGGCCAAGTTCGATCTGGCCGACCATGACCCTCTGATCAACACCTTTGCCGACTACGCCTGGATCGTCACGTTTCTGGGCGAGCCCAACAGCAACTTCGAGCAGAATCTCATCTTCACCGCCAATTGCAGCCATAGCGCCGAGATCATCACGCTCTCCCTCAAGCCGCCCGAAGAGGCCAAACAGCACGTTGCCGAATACTACGTCCAGCAGTTTGCCCGCCAGAGCGGCTTGCCCCTGGATCAAATCGGCGTCTCAGCAGGCGAGAGGCTCATCAAGGTCACGCAGGCCGATCGCGAGCGGGGATTGGAATTGCTCGACCAGATGGGTATCGACGTTTCCAGCAAACTCGTCGTGCTCCACCCCGGCAGTGGCGGCCGCCACAAGTGCTGGCATATCGAGAACTTTCTGGGCATCGCCAAGACGCTTCGTTCCATGGACTTCGAGGTCCTGTTCCTGTTGGGACCGGCTGAGACAGAGCGTTTCAGCAGCGACGACAAGGCCCGCCTTTCCGGCACGGGCAGGTGCGCCTCCCATCTGCCTCTGAGTCAGGTCGTCGATCTCTTGGCCTGCACCGACGCCGTCGTCGGCAACGACAGCGGAGTCACGCATCTCGCCGCGGGCATGGGACTGCGAACCTTCGCCATGTTCGGGCCAACCGATCCGGCGCAGTACAGGCCCGTCGGCCCGGCCCTGACAGTGCTCCAGGACACACAGGAGCGGTTCACCCAGGAGCCCAGCCCCGATCTTCAGAAGGTGGTCGTCGAAGGTATCGCCGCCCCACCGCAGAAACCCGCCACCCCGTAAGGGCAGGCCGCCGTACCGGCCCGCACCACCGTCGACGACTCGGGTATGCCCTTGACCGCCACGAACCATCGGATAGAATCCGCTGTCTTGGCTCCTCGCAGCAAAATCGAGTGTTCAAAGTTGCGGGAAGCCCAATGGGTTCGAACCGTGCTATCGTTTTGATGAAATCGCAAACCACAAGCTGCAATCGCCAGGCTCTTACCGGGAGCCCGCAATGACTGAGCCTAACGTCGTAGGCCTGATCGCGGGCGGAGGGCGACTGCCTTTCATGGTGGCGTCCGGCGCCGGAAGGCGGGGTATCGCGTCGTCTGCGTTGGCCTGGCGGGTTACGTGGACACGGCCCTGGCGGCAGACGTCGATACGTTCTATGAGGTCGCGGTGGCCCGTCCCGGCGGATGGATTCGTCGTCTCCGCAAGCACGGCGTGATCGAGACCATCATGGTCGGCAGCGTCACGAAGTCGCATTTGTTCACCCCTCGACGCATTCTGCGGTACATCCCCGATTGGCGTGCGTTCCGCGTTTACTACTGGCGTCTTCGAGGCAAACCCAAACAGACCGATGTCCTTCTGACCGCGCTGGCCGATGAATTGGCCACCGGCGGCATTCACCTGGAGAACTCCACGATGTATTGTCAGGAATTCCTCGCCGAAGCCGGTGTAATGACCAAGCAGCAACCCGGAGCCCCGGTCGAGCATGACGTCGAGTTCGGCTGGCCCCTGGCCAAGCAGCTTGGCGATATGGACATCGGCCAGGCGATCGCGGTCCGCGAGCGGGAGGTGATCGCCGTCGAGGCGATCGAGGGGACCGCCGAGATGATCAAGCGGGCCGGCAGATTCTGCAAGGCGGGAGGCTGGACCCTGATCAAGACGTCCAAGCCCAAACAGGACATGCGGTTCGATGTGCCCTGCGTCGGCCCCGACACGATCCAAGGCCTGGCGGACCACGGCGCCAAGTGCCTCGCCATTGAAGCGGGCAAGACGATCATCATCGACAAACCACAGACCATCGCGCTTGCCGACCGATTGGGCATCTGCGTCATCGGCCGCTAAACCTCCCGCGTCCCGACCGAAGCATCCCGCTGACGGGTATGGCCTGTACATTCACCTGATTTTAACGGAACACACGGCCTGTCTCGTTCGAATGGATATAGGTCCAAACCAGACACGTTCAGCTAATGGAGTCCGAGATGCATCGAGAAGAGACCACGCGGAAACGGTTCGCCCTTCAATCGATATCA
The DNA here is from genome assembly GCA_963726475.1 of uncultured Phycisphaerae bacterium. Taxonomy (GTDB): domain Bacteria; phylum Planctomycetota; class Phycisphaerae; order Sedimentisphaerales; family Anaerobacaceae; genus Anaerobaca. Next base: position 24,179 of record CAVSCO010000013.1, on the reverse strand, counting down.
GCCCTGGCTCTCCTGTGTTTTGCGGTGAGCGGGTGGGGACACGACATCGCTTATGATGCGAATGCCCCCCTTCTGCACGCGCCTGAGTTCACGCCAACGCCTGTCCCGGACCGAATCATCCTGACCTGGACAGGCGATCCGTCCCGGTCCCAGGCCGTGACCTGGCGAACGAGCGCGGACGTCAAAGAGGGCATTGGGGAAATTGCCCTCGCGGGCGAGGGCCCGCTCTTCGTCGATCAGGCCAGGAAGGTGCAGGCCAAGACCGTGTGTTTGGACGCTGACCTGGGGTCGGCCGCCTATCATACGGTCGAGTTCGAGGGTCTGAAACCCAAGACGAAATACGCATTCCGCGTCGGGAATGGTGAGGTCTTCAGCGAATGGTCGCATTTCACCACGGCCAGCGACTGGGCCGAACCGTTTACGTTCGTCTATGTGGGCGATGCGCAGACCCACATCAAGTCACTCTGGTCCAGAGTCATACGCTCGGCTTTTGTCGATGCTCCAAAGATGGCATTCGTCGTCTATGCGGGTGATCTGGTCAACCGAGGTTACAGCGATGCCGAATGGGGCCAGTGGTTTTACGCCGGCAGCTTTCTGCACCGGATGATCCCCTGCGTCGCCACCCCGGGTAACCACGAATACGCGCGTCGAAACGAGAAAGATGAAAGGACGCTGACCGACCTTTGGCGACCGATGTTCGCCTATCCACAGACGGGTCCGGCGGGGCTGGAAGAAACCGTCTACTATATCGACTACCAGGGGACGCGAATCATCTCGTTGAACTCGTGCGAACGGCAGGAAGAACAGGTTCCCTGGCTTGAAAAGGTATTGGCACAGAACAAATCGCGATGGACCATCGCCACCTTCCATCATCCCTTGTATTCGGCCGCCAAAGGACGCGACAACGCAGAGTTGCGAGACCTCTGGCAACCGGTCTTCGATAAGTACCGCGTGGACCTCGTCCTTCAGGGACACGACCATACCTACGCACGCAGCGGACTGATGACGCACGAAAATGTCCCCACGGGCGCCACCGCACGCAGCGAAACCGGCGGGACCGTCTATGTGGTGTCGGTGAGCGGGCCGAAGATGTACAACCTCGAAGATCGGCCGTTCATGGAACGCGCCGCCGAGGATACGCAACTCTACCAGATCATCCACATCGACGGCGACCAGCTTCAGTACCAGGCCCGAACTGCGACCGGACGCTTGTACGACCGGTTCACGCTCATCAAACGAGAAGGCAAGCCCAATCGCCTCGTCAACAGGATCCCTCCGCGAAAGGAGCGCCGCCGCATCGACGGAAACCGCGTGCCGCAGTAGAACGCCGTCGTGAGCATATCCCGGTCGACACACGCTGCTATAGACCTTCACAACCACAAAGTCTTCGAACGCTTCGGCCTTCGCCACCAGGGCGGGTTTGCTCGGGGCCGTCTCTTCGGATCGGTGTCGCAACGAAGCCATCGCGCGGGCCACCGGGCTGGGGGCATCCAAGAGACGCTCCATCGCCGGGTCCGGCTGGAGCGCCAGGAACCGCGCCCCGGCTGCTGCGACGACCGCCACCACAACAACCAGTCCGGCCCCGATCGTTCGCTTCACGGCATTTGCTGCACCCATCCTCATGTCATCCCACCCTGCTCCATCATATCTGTCTATCTCAGCGCGCGCAAAAGCACCGCCCGCCGCCCCGTCTGTGCCGACCGGCTCCTAACGCCAGGATAACCCCCGAAACCCTCGCATCCCATTCAACACACGCTGCAATAAACCGCCACCACGACAAATCCATCTCTCTCTGTCGTGACAAACTGGGCATTCGCAGTATCATTCCGACCACAGATCGCAGCCGGCCGCGACGGGGCGGCAATGCCCGTCCGGTTCGAGGCCGATGCCGCAAACTGATGAAGCGACGATTCCCTAAGAAGACCTACGGCCAACGTTGGCAAATCGAAACTGTATTCAGCATGCTCAAAACGCAACAGGGGTGCGGCCTTGAGAGTGAGAACCGCGAAATCCGCCGAATCCTGGCCCACAACCTCGCCCTCCTCAGGCGTTCCCATCGATGTTCTATACAGAGCAGGTCCGTCCCTAGATTCCGCTAGATTCCTAGATACCCGTTGCTTTGTGCCGCTCTATATGTTCCTTGGCTGCTGCGATCATTTCCTCATCCGTTGCTTCCCATGTAGATTCTACAGTTGATCCTTTGCCCAATGGATCATTGAGACTAGTTGCCCCTGCGTGTGGTTCGTATTTCACTCAGCTCAGCGTACTTTCTCTTAATGTCTTGAGGTAGATTGTCGAGATCATATGATCCGGTATACCACGTGTAGGCGAACATGCCAGACACTCCCGCGCCAGCACCGGCAGTGTAGCCAATTGCTCCTCCCCCGGAACCATTGCCAAACGGACCCGTGCCAGTAACCTTGCCCGAGGCCCCTTGCTGCCCAGCGGCAGCGAATGCAGACACCTCCAATCCCAGACCAGCAATATCCCGCGGGTCATCCATTTCCATGGCCCCAACCTGCACCGACATTCCACCACCAAATCCCAATCCCACGCCCCCAGCTCCAAACCTGTAAGTGTGCAACTCGTGGGTGCCAGGATCTACTACAAGTATAACCCCACCCTCTCCCGAGAGGATCCACGCGCCACCTCCACCTGACACGGTAACCGTGTAGTAGTTCTTCAGCCCGAACGGATCGACGCTCATGATGGGAGTATTCAGACAGTACTCGTACAGATTCAGACCATCCGTATAGCCGAGGGGGTCGGGCTGGAGGAAGCGGGCGGTGGCGAAGTCGTAGTAGCGGGCGCGGTAGTAGTAGAGGCCCGCTTCGGCGTCGTAGCGACGGCCGGTGAACAGGTACGGATTGTTCACGGCGCTGGCGCTGATCGCGGTGCCGTTGACGTCGCGAATCGTGGGTTGGCCGAACACGTCGTACGCGTAGCGTTCCACCAGTACGTTATTCACATCGGAAAGAGCGACGACGGAGCCGAGGCCATCGAAATGGTAGTAATAAGTCTCGTTGGCGTCCGCTACGTCTATCATGCATATCGGCTCATCGATCCCCGGACCATAAGCCAATTATTCACATGGGAAAGAACCCGCTGCCGAACTACCCGCCACCGACGGCGCACAATTCAATTGTTTGAATTCCGTTGCGCGATCCACGACCTCCATAGCGAGGTCGATCGCCGCCCTCGCAAACAAGACCGCAGCTAGGCAAGTGGCACCCTCACATTGAGGGTTTTGCCCATAACGCGTCTTTGCAGTATCGCTTAGGCTGTTCTCCACCGTCGTCGATGACGGTCGTATCGAGCAACGGTGAAGGTATGATCACCGGGACATCAGATGCTTGGTTTCTCGAATAGACCCGCAACACATATCGATCAGGAGGCAGCACTATGGAGAGAAGAGATCTTCTCAAGGCGATGGCCGCCGGGGCGGGCTCGGTGGTTACGGTGGCGGGAACCAGTTTCGCACAGGAGCACTTCCCCGTTCCGGTGGATCAGAGCCTCTGGCAGGGAATCAACCGGCTCAAGAATCCTCAGAACGAGACGATGCTGGAGAAGTTGCACGTGCCGGTCATTGCCGCACCGGCAAAAGTCAAGGCAGGCGAGGTTTTCGAAGTCGACGTGGCGATCGGCAAGGAAATGCATCCTATGGGACCGACGCACTGGATCGAATATGCGCAGCTCAGCATCGGAAATGAGCCCGCCGGCACGGCAGTCTTCCGCTCGCACGGCTATCTGAAAGCCAAGACAAGGTTCGCTGTGGTCCTGGGGGAAAATCTCAGAGACAAGCCAATCTCTCTGGTTGTGACGCTAAAGTGCAATTTGCACGGCATCTGGCAACACTACGCAGACGTCGAAGTGGCCTGACGATCTGCGGCCGCCGTCTGCTCCGTCCGGCCGCCAGCCCGTGGGTCGCAGGCGTCTCTCACTTTGGCTCGGTGCTCAGAGCCTTCTTCAGTTCCTCCATCGCCTTGCCGAATTCCTGCCACTGTCCCTGTTCAATCGCCTTCTGGGCCGCGGCCAGTGCCGCCCTCGCCTGAACGAGCGCATTCTGCTGGGCGGGGGCGGAGACGACGGTTTGCTTGGGCTGAGTCTGCCCGAAGACGGCCGCAACGGCTTGCTCCAACGTCGGTTCCATGGCGACTTTGTCGCCGGAGATGACGATGACACGCTTGAGCTGCGGGATGTTGGTTCCTTCGGCCGTGAGGTAGACCGGCTCGACGTAGAGAAACGAGTTGTCGATCGGAATGATGACCAGGTTTCCGCGAATCACGCGCGAGCCTCTCTGGTCCCACAGCGAAAGCTGCTCCGAGATCAGAGGCGTCTGATCGATCATCGCCTCGATCTGGAGCGGACCGAGGGTCAGCTTCTCCTTGGGGAGCTGATAGACCAGCCTATGCCCATACTCGGGAAAGTCGCATTTTGCGGCCATCCACGCAATCATATTGTCCCTGCCCTGGGGTGTGAACGGCGTCATGAGGAGATATTCCAGGACGTCCGTGCCGGGCAGACGCATCAGGATGTAATACGGCTGGAGTCGAACCGGCGTCCCGGCGTACTTCTCCTGAGAAAGAGTCCAGAGGTCTTCCTGATTGTAAAAGACCTGCGGATCGGTCATGTGATAGGTCCTGTACATGTCCGCCTGAATGTTAAACAGGCCCTCGGGAAACCTCAGATGCTTCTTCAAATCGGGCGATAGCTCGCTCAGGTCCTTAAACGCGCCGGGCCAGGCGCGGCGATAGACCTCCAGCACCGGATCGTTCGGCTCGATCGCATAAAACGTAACGGATCCGTTATAGACGTCGACCACCGCCTTGACCGAGTTGCGGACGTAATTGATCCGAGCCCAGGAGGCCCCGTAGGGCTCGGAATAAGGAAATCGGTTCGAGACGGTATAAGCATCCTGAATCCAGTAGAGCTTGCCTTCGCTGAGCACCAGATAGGGGTCCTCATCGAGTTGCAGGAAAGGCGCGATCTTGTTGACACGGTCGCGGACCTGCCTCCAGATCTGAATCCGGCTCTCGGGCGTCAGATAGGACGTGATCAGGATATTGATATCTGCCTGCGTCCAGGCAAACAACAGCCTTTTCCAGAAGCTGTTGAGCGGAATGCCCCCCGTGCCCTGATAGGCTGTGTACACATTCTCATTGCCCTTGGGGTAATCGAACTCCTTGATCTTGGTTGCCACGATGCGATACCCCGGCATCTTCTCACCGTAGTAGACGGCCGGCTGATCGACGGTCAGGCCATAGGATGAATCGGGAGGGATGTTCTCGACGATGTATTCCGGAAAGCCCTCGCCGACCTGCTTCGAGACGAAGTTCATCACCAGGCCGTAGCCGTGTGTGAACTGGAGGCGTTCGTTCACCCATGTCCGGGCCTTGGGTGGAAGCTGCGGCGCCAGACTCACGCGCCGAGAGCATGACCTGGTGGTATCCGTCGGAAAGATGATACCGCCCCACGTCCACATCGTAGAACTCGTAGTACAGGCGGATCTCCTGGGTCTGCCGGTATGTCTGCAATAGCGGTCGCCAGTCCCAGAGGCGGATGTTGTTTATCGTGTCCTGATCCTTGGCAACATCACTCTGGGTCAGATCCGTCAGGCGCTGGGTACTGCTTCTCCTCGATCTGGTCGAGTTGAAAGGCCTTCCGCGTGAATTCGATGTTGTTCTTCAGATACGGGGTCTCCAGTTCCAGCTCGCTGGGCTCGACCCAGAACTTCTGAACCAAGACCGGCAGGACGATCAGAACGACGAAATAGAGTAGAAAATAGCCTCCGACCGCAGCGACCAGAGCCACGAATCGCGGCACGAAGACATTGACCAGGGTGGCCAGAGCCAGAGCGATAGAAGCCACCAGCATGATCCAGAGGCTGATGCGGGTCATGTGATAGGCGGTATACCCGACGCCGTAGACGACGCCCTGAGTCGAATACATCAACTCATAGCGGTCGAGGTAGTAGCCCCATGCCCACACCGCAAAGAAGACGGCCACCAGGACCGACAGATGTGCGACCGTGCGTCGCTCCGCTTGCACCCGATGCGGCGAGGTCAGGCGAAAGGCCCCGGTCAGCAGGTACGCCCCGAAGATCAGTGCCGCCGTGAGGAAGGCCAGCATCAGGAGGCCATCCTGTATTAGCTTATAGAATGGCAACTGAAAAAGGTAGAAACCCGTGTCGGCGTGAAAAACCGGATCGGCTATCCCCGTCGCTCCTCCCCAACGAAATCGCAAGTATGCGTCCCATTGGGGATAAAAGGTCAAGGCAAACATGACCGCGACGAACCCGGATATGAGAAGGTAGCTGAGCGTCCACGGAACGCGATGAAGAGGCACCGACTCCCCCATCTGGCCTCCGTGGACCTGTCGGAGAGCCCTCCACGGATTGTCCAGCGGCGTCTTGTTCATCAGGCGGAAGTTGATCGACAGATAAACAAACACACACAGAAACGATACGACGAATAGCGACCACTTGGTCAGCCAAATGCGCCAGAAGATCGCCTGATAGCCCAATTCCCGCATCCAGAGCCATTTCTCCAGAAACCCGGATATCAGCGACAGAAATACGAGCAGGACGGTAACTATTCCCACCGTGAGCCAGAGAACCTGGAGTCGTCGTTTCTTCATAAGGCCATTTCCATGTCAGGAGCAGATTTCGATTGGTGGGCGGCACACATTCCAACGGTTCCCGACGGCCAACCGCGCCGGGCGACTGTCGATACGGCGCCCGGCCACCCGAGTTTCCGGGCAAAACACGCAAATGCCCTCGGGAATCTGCTTCATGCCCCTTGCCTGGAGGCCTTCCCGCAAGGATCTCCTCCTCTTGAGATATCCTTGAGACGCGACAGAAAATGCTCGGATTCCGCCCTGAAGAAGCAAAAGCATCATCGGACGCGGATTGTATGGCAAGGACGGGGCTGGTGCGTGGCGGACTGGCGGGACTTTGGCCAACATGAGCAGCGGTCTCAATGAAGAATGCCGCATACGCTCAAAAGTAAGCGTATGCGGCATTCTTGCATCAGGCGAGTATGTGCCGGGCTGGTCAGTCAGTTCGGGGCACTGCCTTTCACGTTTCTCGGGTAGACCTCTTACTCCTCCACGTTCGCGAGGGTCTGGACTTCTTCGAGGGACAAAGCCCGGTCGTAGATTCGGAACTCGTCGAAGAGGCCATTGCAGTCTTCGTTGCCACTGTTGCCGCCGCCCAGGAAGACGGTGGCCCCGGGATCGACCCACTCGGACTCGTTCGTCGCCACCAGCTCGCCGTCGATGTACAACTTCTGATCGACGAGTGACGGATTGTCCGTGTTGCGATACCAGGTCATCACGATGTGATACCAAACCTGAGCCTCCATATAGAAGCCTCGGACATAACCCGTCTGAATGCGGCCGGCGAACTCGCCAGTGCCGTAGACCCACATTTCCCAATCATTGCCGTCGCCACTGTTGTCGAGGATACTGTTGTAGTTGTAAAGCTGGGTCGGCTGGAACCACAGAGAGATCGAACCATTGTCGGCGTACACGAAATCGATCGAGACGTAGTCGTTATCGCTGTTGTCCTGCGTCCCGGACAATTGGAGGCGCTGTCCCTCGACGCCTTCGACGTACTCGTGCTGGCCGTCGGCACCGTCCACCAGCATCGTGGAGAAGCCACCGGCGACGTCACGAACATCGCCATCGAGAGGCAGATGGACGATCAAGCCCGAATCACCGAAAGGCCAGACGTCGATGATCACTTCATCGGTATCGGTAAGCTGCCCGTCATCAGCCGTGAGCGAAAACGTATAGATCCCGGGGATCGTGATGACCACGGTCGTCTGCGCACTGGTCGCATCGTCGATCGTCACAGCAGCAGGCCCGTCAATCATCTGCCACGATTGAGTCACTTCGCCAACCGGGCTGCCGTCGACGTCCTCGACCGTACCGGCCAGGGTGACTGATACCGACCCGGATTCCGTGAGCCAGACGGTCTGGTCTTCGCCTGCGTTGACGACCGGCGGCTTGTTGTCGGGATAGACGACAGAGAGGACCTCTTCAGATGACAATACCTTGTCGTAGATCCGCACCTCGTCAAATGTGCTGTTACAGAAATTGTTGTTCGGATTCCCACCGCCAACGAAGAAGGTCGTGCCCGGATCGATCCAGGTTCCCGTCGCCTCCTCCATCAACTCGCCATTGACATACAACTGGGTGGTGACCTGTCCAGGCTGATTGGGATCGCGGGCCCAGGTACACGTGAAATGCCACCACTTATCCTGACCATCGCCGTCGTCGGCCAGCGTGTTCAGATTGGCCGTCACAGCCGTATCGCTTTCCACGCGGAAGCGAGCGCGGGAATCACCATAAATCCACATCTCCCAGTCGTCGCCGTTGCCGGAATTGTCGAAGATGGAATGGTAGTTATAGAAATTGATGGGCTTGACCCACATCGCGATGGTGCCGCTGTCAGGCAGCACCAGATCCAGCGCCAGCCAATCGCCCTCTTGGGTCAGATCGTCGCTGAGCAGGTTGATGCCCTGCCCGACCTTGGCGGCCGTGTATTCGGAGATGCCGTCGGCGCCGTCAACAATCGCACCGTCGTTGTTGTTGCCCGAAACGTCCTTGACGGTCTGGCCATTCCAGGGCTCTTCGAAGTCCCAGTGAACGAGCAGGCCGCCAGAGTCCTGGGACCACGCGCCGATCACGACTCGATCGGTCATTGTGTACTCACCATCGCTGACGGACAGTTCGAGGGTGTACTGGCCCGGCGCGGTGATGGTGACGGTCGTATTAGGATCGTTGGCTGGGTCGATGGTGATGGTATCGGGACCGGCGACCTTCTGCCAGGTCACGGTCAGATCGTCACTGTCATCGACGATGATGCCACTGAGATTGACGACGGCCGTACCGGTCTCATCCAAGGTGACGCTCTGATTCGCACCGGCATCGACGGTGGCGCCACGTTCTCGACGATGACAGAGTCACCGGCCAGGCCGAGCGTCAGGATCTCGCTGTCGCTAAGCGGCTTGTCCCAGATCGCCACCGTGGTGATATCGATCGGAGCATCGTCGCCATCCTGGTTGTTGCCCGCACAGAACAGCAGCAGCGTATCGGCCAGGCTGAAGCGTCCGTCGATGCCCTGTTGGGTACCCTTAAGGACCTCCGCACCGTCGAAATACACGTCCTGCCGAACGCCATTCTCGACCACCACGATCATGCGGTACCAGACGTCGGCTTCGGTCACGAAACCCGCCGAATCGGTATAGCCCACGTCACTGATCCCGACCGCGCCGGATGAGTTGATGGTCCAGTCGGAATCGTCCGCATTGGTTGGATCGGTCTGGAACAGGTCGTTGTACCCGTTCGGCGGATCGTTCCGGCTGCTGGGCAGATACGCGAAATCGATCATCAGGGTCCACTGGTTGACCTTGGTCCCCCCGCCGTTCGGGGCGATGCCATGCGTGCAGATGAAGTAGCTGCCTTCACCGATCGTGATGGCGCCGTCATCGTCGTTGATGCCGTAGATTTCCTCCAACGACCCAACCAGTTCCAGCGGCTGGCCGATGGTGGCCGCCGTGTAATCGGGCCCATTGAATTCCCACAGCCCTGCCGGTTCGGTCACAGACGCCTGAAGCGGGACCGCCAGCGCTACCAATAGAAATAGCCACGTGAGCCTTTTCATGCCTCTTTCTCCTTAGATTGCTGAAGTGTGGTGAGGGCCCGTCAGAGGGCCTGATCGTTCAAGGGGGATTTCTTATAACCGTCCGGCGCACTGTACTTCCAGGAATCTTCTCGATGCACGGTCTGAACCTGGCCGTCGAGGAAGACCGCATTGACCACGCCTTCTTCCGGATCGCGCGTCAGGTGGAACGTACCGAAACTGTCCCACTGTTGATAGACGCACATGGCGGTGTCGTTGAAGGCATAGATATTGTAGGGTTCGGTAATCCAGAGATTCTCCTCGCCGAAGAAGAAGACCTCGGAATGGCGTTTGACGCTGATGGCGTTCTTCACGCTGAGGTAGGAGTTCATGGAGTAATTATAGTTCGGTACAATCGGCACACTTTCGACGTGTTGCGGATGCGAGGGGCCGTATTCGTGCGCGATCCGGGGGAAGGATGGGCAAATGTGAACGCCCTTGCCCTTCAGATACGGCCAGAACGGCCCGGCGTATTCGGGGTACTTCTCGAGATCGTAATCCGGGTTGTGCCACCGGCAGTACCGGTGCGGCTCGCCACGATACTCCTCATGCTTGTTATAGAAACTGGTCCAGGCGTCCGGCATCTTGCCGTCATTATCGTCGATATACATGAAGGCCAGAACGCCATACGATTTGAGGTTCGACTTGCAGACGACGAATCGGGCCTGTTCCCTGGAGCGATTCAGGGCCGGCACCAATATCCCGATCAGGACCGCCATGATGGCGATGACGACCAGCAGTTCGATCAGTGTGAATCCTTTGTGACAACGGTTCCTCATGTTTCAGGGTCCTTCAAATGACGCATTCAGTAGCAACTTGTATACAGAGCACGCACTTCTACGACATTCGTGTTCAGGATCGATTAGGGAACTGTTGGGAATTCGTTATCCTCCAGATGATTACGGAACAAGGGACCGCGTCGCGGATGCAGAGGGATGCGGGCCTAGGCACGCCGTGTGAGTACGACCGAGCCAAACAGCAGACACAGAAATGCGAGCGACGGTTACCACAGCCTTACCTCCGTCCCATTGGCACTCATCGCCGGCCTCTCCCACATCGGCGGCAGCCGGGCCGTCGATCCGGCGTAAACGGGTGGTCAGACCAAAGGTGCAAAATCAACCGCTGATCACCATTCTTGATACCTCAGCCGCACGTGAAAGACAAGAAAAATCCCGCTCCGCCGCCGCATTTCCCAGGCACGTGCAGGGAATACCAGAGAGAAGCCATGGAGCCCGGCCGCTGGTTGCCCTATCAATCCTCCCCTGAGCGGGTCACTGTCGCACATCACCTCTCCGACGAGAATCGGAATTGTCTTCGAAACCAATCAGCGTCCTGACCGCCGCACCTCTCGATAAGGTCCAGGAAGGCCTTCACATGGCTCTGGAGATGGTCGGAATCGATCAAGGCAAGTTTCCATCGCGCGTGGGCCGCCAACGGATACAGCTCCATCGCTTCACACCCCTCAGCGAAACCAATGAGGCCTTCTTTGTTCCGCTGTTTTCCGGACAGGAAGGGATGCACCTTCTCCAGGTACACGGTGAGCTTACGAATGACGTTCGGATCGCCCCCCTGGTAGGCCTTCCAATGAAACGGTGCCAATCGGCGACACTCGGCATACATCGCCATCGCCTCCTCTTTCATATCAGGGTTAGTCCTGCTCATCATCGTGTACGACAGCCCCTTCTCGTAGCAGGCCAGACCACAGTGACGATTGCGTACGTGGCAAGGTGTCCGGCCCGCCCGCTCGGGCACCGGTATAAATCGATGTCTTGTGTGTAAGGCCACAAGGCCCCCTTTTCAGAGTCCTTGAGCAGGGCACTGCGATTTCCGCCGAAATAGAAGGCGGTGCCCATCCAACCTTCGAGATTCTCAACACCTGGCGTCTCGTCAGGCCGCTGAAAGGCGACGCCGGAGACGAGTCTTCCATCGTTCTGGTGGGCATAGCCGATCCAGGCCATCGTCAGTTGGCGGAGGTTGCTCAGACAAGCGGCGCGCCGGGCCTGCTCCCGCCGCGCCAGCGCGGGCAGCAACAACGCCAGCAGCAAGGTGAGGACCGCGATCACCACCAGCAACTCGATTAGCGTGAAGGTCTCACGATTCGCCATGGACACGGGAGGACCGACTATCCGGTTCACAGATGAAGATAACACCTTTTTGTTTACTTTTCTTGCTGGATTCGTCGCCATCAGGCCTTGCCTTTCGGGGCCAGCCGACGGGCAGACGACATAGTCCTTCACTAATAGCGTTTGGGTGATCGCTCGCGTTGTCGAAGTCCCTTCACGCATTAGTTCCCGAGCAGTTTGGATGCATAGTCGACATCAGAGGTTACGTCGGCGCCATGATCCGGCTGCGAGGTCACGGCTTCAACTCAAATACGAATTCCTCTACGCGATGGTCGTAGACTTTGTCGACGTTAGGACGAAGTATGAAGCCTTGTTCGGTCTTCTCGTATTGAAAAGGGGAACGGCTGAACGGGTCTTCAGGCAAGCCGGCGGGGAGTTCCTCAGGCAGTGTGCCGGTCTTGGCATGGATCAGGTACAACTCCAGAGCCGCTCGCAGAGCATTGAAACGTGCCAAGCTGCTGATCTGAGCGCTGTAGAGGGTAAGCGAATCCCCTGCCATCTTCACGACATCTCGCGCAAGATACTGCGCAACGGGATCATCCTTGACCTTAGCCTCCAGATCAGCCAGGAGGCTCTGGATCTGCGAACACGCTTTTTCATAGGGCAGATCGCTGGCCATGACGCCTTCCAGGGAATCGATCGCTGTGAGGTACGACTCTTCCACTCGCGTCACCAGTTCTTCATCGGTGAGCCCCTTGGCCATCTCTTCCCTACCGGCTTCCGCCATACTGCTCCGGATGCGCGACAGTGTCTTATCTCGGTTGCGGAGCGTCCGGAGCAAGAGTTCGAAGCCTCCCTCCAGAGGCCTTTCGGACGCATCGGGGGCGACCTGCAAGGGGGCAATCTGTGCCTTGAGCCATCGGATGGTCTCCACATCCACGGATGCCGATCCCAAGACCTGGCGAATGCAAAGGTGCATACGCTGGTCGACGTCCATCCCCATCAGGAACGAGAGATTCGTATAGCTGCCGATGTGCTCAACTAGCATATGTACCGACAGACCGCGTTGGAGGGCGGCGCGGCCATCGCCATCGGCGGCGAGAATTCGGGCATCGGCACACAAAACGCGTGCCAACAGCCTCATCGGCGGAACGTACCGAGCCCGATACAAGAACCCTTGCGAATACAGCGTTCCCCAGTCGCAGTGAGGCAAAAGGATCGCCTTCTCCGTCAATTCGATTGCATCCCCACACATCTGTACGTACTCTCGAACCAGATCATCCGGCTCCGCTCCCTCCTCGAGTTGATTCAGAGCGCATTCCTGGTTGCTTAACCGGCCGTAGATGCCTTCAAGACCACGTCGTGACCGGGAGGGCCTCGGCAACTCCCGTTCCGGAGGTTCCGGACACGCCAGAAACGCCTGATAGTACAGCAGTGCCGCATTGTCCGGATCGGGCGGAAGAACCGCCCCTCGCCCCGACGAGGCCAGACAGATCAACACCACGCAAATAGTCAGGCCAATCGCCCTCGCCCTGGTCATTCCACCTCTTGGCATCGTTCGCCTCCTGCCACAGTTCACACTCTCCGCTGTTGTTCCCCCGATTACCATCGGTGACTTCCCCTTGATCGCGTCTCAATGCCGGACTTTGAAATCGAATTGCACAGGAACGTCTCCATAGGCCATCTTACCGGCACAACGTAAGATAAACCCTTCGGACGTCACTTCGTACTCGAAATCATCGCCGCTGTAGGGATCTTTCGGTAGGTTGTCGGGAAGCATTTGGGGCAGTTGTCCCGTCTGGACATGCACTCGGTATATCTCCACGGCCACTCGCAAAGCATCCAGTTGCGCTTCGTGAAGAAAGAGCCCCCTATAATTCTCAGGTGTTCTGCCTGCAACAATCAGCAAGTCTATGATAATCGTCGGTTCATCCAATGCAGCCTGCCGAAGAGCTTCCGCCAGCGAATTGAGTCTTTGGTAGCCCTCTTCAAAAGGCAGGTCGGTCTCCAATACCTCGAAGACATCGTCCAGATAGGCTTGGTATGCCTGGCGGATTAGTTCGATAAGCTCCTCGTCAGTCATGTTAGTGTAGGCCTCCACCTTTGCTCGGTAGGCGGGAGAACTCGCTGTGGGTATGTTTGTCCTGATGCTCGTTAGAACGGGACTATCCGCGTTCAAGGCAAGGAGAGTTCGGCCACGATGGAAATCGAGTAGTGTGGGCAACCAGTCGGGAGGGATCGGATCGAAGGTCAGTTTGTCTTCCAACCATGCCAATGACTCCTCGTCTAATGGCACGATCCCCATTGTGTATCGCCAGAAGTTCAGCGCAGAGTTTTCGAGATCCCAGGGAAGGACTTCGCTGAGACTCGGGTCACCGGCGGCGTGAGCGGCGAATCGACGTAAACACCTAAGCTGCTCAAATGCATCGGTGCACCTGCCATCTTCGGCGAGAACGCGCGCACTAGACCCAAAGAGAAACTCGATCGCCTTTACATGGTTCACTGCTTCACCTTCAAAGGCCGGGCCTAGAATCCGCAGCCCCCAATGGCACTGAGGCGTTTGGGCTGCGGCCGCGACCGTCTCAACCACGGCCCCGTACCCCCACCGACCCACATAGAACCTGACATCCTCCGCGCTAGCAGTGCCCCTGAGTACACCTTTGACTATCTCAGGGGGAAATCGATCCATATCGGGACTGCGAACCATCGCCTGATAGTACAAGAGGGCCGCATTGTTCGGATCGGGCGGAAGAGTCGCCCCTCGCCCCGACGAAGCCAGACAGATTAACACCACGCAAATCGTCAGGCCAATCGCCCTCGCCCTGATGATTCCACCTCTTGGCATTGTTCGTCTCCTGCCACAGTTCACACTCTCCGCGGTTGTTATATGCGATGCACGGTGGTATGCGCAAACCACGATGACCGGTGGGAAGTCAGATTCGCGGGTCGTCGAAGCCTCTCGCCACGGAGCTTCCCTTCGCACATCTCGCGCACAGTGTAGCAGGAAATGGCGACCAAGTCCAGCGCGTTCGGTGTTCGTAGTGACGCCGTGAGGCGTTATCTCTTCGGGAAGCGGCGGCTGCGCGCGATAAGGAGTATGCTCTTACGAGCACACTACGAACGGGGGGCGGTCAGCGGTTGCTGTACATGGTGTCGTAGTACTTCTGGTAGTCGCCGGAGACGATGTTGGCGAGCCACTTGGCGTTGGCGAGGTACCAGTCGATGGTCTTGATGATGCCTTCCTCAAACGTCACCGATGGTTTCCAGCCCAGTTCGTTGATGATCTTGCCAGCGTCGATGGCATAGCGGCGGTCGTGGCCGGGCCGGTCCTTGACGTGGCGGATCAGCGTCTCAGGCTTGCCCACGTGATCGAGGATGAGCTTGATCACTTCGAGGTTGGGCTTCTCGTTGCAGCCTCCGACGTTGTAGACTTCGCCAACCGGGGCCTTCTGGAGGACCGCCCAGATCGCGGTGCAGTGGTCGTAGACGTAGAGCCAGTCGCGGACGTACATACCGTCGCCATAGACGGGCAGTTCCTTGTCGTTGATGGCGTTGTTGATCATCAGCGGGATCAGCTTCTCGGGGAACTGATACGGCCCGTAGTTGTTGGAGCAGCGGGTGATGTTGTACGGGCACGCCCCAGGTATGGCCGAACGCGTGGACGAGGTGGTCGGCCGAGGCCTTGCTGGCCGAGTATGGCGAATTGGGGCTCAGCGACGTCTGCTCGGTAAACATGCCCTGGGAACCGAGCGAGCCGTAAACTTCATCGGTCGAGACCTGGAGGAACCGCTGGATCTTCTTGTCGCGAGCTGCTTCGAGCAACGTCAGCGTGCCGATGACATTGGTGTCGATGAAGATCTTGGGCCCCGTAATGGATCGATCCACGTGACTCTCGGCGGCGAAATTGACGATGGCCTCGATCTGATGCTCGTCGATCAGTCGCTCCACCAGGGCAGCGTCGCAGATGTCTCCGTGGACGAAGACGTGGTTCTTGTGCTCGATGAACTCGGCGAGGTTCTCGAGGTTGCCCGCGTAGGTCAGCTTGTCGAGATTGACCAGCAGGCAGTCCGGATGCTCCGAGAGGACCATTTGCACGAAGTTGCTTCCGATGAAACCCGCCCCACCGGTAACCAGTAGTCTCTTCATAGCTGCCTCAGGAATTGTTCAAGCCCCTGCTGCCACGATTCAATCGGTTCGTTCAACAGGTTCTGGATCTTACCGCAATCGAACCGGCTGTTCAACGGTCGGCGGGCCGGCGTTGGATACTCGTTGCTGGAACACGGGCTCAGGTCCACATCCATTCCGAGCCGCTCGAAAACAAACTGTGTCACGCCGAACCGACTGACGTAGCCGGCGCTGGCCAGATGAAACGTACCTTCCGTTCGGTGGCTCAGCAGTTCGCACACCGCCTCGGCCACCAACATCGTGGGCGTGGGGGAGCCCACCTGGTCGTCAACAACGGCCAGTTGCTGGCCCGTTTTGGCTCGATCGATCAGCTTCGTGACGAAGTTGTCGCCGTGCAGACCATACGTCCATTCGAGGCGAACCAGACAATGGGAGCAGCCGGTCCTGGCAAGCAGTTCTTCCCCCGCCAGCTTGCTTCGCCCGTATTCGTTTATGGGATTGGGCACATCGGTCTCGACGTACGGCCGATCGAGCGTTCCGTCGAAGACAAAATCCGTGCTGAAATGCAGGACCCACTTGCCGTATTGGGCAGCCAGCTCGCCGAGCTGCCCCGCCGCATGGGCGTTGACGCGATGGGCCAGCGCCACGTTGGTTTCCGCACCATCAACGTCGGTATAGGCCGCGCAGTTCACAATAGCGTCTGAGGTCTCCACCGCTTTCCGCAAATGCTCGACATCGGTGACGTCGAACTCAGGCAGGTCGTAGCAGTGAACCTCGAACCCTCTCTCGGCGCAAACGGCCGCAAGATCGGTCCCGAGCATTCCTCGACCACCAAGAATCGCAACCACAGGCTTAGCCATTGGCGTATGCCTCATCATGAAGCGTAACGTCGTCACGGTACAGCACAGGCGGGTCCTCGTTCACAGCAGTCGCGTTTCGGCTGTTCCCTTCCTTGATACGCACAGTCGCGTCCGGAAGCATATACTCACACATCACTGCGGCGGCTCCTTCAGCACTAACTCATTGGCGCGAGCCAGTGACTCAAACGTCCCGGCGTCCGTCCACCATCCCTGAAGGATATCGTAGGCCAACTGGCCTTTGCGAATATACGCGTTATTTACGTCGGTGATCTCCAATTCCCCGCGGGCAGAGGGCTTTAGCGTCCGGATGATGTCGAAGACAGTGGAATCGTAGAAATAGACGCCGATGATGGCGTGGTTGGACTTCGGGGCCTTGGGCTTCTCCTCGATCCCCAGGACCATGCCGTCACGTATCTCGGCCACGCCGAAACGCTCCGGATCGGATACCTCCTTGAGCAACAGCCGCGCCCCCTGTCCCTGCTCGGCAAACAATCTGGCGTGCTCGTTGAGGTCTCCCTGGAAGACGTTGTCTCCGAGGATTACCGCCACCGATTGGCCATTGGCAAAGTTCTCCGCCAATCCCAAAGCCTGCGCGATTCCACCGGCTTCGTCCTGGACCTTGTACGTGAAGCGACAGCCAAACTCCTTTCCTGAGCCCAGCAGCCCCACCACGTCTCCCATGTGCTCGACACCCGTGACAATCAGAATCTCCTCGATGCCGATGCCGGTAAGTCTTTCGATGGGATAGTAGATCATGGGTTTCTGGCCCACAGGGAGAAGGTGCTTGTTGGTGACTTTCGTCAGGGGCCGAAGACGCGACCCCGTCCCGCCGGCGAGCACAATGCCTCTCACGTTCATAACAGCATCCTCAAATTGGCCGGCTTCATGTGACGCCTTGTTCGTCGCCCGGATCGGCATGTCGCCTCAAGATCCTGAGCAACGGTACGACGCTCATCGGCCTGCCGTGCCCTTTGTTGCTGAAAGTGTTTGACAGTTCCTTCGAGAAGGTGCTATATTACCACGACTTATAAGAATATGGGAGTGTAGCTCAGTTGGCAGAGCAACGCACTTTTAATGCGTAGGTCCTGGGTTCGAGTCCCAGCACTCTCATTCTCCGCTCCGGTTGACCGCCACCTCACCCGCATCGCTGCTCCTGACCTTTGTGACTTCCAGATTCATCCTGCCGGCTTTCGTGAACCGCGCCATCGGCGCAGACTCAACCACCGTCTCTATGAACATCGGTCCGATCCACGAATGACTTGAGACTCAGTTAAGCATTTGCAAAGACTGCACTTACAGGACAAGCGACGTTCGGCGGAGTCCGATGGTGAGCCGGTCATGATTTTGGGGCAATCCCACCTGCCTGGCCGGACAGGGCAGATTGCCCATCCTCCTGTGACCAACAACGGGCCTGAGGTCCGAAAAAGACAGACCTGAACAGATAAAAAGCCACTTTTGAGTTGATTTCTGGCGGACGCGTGCTATAGTCGGTGCGGGTCGATGACAATCTCAGGAGGAGGTCACCACGTGCGTCGCCTCGCTGTTCCGCGCCGTGCGGCAAGCCTCTATACATCTCGATTCTGAAAAGACAACACCCGGAAGATGATTCGCCCCCGTCGGCGCTTCGCTCTCGGCGGCTGTTGGTACGAGTTTAGGTTTTGTCCAAGGCTAAGGACAGGAGGGTATGACCATGAGAGGGTCAACACAATCTCGTTCACTCCGAGCAGTTCTACCAGTTCTATTCGTGTCGATCGTGGGATTGACAGCATCTCCCGCCATCCTGGCGGCAGACTGCGACTGGCAACCCGGTCAATCGCACAAAATGCACTGGCCACAACTGCCCGATTTGACCTCAACCGGCACGGATGTGAGCCTGTCCAGCGCGGCCCTGGCCGACGACTTTCTCTGCACCGCCTCCGGCCCGATCCGGAACATCCACATCTGGGCCTCGTTCCTGGGCGACAACGTGCCCAAAGAGGGGCCGGCCAACCTGACGTTGGAGTTGAGTCTCTACGCAAACATCCCCAGTGAAGGTCCCAAATGGGGCCAGCCGGGCGAATTGCTCTGGAGCCAGAGCTTCTCACCGGGCCAGTACACGGTCCAAACCGTCCACAACGGACCGGAAGACTGGTATGACCCCTCCACCGGCCTGTATCTCTCCGACCACCAGAGGCAGGCCTATCAGTACGATTTCTGCGTGCAGGATGAGCCGTTCGTGCAGCAGGAAGGAACCACCTACTGGCTGGCCGTCAGCGTCACCGAGTTGAGCCCGAACTACGCCCTTGGATGGAAGACGACGTCACTGCAATGGCAGTGGAACAACAGCGCCGTCTCGCTGGCCCAGGACCAGGTGAACTGGACGCCTATGGACTACCCGGACGGACACGAGTACGACAACGCTCCCGTCGGCCTGGCCTTCGTCATCGACAGCGGTGACGACACGACACCTCAGTATGACCTGGGCGACGCTCCCGACAGCACCGGTAACTTCCCGGCGGTCAAAATGCTGGCCTACCCCGGTGGCATGGCAGGCAGTTTCCCCACCGTCTACCAGACCGGTAGCCCGCCCCACGGACCGTTGCACCAGCAGCCGCGAGACGCGTTCTACCTGGGCACGCGGGTCAGTCTGGAAAGTGAAGCCGACCTCGGCCCGGACGACGATGGAATCAACAACCTCGATCCATCCACCGACACCGCCAACCAGGATGGCGCCGACGATGGCCTCGAACTGCCTGTGATTATGCCACACCTCGGACTGGCCGCAGTGGACTATACGGTGACGAGGACCAGCTATCTGGCTAAGAACGCCTATGTGAACGTCTGGTGCGACTGGAACCGTGACGGAGACTGGAATGACACGATCATCGCCACTGACGGTACGCTGATTCCCGAGTGGGCGGTGCAAGACCACCAGCCGACGATTCCTGGCATCGGGACGTATACGTTCATAAGCCCATCCTTCACCTGCTGGCATCCTGAGGCCGATGACACCGCACCGATCTGGGTGCGCATCACCATTTCCGAGCAGAGATGGCAAGATGTCATCGCCGCACCGCGAGTCGGCGGCGCCGGTCCGGCCGATGGGTATCTATATGAATGTATAAGTTCCGATGCCGGGAATCGTCGGCTGGTGGTCTTGCACCGCCGGCTTTGGAATCAGCGTCTCGTGAGTGGCGATGATCGTGTCATTGCCAGTCTCCGTCACGGTTCCAGTCACACCAGACGTTCACGTACGCACTCTTTGCCAGATAGCTGGTCCGCGTCACCGTATAGTCCGCTGCAGCGAGTCCGAGGTGGGGCAATAATCACAGGCAGTTCGAGGCCATCGTCGCGGCTAATTTTCCTGGTTGGCGGTGTCAGTGGATGGATCGAGGTTGTTGATTCCATCGTCCGTCCCTATCCAGGTCGGCTTCACTTTTCCAGGCTGACCCGCGTGCCCGGTAGAATGCGTCTCGTGGCTGCTGGTGGGGCGGGCTACCGTCTGGTGACAGATCAGGCTCCCCGCCGTGCTCCGGGATAGGCCAGCATTTTAGCAGCCGGAAATTTCCGGTTGCTGTCGGGGGCGTCGCCCAGGTCTCAGGGGTGTCGTGTCGGCACCGCTGTCGATGACGAAGGCCAGGCCGACGGGGGGCGTTGTGCTCGTGCATCAGGTCATAGGCGTCCAGTTCAACTGGTCCTGAGCCCGCGAGACGGCGCTGCCTCAGCTGCCCGTTGAGTGACGTCGTCTTCCACCCAAGGGCATAATTCAGGCTGAACCCCGGTGAGGCTGACGGCCGGCCGGTAAGAGTGTGCTTCCTGCTCAGCGAACGGCTGGTCTGCCACGCAGAAATCGTACTGATAGGCCTGCCTCTGGTGGTCGGAGAGATATAGGCCCGTGGAGGGGGTGGTTAGGTCTTTTTCGGTCCGTTGTGGACGGCCTGGACCGTATTATGAGCCGGTGAGAAGCTCTGGCTCCAGAGCAATTCGCCCGGCTGGCCCCGTTGGGACCTTCGCCGGGGATATGTTGCGTAGAGGCGTCACGTTGTCCGGCCCCTACTTGGGCACGTTGTCGCCCAGAGAATGTGGATATTTCAGATTCGGACCCCGGAGGCGGTGCAGAGGAAGTCGTCCGGCCAGGGCCTCGCCGGACAGGCTCACGTCCGTGCCAGTTAGGTCAAGTCGGGCGGTTGTTGGCCAGTGCATTTTGTGCGATTGACCGGGTTGCCCGTCGCAGTCTCCGCCCCAGAGTGGCGGGAGACGCTGTCATTCCACGATGGACACAAACTGGCAGAACTGCTCGGAATGAACGAGATTGTGTTGAGCCCTCTCATGGTCATACCCTCCTGTCCTTAGCCTTGGACAAAACCTAAACTGGTACGAACAGCCGCCGAGAGCGAAAGCCGAGGACAAGTGGTCTATGCAGGGATGTATGTTTTTCAGAATGGAGATGTCCTGGAGGCTTGCCGCACGGCGCAGAACAAGGGCAACACGTGGTGACCTCCTCCTGGGATCCTAATAACCGCGCCGAGCTATAAGCCTCCGGTCTAGGCAAAATAGACTCCAAAAGTGGCTCCTTATCTGTGTCCGGTCTTCTGCTCTCGGCCCCATTTTACTGGTCGCGGTCCATTGGAATACAGGGCGACCCGCCCCTGCCCGGCCAGGCAGGTCAGGTGCCCAAAACCATGAACCGGTTCACCAGCAGACTCCGCCGACGTCGCTTTTCCTGTAAGTGCAGTCTTAGCAAATGCTGAACTCAGTCTCAAGTGATTCGTCGATCGGACCAATGTTCTTTATCATCAATGGTTGAGTCCGCCGATGGCGACGTCCACGAAAGCCAGCAGGACGAATATGGAAGTCGCTAAGGTCAGGAGCGACGATGCGGGTGGGTGGCGGTCAAACGGAGCAGGAGAATGAGAGTGCTGGGACTCGGACCCAGGACCTACGCATTAAAAGTGCGTTGCTCTGCCGACTGAGCTACACTCCCTTATTCTTATAAGTCGTGGTAATATAGCACCTTTTCGGAGGTACTGTCAAACACTTTCAGCGACGAAGGGCACGGCAGGCCGATGAGCGTCGTACCGTTACTCAGGATCTTGAGGCGACATGCCGATCCGGCGACGAACGGGGCGTCACATGAAGCCGGCCAATCTGAGGATGGTGGTTATGAACATGAGCGGCATTGTGCTCGCCGGCGGGACGGGGTCGCGTCTTTCGGCCCCTGACGAAGGTCACCAACAAGCATCTTCTCCCTGTGGGCCAGAAGCCCATGATCTACTATCCCATCGAGAGACTTACCGGCATCGGCATCGAGGAGATTCTGATTGTCACCGGTGTCGAACACATGGGCGACGTCGTGGGCCTGCTGGGCTCGGGAAAGGAGTTTGGCTGTCGGTTCACATACAAGGTCCAGGACGAAGCCGGTGGAATCGCACAGGCTTTGGGATTGGCGGAGAACTTCGCCAATGGCCAATCGTTGGCGGTGATCCTCGGCGACAACGTCTTCCAGGGTTCGCTCAAGACCTACGCCAGAGCGTTTGCCGCGCAAGGCCAGGGGGCCCGGCTCCTGCTCAAGCAGGTGCCGACCCCACACGATTTGGCGTGGCCGAAATCCGCGACGGGATGGTGCTGGGGATTGAGGAGAAGCCCCAGGCCCCCAAGAGCGACTATGCGATTATCGGTGTGTACTTCTACGATGGCGAGGTTTTCGACATCATTCGCACCCTCAAGCCCTCGGCTCGCGGCGAACTGGAAATCACCGATGTCAACAATGCCTATATCGCCAGGGGCCGGCTCGCATACGATGTGCTCGATGGTTGGTGGACGGACGCCGGGACTATTTGAGTCACTCACTCACGCAAGATGAAGCTGGTGCTGAAGGAGCCGCCGCAGTGATGATACCGTTAGTTGTGCGCTTCTGGATGCGACCCTGAGCATGCAAGGAAGAAAACAGCCGAAAAGCGACCGCCGTGAACGAGGACCCGACTCTCCGTACAGTGAGGACGACGTTACGCTTCATGATGAGGCATACGCCAATGGCTAAGCCTGTGGTTGCGATCCTTGGTGGTCGAGGAATGCTCGGGAGCCGATCTTGCGGCTGTCTGCGACAAACAAAAGAGTTCGAGGTTCCACTGTTACGACCGCCCGAGTTCGATATTGACAGACATGGAGCAGATGCGGGAGAGCGGTCGAAGGCTCCGATGCCATCCTGAACTGTGTGGCCTACACGGATGTCAATGGGGCCGAAACGCATATGGAGTGGCGCATCGCGTCAACGCCCACGCGGCGGGAAATCTCGGGGAGCGGTCGGCGCGATAGCGGCAAATGGGTCCTGCATTTCAGTACGGACTTCGTCTTTGACGGGACGTCGACCGGCCGTATAGCGAAACGGATACGCCCAATCCGATAAACGAAGACGGGCGAAGCAAGCTGGCGGGCGAGAACGGCTTGCTGGGAGCCGTCTGCTCATACTGCCTGGTCCGCGTCAAGTGGACGTACGGCCTGCACGGCAACAACTTCATCACGAAACTGACCGAGCGGCCAAGGTCGGGCAACCAGCTGACTGTGGTGGACGACCAGGTGGGCTCCCCCACGCCCACGACGGAGGTGGCCGCGGCCGCTGCGAACTGCTGAGGCTCGAGCCGAGGGGTTATTTCATCTTCCAGTGCCGGTACGTAGCCGCTTCGACGTGACCCGAGTTTATTTTCGAGCGGCTCGAAATGAGGCGGACCTGAGGCCTGCGCCAGCGGCGACTATCCCTGCCGGCACCACGTTGAACAGCCGATTCGACTGCAGTAAAATGCAGAGCCTGGTGGGCGGTGCGATTCAATCGTGGCAGCAGGGGCTGAACATTTCTTGAGGCAACTATGAAGAATACTAGTTTCAGGTGGGGCGGTTTTATCGGGAGCAACTTCGTGCAGATGGTCCTCTCGGAGCACCCGGAATATCTACTGGTCAATCTCGACAAACTGGCCTACCCGGCAACCTCAAGAGATGGCCGAGTTCGTCGACCATGAACCACATGTTCGTCCACGGCGACATCTGCGACGCTCCCCTGGTGGAGAGGCTCATCGACGAGCATCGGATCGATGCGATCGTCATTTCGCCGCCGAGAGCCGTGTCGATGGCTGGATCGCCGGGCCCCGAGTCTTCATCGAAACCAATCTGATCGGCACCCTGACGTTGCTGGAGGCGGCTCTGACAAGAAGGATTTGCCAACTTCTTCAAGCTCTCGACCGACGAGTCTACGGCTCGCTTGGTACCGGGGGATGTTCACCGAGCAGCGCCGCTGAGCCCCAATTCGCCTTATTCGGCGAGCAAGGCCTCGGCCGACCATCTGGTCCATGCGTTTGGGCGCACCTTGGGATTCCCGTACAACATCACCCGCTGCTCCAACAACTATGGGCCGTGCCAGTTTCCGAAAAGCTCATCCCCCTGATGATCGACAACGCCGTGGAACTGCAGTTGTAC
>CAVSCO010000012.1:0-78867 GCA_963726475.1 uncultured Phycisphaerae bacterium | reverse complement strand
AGTTGTTCCGTCTCAATGGGCTTCTCCAGACAATTGACAGCACCAGCCTTCATGGCTTGAACAGCTTTGGGGATGTCTCCTCGCTCGACAATGGCGATTACAGGGGCGTTCGGATGTTCCTGCTTCATCTCAGACACAGCCTGAAATCCACGTGTTCCATAGCCGTCAAGCTCCACTACCATGAGGCTTGGACTTTCATTGGCGAGCAATTCTCGACACTCGTCTACAGGGCCAAACGCCGCACATTCTGACGCCGTACGAAGCCAGAATATCCTTCAGTACGTCGCGGATAGAAGGTGACCTCCCAGCCAAGACCACAGATTTCTGTGGCGATTCATCCATTCGAAACCTTCTCCTCATCGATATCTCTCAGTTGTTGCACATCTCTGGGCCGAAGAACCGTGAAAGGGCTGCGACTTAAGCCGCTTCGCAGCCCTCATGTTGCGCAGCCTCGCGGGTCTTTTTATTGAATCGCTTGCTCTGGCATCGTCGCCGGCACACAGCCAGACATGGATTTCAGTCGTTTGCTGGTGTACGTGAACGGCATGCATATAGTTGGTTCTTGGCCTTCATCAGGCAGTCCGTCGCTGTCGGCGTCCTGGGCCGCCAAGTAGATGCTGATCGTAGCATCGCCCTCGTTTGTATCTGGGCCGGTGATCGTCCAGTTCGCGTTGACGACTCCTATCGCCACCGTCTCTTCCAGAGGGCCCTCGCCCGCTTTCGTCACGTAATACAGGAGCGTACTCTCGTAGGTGTTGAGGTCGATCCTCCGCGTCTGGCTGGCCCACAGATCGACACCACCCTCCCCCTCCGGGATCATTCCGAAGAACGTTGGGTTGTTGTTGATCTGCTTTAGCATGCCACCAAAGTTCGTGCCGCTCAAGTCTTGGGCGTGAATGCTGTGCAACATCAGGATATTCCCTGCCGGTGTCGGCGAGGAGACGAGCCACGTCCCAACAGGTGACCACACGGGCACCTCGTCACCTGTGCTTTGGGCCCAGACAGTCCAAGCCGCACCCATCAACAGAACCAACAGGGCAATCACCGCAGTTGTCGTTCTATTAGTTCTTCCACACATCGTGATTCCTCCTTTTCTCTTCTCTGGAGAAGATACTCTGAACAGACATTAGTGGTCACGGGGCAGATACCGTACCTACCAAAATGGTGGAGCCGCTTGGAGAACCATTGTGCTATGCCCTCAAAACACATTTGATGGACGTGCCCTCTCGGTAGTCTGCCCCGGCCTATGGCTTGACGGCACTGTCGTAGATGCACAGATCGTCAATCAGGCCAGACCAGAAGGTGCTCTGAACGGTGTCATTGCCACAACCAATGTTGAGATCGCCCAGGCAATTTTCCGGGGCAATCTGGACGTCCTCAGCGGCGAGAAGGCCATCCACGTACAGCGCCCTCGATGTGCCATCCCATATGAAACCAACCCGATGCCAGTGGCCATCCGTGATCACTGTGTCGGAAATGAGAGGTGGCACGGAAATACGGCTAAGAGGTGCCAAATCGGTCGCTAGCGTCCCCTTGACAGAATCTGCCCTCAACCAGTCCTCGCCTCCCACCTGTGAGACAATTACCTGGCCCGGTCCGCCGCCCTTGATCCAAGCAAAGACACTGAACGGTCCGTCTGTCGGATTGAGGACTTCGTCAGCCACAAGGCAATCATCTGTCCCATCCAATTCAATCGCCCCATCAACAGCACCGCCGTCCGGCCGCCAGACGGGGGTGCCGATAACCAGCGCATGATTACGACCCACATCGTCAAAAGCAGTGTTACCTTCAGCTTCGTCCAGCTTCCAGTGAGCCACAGGTATGACCGGCAATGGCGGAGGATACCCGATCGACATGCTCGCCTCCGAGGTACCGCCGTAAGCCCCCATATTGATCAAGCCACCATTCGGAATCAGCTCACTGTCAATTGGACTGCTTGGGTCGCCGCGATCGATGCAGGGACTCGTGACCTCGTCTTTCACCCAACTTTCACGGTGCGAATCCCATCGACCAGCTTCGGATTTCAGATGGTAGTCGCTGTCAATCCAAATGGCATTCACGTTATCAGGTTCAACAACCACATTGGGATCGTTGACGTCTACCCAGTGCCCCGAGCAGGCAAAGCACGGATCAGTATCGATGTTGCCAAAGCCCCAATCGATGGTGCTGCCGGCTCCTAGATGGACCCCGGAACGACCGCCGACGAAGTTGCTGTATGTTACGTTTAGGGTTGAAGGGCTCGTCTGCAAGTAGATGCATGGCCCAACGGGCGCGGTGTTACCTGAGAAGATGCTGTTGGTAACTGACAGGGAAGCTCCGCCCCAACAATAGACTCCACCTCCGTCTTGCCCCGCGCTGTTCTGCACGATGGTGCAGTTTCTGAGAATCAGGGAGGAATCCTGGAAATCGGTCTCAATACCACCACAGTACAAGGCCGCTGTGTTCTGTGAGACAATGCAATGGGTCAGAGTCAGAGAGCTGTGCCCAGATCCAATGCCACCACTCCATCTCCGGGAAGTGTTATTTGCTATTGTACAATGAGTCATCGTCAAGATCGAGTTGAATTGGCAGGATATTCCAGCGCCATTTATTCCGGCCAAGTTTCCTATGATTCTGCACCTAGTCAGATCCAACTCGGAGTTTTGCCCACAGAATATGCCGCCTCCGTTACCGTTCACACCTAAGACGGTGCCCGTTGCCGAATTGCCCGAGATCACACAGTCAATCATAGTGAGAGAAGAGTTGCTCCAACACGACACTCCTCCTCCCGATCCCGGGACAGAATTGTCGGTGATAGTGCATCCAATCAGTGTCGGTGAGGCGCCGTAGGCAGCGTCCATCCCACCGTCGTTATCTGCTGTGTTCTTTGTTACGGTGCACGCGATAATGGTTGGTGAAGATGCCACACATGAAATACCCCCGCCGCACAATCCACCGGCGGCAGGCATGGACGGGTCGGTAAGCCAGCAGCCCCTGCCTCCACGGAGCGTGAAGCCCTCCAGAACAGTCTCCGACGTCTCATCGTTCTCGAAGGCTACGACGCTCGCGACGGGGATCCGCAGGTGTCCCCATCCTGATGGTGGTCTTATCCGCCCCGGCTTCTGATCGGAGAGTGATGGCCTTGCCTTGAAAAGTAAGCGGGGCCGTTGTCACATATTCCCCTGCCGCCACCAGCACTAGGTCTCCATCCTGAGCGGCATCGATTCCTTCCTGTATCGTGCCAAAGTCAGCATCAGGGCCTGCACCTACGGTGATCGTAACTTGGCCGATGGAGAGTGTGTTACTGCCAAGAAGAGCGATCTCAACGAACATCGCCAGTACAACTCTGATTTGTGAACAAGACACCGACGTCATTTCCCACCTTCCTTTCTCTGTGATTCAAATCCCCCTCGTACAGCGAATGGACACCGATCTGGATGCTATGAGCGCAGACCGTCTGCGCAGCCGTAAGACACACTCGTTTTTCAGATCTCCTCTCTACGCGCCCCGAACGAAGGGGTCTAGTTTTGTTGTGACGCCAAGTAGTATGCTGAAACTATTGAGGCTTCACTTCTGTGCTGCATCCATCTCCTCGGTGGCATAAATATCCCTGACCTCATCTCGGGTAAGGACGTAATTGTAGAGACGCACATCATCGATCAGACCTTTCCATTTCCGGCCACGTGCCTGCGAGTTCGCGCCGATGAAAAAGGGCTGATCATTGGCTGTGATCTTGCCATAGGCGACGGTTGAGGCATCAAGATCACCGTCAACGTAGAGATACATTGTCATTCGATCGTAGACACCCACAACGTGGTGCCATTGTCCGTCGTTGACGCTTGTTTCCCCCGGCACCGTACTCCACCCGCCGCCCAGAGCCGTGACACCTGAACAGGCAAATCGGACGGTATTGTTACCGTAGTCTCTGTCCAGCCTCCACGCCGTGTCTCCCTTGGCGACGATGGTCTGATGACCGACATCAAAGGCGTGGACCTTTATCCATGCGGCCAGGGTAATCGGCCCGGTAACGTCGAATGCCACATCATCGCCGCAGTCCACGTATCCCTGGCCTTCCAGGCTCAGTACGCTGCCTCTTTCACTATCCTCGACGATCCTCGCATCACCTACAAATCCGCCATCTAAACCATGACCGGAGGCGTCGGGCGTACTCCCATCGGCGGCCTCGTCGAGCTTCCACCATGCCACCATGGGCAAAGCATTCTTCCTATGGTAGGGTTCGCCTGCCTCATACAGGTGGAGTCGCCCGACATAATCCGTCCGCACGCTCGTCCGTTCGTCCTCAGACAGCAGACCAATGGCCGTCTTCTGCCGTCGTATGGCAGATAGAAAATCACCGGTCTCAGCATAGGCCGCCGCAAGCACGTCGATACATGCCGCATTCTCCCACCGATTGGGTTCACACGCTTGTGTCGCTGCCCGAACCGCCCGGGCTCCATCGCGCAATTCGTCCATCGGACAGGTGGCCAGCAGCCACGCCAGCCGATCCAGAAGGTGCACGTAGCTCGCATCCGCAAGGAGGGCCGACTCGTACGCCTGAAGTGCCTCTCGCCATAGTCCGCGTGCCTCGGCCTGCTCTGCTCCAACGCAGTATGCCCTGGCCAAAGCCTTGGCAAGACTCTCAACACTGGCATCGGTAGCAGGATCAGATGACGCTGGCAACTCACGGATGGCCGCGAGGGCGTCATCCAATTGCCCGGCCTCAAGTAGACTCCACGCCAGGCAGAGCTTCTCATTATCCCCACTGAGGACTCTCTCGGTCTGGTAGAGAACCTGTTCTTGGTAGAGGTGGTCGCCAGATTCGCACATCTGGCGTAGGTGGGCAAGAGTCATCTGAGCGTCTTGCTGGTAGCCTATTTGCTGCTGGGACATTGCATGAACGCCAGTTCAAGCAGCGATGGGGGCAGTCCAAGAACACGCCGCATCTCCTCGACATGATGGAACGTAGCCAGCCCAGGCTCATATTGCTTGCCTTCGTATTGCTCCTTGCCATGTAGGCAAAGCGAGGAAAGGCGGGCAATCAATTTCTCTCTAAAAAGATGAGTGTGCAAATGGATTTCGCCGTGCATCCGGCGACCGACTTCGTATCCTCTGACGAGCAGTGCATCCAGTTCCGCATATCTCTCCTGTTGTTCGTATAAATCGATGATGCGAGTGCGGAAAAACTGCATAGCACATGACTATCGCCGAACACACGTTCACTGATTGCCACCGACTGCGTCAACGGCGCTTCGGCCTCATCATAACGACCCTGCTCCAAGTAGATCCAACCGAGGATACTTCTTGCCCATATGGACGCCAGGTGCTCCTCTCCCACAACCTTTCTGCTGGTTTCGATCGCCTCCAGTGCCAGCGTCGCGGCTTCGTCGTATCTTTTCTCGTGGCCGTAAACCCAGGCAAGGGTGTTCATGTGGTATAACGTGGCCTCGTTCTCGTTGCCCAGTACACGGCGGCTGATCTCTAGTCCTCTGACCGCCAGTGACTCGGCCTTGTCAAGTCGGCGGGTCGTGGCATATTCGAGAGCAAGGTCGCACATCGATTGCAGAATGACCGGGTGCTCCTCACCCAACACAGGAATCCCGATCTCAAGTACCTTCTGGTGCAACTCCCAGGCCTTTCCGATCTGCCCTTCGATTCGGCCATACCGTAGAGCCAGCCCAGGTTGGACATTGATTGCAGCGTGTCGGGATGGGCTTCGCCGAGAACGCGCGTTCGGGTTTCCAGTGCTTCGA
This sequence comes from uncultured Phycisphaerae bacterium, assembly GCA_963726475.1. GTDB lineage: Bacteria > Planctomycetota > Phycisphaerae > Sedimentisphaerales > Anaerobacaceae > Anaerobaca. The sequence continues at coordinate 73,138 of CAVSCO010000012.1, read as the reverse complement.
CCAGCAGAGGTTCTGCCTCGTCATAACGTCCCTGATACCAATAGAGCCAGCCCAGGTTGTTCAGAGCGGTCAGGGTGGCGGGGTCGGCGGCGCCAAGCTGGGCACGACGAATATCGAGCACCTGCTTTAGATGAGCGCTGCCGCATTGTAGTCTCCCATCTTCTGATAGGTCAGTCCCAGCGTTTCACGAATCGCGGCTTCAGAGAGAGGCTGTCGCTCGAATTTTGTGTCGAGATCTTTCGAGGCGTTTTCCAGGATATACCGGACGGTCACGTTTGGCCTCTTGGCCTTCTCCGGATAGACCGAGGCCAGGAGATCATCGGTTAGAAAGTCAATCGTGGTCTGCGCTTCGACGCGAGCTACCGATTCTTTCTCACGTGCCTGTTCGGCACGCAAATACATCATGCTACTTACGATGAAACCGACCACAACGACAGTTGCGATCGCGACGAGCGTCGCGACCAACTTGGCGTGTCTCACGATGAATTTCTTAGCGCGATACCATGGGTTGGGGGGGCCAGCCGACACTGGTTCGCATCTAAGATACCTTTCGATGTCGCCGAGCAAAGCACTGGTCGCACCGTAGCGGCGGGTACGGTCCTTCTCCAGCGACTTCATCACAATCCAGTCGAGATCGCCACGAAGGGTCTTTCGTAGCAGGTCGGGGCTGCAACTGCGGCGTTTGGCCACGTCGGTCAGGCTGTCGCCCAACGTGCTGAGTTTTGTAGAGGGCTTGGTCGGCTCTTCTTCCCGAATGACCCGCTGCATCTCCAGCATAGCCCGCCTCGCGCAGTTGCTGCTCGCTGAACGGCGTCGTCCCGGCCAGCAATTCGTAGAGCAGCACACCCAATGAGTAGATGTCCGACCGCGTATCGATGTCGACGTCACTCAGCTCGGCCTGTTCGGGGCTCATGTAGGCGGGAGTGCCGATGATCTGGGCATAGCGTGTGAACAGCGTCTTTTCCGTCAGCCGCTGATTGGTGGCCTTGGCGATCCCAAAGTCGATCACCTTCGGGACGGGTCTGCCGTCGTGCAACGTGACCATCACGTTTGACGGCTTGATGTCCCGATGGATGATCCCTTTCTGATGGGCATGCTGGATCGCACTACAGACCTGGATGAAGAGCCTCAGACGCTGTTTCGTGTCGAGATGATTAGCGTCGCAGTACTCGGTGATGGAGACGCCTGTGACCAGTTCCATGACAAAGTAGGGCCGCCCCGTCTCCGTGGCCCCGGCGTCAAAGACCTTCGCGATGTTGGGATGATCCATCATCGCCAGCGCCTGCCGCTCAGCCTCGAACCGGGCGATCACCTGCTTGGTATCCATCCCCAGCTTGATGATCTTCAGCGCCACCTTGCGGCGAATCGGCTGCTTGCTGCTCAGCCATATAGACCACGGCCATCCCCCCTTCACCGATCTTCTCCAGCAGCTTGTACCGATCGATCATCATTCCCGGTGCTTCGGCGCGAGGGATATCGTCTAATCCCGTATCAACAACAAAAGGTGGGGTTTGCAGAAACTCGCCTGCCTTGGCATAAGCCATGAGCAGACTCTCGACCTTGACACGAAGAGCTGGATCACCATTGCACGCCTCATCCAGGTAAGCCGCACGCGCTTCGTCGCTCCCGCGTTCCAGAGCCTCCGAGAATATTGCCTTCGCATTTTGACGTGCTGCACGCATGACGGTTACTCCACTACTGCCCTTGCTCTATATCTCAGTGCGCCATTTGTTGCAGCTCTGCGCAGAAAAAGGAAGAGTAAGGATCCACGCCCATAGGACGTGGCTTTAGGAGGCCCCCTGAAAGGGGGCTATTCTGGTCCACTGGGGCATCATTTACGTTACTTCAAATCCAACTCGCCTTGCCCCGATTCGAGCTGTCCTTGCTCCTGGATATATCGCCGTATCGTCTCTTCGTCCAATCCAACTGTACTGACACAATATCCAGTCGCCCAAAATGACAAGCCCGTCATCCGACGTTCCTGGAGCAATTGACGGTGGATGCGTACGGCACTTTTGCCCTTCAGAAATCCTATCAGCCGAGCGATGCTAAACTTCGGTGGAACCGAGAGACACATGTGAATGTGATCCGGCATCGCGTGACCTTCCAAGAGTTCCACGCCCCGCTGCTGACATAGCTGACGAAGGATCGGCCCAATCTGATGCTTCAATTTCCCGTAGATGACTTTCTTTCGGTACTTCGGTACAATTACCACGTGGTACTTACAGTCCCACCGTACATGGGACAGACTTTGCCAATCGTGCATAGACTTCTCCTCCATGCCCCAATGGACCAAGGAGGAGTCTACACGATGGCCCTATACCACGGAACGCTCCAAGCTAACAGGGTCACACGGCCAGAGGCCGTGGTTTAATTGGCATAATTAGTGAGTGCTGAGGCCAGACATTCTCGTACAGCTGGCCCATTATGCAATCGACGGGCAGGCCGTCGAATATCGGATGGTCCTTCACGAATCGCGGATAACCCATCCAGTGACCGAGACCGCGCTTCAGATACAATTCCAGCGGCAGTAATCTCGATGCCTTGCCAGGCATTCCCCATTTGACATACGTTCCGCCTGCTTGAAAATATACGGCCATACCCCCCGCCTTGATAAACTCTTCAAGCCTGCCGAAACGCGTCTCTTCTGCTTCTGAAACGGCATGCGTGCGGGACACGAAGACGGGCAGTGACTGGTCTGTTGCCGGGCTAAACTCCTCGTACGGTATGCCTTTCTTCTTCAAGAATGGCTTGAGCGTATTGCTCGGGTCAAGCACAGCTATCCTGTTGCCTGGGACAGCTAATTGATCAGCGGTAAACACATCGAAGCTGTATTCGTTATGGGCGATCGGTGAATCGTTGGAGGTTATCCATGCCTGAAGGGTGTACGTCCCCTTGAGGGAGCTTGTATCGAACTTCTCGCTGAAGAGCTGGGTGATACCCGACGGCATGCTTATGCCAATTTCCTTTGTGAAGACGGTTCTATTCCCTGCGGATACTATCTTCAACGTCAAAGTTCCATTGATGCCATCCAGTTCATTGACACCGGTAATCTCGATTTCAGTGCCCTGGTCGGCATAGACGTTACGCGGGTGCATGCGAATAGCGACCATTCGCGGCTGATTTGCCGCTTTTGTCCCTTCGTACGCATATGTCTTCGGATTGCGCCAGAGGTCCAGGAGTCCCGCACCAATGATCCAGTCACCGGCGACCAATGCATGAATGCAGTATCCTTTGACTTCCGGGTTGCAGCGAACTGCTTCGATCATGCGCTTGTTTGCGGCCCCGTGTATCTTCTGCTCATCCAGGCAGAGCTGTTTGAGGCTCGGGTATATCTTCGCGAATCCACTGTCTTTCAATGCCTGCATATGTTGATCGGCCAGGCGACGATGGTAAACCGTCGGCGGTACGATGGGGTTGCCGATCTTAGCAAATCGCGTGTTGTTTTCCACAAGGTCGGGAAGACTGCCGTAGCCCAGTTCTGAGAAGAATGACATCAGTCCAGGATTCACATTCCTGCCCGGCAATATCCCCTTGAGCCCCATCGTGCGCATTTCTTCATGGGTCTTGCTTCCGGTCAGCATTAGCTTCTGATAGATATCTTCGTTGATAAATGGTCCCGGATAATGGTGAATATCGTTGAACTTGATCGGCTCGGACTCGCACGGCAGAAACATGCTTCGCGCCCTGTGCCCATCCGCCGGATTCATCTAGAATCATGCGCGTCGGATCAAGCCTACGGGCAAGCATCGACATTGGATGGAGTAATTGGATCAGTACTGGGCGTTTGAGCTCATTGAAGAGTTCCCATTGGACGACACATGTGCGGCTGCGGTCACGCAGAATGCTCTCGCGTATTTCGTTCTCGACCCATCCGGGCAAACGTGCCGATTCAAACGGTAAATCCATACACTCGATCACCATCGAACCAACAGTCATCACCCCTAACTCATCGCACAGGTCCAGCCACATCTTCGGGGGCGGTTTGCGCCATGGACGTATCATGTTAAAGCCGGCATCCTTCGCCAGCTCTATTTCGTGTATGGCCATCTCGCGACTGTCAGGATAGGCCAGCTTTGTCGGGTACAGGCCTTCGAAAAATGTCGCCTTCAGGTATATTGGCTTGCCGTTGAGATAGAATTGCTTATTGCGGATCGTAAATTCGCGCATGCCAAATCGACTGCTCCACCTGTCAGAGACTCTGCCGTCGTATGCTACACTTATGTCGGCCCGGTAGAGATAGGGCTTAGACGGTGACCAGTACTGTGCGTTGGGAATATTCAGCGTCCAGCCCAGTTCTTTGATGCCTGGTTGCACTTCTAATGTATCGTTCATGCGCGCGACGATGTTCCCCGATCCCACCGAGAGTACTGTCACCTCGATTTGCGCTGGAGTGCTCTCTACCCCGGTATGCTCGAGCTTCACATGGAAAGTCACGGTGTCGTCAGAGGTTTTCGGCTCAATGAAGACGTCTTTGACCTGTACCTGGTCAGTGGCAGTGAGCTCAACCGGCTGCCAGATACCGCCGGCGATGGCGCCTCTCCATTGCGTGGTCTCCATCTTTCCGATGCCGTCGATAGTTTTGCTCTGCATCAGTATAGGTCCTGTTACGCGCAGGATCAGGACGTTTTCCTCGCCAGGTTTCAGCAGTTTGTCGATGCGAAGCTTGAACGGCGTGTATCCCCCCTCGTGATTGCCTGCGGCCCGGTCATTGACCCACACTTCGGAAACGAAGTTGACCGCGTCAAAGTTGACATGAACGACCTTGCCATCCCAGCTTGCCGGCACCTTGAATTTGCGGCGATAAAACGCGACACCTTCGTAATCTTTCTCGATCTCCTCCCAGCAACTTGGGACGGTGATGTCTCTCTTCATGCCTTGTTCAGAGAACACGCCATCCTTGTGCCATCCGGCGTCACGACCGATATTCTCAGGGTCGAAGATAATCTCCCATGTCCCATCTAACGACTGTTTATCCCTGCCGATGCCCGTATCCGCCTCACAAACAAAGTTGGACAACAGCAAAAGACCTGCCACCATCACGAAGACATGGCCAAGCTGCACTCCGTTGTTCTTCATGAACTCATCTTCTTTCTTCGACTCGTCCGGCCGGTTTGACCGCACGTGTAAGCATAGGTACACGTCATCAGCAACGATGAGACACGGAGGTCTGTGAGTTAAGAGACAATTTCAGTTCCGTTGGTTATTGTAGTTTTACATTCCTTCCGTTCAAGGATCGTTGTATACTTCAATGCCACACGCCTGTCCAGGATGTCTTCACGACGGCCTTCATACACGTTGACCTGCTCCCCATTACTCCCCCCCCGTTGTTCTGAAGCCCCGAGGAGTTGAGATATGTGGCGGACCAGCCGGCATTGCGCAACGCTGATTTGACGAGCCAGAAGCGGGAGAGCCTGCGAGCGCTGGTAGAGGAAATCCTGCGGAACTGGACGAAGGACCGTGACTATCTCGTGCCACCAGCGATTAGGGAACTGACGGAAAATCGATCCGGCCTTGATTGCAGCCCCACCGAAAAGGCTTGGAGGCGGGGCAGGTCCCCATCGCCACGCGACAAGCAGCCCAGGGACGGGCAACCCTCAGCGCTCTGCCTGCGTCTCACTAAGCCGGATTCTGAAGGCGGGCTTCAATCTTCTTGGAGGTCGGGGTTACGGAGAGCCCGCCTAGCGCGGTGCAGCGTAATTCTCTGGGTAGACTACGTCCGACCTGATCCATCGTTTCGATCACCTCGTCGAGGGGAATCACCGGATCGTAGCCCGCCAGAGCCATGTTGGCACAAGCCAGCGCATTGGCGGCGGCCATTACATTCTTGCCCAGACACGGCACTTCCACGCGATTGGCGACCGGATCGCAGATCATCCCCAGAGAATTCTGGAACGCCATCGACGCGGCAGCGGCCGCCTGGCGGACTCCAGCCCCCGCCAGCGAGGTGAGAGCGGCGGCCGTCATGCCGGAGGCTACGCCGCACTCCGCCTGACAGCCGGACACCTCGGCGGCAAAAGTCGTTCGGAACGCGACGAGAATGCCGATCAGTCCGGCGGCAAGCATCGCCTTGGCGGCCTCCTCGTCCCCTACAGCCAGGGCATCGGCAGCGGCGAGGCAAGTCCCCGGCAACGCCGCACAAGCGCCGCTGTCGGCGCCGCCACGATTACACCCATCGCGCTTTTGACCTCCATCAGAGCCGTGACGTTTCGTATGATCGGGTTGAGCAAACCCGCTTCAAGAAGCCCACCCGCCTGCAGACGAGCCTGGAATTGTCCGCACTGCGGGCCCAGGATTCGATCGCGGTACGTCGTCCCTCGCAGACCTTGCTGAAGAGAGGCGCGCACAATCCGCACAATCTGAACCATACGTTGGAGGACTTCGTCTGGTGAGAGGCTTCCCCGCTCGCTCTCGTATTGCACCGCCAACTCCCAGGGCGGCAGGTTGCGTCCCCGGTCGTAGCGCAGCATTGCCGCGTACGTGGAGAAAGGTACGGACATGCGCCGGCGTGACAGAACAGGCAGAACCGGCCTAAGTCGCCGGACATGACGGACTTCTCCGCCAGCACAAAGCCGGCCGATCTCACCGTCGTCAAAGGCCCGCTGGGCCTTAACTTGCAGCAGCACCCCGTCCGTGCACTCGTGGACCAGGACCTCATCGGCGTCGATTTTCTCGGCGAGTCGGTCCGCTGCCTCCGGCCGCCGACCGGCCATCCAGACCAGGGTTTCCCAGAAATCGCCGAGAATGGAGATGGGGGCCCCATCCAGCGCTACGACTTCGATCATGCCGCCGCCGGTCGAGATGCCTGTCAATACATGCCGGCACCGCGCATTGCACAGGTCGATCCGGTAAGTGTTCGGATGGTCGAAACCGAGATCGCCGATCTCGATCTCAACCTGGACGCCGCTGGCCCGGATCGTTCGCGCCGCCTCCGGGAGGCGCTCGTCCGTAGCCTGCCAACCCAGCAGGCCCGCAAACAATCCCATATCGGACCCCTGGCTTTCATGAGTGCTGGCAAGGGAGCCGTTCCGGTCGAGCTGGATGAGAACGTGCTCGATGTCCCCCTCCAAGAGATCTCGCGCGAGCCAGCCAAGGCGCAAGGCCGCCGCACAGTGCGAGCTGGATGGCCCCCGCATGACCGGGCCGATGACGTCGTTGAAGATGCTGGGATTCATAGGCATTATCAGGTCAGCGCCGTTCCGATTCCTAACCGTCGCGCATTTTCCACGGCGCGGGCCGCGGCAAACAGATCTTGTACCGCCAGACCCACCGACTTGAAAAGCGTGACCTCATCGTTGGTCTGCCTTCCCGGCACACGGCTGGCGATCAGGTCTCCCAGTTCCGTGCTGACGTGCTCGGCCGTGATACGTCCTTCCTGCAGCGGCATCAGCAGGTCTCCCGCCTCCTCCAGAGCCGAGACGCGATGATCCACAAACACACGGGCGCGGCACACGGTGTCGGAAGGAATCTCAGCCGTCTGGGGCCTCCATGAGCCCACCGCATTGATGTGAACGCCCGCCGCCAGATCCCTATCCTCGAACACGGGCGTGGTGGACGGGGTGGCGGTGCATACCACCTGCGCGCCCGCGAGTGCTTCGGCCGCGCTGGATGCCGGCAGGACGGGGACCTTCAGCCGCGCGGACATGTCCTCCGCAAAGGCCTCGGCCGCGGCCCGGCGACAATCGAAGACCCGCACTTGCTTGATCTGGCGCACGGTACAGACCGCCTCCAGTTGCGTGCGTGCCTGGACCCCGGCCCCGAAGATCGCCGCCGTGTCGGCTCTCGGTTGTGCCAGCAATCGCGTTGCCACGCCGGAAGCGGCCCCGGTTCGCAGGGCGGTGATCGCGGAGCCATCGACAATGGCCAGCAATCGACCGTTGATCGCGTCGGCCAGCAACACCACGGCTTGAATCAAGGGCAACCCCAGCCGATCGTTGTCGGCGAACTGAGTGAGAAACTTCAGGCTCATGTGGTGTATCCCTGCGGCATAGCACGGCATGATGAGCACAACCCCGTTTGCCTCGGGGATCTCCATGCTGGAACGCGCCGGCATGGTGATCCGGTTATCCGAAAACTGTAGAAATGCCGCGTGCATGGCCTCAATCGCATCGGCCATGGGCAAGGCCCGACGAACGTCCGCATGGGACAGATAGAGCAGTGAAGGTTCGTTCTTGGCCATCAATTTATACCTCTTCACTTTCCATCGTAGTCCCGTCGTGGTAGACTCGCAGCCATCAATTCCTCTCGGCCTCAAGGGACCGAACGCTCAGAGACGGAGTTCGAACCGGTACGTCCCCGAAGCCAGTTCAAACGTCGCGAGACCTTCCTGCGTGGAGACCCGCTCCACCCCTTCCGAGGCAACCGCCGGATGGCCGTCCTCGATCACGGCATCCGCCGATACTACAGGCAGGCTGAGTTGGGCCGAAGCGCCAACCGGCACTGCGAGGGTCAACGCGATCAGGCTTCCGGTCCGTCTCCAGTTGCACGTTACGGGCCCGCGGACGGTATCGATGCGGCAGTTTACCCAATCCAGCCCCTCGACGAAGCGAGGGTGCAACAGGATGCGATCAAAGCCCACCGCCTCAGGAGCCGGCTCGATCCCGCCCAGCCAATTGTAGAACCATTGGCTGACCGAGCCGAACATAGGATGATTGTGACTGAAGGTGTTGTCGCTGAATTTCCAGTGCTCCCACAACGTGGTGGCGCCTGTTCGAGCATGTGGCCCCAGCCGGGAAAGTCCCTCTGATTGACCACGCGATACGCCGTCTCGACCCTCCCCTCGCGGCTCAGAACCTCCAGCATGTACTTGGTGCCGAAGATCCCGGTACTCAGGTGCCCTTCATGCTTCTCGTCGATGTCGCGCACCAACTGTCTCAGGGCGGCCGCACGTTCCGTCTCAGGCAGCATATCCAGAGCCAGGGCAAAGGCTTGCACGCTCTGAATTCCCGAGGCAACCACCCCGGTTCCCGGGGACACGAAACGATCCTGATAGGCTGTCTTGATCTGTTTTGCCATACGCGTGTAGTCTTCTGCTTCTTCGCTCTTGCCCAGAATGCGTGCCAGCCGCGCGAGCAGCGCGCGGATTCGCAGTACAGCGGCGTGACCATCGGCGCCGTCTTCTCCCCTTCTATGCATTCGTGGTCGTGCAGCCCCTTATCCAGGATGAACTTCGGCGTTTGGGACCGCACTACGTTGAGCCACCGTTTACTGGTGGCATACTCCTCTTCGACAATCCGACGGTCCCCATAGTAGCGATACAACTGCAGTTGCAGAAGCGGATGGGCCATGGCCCAACCCACGCCACAGTATTGGATCCCCACGTAAGGGGCAGTGTCCGTGAGCATCCCGTCATCCAGGGCACTGTCATGCCAATCCCGTGCCGCTTTGGCATAGAAACCTGCCATGTTGTAATTCAGCAGAAAGGCGTCGCTGGTGGTGACGAGATCACCGCCGTATCCGAAGCGTTCCCGGTGCGGACAATCGGACTGTACGCCAAATAGGTTGCTGAGAAACGTCCATTCGCACATCTTCTGGATGCGGTTGAACAGGTCGTTGGAGCATTCGAACGAGCCGATGGGCTCTACGGCACAATTCAAGCGCAATCCTTCGATGCTGTCCAGGGCGGGGCGACTTGGCAACCCCGTGATCTCGACGTACCGGAAGGCGTGGAACGTAAAACGGCGGCGTATACGTTTCCGATCCTCCCCCTTTGGCAATATAGGTGTCGGCCTGCCAGGCAACGCCCGGGGGGCCCGACTGGTCCGGAGCGGTTGGTTTGCCTTTGATCTGGCCGCAGACGCTGGTCATGGGATTGAGGGTCCCGTTGGGGTAAAGCAACTCTCCGTAGCGCAGGCTGATGCGAGTCCCCCGGGGCACATCGAATGTGAACCGTGCCCAGCCGCCGAAGTTTTGTCCCATATCGGCGATGTACACTCCCGGGGACGGCTCGGTAATACGGACCGGCTTGAGATGCCTTGTCACCTGGATCGGCGGAAGGGCCTCGGCTTGCAGAGCCCCGCCCGGGGCCGGCGCTTCCAGCGCAGCGGCCCAGGTCCTGTCATCGAATCCGGGCTGGTTCCAACCTGAAATCTCGTGACGGGCATCGTATTTCTCACCCAGATAGATGCTGTTGCGGAGGATGGGACCCGGCGCGCACCTCCAATGGGAATCGCTGACGACGCAGGCGTGCGACCCGTCCGCGTATTCGATATCGAGCTGGGCGAGAAATCGCGGCCGGCCGACCGGCAGGTGCTCGCGCAAGTTGATGCGTCCCCACATGCGCAGAGGCAGCGGGTTATACCAGCCGTTGCCCAGAGAGACACCCAGGCAGTTGGTTCCGGTCTTAAGCTGCCCGGTCACGTCATACGTGCTGTAGAACACGCGCTTGTCGACTCGGGTCCAGAGCGGATCCAGACAGCGATTCCCAACGGTTTCGCCGTTCAGACTGGCTTGGTAGTAGCCGAGCCCGCTGATGTACAGCCGCGCCGCTCGGATGGGACCAGTCAGACGAAACTCCCTGCGGAAGAGCGGGCTGGGATCGTCCTGGTAGAAATCCGCCTCCTCTTTCGGTAGTGGCTTCCCATCATAGATCCACCGTCCCCTCCAGTCCTCGGGACGCAGCAAGCCCATCTCCCATCGTGCCGGCGTGCTCCAATCGGTGGCGCGGCCCTCCCTATCCCACACCATGACCTTCCAGAACGCACGTTGAGCAGGAACCAAGGGTCGGCCGGCATACTCAATATTGACGCTCTTACCTGAGGCGACTTTCCCGCTATCCCACAACGTACCCCGATTCGCCTGCAGCGTGTCGAGACTGTCGGCGACGAGAACTCGGTAGGCGGTCTGGCTCTGGCCTCGGACAGAGGACGTGAGCGTCCAACTGAGGCGGGGAGCCGGATGGTCAATTCCCAAGGGACAATCCTGATACTCGCAACGCATCCGGCCAATACGAAGAGATGCTGCGGAGGAACCCGGATCCGCCATTGCCGCCAAAACACTCGTGGCATACAGCAGGATCAGGGCGCTCAGTATACGCGGCCAGGTCTGAAACAGACTCCTTCTTCGATCGCTCATAGATCCTCTTGCTCCTTGGTGATGTGCGTCCAAGTCTGCCCACACGGCTCCGAGGACGCTCGGGTTTTCCTCATCGGCACATTTTCGTTGATAGAAGCAACGCTCTTTTCCGGTATGGGCGGCAAGGACAATCCGATCTTCAGTCCGCCCGTCTTTCGCTGGTCACACGCGCATCTGCCCAGTTCCCAAGAGCGTTCTTCCCATCGAAGACAAGCATCAGGCACCGCACATCTTTCAATGCGATGTCGATTTCCTTTGCAGATGAGTCTTTGGACATGTCGCCGCTATCCCACAGAACCTTATTGGAAAAGAAGTCTTCATTGTACACGCGAAACCGTCCCTTCGCATCTTCCGGACAAGAATCGTCTATCGCTACCGTTGCCCGGAACCGATCGGCGCGACCATCGACCATGAACATCAGGGCGCATTTCGCTTTTGCGCCGAGGCCCTTGCTGAAGGTGCGACCGGCGGTTCGGATCGCGTCTCCGCCGAACGTAGCATCGTAGATCGGTGCGTTGCCGGACTTCCAAATGTAGTAAAGATCGCTCAGGTAGGTCTCTCCGTTGCGGGTCACCGTGTATTTCTCTAGCGGCATGGGCGCAGGCGCGGGCAAAGGTGGTCCCGGACTGCCGACCCGGATCATTCTATGCTCGTGCTCACCCAGGTCACGTGCCGTGAAGCAATCCTTGAATCGGCCGAGTTCCTCGCGCGCCCAGAGATCCCGTACCGGCTGATCCCCGGTAAGACCGATCTGGTCCCAACGGACCGTGAGGTCGATCTTGTCATGTCCCTTGTTGAGCAGCAGGACGGCGGTCGTTCCGTCCGCGAGCGGCTTGTTGTATATCTCACCATCACCGGCATCGAATACCTTGTATCCCTGAATTCCGCGCCGGTCCTGATTCACGGCAATCAGTTCAGGTGCCGTTAACACATTTCTCGTCTCTTCAGTCATCGTACGAAGGTCGTTGCCCGCCATCAGCGGGGCCGCAAGAATGCACCACAGGCTGAAGTGTGCCCGATCGGCGACCTCTCGCCGATCCGGCGGCAAGCCCTCGAGGTTGCCGACCTGCAGCATGTCCGGATCGTTCCAATGCCCCGGTCCGGCAAATTGCCAGAGCCCGTTGAAAGCCGGATGGATGGCACGGTCGCCGGCCGAGGTCTCCGCACAGGCGTAGATCGAACCCATCCAGGGGTAGATGTCATTGGAGGTCCGCCACAGTTGGGCGAATTCCTTGCCGCCCCACGCCCAGGCGGCGTTCCCGAAATCCGAGATGCTCAATACCATCGGTCGCCCTGTGGCCCGGATGCAGTTGCGATAGATCGCATAATCCTCCGAACTCATTCTCCCATTGCTCTCGGCAAAGCAACTATCCATCTTGATGTAATCCACACCCCACTCGGCGAAGGTCTCCATATCGATCCACTCGTGCCCGAAGCTGCCCGGCAACTGCTGGCACGTCATCCGCCCCCGGTCCTGATAGATGCCGAACTTCAATCCCTTGTCATGGACGTAGTCGGCGATCGCTTTCATACCGTTGGGGAACTTCTTGGAATCCGCCATGAGGCGGCCGTTCGCGTCGCGCTCACTTGCCATCCATGCGTCGTCGATGACCAGGTATTCATAACCCGCGTCGCGCATGCCGGAAGTCACTATCGCGTCGGCAATCGCCCGGATCTTCTCCTCGTCAATCTCCTTCTCAAATGCATTCCAACTGTTCCATCCCATCGGCGGCGTCATGGCCAAACCCGGATCGGCATTCAGCGCCTTCGCCAAGGCGTAACCGATCAGGCAATAGGTGGCGGCCGAACCATTGTAATGGCAGTACCAGTGGCCGCCGAGACGATGATATTCGTCACTCAATTCCGGAGTTGACAGCATATTGTCCGGCGTGTCCTGGATCTTCTTCTCCCGTTTGACGCGAGTGTATTGATCCGCCATAACGCGCAGTTCCTGCAAGCGTGCATCCCAGAAGTCCGCCGTCGGCACGAACGTGACATTTTCGAGCGATGGGTCGTCCGCCACCGCTTTCTGCGCTTGGCGAAATTTCGCCATGGCAACTGCCTCACGATCGTTCGCGTTCTCGGCTCTACGGGCCATCTCCCGGCCGCCCACCCCCAATTCGCCGATTACAATCGGCATGTCGGGGGCGTCGAGGTCCCGTCGCAGATCGCGAAACAGGGCCGCGAGGTTGTGCGGATACCTCTCAACGATTCCGAGGCCGACGGGGCGCTCGTCCTCGCGGGCGGGCCATTGACAGAAATCGTTCCAGCCCTGGAACCAGGCCATCCCGACGATTTCATAGCCCTGTCCGTGGTAGCCAGGCACAATGCTCTCGATGTCGGCCAGGCACCCTTTGATTTCCGCAACCATCTTGCGGTAGTAGAGACCGATCTCGCGCGTTCCGCCTTGCGCTTCCTGTTTCTCCAGAAGGGCCGCTTCATCTCTAGTCGGCGAGCCTGCGCCGGGGAACGGAAGTCGCAGTACACATCCTTGCCGCCCCAAGCGGTCTTGATCAGCAAGACATGCTCCTGGTAATGCTCGCCCATGATCACGCCTAACATCAACTCCGGGCCGACCTCGCGGGCCGAAGCTCCCCAGCCGACCGTGAGCGGCCCGCTCTGGTCCTTTCTACGCTCGGTCTGATAGGAAATGGTCACATCGTTGCGGACCACCCAGGAGCCGCCAGCGTCTTTCAGAAGCTTCAACAGATAGCCGTATTGCGGATGGTCGCCAAGATGGTCAAGGCTGCGAATCTGGCCGTGGCCTTCCATATTAGACTGCCCCGCCAGAATAAAGACCTTCACCGGCCCTTCCCCAGTGACGGGCTGCCGAACCTGGGACAAGGTCGCATCCACCCGGTTGGCGGAGCCGGAGCCGGCCAACGCAAGAAGGAGGCCAAGAACCAAAGGGATCCCGCGACTACTCATGTACCCGCTCCTTTCCGAAAGAGTTCGAACCATCGACATCCGCCCAACTGCAGCAGCCTTGCCAAGTTATTCAGCGCTCTGAAATCGCCCGGCTTATGGCTTGATAAGTTTGTGCACGTCACGCAAGTTCTCATGCAGGCAATCCACGTCGAGGCCGTCGAGTTTCGCCCCGTCGGGGCCGACGAGACGCACGCAGAACTCCCAACCCAAAACATTCTGCGTTACCTTCAGCATGAGTCGGTTCCACCCGGCCTCGAGGTGGATCGTTGCCTTCTCCGATGCCGGGATCGCAGCCCTTGCTGCATCGACGGACTGGACCAGCTCGCCGTTAAGCCAGACTTTGATGCCGTCATCGCTACCTGTCTCCAGCACGGCCTGGCACGGCCGATCCGACTTGATCCACGTTCGGGCGTATGCCACCCGTTGTTCACCGGGCCACAGCTTCAACAGATCCAGCAGCCATGGCCTCTTCGCGTCCGTCCCCGCCGGCATCACCGACCATGCTGCATCGCCGTCGCCGGCCTCGGGCCCCAGCGGGGTCCTGAAAAGTTGCTGGTACCCGGCCCCGTCCTGCATATAAGGGCCGGCCACCTGCCAGCCCACGATGAAGTCGTCGAATTTGCCGATCGTACCGGCGAGTGTCCTCGCCTGATCCCGCAACGGCCCTTCGCCGGCGGCCTGCGTCAGCTTCAGCGCCGCCTGACGGGCCTGGTTCGGCCTCGCTCCGGCCGTGGCCTGTGCAATCGCCAGCGCCGCCAGTATCGCCTCATTCCTGACCAGGGGCTCGTCGACGCATGCCATCGCAATAGGCAGCGCAGCCGGATGTTGCGCGGTGGTCAGAGCGGCCAGCACCAGTCTGCGGTTCGCTGCATCGGGCGCCAGATCCATCGCTTCCTTATAACCAGCCACGCGCTCCGCATCTGAGAGCTCGGGATCGATGCCCAGCAACCGCACATACCCATGCAACGCCAACACCCGGTAAGTCTTATCCGAGTTGTGGTGCGAGATCGCCGCAAGCCGGTCCAGCGCCCGCGCATCCGGCCAAGCCGCCAGCGCACGCATCGCAATGTCGTGTATCGTCGGATTAGGCGACTCGGCGGCGCTGTCAATCGCCTCGAACGCCTTCGCATTGGCGATTCGCCCGAGCACCCGCAGCAATGAAGCTCTGGCCGAAACCGTCTGCGTCGAAGACAACTCCTGCAGCACGGCATCGGCCCGCGTGTCCTTATTTTCGATCTTGTCAGCGGCAGCAACCACCGCATTCTCGGCGTACCTGCGCGAGGCCTCGGTCTTGAGGTCGACAAGCAGAGCGACCAAGGCTGGCATATCCTCTCCGTCTCCCAGCACTGTCAATCCCTTGAATGCCGCAGTCGCCACGTCGCCATCGGCACTTTGCGCCGCCGCCAGCAGAGCGGGTTTGGCTTGCGCGGCTGCACGACTCGTCAGAATATCGATCAGAACCGTCTGCTCGTGGCCCTCAGCCGTCTTCAGCGTCTCGACAATCGCATCGTCCACACCGGCCGCATCCAACTGGCGCAAAGACGCGGCGGCGGCCTCTGCCTGGGACGCTTCGCCGCCGAGGCGAGAAGCCAGCAACGGCACGGCCGATTTGTCGCCTATCTCGCCCAGCATCTGCACGGCCTTAAGTTGCACGGCCGGATCCTTGCTGGCAGCCCTTTCCTGAACGGCCGCACGCGCAGTGGCGTCCCCACGATCGGCCAGCACACCGATGAGCAGAGCCTGCAACTGTGGCCGGGCCGCTTTCATCCGTTCCACCAGCCGCGCTGTCACCTGCTCACCCGGTAGTTGTCGCGCCGCTCGCAGCGCCACCTTCAGACGCCAGGGTTCATTATCACCAAGCTGCTCAATCAACAAATCCACCCCCGCCTGCCCGCCAGTGACCATCACCCCGTAAGTGCCGGCCGCCTGCAAATGCCCCGGCACATCGGTATCGGCGACCGCTCTGTAAAGCGCGACCGCATCGGACGTGCGGCTCTGGCTTGCAAGGTGGTCTGCCGCGACTAAGCACGCCTCGGCGGCAGCCGACCGCAACTTTGCCGGCCCCGCTTTCAGAATTGCCGTTGTCGCGTCGATCGCTTCATCGGTCGCAATCCGGCCCAACGCCGCAATCGCCTCGCTGCGGACCTCCGAGCCCCCATCGTCGCGCAATGGCGATCAGCTTCGGCACCGCTTCGACGTCGCCTCGGACGCCGATCGAATTTATCACCCCGGCCAGCAACCGCCCGTGGAGCTTGTCCAAGGCAGCCCGAAACGCCGAGTCCACCGTTGCTGCCGACATCGGCTCAAGGGCAAAACGCGCATAATCGCCCAACTGTTCGTCGCCCAGAAGCGGCGCGAGCACCGCCACCGCCTTATCACCGCCTACGACCGCCAACGCCTCGCAGGCCCTGGCCTTTGCGGATAGCGGCGCATCGGACTCGAGCACGGCGATGTACTCGGCCTGACCCGCTCCGAAGACAGGCAGGGCCCAACCGACCAGCGTCAGAACCACCGCAATGGCCCTCGGCCAACTCAACTGATTTTGTCGTATCTTCATCATGATTCCTACGCCTTACGTTCCGTATCCTGCGTTTCGCGTCTCAATACAGCCTAAGAGGCGATCAAGCATGCCACGGTGCCCGCTTGGCCCTCGTCCTCATCCGATTGGCCTCGTCGTCATTGACAAAAGCCTCGGCCTTGGGATCGAACTCCAACTTGCGTCCGAGTTGCCACGCGATGGCGGCCGCATGACAGACGATATGTGAGCTTCGCATGACATCTGGATTGGCCACCGTTGGCCGGCGCGATTTTACACAGTCGAAGAAGTTCCGCGTATGTCCGGCCGGGTCGGTGCCGCGAATCGCATACAACTTGCGTTCCCCCATCAGCGATTGCGGATACACCGCCACATCCCCGCTGTCACCTGTCTCGACCCATCCTTCATCGCCCTCAAACCGCACCGGACAGGTCCCCAGCCCGATCCAGTCACCCTCATTCTGGAAGCCTCCCAGCCGCATCACGAGCTTCACGCCGTCGGCATACCGGGCATAGATCGTGCCACCGTCCGGTTCGTACTCCACCGGCCCGGTTCCGTCCTTGCCCAGCGCCCACTGACACAAATCGGCCGTATGGGCCCCCCAGTCCAGCAGCGTCGCGCCTGAATCGAAATCGAAGAAGCCCCGCCACCCGCCATCGACGTATTGCTTGTTGTAAGGTCGCCACGGCGCGGGCCCCAGCCAGCGATCCCAATCGCAGATGTCCCGGCTCGGCTCGGGCTGAGCCGGCAGCCAGTCATACTGCACCCGCAGCTTATAGATCGACGCATGCACCGTGTGAATCCTTCCCAGTCTGCCGCTCTGGGCGAGATGCACGGCAAACTGGAAGTTGCTGATGCTCCGCCGCTGCGTGCCCGCCTGGAAGATGCGGCCATGGCGATTCATCGTATCGGCCAGCTCCTGGCAATCGCCAATCGTAATGCCGCAGGGCTTCTCACTGTAGACGTCCTTGCCGGCCTTGGCCGCCAGGATCGACGCCAGAGAATGCCACCGATCACCCGTGGCCACCAGCACCGCGTCGATATCATCGCGTGCCAGCAATTCGAACATATCGACATACGAGGCGCAGTCGTCACGGTCGTACTTGTCCCTGGCCATTTCCAGCACCGCTCGACGCCGGCTGGCCTGCACATCGCAGACGGCTACGAACTGCACATCCGCCTCATCCAGCATCCGCCCCAGCACATATCGGCCCCGAGGGCCGATCCCGATTGCCCCGAGCACAATCCGCTCACTGGCGGCCACGGCTCCGGATTTACCCAGCACGCTGCCAGGCACAAAACACGGGACCGCCACTGCCCCTACGCTGCGGGCCAGAAACGCCCGCCGACTCATCCGTCGAGTTGCCATATCACTAAGCTCCTTACCGGCAGGTCACGACCTACCCCATCGCACGTCAGATCAAAGTCACTCTGTTCATATCGACTCCCCGCCGTTTCGGGCCACTGCAGAGTCCAGTTTGGCCGAGGTCCCGCAGGATTCATGATCTGTGGCCGTCTATATGATAGTTCACCATGGACACACCATCAATCTGCACGGCGTACCAACGGCTTCACGGGAGTACCAAGGGTCTATTTCCTGAAATGGTAATCCGCGAAATCCAGGAACCGCTCCCAATCATACCTTTCGATGGAGTGACCGCCCGAGCGGATGTGATATCCGACGTCGCTTTCGATGATCGCTTGACCGACGGGTGGTGAAGACTCCGACGGCAGCCCCTTCTTGCCGAGCAGGCGATACACCTCGCCGGCATAGTAGGCCGAGAGATATTCGCCGCGCGGATCGGCCCAGGTATCTTCCACACCGCTATATAAATAGATAGAACGCGGCGCGATGCAGGCCAGCAGCATGTGCTGGTCCACGGGCAGATCGTCTTCCTGGTTGACGAACTTCCAGGCGTTGCGACACAGCCAATACGGAAAACGCGTCACCATCTTCGCCAGGGTCTCCCCCGAACGGCGTCGCCAGAGCGCGGCCCCGGCGCAGCCGGACTGGGCCGAGATCGCCATGGCAAAACGCTCGTCCTGAGCCGCAGTCCACAGGGCCGCTTTGCCGCATTTCGAATGGCCCAGGACCGCCACGTGCGTGTGATCGATGTCGCCGTCTGACTCCAGGTAGTCCATCGCCCGCGAAGCGCCCCAGGCCATGGCCGAAAGCACGCCCCACTCGTTCGCCTTGGGGAAGCTCTGCCCGTTCCGGTAGAACAAGGGATGGATACCCGAGAGAAACCCCACTTCGTTGTGCCCCACTAAGTCCTGCTGGTACACCACGACGAAGGCGTAGCCGCGGTCGAAGAATTTGCCCAAAGGCCATCCGTTTCGCAGGCGGTCCTTCTGTTCGGGATGTGCCTCGAAGTCGCGCGACTTCGTATCGTTGAAGCTGTGCATCATGAAGGCGGGCACAGGCTTGGTCACGTTGTTGGGTACGAACACGAGTACGAGCATTTCCGCCTTGCCCTTGTCGTTGTGGAAGCGGACTTGCACATCTTTGCGCGTGGCCTTGTCCCCCATGAATCGGGGATCTGTCTTCTTGACCTCGAACTCCATCGCGATGGGGCTTTGGGGTTGCGGAACACATCCGTACACGAGGTTGCTGAACAGCGACAGGATCTGCGGCCGCCGAATGTTCCGCCACTGCTCAGCCGTCGTGACTGGCTTGCCTTCGGCCGTCACCAGCAGCGGCGGTAGATCGTAATGCGGGATCTTGCTCTGATCGTAGATGACATCGCTGTCGTATTCCTTCGGCTCGCGACTGAACGTTAAGGCAGAGCCCTGCAAGATAATCATCAGGCACAGAATCGCTTTCTTCATCGGGCACTCCTCAAAAGACAGTCACACAACGCTATCTGTCTCTCAGTAAGGTTTCAGGGGATTTCATGAACGCCCCGCTGTCGGACAACCAAGATCCTCACACTCTCGGCGGGAAAGTTGTACTTAGCCTTCTCCATCTGTCCATTCACCGCCCACAAGTCATGGGTGTTCGATCCCTCATACGCGTCATGCAGGTTCACCCTGCCTGCCTTCGGAAATTGCCATGATATGTGCTGACTTGTGCATATCTGTACTACGATACTCTCTTCTTGAGCCTCTGTCACCTTTCTATCCGGCTCATGGACTCGACGCAAAGCTCCAGTTTTCTTTCGCCAGCTTCGATAAGAATCGTGCCGGACTTGCCAGAGGCCTTTAGCCAAGGTGAATCGAATCGTACATACTCAGCAGAGACGACCTTCCCATCGACTTTGAAGGCGCCACCCCAAGCCAATTCAACGCGACGCCCCGCAGCGGATCATGAAAGAACGCGTTTCTCCGCTTCTACGCATAAACGAGGGTTACAGGTGGTCAGCAGGTAGAGCTGTAAGTGAACAGCAGGTGGTCTGCCACTGGCGATTGACGCACATTCGTGACCTGTTGGCTCCAGTTTCTGTGAGCACGACTCGCTAGCCAGCAGCCCCACACACTCTCTCGTATTGAGCGATGTCTCACGACAAGTAAGCTCCGTTGTTGTACCCGCAGCAGCCCAGGAGATCGACGACCTCCCTGCGAATTCACCGCACCGAGATAGTCCCATAGCCGCTTGACAGGCGCACGCGATGTCACTTGGAGTAAGGATCCACGCCCATAGGACGTGGCTTTAGGAGGCCCCCTGAAAGGGGGCTATTCTGGTCCACTGGGGCATCATTTACGTTACTTCAAATCCAACTCGCCTTGCCCCGATTCGAGCTGTCCTTGCTCCTGGATATATCGCCGTATCGTCTCTTCGTCCAATCCAACTGTACTGACACAATATCCAGTCGCCCAAAATGACAAGCCCGTCATCCGACGTTCCTGGAGCAATTGACGGTGGATGCGTACGGCACTTTTGCCCTTCAGAAATCCTATCAGCCGAGCGATGCTAAACTTCGGTGGAACCGAGAGACACATGTGAATGTGATCCGGCATCGCGTGACCTTCCAAGAGTTCCACGCCCCGCTGCTGACATAGCTGACGAAGGATCGGCCCAATCTGATGCTTCAATTTCCCGTAGATGACTTTCTTTCGGTACTTCGGTACAATTACCACGTGGTACTTACAGTCCCACCGTACATGGGACAGACTTTGCCAATCGTGCATAGACTTCTCCTCCATGCCCCAATGGACCAAGGAGGAGTCTACACGATGGCCCTATACCACGGAACGCTCCAAGCTAACAGGGTCACACGGCCAGAGGCCGTGGTTTATTGACCTTTGAATAGTGAATTAAAACCTTCATAGCTTGAGTTCTGCATGTTTGAAGAACGAACGCATCATGGCTTGCTGAGTCCTGGTTCGCAGGAGCGAATGTTCAACGGCTCGTCTGAGGTCGGTGATATCCTCCGGGATGAAGTTGGCCAGGTCCCCGTGTTTGGTCCTCGCCCAAACCTGTTCATCGGGGTTGAGGTCCGGGGCATAGGGCGGCAGCCATTCAATACGCACGCGGCGAGGGAATCGCTGCTCAAGTCGCCGGGCCGCCGAACGGTGTGGCTGCGAGCGGTCCAGAACCAAGGTGAATCCATGCGGCAGATGTCTGAGCAGGTCGGCCGCAAAGGCTTCGACCTCTGGGGTACGGATATTGTGGTCGTGCAGGGCAAAGTACAGGCCCAACCGGCGACGTTGGGGCGAGACCGTAACCGCCGAGATCGCCGAGAGCCGGTCCCGTCGGTCCCAGCTATACTGAATGGGGGTGTCGCCTTTAGGAGCCCAGGTGCGTCGGACCACGGGCTGAAGCATAAAACCGCTCTCGTCCAAAAGAACGATGCTACGACCGCGTCGTCGGGCGTTTTTTTATGCGTGGCCAGTCCTCTCGACGCCAAGCAACAATGGCCTCTTCGTGGCGTTCGCGGGCTCGGTGTTCGGGCCTTTGACAACTCCAACCCATGCCCTTTAGGATATGCCACACCCCAGAGGGATCGTAGGAGACGCCGAACTGCTTGTCGATTACTTCGGCGATTCGCTTTAGCGTCCACAGGTCGGTTGGATACCCGTACGCACCAGGACCTTTTAACAACAAGCGTTCCAGCTTCTGCCATTGGCTCCGGGCCAACTTGGGCTTGGGGCCAGGATGCGGCTTGGCCTTCAAGCCATCCGGGCCGGCACGCTGATAGATCTTCTTCCACTGGGAAACGGCCCCCGCCGAAACCCCGAGCATTTTCGCCACCTCGCCCGGACGATGGCCCGCATCGAGCAACGCAGCGGCGCGAAACCGCTGCCGCTCGAGTTCTTCGGGTTTTCCTGGCGTTCTCATACATAGCTATATCGACCACAGGAAGCTGTTTTGTTTAACCGTTCAAAGGTCAATAAGACGTCAGGACGAGTGATTCTCTCCGGGACCCACGTGTCGATGGACTCACCGATCTTGACAAGCGCCTGAATGGTATCATCGATTTCCATGATCTGTGATGTCTCCAAACCTCTTTAGACATTCCGTGGTCGTATGAAGACCACCGTCCGCATTCCATTAAGACAACCGGCACGACGGCGACCATCACTCGGCCTCGGTTGGCCGTCCGATCGTGGTCCCCTGGACGCGGCTTTCGATGATCCCCGCTGCGATGGCGTAGCGTGTGAGCCCCGCCGTGTCGTGGAGGTCCAGCTTCTTCATCAGGTGCTGGCGGTGTTTCTCCACCGTCTTGATGCTGATGCCAAGTCCCACCGCAACTTGCTTGTTGGCTTTGCCTTCCGCGATCAGTTGCAGCACCTCCATTTCGCGCGAAGTCAGGCTGGCTTTCTTCTTCTTGAGCACTCCGCGTCTATCTGGCGACTCCAAAGAAAGATCGCGCAGTCGCTTGGCGATGGAAGGACTGAAAAAGGTGTTTCCTTTGTGGACTTCCCGGATCGCCCTGGAGAGGAGATCGGCGGACGTTTGTTTGATCAGATACCCCGCCGCGCCCAGCATAACTGCTTGTCGAATGTATTCGTCATCGCCATGCGCCGAGAGTATGAGCACCCGGCTGGCAGGAACGGCCTTCGAGATGCGCCGCGTGGCTTCCAGACCATTGAGCAACGGCATCGCGATGTCCATGATCACCACGTCGGGACGGAGTTTCTTGGCTAATTGGACTGCTTGCCGGCCAGTCTCGGCTTCGCCGACCACCTCGATATCGCCTTCCACCTTGAGTAAGGCTCGAAGCCCCTCTCGGACGACCGTGTGGTCCTCAGCCAGTAAGACGGTGATTGGCTTCATAGAGACTGGCTCCTGTAGTATTCCTGAGAGATCTAAACTTCAGTGCCGCTGCCGTAGGGGACATCCGCTCGGATCGTGGTGCCTTTGCCGCGCAGAGGATTCGACGGCAAAGCGACCGCCGACCATTTCCACGCGCTCGCGCATGCCGAGCAGTCCCAACCTGTTGTTTCTCTGGTTGGACAACGCCCCTTGCACATCAAAGGATTTGCCGTTGTCTTTCACTTCCACGCGAATGACGCCCCGGAGTCTTCGGATGCTCACCTTCGCCAGGCTGGCGTGCGCATGCTTGGCAATGTTGGTGAGGGCTTCCTGGACGACGCGATAAAGGACCATTCGCTTGTCGCCGTCCAGAAGGTCCGTCCGGCCATGAGTAAAGGGCGTGAACCTAACGGAGAGACCCGTCCGCTCGGCAAAATCCTTCACGTGAGATTCGAGGGTGGGAATCAGCCCCAGGTCGTCCAAGGCCGTCGGGCGCAATCGAACGGCGAACTGATGCACGATGTCGACCGACTGTTCCACCAACCGCTGTGCTTGGGCAATCCTGTCCTTGAAGGCTTTGCCGCCAGGCGTGGCCTCCTTCTTCAATGACGCCAGATGGAAACTGATTGCCGTCAAGACCTGGCCGATCTCATCATGCAGCTCGTGGCTGATTCGCTTTCGTTCTTCCTCCTGAGTCTGCAGAACTTGATGGGACAGATGCTGCAACTGTTTCTGTAGTTGAAGGGCCGTCGCCAATAACTGGCGGGAGTATTTCTCGCTCTTCTTGAGGTCGGCCTCGACGGCCTTGCGCCGGACGATTTCCTGCCTCAGCTCCCGGTTCGCGGCGTCCAGAGCCTCCACGCGGTGCTGCGCCTCCTCCGCCCGTTTGAGGGCCGTGATGTCCGAGACGGCCACCCGGCACCATTTACGTTCACCTTCGGGAGAGGCGGCTAACGTCGCCTGAATGTCCGCCCAAGAAGGTGTACCGCCCTTCTTCAGAAGGGACACCTCGCAGACTTGTTTTCCGGGCTCTGTGAACGTCCTTTCCAGGAAGGCCAGAAAGACCGGCCGGCTCGTCGCGGACAAGAACTGGTGCAGGCGGCGCTTGATCAGGCGGGAGCGTTCCACGCCCAACAAGGCGGCTCCCGTCAGGTTCACCTCCAGGATCACGCCCTGTTCGTTGAGGGAGAAATAGCCGACCGGGGCGAAATCGTAGAGGTCCGTGTATTTCTCCAGCATTGCTTCCATCAGGCCCCTGGCATCACGGAGTTCCGCGTTCTGCATCTCCAGTTCGATCTGGTGGACCTGCAATTCGTGGAGAAGCCTCTGCGTGTCGGCGTCCGTTCGGGGCGGGGCCGTCTTGCTCCGCTGTCCCCTCAGCCGCCCTTCGGCGCGGCGACGTAGTTCAGCGGCATCGGCTGAGGCGTTCGTCTTCTTCTGCATGACAAGACCTTCTATGCGTTGCGCGACCCGGGCGTCTTTTGGTCACACTTCTCTTCACGTTTGGGCAGGTGCGCATCACCGTCGGGCACGGCGATCAGGAACGTGCTGCCTTGGCCAGGGACGCTCCGGATTTTCATGCGTCCGCCCAGCAACTCGACTCGCTCGCGGATACTCCGTAGCCCGGTCCCACCTGCCTGCCTCAGTAGCTTCGGGTCGAAACCTCGGCCATGGTCGCAGACGGTCAGCCACAACCGCCCGTGCCGGGACTGAACCCGTACAGCCGCTTCAGAGGCATCCGCATGCTTGACGATGTTGAACAGAATCTCCTGGGCCGTACGGAACAGGAACACCCCGATCGAATCGGACGACACATCGATCGGATCGCGGCGTTCCACGCGGACGGCCAGGCCATGCTTCGCCTCAGTACTGTTCGCCAGCCACTCAATAGCCTCGCCGAAATCGCCTTGTTCCAACACGGCGGGTCTGAGATCATGGGAAAGACTGCGGGACGTCGCGATCGCCTCTTTGAGCATCGCGCTAACCTCGTCGATGGCCTCTCGCAAAGAAGCGTCATCGTTGCTCCGCCTGCCGAGCCGACTCAAGTGGAATCTCACCGCCGCAAGCTGCTGCTGTAAGTCCTCGTGCAAGATCTCCGCCAGTCGCTTGCGTTCACGATCCTCCGTCTGCAACAGCTCCAGCGAGAGCTTCTGAAGCTGGCCGGTTTGCTGCTCCAACTCGGCTGTCCGCTGAGCCACTCTGCTCTCCAGCGTCGCCGTCAGTTCGCGCAGCGCTTCTTCCGACCGCTTGAGGGCGGTAATGTCCGAAACGGTCATCCGGCACCATCTCGGCTCGCCCGTGAGGGAGGCCGCGGACCCGGCCTGAAGATTCACCCAGAAAGGCGTCCTGTCATCGTTCGGAAGGGACGCCTCACAGACCTGCTTGCCGGGCTCTGTGAACACCCTTTCCAGGAAGGCCAGAAAGACCGGCCGGCTGCGTCGCGGACAAGAACTGGTGCAGGCGGCGCTTGATCAGTCGGGAGCGTTCTACGCCCAACAGGGTGGCTCCCGTCAGGTTCGCCTCCAGGATCACGCCCTGTTCGTTGAGGGAGAAATAACCGACCGGCGCGAAATCGTAGAGGTCGGTGTATTTCTCCACCATCGTCTCCATCCGGTCCCTGGCTTCCAGGAGTTCGGCGTTCTGCATCTCCAGTTCGATCTGGTGGACCTGCAACTCGTGGAGGAGCCTCTGCGTGTCGGCGTCCGTTCGGGAGGAGGCCTTGTCTCTTTGCTGCCCTCTGAGCTGCTCTTCGGCGCGGCGACGCAGTTCGGCGGCATCGATGGAGATGTTGGGCTTCTTCTGCATGCCAGCACGACCTTCCTATGCTTTGCGGGACCTGGGCGGCTTTCCGCCACGTTTCTTGCCACGTTTACGTCCGAGCGCATCGGCCTGCGGACTCTTCTTCTCCTTCTCCAGCTTCGCGGATTGTCCAGCTACGCGTTTTTCCAGACTGGCGTGCTCGCCGCGCAACTTCGCCTCCAGCGTCTTGGCCGCGGTAATATCCGTGAAAGTGATCACCACGCCGTCAATCCGGTCGTCCAGCGTGCGGTAGGGCATGATGCGCACGGTAAACCAGCGGCCGTCGCGCGTGGCCATCGGTTTTTCCGTCGCGACCAGCGTGCGCAACACCTCCCGCGCGTCGTCGGCCAGCTCCGGGTAGTCGCAGGTCCGAGGCCAGGTCGGTGATAGGCCGGCCCACGTCGCCCGGGATGAGCTTGATGATCTTCGTCGCCTGGGGGGTGAACCGCCTGCACGTACAGTTCCTTGTCCAAGAAACAGGGTGGCGATGTCCGTGCTGTCGAGCAGGTTCTTCATGTCGTTGCTGGTCTGCGACAGTTCGTCCACCTTAGCCTGCAACTCGGCGTTGAGCGTCTGGAGTTCCTCGTTCATGCGACTGCATCTCCTCCTTCGAGGTGGTGAGTTCCTCGTTGGTGGACTGCAGTTCTTCATTCGTGGATTGCAGTTCCTCGTTGGCGGACCGGAGTTCTTCCTGCGAAGTCTGCATCTCTTCGCGGGTGGCCCGCGCTTCGGCGCGAGCCCGCTGGAGTTCCTGCTCCAGTGGCCGCGCGCTGCGGGCATGAGGTTTCGAGCGTCGGGCGCGGCGTCTCGGTCGCGGGCGCGGCCACGTCGGTGAACACGATCATCACCAACCCCTCCAGCGGTCCGGGTTCGTTGAGTCGCTGGACGGTCACATCCACGCACTGCTCCGGCGCCGTTGGTCGCCGACCTTGAGTCCGTGGAGCGTCAGTGCATTCTTCCTGGCGGAGCGCCTTGTGGAAGGCGCTGGCCAGTTCGTAGCGCAACCCTTCGCGGGCCATGGCGAAGAGGTTCCAGTTGGCCTTGCCGGCGGCCGGTTCGAGGTATTTGCCCGTCCGGCCGCTGACGTACAAGATGTCGCCCTTGTCGTTGACGAGCACGGCCGGCGGGGCATAATGCTGCAGGACCAACTGATCCGCCAGGGTCTGGAGATTGGGCAGGCATTTTCGGCACCTCGCGTGCTTCCGTCCTACCGCGCGGGCGTGAAGGCAAAGGCCGAGGGAAACTCGCCGGGCTCCGGCGGCGAAGCGGACTCCTGTCCGCCGAAAGAGCCGCGACTTGGCGCTGAGCGGGAGCAAACAGGTCGGTGAAGCTGCCGATCGTCTCCGAGCTGCCGAGAAACAGGATGCCGCCGGGATTGAGGCTGTAGTGAAAGAGCGGAAGGAGCTTCTTCTGCATCTCCGGGGCCAGATAGATCAGCAGGTTGCGGCAGCTCAAAATATCCAGCTTGGTAAAGGGCGGGTCCATGATGAGGTTCTGCGGCGCAAAGATCACCATCTCCCGGATCTCCTTGCGCACCCGGTAGCCGTGTTCTTCTTTGGTGAAGAACCGGCTTCAGCCGCTCCGGCGACACGTCGGCGGCGATATTGTCCGGGATAGACGCCCTGGCGGGCCTTGTCGATGGCGTCCCGGTCCAGGTCGGTGGCAAAGATCTGCAGGGTGAACTTCCGCTCGGGCTGGATCTGTCTCCAGCGCCTCCTTGAACACGATGGCCAGGGAATAGGCCTCCTCCCCGGTGGAGCAGCCGGGCACCCACGCCCGCAGGGTCTGGCCGGCGCGACCGGTTCGGCGATGCAGCGCCGGGAGGGCCTGGTTCGCGCAGCTGCTTCCCAGGCGGCGGGATCACGGAAAAAGCTCGTCACGCCGATCAACAACTCCTTGAAGAGCAGATCCAGCTCCTGCGAGTTTTCCTGCAGGTAGCGGACATAGGCGGCAATCTTGTCAATCTGGTGAATGCCCATGCGCCGCTCGATCCGGCGGTAGAGGGTGTTCTGTCTTGTAGAGGAAAAATCGTGGCCGGTGTGGGCGCGCAGCAGGATGACCGCCTTTTCCAGTGGCGCTCTGCGTCTTGTCTTCCAGGGCCGTTTCAGGCTTGGCAACGAGCGGGGTGCGCTGTAGATAGGCGATGATCTTGCCAGGCAGTTCGTCCACCGGGGCCACGATGTCCGCCAGCCCCGCGTCAATCGCGCTGCGAGGCATGCCGTCGAACTTGGCCGTCGCCGGCTCCTGCACCAGCACCACGCCCGCCTTCTCCTTGATGGCCCGCAGCCCCAGCGTGCCGTCGGAGCCCATGCCGGAGAGAATCACGCCGATGCTGTGCTCCTGCTGGTCCTCCGCCAGGGAGCGGAGGAAGAAATCGATCGGCAGGCGCAGTCCCGCGCGGCGCCGCCGGCGCGAGCAGGTGCAGGACCCCGTGCAGGATGGACATGTCCTTGTTCGGCGGGATCACATAGACGCAGTCCGGCCGGACCTTGGTGCGATCCTTGACCTGGATGACCTTCATGCCGGTGGCACGCTGGAGCAGTTCGGGCATGATGCCCTTGCGCGTCGGGTCCAGGTGCTGGACGATGACAAAGGCCATGCCGCTGCCCGTCGGCACGTGCGACAGAAAATGTTCCAAGGCCTCCAGCCCACCGGCGGAGGCGCCGATGCCGACGATGGGGAACGATATGCGCGCCTGTGGGGACGGTGTTTTGAGAGACACAGCACTGACAGGCTTCTTCTGCCGAGGCTTCGACGCCGATTTTCTTTTCATGGTCCCGTATCTTGCCCTCGTTTGATCATGTTGTATCGGATTCCGGCTGAACACGAGTATTGTCCGACTTTTTCTCACATCCGTCCATGGGGTAAAACCCTACCGGGCCAAGAACACAGGGTAGGGTTTTGCCCTATAGAAAGCACCTGGCCAACAGGGTAACGTATGTTCGATGGAAAGGCCAGGAATCGACCGGCAAGTCAGACCGCATGGAGGTACAGGAAACGAATGACCCTCGTGTTTGGCTTGGAGCAAGCGGATGATTCCGAACGGAGAAACACGCTATGTTCGTAGGGTCGACCGACATGCCGAATGGGTGGCGAAAAACATTCATGCGTGCCATTGCCGGGCTGGGGGATACGGTTTGGACGCAGTGGGATGAACTGCGCCATGCGGCGGCCGTGATGGGGACGGTGCTTTTCGTCTGCGTTCAGCCAAGGTGCTGGGGGCGCACGGTGCGAGGGGCATTTATGCAACAGGTCGTGGCCATCGGCGTGGAGTCGCTTGGGCTGGTCTGCGGGTTGGCGGTCTTTGTCGGCATCACGGTGGTGACACAACTGGCGTTCTGGGTCGCACAAGCAGGACAGTCACAACTGCTCGGTCCGTTGCTGGTGGCCGTCGTGGCCCGCGAACTGAGCCCGGTGCTGATCGGCATCGTGGTGATCGTTCGCAGTGGCAGTGCGATGGCGACGGAGTTGGGCATCATGAAGATCGACGGGCGAGTTCAAGCGCTCGAAACGCAGGGAATCTCGCCGTTCCTCCACCTCGTCATGCCGCGCGTGCTGGCGACGGCCGTGTCCGCGTTTTGCCTGACGATCGTCTTTATTCTGGTTGCACTTGCGAGCGGGTATCTGTTCGGGGCGACTGTGGGGAACGGCAACCGCAATTTGCTGTTGCTCGCGGATAAGGTCGCCAGCGCGGTTCAGCCCAAAGACGTGCTCGCTATTCTCAGCAAGAGCATACTGCCCGCCCTGTTTGCCGGCGCATCGTGCTGCATCGGCGGACTGGGCGTCGGCGAGTCGTTAACCGAAGTTCCGCAGGTTACGCAGCGTGCGCTCGTGCGCTCCCTGGTCGGATTGTTTGTGATCTCCACCGTGGTGTCATTCTTGACGTATCTCTGATGACGAAACAGCGTTTCAAATTCCGGCACGTGAACGAGATCACGGGCATCTTCGTCATCCTGGTGCTGGTGGTGCTGATCGCCGCCATCGTGTGGACGGCGCACAGCCAGCGCTGGTTCAGAGGCACCGTCACGTTGCGGATCGTTCTGCCCGAGGGGGGCGCCGCGGGCATCCGGCAGGGCTCGGAGGTGTACTTTCTGGGCACGCTCGTGGGGACCGTCTCCGATGTCATCGTCGCGCCGACCGGTCGCATGGAAGCCCAGACGAGAATCCGCAGCGACTTCTTCCGGTTCGTACGCGAGGATTCGTCTGCGGTCGTCAAAAAGAAATTCGGCGTGGCAGGCGATGCGTACTTTGACATCACGCGCGGTCAGGGCCAGCCGTTGCCCGGGAAGGATGCCTCCATCATCTGCAAAGAACTACCGCCCACGATGGAAACCGCAATTGAAGAAGTCCGCAGTGCGATCTTGCCGGTTTTGGACAAACTGAGCGCGGGCCTCGACACATGGACCGCACTCGGTGAGAAGCTGAGCCCCGGCGCGGACGCTTGGACGAAGCTGGGCACGAATCTGGACGAGTCCCGGGAGCACTTGGATCAACTGTTCGCGCGCCTCGATGGTCTTGTCGCGGACGTCGAGGAGGGCAAAGGCACAGCCGGCAAGCTCCTTACCGATCCTGCTCTCGCGAATGATTTGCAGACCCTCCTCGACAAGGGCAACGCGTCCATGGATCAGCTCAAAGCCATTCTGAAAGACGTGCAGGTCGCCGGCACCCATCTGTCTGCGGTCAGTGAGGCCCTGGCCGTAGAGGCCAAGGATCTCCCGGGGATGGTCTTGCAGACGCAACAGACATTGTACGAGTTGGAAAGGCTGATCGAAGGAATCGAAAAAGTCTGGCCGATCCGCAGCCACATCGAGCAACGCCAGCCAGACACACGCATCCCACCCAGCGAGGTGGTGCCATGAGAAAGTTCTTCGTTGCCCTCGTTCTTCTGATACTGGCCGGCTGCGCCACCTCGCCGACTTCGACCGTGGCTCCCAAAGACAGGGAACTCTCGCGGACCAGCAACCTGGCCCGCGTCGCCTTCGAAGAGGGTGCAACCGCCAAAGCCATCGACCTCTACGGGAAAGCACTCAATCGGGCGCGCGCCATGGACGACGCCACGGAGATCGGCAACGCCGCCTACAACCTGGCGCTCTGCCACACCATGCTGGGACAACTCGATCAGGCGAGCGCCTCGCTGGCCGAGGCCAAGGCAGCGTTCGAACGCAGCGGAGGCACTCCTCCCGACGTACTGCTGTTGGAGGCAACGGTCGCTCAACGACAAGGCAACCTGGAGCAGGCGCTGTCGCTGGCCGACCAGGTGCTGTCGGCGTCACCCGACGAAAACGATCTCGTCCAGGCCACCTTGCTGAAGGGGACGATCGCCTGCGGGCAGGACGACCCGGTGCGCGCCAAGGCCGCACTGGCCGAGGCGGACCAACATCACGTCGCCAATGCCCCACTGCTGGCCGCCAGGGAACGACTCGCCGGAAATATCTTCTTGTTGGAAAGCAACCCGGCCGAGGCCGCCGTGGCGTTTGATCGTGCGGCCGCCTTGTTTCAAGAGGCGAAACACTACCGCGACATGGCGCTCACGTTGCGACGCGCAGGCGAAGCGTATCGGGAGGCAGGCGACACGCAACGCGCCGAGGACCGACTGTTTCGCGCCACACGCAGCCTGGCCGCTCAAGGCCAGAAAGCCGAATGAACCCAGCGTGCGTCTTCCCTTCTCGTTGCGGACAATGACCCGACCAGCCGCCAAGTGTTGAACCTCCGCCTCGCGCCTCAGGCCCACGGCATCGCATCCTTTCAAGGTCTCCCGGTAATCAGGCCTCTTTTCGAGCGGTGCAAGCAAATGACCCCTGGTAGGGTTACACCCCACAGACACGGAAGAACCTGCGACGTAGTGTATCTCAAAGACCGTCCTTCTGGAGCATGCGCATACGGAACTAGACAGAACATTGGGCGGGGAAGAGAAGGAATAGGAACATGAACTGGCATACGGATATCCTGTTGACTGCGAGTACTCTGGCTGTGGCGAGTCTCTCCTGCCATGGGCATGAAACCGGAGCCTTCAACTCTAACATCATAGTCGAGTCGAACACATCGAGCCCCACCCAAGGCTTTCTCCACACCGAGACTACCAAGTCAGAGATCGAAGTCGAAGTGCTCAAAGCGAACCTTAGGCAAGAGTCACGCGTCGACAGGATGCGCCATGAAACGGAACTGATTGTGCTGGGTGGTCTCGCCGCTTCTTTCCTGTGACGGATCGATGCAGGACAATGAATAGTCTTAGGTGTGCCAACCGGCAGTGAATCCGAAGTCAATCGAAAGGAGATCACAGATGGATACCAAACACTCAGGGATGATCGAGAAGGTAAGAGATGCGATTGTTGCCACGGTCAAGGGGACGGGTGACATCGTCCAGGTGACGGTAAATACCATTGCCCAGACGCTCGCCACAACGATCAAAGGGACCGGCAAGGTGGGCACGTCGGCAACCGATGCCGTTGCCGACGTTGCGAGCGGCGCCATCCGCGGCACAATGCAGGTCGGAGGCGACCTGGGGCATGCCGCCAAAGGGATTGTACTCGGGGTACTACGAGGCACCAAGGCGACAGGCACAGAGGCTCTGGCTACAATTAGCCACACCGCCCATGTCACAATCCAGGACACAGCCGAGGTCGGCGGTGACCTTGGAGCCGCTGCCACCGGTCTGGTCGAAGGGGCGATCGAAGGCGCCAAAGAACTGGGGATCAGCGTCGAGGACGCTGCGTCAGCGGTTGCTGATGGAGCGTTGGAAGCGGCCGGCAAGGTGGGCTCGACGGCCGTGGAGACGGTGCGCAAAGCAGTGACGAAGTCCTCCCACAACGCCAACGTCGCGCTGAAACAACCGGAATTGGCCGTTCCCGAGAACAAGTAGACTGGCGGGTCGCTGTTGGCTGGTGCGGGCGCATCAGTCAGCAGCGAACCCCAAATGGACTGATGGGAGAATCCCATGTTGTGGATGATTGCTGTTCTACTGGCGATTATGTGGCTGTTGGGACTGCTGAACAGTTTCACGATGGGAGGGTTCATTCACCTCCTGCTGGTGGCTGCCC
The DNA here is from genome assembly GCA_963726475.1 of uncultured Phycisphaerae bacterium. Taxonomy (GTDB): domain Bacteria; phylum Planctomycetota; class Phycisphaerae; order Sedimentisphaerales; family Anaerobacaceae; genus Anaerobaca. Next base: position 40,569 of record CAVSCO010000012.1, on the reverse strand, counting down.
TTGTCATGGTGTTGGTGAACATCATTCACGGACGACGCGTGACGTAAGAACCCGTTAGCTTGTCATGTCCAGACAAGGAAACTGGAGGTTCCATGAGAGGGACAATGATTGTTGCCGTCATTCTGATCGGGCTGAGCATTATGGTGCTCGCCTACTCGGGCATCACTTACAAGACCCGAGGAGCGCCTGTCGATATCGGCCCGCTGCACGTAGAAACCACAAAGAGCCACTTCATTCCCCCGGTCGTCGGCGCGGTCGGGCTGATCGCGGGAATCATGTTGCTCGCCCTGGACATCAGGAAGGCCCGATGAGAGCGCTGGAAGGAGACGCACCATGAGTTGGCAGGTCAAGGGGTATGCGCCTCTAACAAGTCAACTGAAGGTATTGAACTACAACCGACGCATCGTTATCAGCGTTCACACGGAGAAATAACATGAACTTATCACAGATTCACAGCCGTGCCTTGGTAGTAGCTGTGGCGGCTCTTCTGACCCTGACGCTCTTTGTCAGCGGATGCCATGGCGTTACCTGGTAGAGCGTTTTCCATCGTTCGTGAGAACAGCGAAAGGAGTCTATCATGGGATATTTACTATTGATTGTGTTCTTGGTGTTGCTCTTGGGCGGCCTACCCCGGTGGGGCTACAGCCGCAACTGGGGTTACGGCCCCAGCGGCGTCTTGGGGTTGGTGTTTGTGATCGTGCTGGTGCTCCTGCTCGCGGGGTACATCCCACGCAGCTTCTGAGCCACCGGTCTTTGATCCAATAGAAACTCATATGCGGCCCCTTTGCGGGGCCGTCTATGAAGGGAGATTCGCATCATGGCAAAACAGAATTCGACCGTTGCGACTTTCAATGACCACACGAGTGCCGAGAGTGCCGTACTCACCATCAGGCTGCCCAAGACCGAGAAGGCCAAACCGGCCAAAATCAAGGTCAAGGGATAACCTGGAGCGGTGTACAAGAGGGTCAAGAGCGTCGGGCTGCAACCCGACTGCCAGAGTCCCATCTTCAGAATGAGCCCGTGCAGTCTCATCTAAAACCTGAGGACGAAAAAGTCGAGCAATTCGACCCGCTCTAGGCAGGGTTGGGCGAATAAGCCTTAGATGACAGAACTGAGGAGTTGCCCCCAATGGCTGACAAGACCAAAAAGACGAAGACAAAACGATTGTCCAAAGGGCAGCGCATTCACGCGCGGCGGTTGAAGCAAGCGGCCCGCAAGACCGACGTCGCTTCACGGACCCTGAAGCTATCGGAACACTAACTCCATCTCCACCTCTGTCCGACGGAGAGGTAGGGTTATACCCCATAAACCCGGCTCGGGCCATGGCGTATCATGCCTGAAGGTATCAGCCGAAGAATGCGGCAACAGACAGAAAGAGGCAAGTGTGAAAAACTGAATGTCGTAGAGGACAAGAGCAAGAAGGCTCGCCAATCATGGCCAACTGGAAGGACAAGCGTTGGGCACTGATCTAATCCATCATATCTATCTTGGAAAGGACGCGCGATGAGACTTGAGAGAGACGTTATCGTATGCTGCCTTCTTGCCTTCTCGGTTCTGGTTGTGACTGGATGCGGCAAGAAGACCGACGAGGACAAGCCTGCCAGCCCAGCAATGACGGAGACGAAGGCGGAGACTGTTGAGGCAGAGAAACCCGCGAGTGAGGTCCAGGCAGAGGTAGGGACCGTCGACATCGAGAAGCCCGTGAGCGAGGTTCAAGCAGAGGCCGAGACGATGAGCGTCGAAGACCTGAAGGCCACGGCGATCAAATACAAGGAGGCGATTCTCGCCAAGCAAGGCACCGTGACGGAACTTGCCGCCAAGATAAAGGAGATTCCCGTTGTGGAAGCCTTGGGCCAGGAAGCACAATCGCTCAAGACAGATCTGAAGGACGTTGAAAGTACTCTGGCGGCACTGAAAGAGCGCTTTCAGGTCTATTACGACACACTGAAAGAAAAGGGGGGCAATCTGTCAGGGCTTGAACTGTAAGGAGGATGTGCCCGGGTCGCAAGGGAAAGGAGTCCGGCCTACGTCTCTCCCGAAGCGGCCTGTAGCTGAATTCATGGGTACGTTCTGGCTGGTATTTGGGGGGGCGTCAGTGCGGTCCTGGCCGCCATGACGATGACGACATGCGTGGGGAACCGTGGTGGCGAAGCGCGATGAGATACATGGAAGACGGACGAAACCCAAGACACCTGTGCAGTGGAAGTGACTGTTGAGAAGGGAGAGAGTTCGGATGCACATCCTCTTGATCTACCCCGAGTTCCCGGACACGTTTTGGAGTTTCAAGCACGCGCTGAAATTCGTGGGCAAGCGGGCGGCCCTGCCGCCCCTGGGACTTTTGACCATCGCGTCGATGCTGCCGAAGGAATGGTCGCTACGGCTGGTGGACACCAATGTCCGGCGGCTGAGGAAGAAGGACCTGGCCTGGGCTGACTGCGCGTTTATCAGCGCCATGGTTGTCCAGCGTGAATCGGCGCGTCAGCTCATTGCCCGGTGCAAAGAGGCCGGTCTGCGAATCGCGGCCGGCGGCCCGCTGTTCCAGATCGAACACGAGAAATTCGAGGCCGTGGACCATTTTATACTGAACGAGGCTGAATTGACGCTTCCGACCTTTCTCAAGGACCTGGCACAGGGCCGTCCGGAGCGCTTCTATTCATCCGATCAGTATGCGGATTTGCGGCACACGCCCAGGCCCATGTGGGAACTGCTTGACCTGCGGCGATATGCCAGCATGAGCGTCCAATTCTCTCGCGGCTGCCCGTTCAACTGCGACTTCTGCAATGTCACCGCCCTGCTCGGCCACCGGGTGCGAACCAAGACCTCACAGCAGATCATCGCAGAGCTCGACAGCCTCTATGCCCGCGGCTGGCGCGATGAAGTCTTCTTCGTAGACGACAACTTCATCGGAAACAAGCAGTTCCTCAAGAACGAACTCCTGCCGGCTCTTATTGAATGGCGCCAGGGCAAGACGGGAATCCTCCTCTTCACTGAAGCGTCTATCAACCTGGCTGACGACCAGCCGTTGATGGAGATGATGGTGCAGGCCGGATTCAACAAGGTCTTCATCGGCATCGAGACCCCGGACGAGGAATGCCTGGCCGAGTGCAGCAAGATCCAGAACAAGAACCGCAACCTCGTGGAAGACGTCAAGCGGATCCAGCGATCCGGGCTCCAGGTGTTAGGCGGCTTCATCGTCGGCTTCGATCATGATGGGCCTTCTATCTTTCAGCGGCAGATCGACTTCATTCAGAACAGCGGCATTGTGACCGCCATGGTCGGTTTGCTGCAAGCCCCTCCTGGAACGAAACTGTATGAGCGGATGAAGAAGGAAGGCCGTCTTCGCGGCGACTCGTCGGGAGACAACGTCGACGGTACCACGAACATCATTCCGGCCATGAACCTCGACGCGCTGCGGGAAGGCTACAAGGGGATTCTACAGCACATTTATTCGCCGGAGCATTATTACCGGCGCATCAGGACGTTTCTCCATGAATACAAGCCCCCCAGAATACGAGGCCGGATACGGTTTTCATATATCCTCACGCTCGTGCGGTCCTTCTACCGGCTCGGCGTCCTGGACCGAGGGCGGCTGCACTATTGGAAGCTCCTGCTCTGGACCCAATTCCGACGTCCCCGGCTTGTCGCCGAGGCCATCACCCTGGCCATTTATGGCTACCATTTTCGCAAGGTGTGCAAACGGCGCGTGACGTAACGCCGCCAGCAGAAAAGAAAGACAAAGGGCAACATCGATGAAAACAGAAGTGGGTTTGTGGATTGACCATCGGAAGGCTATTGTCGTAGCCGTTACGGATAAAGGGGAAGAGACAGGGCTGATCATATCGAAGGCTGAAAAGCACCTCAGCCGTTCTGGGGACTCGCCTCTGGAGGGTTCCCATGACTCACAGCAGGTACCGGCAGATGATAGCCGCCAGAGAAGGCTTACAGGACAACTCAACATCTACTACGACGCGGTCATTGCGTGCATTCGTGATGCAGAGTCCATTCTGATATTCGGCCCCGGTGAAGCAAAGGGGGAATTGAAGGAGCGGCTCAAGAAAGCCCACCTTAGTGGACGCATCGTGGGCATAGAAACCGCCGACAAGATGACGGATCACCAAGTTGCGGCGAAAGTCCGACAGCACTTCCACGGTAGTAGCGTTCGATAATAGAATCGCAATGCCCAACGAGTAGAACCTCTCTGTCAACTTGCCGATCCAGCCACAGGCCCACACCACAACGGTTGGGTCCGGATTGGGGAGTACATCCAATAATTCCAGGTAGGGTTACACCCCATAGAGCAGGCCTCACTTCAGCCGTACCATACATCTATCGACATGTCCAAGGATCCAGCAGTAGGAAGAAGCAAGTGTGACGAGCGTGAAGAAGTAGATGGCTTGGAGGGGACACCAGCCGGTCGGTTCACGACTCGCCACCGGCTGGCACCTCTTTGCGCCACTCGGCGGTGAACTTATGGCCAATCGAAAGCAGAATCATATGTGGTGGACGGCCACGGTAATACTGATCATTCTGTTGCTGCCCGGACTGCTGAAGAGTGACACAGTCGGAGCCGTAATTCGTATCCTGCTGTCGCTTGCGCTTGTCATAGTGCTACTTCGAATTATTCGGAGGCAGCGACCGACGTGAAAAGCGGTTAGGTGGCAGCGTGCGTCACTACGAGCGAGCGTTCTGGAGCAGAAAGGACCATGGCTATGACCTATGTTTCACATGCTCACTGTTGTGTTGATTCCGGGCCCAAGAAAGCTTTCGGACGGCGTGCAAAACATCGCGGGGTTGAGCGGCGAAACAGACATTTGGACAATATACCAAGAGGTAATCATGACACGCATAGCCACAGTTATGGAGCTTCTGCCTACCGATCACCGTAAATCGCGCGATGGAAGGAACGATTCAGGGCATGGCGCTTCCTCAAGGACCCACCTACGGCATGTTCCAGAGAACCCTGTCATTCTCCCGTCTTCCGCTCGTATCGACTATCGGTTCTATTCAATGGAATGACCTTGGAAGTCTTGTTCTACATGCATGGAAGGTGAGTTCGAAAATGGGCGTTCAACAATGGTCAGAAGACATCATCCTCGTAGATCTGCCTCGGAGACTGCAGCAACATGAGGAACTGAAAAGGGTCATCGAAATGGTGCACGAACGCGGTGACTGTGACGTGGTCGTTGATTTTTCAGACGTTGACGTTGTGGGCTGCACAACCCTCACATGGCTCCTCGAATTGCGGCAATTGTTGCGGGATCGAGGACGCAGGCTAGTCCTCTGTAGTGTCACTCCAGCAACAAAGGGCATCTTCACAATTGCTCGACTCGACGAAGTGTTCGACTTCGTCGAAGACAGGTTCACTGTTTCGGCTCATCTTCAAACAATTGAGTGAGAGAGACACGCATGATTCTCAGTTTCTTACCAGGCCGTTCAGCTTCCTTGATCGAGTTGAAGAACAGGTAAGTCATGCCGATGGATGCGGCGCGTTTCTTTCAGGATGTGGTGGCCCAGAAGGATATCACTGAAGAACCTGTCCTGAAGACCATGGTTGATCCCTGAGTTGATCGATCTGTCAGCGGACTTTCATTTCGACGGCATGCTCCTGGCGATCGTCCTGGAGGGGAATCGTCTTTCCGGATATTTCTTTCCCATCGATTGAAAGCAGATTCGTGTCGGCCGAATCCGTGGCGAGTCGGCTGATTGTGATGTGATAAACCGTTTGCCGGTAGCGGTAGTGGATTTTGAAGGTCGTCCAAGTCTTCGGCAGACGCGGGGCCAAACGTAATTGATCACCCTCCAGGTTCACGCCCAGCAGGGTCTCGATCAGCAACCGATACATCCAACCGGCTGAACCCGTATACCAGGTCCAGCCGCCCCGCCCCGTGTGCGGCGCAACCGCATAGACGTCCGCCGCGACGACGTAGGGCTCAACTTTGTAGGTGGCGATTTGCTCGGGCGTCCCGCCATGATGGACGGGATTAAGCAGCGAGAAGAGTTCCCACGCACGTTCGCTTTCTCCCATGAGAGCAAAGGCCATGGCGGTCCAAATCGCGCCGTGGGTATACTGGCCGCCGTTCTCGCGTACGCCCGGAATGTAGCCTTTGATATAACCGGGGTCCAGGGGCGACTTGTCGAAAGGCGGATCGAACAACTGGATTAGTCCGGCCTTTCGGCGGATCAGACGCTGGTCAACGGCGTTCATCGCCTGACGGGAACGCTGCGGATCGCCGGCGCCGCTGATCACCGACCAGCTTTGCGGCAGGGAATCGATCTGACATTCCGGATTGGCCTGGGAGCCGAGCGGTTCGCCGTTGTCGAAGTAGGCGCGGCGATACCATTGGCCGTCCCAGGCGTGTTGCTCGATGTTCTGTTGCAGTTGCCGCGCTTGGGCGAGGCAGCGTTCGGCAAAGGCGGGATCGTGGTGCACACGGGCCAGTTGGGCAAACTGGATGAGCACGTCGTAAAGGAAGAAAGCCAGCCAGACACTTTCGCCGCGTCCTTGGTTGCCCACCCGATTCATGCCGTCATTCCAGTCGCCGCAACCGATCAGCGGCAGGCCGTGTTCGCCGAATGTTCAGTCCGCGCTCGATGGCACGGACGCAATGTTGGTAGAGCGTGGCCGACTCTTCGGAGCGATTCGGGAGATCATAGTGAGCCTCCTCCTCCGGCTTGACCGGCCAGCCCTCGATGAAATGGAATCTTTTCGTCGAGCACGCCGGTGTCGGCGACACACGCGACGTAACGGCAGGTGGCGTAAGGCAGCCACAGGTAGTCATCGGAAAAATGCGTCCGCACGCCGCGGCCGGCCGGTGGATGCCACCAATGCTGCACATCGCCTTCGCGGAATTGATGCGCGGCGGCGCGGAGCAGATGCTCGCGGGTCAATGCCGGTTCGGCATGCACCAGCGCCATCACGTCCTGCAACTGGTCACGGAATCCGTAGGCACCGCCGGATTGATAAAACCCCGTCCGGCCCCAGAGCCGGCAGCTCAGGGTCTGATACAAGCAGCCAGCCATTCGCCATCACATTCACGGCGGGATCGGGTGTATCCACGTTGACCGCGCCGAGGGTTCGATTCCAATAGGCCCAGACCCCTTCGAGCGCAATCGCGGCTGGCATCCGCACGGCGAAAACGTTGGATCAGATTCTGCACGTCGGTCGGGTTGCGGCCGACACCAAGGCGAAAACTGGTTTCTCGCTCCTGCCCATCCGGCAAATCGAAGGCAACTTGCACCGCACCGCAAGGATCCAGCCCCGCGCCGACTTTGCCGGAAAGGCGCGAGCGTTTCAGCGCCGCCGGCTGCGACAAGCTTCCATTCCTGCCCAGAAACTCCTTTCGATCCCCGGTCAGAGTACGCGTCTCATCGTTGACATCGATGAACGCGATGCGATCGGGGAATTCGGTGTTGTAATAATTGCGCGCCAGCAACGCGCCGGTCTTGAGGTCCACTTCGGTTTGCACGTGCAGCAGGTTCTTCTGCCGCAAGTCGCCCAACACCCATTCCCAGTAGCCGGTGACCGACACGCGGCGTGGACGCCCCGAGACGTTGCGCAATTTCAAGACCGTGAATTTCACGCGGCGCGTCCATCGCCACATAGACCCACAACTCGGAGACAATGCCGTTTTCGGTATGCTCGAATACGGTGTAGCCGAAACCATGGCGAATGACGTAGGGCGTCGCACCGCGCGCAGGCAAAGGCGTGGGTGACCAGAACTGTCCGGTCTGCTCATCGCGAATGTAAAGGGCCTCCCCGGTGGTGTCCTGGACGGGATCGTTGCTCCAGGGCGTCAGTCGAAATTCATGGGCATTCTCTACCCAGGTGTAGGCGCCGCCGCTCTCGGAAACAACCGTCCCGAAATAGGGATTGGCCAGCACGTTGACCCACGGGGCCGGCGTCATCTGGCCGGGTTGGAGGGTGATGACATATTCGTGCCCGTCGCGGGTAAAGCCGCCAAAGCCATTCGGAAAAATCAACTCGCGTTCGGGAAGCGGCGTGGGCAGATCGGCAGACCCGGAGCGGGTGGGAATCAGGGCGGGGACCGAGGGCTCCAAAACACTTCGATGTTCCAGTTGCTCCGTCAAAGTTCCCTTCTCATCGTCGAGAACAATTCGTGCCGCGGATTGCAGCAGCACGCAGATCATCGTGAGGAATTTGTTCGAGGCGCCGGACGAAGATGCCACCCGGCTTGTCCAGCATTTGCGCTTCAATTCCGGACGAAATCAGACTGGTGATCTGGTCTTGCAAGGACTGGCGGTAAACCGAAACGTCCTCGTTCAAAATGACCAGGTCGACCGTCAGCCCCTTCATGCGCCAGTAGGAGTGCGCCTGGATCAACTGCCGGACGATCTCGATCTTCTCTCGGGTCGCTGATGCGGAGCAGGACGAGCGGCGCGTCGCCCGAAATGCCATAGACCCCACAGGCCGCTTTGGCCGCGCCGGTTGTTGCAGCAACACGCTGGGGTTGGCCCGACGGGCGGGGTCGGCATAAATCAACGCGCCGGCCAGCCGGCCGTAGAGTTGGGCCTCCGCCTCCGTGGCGTTGAGATGGTGCAACGTCACCTGGCTGTGGGTCCACGCCAGATCGAAGGCGCGGTCAGCCATGCGGGAGCTTTGATATTTTTCCACCTGCATCAGCGCGGCTTCCCGGCTTTCGGTCACGCCCAGCACCAGGTCCACGATGACGGCTCCATGAGGCGGCAAAGAAACCGTGCGCCGCAGCGAAATGATGGGATCGAGCACGGAACCGACGGTGTTGGACAAGGGCGAACTGCTCTGCATCGCGGCCGGGTTGGCCAAGCTTCCGCCGCGCCCGACAAATCTGGCCGCGATCGGTTTCGCAGGAGATTTCTCCCTGTTCGCCCCCCTGGCCCACCATCAGATGCAGCAACCATGGCGGTCTCTCTTCCGGGGAACGGGCGCGGCGGGTGCAGAGAATGGCGGAAGATTCTCGCGCAGAATTCGGTCTGCACGAAGAGATTGCTGAAAGCGGGATGCGTCGCGTCCGCGGCCGGAGTCGCGAGCACCACTTCCGCGTAACTGGTCAATTCAATGACGCGCGCCACGGGCGAGCGATTGGTGATCGTGATGCGCCGCAACTCCACGTCGTCTTCCGGCGACACACTGATCTCGGTGTGGATTTCGAGGCCGGCATGACGTTGCCGAAACTCCGCGCGCGCCTGCGTGAAGATGGCTTCGTAGCCCTTCGTCGCACGCAAGGTGGGTTGATACGCAGTGGACCAGAACTCTCCCGTCGCCAGATCGCGCAGATAGACGAATGTCCCCCAGCAATCGCGCGTGGCATCTTCGCGCCAGCGGGTGACCGCCAGATCGCGCCAGCGACTGTAGCCGCCGCCGGCGCTGCTGATGACGACATGATAGCGACCGTTGGACAAGAGATGAACCTCCGGTGCCGGTGGCGTCGGATTCGTGCAAACGCGCATCCCGCTTTCGCCTTCGCCCGAAAGCGTCCGCGATGTCTCCAGTGCCAAATCATCGACGAACACGCTCGCGGCGGTCTTGGGCACGCGCTCCTGCAACAGCAAGTCCGCCGCCTTGAGCAACGGACAGGCCATGAAGCGCCGTTGCATGGGGTAGTCCCGCAATAGATTGACCAGCGCCAGCAGGCTCATCCCTTGATGATGCACCATGAAGGATCGGATCGTAGCACTCGTTTCGTTCGGCGGCAGACGCGATCGGCGTGTAATCCACCGCTTCATAGAAACCGAAAGCCCCTGCAGCGTCCTTCGGCCGCCAGCCGTTGCAGATTCTCACACGCTTCCACGGGCGCAACCATCAGCGCCATGGCGGTGGCGTAAGGAGCGATCACCAGGTCCTCGGCCAATCCTCGTTTCAAACCCAGGCCCGGCACGCCGAACGCGCGGTATTGGTAGTTCAGGTGAACGTCGGTCCGGTTGTAGCCCGATTCGGAAATGCCCCACGGCACGCCGCGCAATTTCCCGTACTCGATTTGTTGTTGCACCGCCGCCTTGCAGGTGTGATCGAGCAACGTGTTTTCATAGTTGGGCATGACCAGCAGCGGCATCAGATATTCGAACATCGAGCCGCTCCACGAAACCAGTATCGGCTCGCCCAGCGAAGCGACGAGCAGACGGCCCATCGAGAACCAGTGGTCCTGCGGAACTTGCCCCAAAGCGATGGCAACGTAACTGCACAGGCGTGCCTCCGAGGCCAGCAAGTCATAGAAGCTGGTGTCACGCCGGTGATCGGCGACGTTGAACCCGATGGAAAACAAATCCCGCGCCGGATCGAACAGAAAAGTAAAATCCATCGCTGCCAATTGATCGCTTTGCTGGGCCAGAGTCTCCAATGCGAGCAAGCGTTGACGGGCATGGCCGCCGGCTTCATGCAAACAGCGCGCGAGTTCATCGAGACGTTCTTGTTCCTCTTTCCGTGATTGGGCAGGTTCCGTTGGCAGTCCCTGCAACACCGCTTCGATCAATGGACAGAGCGATTGATCACACTTCGAGACCTCTCGCAAGGTAGGTGCATGGTCGAGCTGGGCGAGCTTCTCCTCGAGCCTCGTAGCTGCCGATGTCAGCGGGCTTCCGTCTTCTTTCGCAGCCATGGAACGAGCCGTTGGAATCTCCTCACGCGGGTGGTTACGACCTGGAGTTGGCAACGCTAGCCACGGCGCGATAACAAGCATGTCTTCCAAATGCTCGTCGCAATTCCGCTTCAGAGTCTGGGCCCACCCTTTGAGTTCTTCCTCTTCATCCGCCAGTGAAACGGCGATCTTGGCCGCTTGGCCCGTCACGCTTTCCAGCAGGGTAAACGCCTCGCGCAGGCTGGAAGGTGTATCCTCCAATTCCGCGTCGAGCTTGTCCAGCGCCGCATTGTCCCGCGACAAATCGATGAGAACCCTCACCGTATCGCGCAGACCGGAAAAGACCTCTGGGGTGAAAATGCCTTCATCGGCCTGTTCTCTCAGTCCGGAGCCGAGCGTCAGCAAATGCCCCGCAAGGTTGCCGCTGTCCACACTCGATACGTAGAGCGGCAAAAGTGGTTGGAGCGTGCGCGTCTCATACCAATTGTAGAAGTGCCCGCGATACCGCTCGAGTCGTTGCATCGTGTCGAGGGTGTCTTGCGTACGCCGAATCAAGCCGCCCAGCGAAAGATACCCCAAATCCCGCGCCGCCAGATTGGCGAGCAGCGATAGGCCCATATTGGTGGGCGAGGTGCGAGAAGCAACCGTCGGAGTGGGAACTTCCTGAAAATTGTCGGGAGGCAGCCAGTTCTCCTGCGCGGTGACAAAGGTCTCGAAGAAATACCATGTCTTGCGGGCGGTGTGTCTCAGAAAGGTCCATTGCTCTGCCGTCATATCCGGAGCAGCGGATTCAATGGGCTGGCTGATCCACCAGGCAATCCACGGAGCCACCAGCCAAATACCAAGGATCGGCAGAGCCAGGGGCAATTGACTCGGCTGCACTAAGACCAGCAAAAACCCACTCATCAGAGCGACGATCGGCTCGATCCACATGGTGGCATAGAAACCAGCGAGGTTTGCGCGTGTGGTCCGCTCGGAATCGCTCGACGTCTGCCATTCGAGGAGTCGTTTGTGCGTCACCAGCAAACGCAGCAGTGTCCTTCCGATTGCGTCCAGACTGATGAAGGCGTCATAGGGCAGAAATGCCAAGGTGAGAAAGACCTGGCCGAGTTGCCGACCGCACGACTCGGCCACTCCCCGCAGATGCATCGCCCACGGCAAATCCGCCGGCCTGCGAAGCACTTGGACCAGCGCCGACAACAATCCGGGGAGCGTGATGATCGCAAGGACCAGCAGCGATCCCAAGCCACCGAACTCCGGGAGAAGCAGCCAATTGCCCACCATGAAGAGCATCAGGGCAACGGGAACCAGACTGCGCCGAAGGTTGTCGAATATCTTCCACTGCGACAACCCGGAAAGGGGATTGGCCATACGCCGGGCATCAGAACCGGGAACCAGCGGCAGGAGCCACTGTATGATCTGCCAGTCGCCGCGAATCCAGCGGTGACGTCGGTCAATGTCCACGTTGTAGCGGGAAGGGTGTTCTTCGTAGAATTCCACGTCGCTCACCAGGGCCGAGCGGGCATAACACGCTTCCAACAAGTCGTGGCTGAGAACGGCATTCTCCGGGAACCGTCCGGCCATGGCTCGCTCGAAGGCGTCCACATCGTAGATCCCTTTTCCGATAAACGAGCCTTCCTGGAAGACATCCTGATACACGTCGGACACCGCCCGTGTGTAAGGGTCGATTCCCGCGTCGCCAGCAAAAAGCCGGACGAACCAGGAGCGCCGGGCGCTTGGCAGACTCACGCCTACGCGCGGTTGCAGAATGCTATAGCCTTCGTTCACAATCCCGCGTACCGGATCGAATTCTGGCCGGTTCAACCGATGCGCCATCGTTCCGACGAGCCGGCGGGCGGCATCGCGCGGAAGCTGGGTGTCCGTGTCCAGCGTGATGACATACTTGATAGCCGGCAAGATGGCCGTATCCCCCACGATCTCCGAAAAGCACTCGAGAGAACCGCCTCGCAGGAAGGCGTTGAACTCCAGTGAGCTTTCCCCGCTTGCGCTCGTACCCCATCCACAAGCCTTCTCCGGCATTCCAGCGGCGCGGGCGGTGAAGCAAGAAAAAGAGGTCTTGTGAATCTCGAGGAATATTTCAGGTTGAGCCTCTCGACGCCGGCCCGCGCCTGCTCAAGCAGCACTTGATCTCCAGGAAGAGTCTCCTTCCGTGCGTCAGGGAAATCGGTCAGCAAGGCAAAGTGAAGGTGCTGATCCCGATTCGCGAGATGATGAATCTCCAAGGTCTCGATGAGGTGATCAACGCCTTCCAGGCTTGTGAGCATCGTGGGAACGACCACCATCGTGCGGCAATCTGAAGCGATGCCGGAGGAATAATCCAGGCGCGGGAGCAGGCGAGGTCTTACCAGCAGCGTGGACAGCCAGTTCATCAGCGCCACGGCCAGTTGACTGGCACAAACGAGGAACACAAGAGTGGATAGAATGAGTTTCCACCCCTGCACTTCGAGCGTCTGCGCCTGCCGCACAAACCCGAACGTGGCAAGTGACGTGAGCACCCCTATACCGCCCGCATAGAACGTCAGCGGGAAACGGTGGATGTTCCGTTCGATGATCGTTCGCCAAGGCCACCGCACATTTGCCATGCGTCCCAGCGTGGGCTGGCCTTTGTCGATCAGATAATATCCCACATGGGCGGTCCGGTCTTCCCGTCCCTTTTGCTGGGTACTGTCCGCGGCCAGTTGGATAGCGAGTTGCGCAACGTCCGCCTCTGAGAGTTGGCTGTGCCGGGCGAAGAACTTCGACCGAATGGCGATAGCGATCGCGGGTCGAAAAATCCATCCCGCTGTAAACGTCAGCAGGGTCGGAACGCAGAGTCTTCTCGACCAGACTCAGGGTCTCCACGAACTCCTTCCAGTCCATGGCGCTCAAGAAACGAAGACTGGCGATGCTGTGGCTGACGGAAACCTGGTCGGCCGCCTGATTTTGACTCTCCAGATGGACCAGCTGTTCGATGGACAACCCTTGCTCAACGAGCCGCTGTTCGAGCCAACGTGCGCGCGAGATGCAGCACCGGGCTTTGTCGCGACAAACGCTGACAGAATTCCGCCACGAACGAACTGGAAATGGGAAGATCGGATTTCGCCATGTCCGCCACTACCATGACGAGGTGGGACGGATTCTTTTCCGCCATATCCTGCAAACGATCCACCCAGAGGTCCGCAAGATCGCGATCCTCCCGGGCGATGGTCAAGTCGGGTGGTGACGCGCTGGAGATTCTCAATCAACCCCAGGCGCAACATGATGGGAACGGCCCACAACTCACCCAGTTTCAAGGAACTCACCGTTTGGTAAGCGGCGATGAAGGCGCTGAGCGGTCCCGCATCAACCTGTGCATCCACGTGCGAGATCAATTCGAGCACGATGTCGTAAACGCGCGGGAGTCCGGCGGAAGGGCCGTTCAAGAGGCGAGGCAACTCCCGGCTGTAGCCACGAGGCAGGTGTCGCCTGGCCATTTGGATCTGCTCTTCGATCAGGTAGAAGTTATCCAGCAACCATTCGGCGGCGGGAGTGATACGCCGGCTTGGATTCATGGCGCAGGGTCGCGCGATTGAAGGCTCGGAGACCCTGCTCATTTCCCTCCAATCGAGGCAACAGGCGGTTGGAGTTGTGTTGAGTGGTGATCTGGTGGTCCGCCGCCAGGGCCTGGGCGTGGCGTGCGAGTTGTTCGACGCTGAACAATTCGCCTCGTAAAGGCGGCTCGCTCGCGCGCGGACGCGTTTGCCTGGCCATCCAGGTTTTCCATCGCAACGAAGGCCTCTGCATGTTGTTCCTTGCTTTCCGACCGCGATTCCTGCCACCAATCTACCTATAGGAATTCACCCGGTTGGGTAGGCATAGGACAACCGTGCAAACCGTAGCGTTAGAGTCCCTTCGCCTCGTAGCGAGACAGGTTGCGAAGCGGCTTGGCAACACGCGGCATATCGCGGTGAAACGGCGTGTCGAAACAGGCCACTTGGGTTAGTCTCGGATGACGCTGGCGGAACGCCTTGATCAGTTCGATCTCGCGGGGCTGATGTTCCGGAGCGTACGAGCAGATACAATGCGACTCATCCAACAAGTCCTCGGCTACCAACTCGGGCACCGAGGGGTCCATGCCGTGGACCACCCGGCATCCCAGAGCCCGGACCGATCTGAGACTATTCGGCTCTTCGGACCAATCAAACAGGAAATCCGCTGCCGATTTGTGATCGGAAGCGGCGAGGACCCAGCGGTCCCGTTGATTCCCGGTCGGGTCGTTAAACATTAGACTGGCATCGCTCAGGCCGAAGCGGTCGACCTTTCCATAAAGTCTATGCTTCAATGGTTCGCAAACCCGGTAAAGTGCGAATCCAATGCTCGACGAGCCGCCATTGATCGCCGGGATGTGCGCGTCAACTGGTCTCATGGGTCACTCCTTCGCCATTCCGCAATCGGGATGAAGCCAGTTTCGCTTACATGGATCTGTAATCCGTGTGAGCCGGGGTCCCCATTGGACGTCATGGACGGTGCTCCTGCGTGGTACACCTTCCATGATACCCAGGTATGATATCCGATTCAATGGCTCTGGTCATCAATCTTGGCCTGTTCCTCGGTTACAATCCCGGATTGCGCTGTCCTATCGACGTACCACCGCAGTCTCCAGGCGGTCTAAAGGGGTGGAATCCAGGTATTTCGTGATGTCGCACGCCTGTCGCACCAGCTTGACTGATCCCCTTTGGGCCGTTGCCGCTTTGCTGGTCCAGCGTCCACCGATGGTAGCTGGCGTCTGAGACCAGGCCATGCGGGCCGAGAGCAGACAGCCCAAGCGGCCGACACCCCCTTAAGCGGTCGGAATGCTGTCACGTCTCGCGATCCTACAACACGACAACATGCATCGCCTTCACGAGAGTTGGCGATCACAACTGTACGCGTGGACTGTTCTATACATAGGATCTATGACCATGGGGTCCTTCCCGGGGGATACACCTCTTCGCGGTGGCGAGATGGCGGGCTTCGGACGCTCGCAACTTTTTCTTTACGATTTGAAGTCCGTGCGTGCGGGGTGCGATTTCGGGCCTTGGCGGGCGAGCCCTAAAACGCCCCCAAACGTCCCGCCGAACGGCCCAAAAACCGCCGGCCCTACCCAAGGACATATCGCCGTAAACCACGACTGAATAACGAGATATCGGCTCGCTGTCGGCTCGCCAGACCCGAGGTCCCCTGCCACGGGCCGGCGCCGTCGCCAGCGACCCGGCTGAGGCCCAATGCGCCCTTTTGCAGCAAATCGCGTCAAGTGACGTCAAATCAGACGGTGCTCTGACGTGCTGTGCTGGTGCTTGCCGGGCAAGGTGACTACGGCCCTCCTATAGCCAGGCAGCCGGATGATGGAGACCATCCCATGGACAACGACCGCGACATGTTATAGGACCGAGACCCGAGGATTGGCGAAGGCGACCAGATCGCGTTGGGTGTGACAGCAGAACATTCCGATGATCCACGGGAGAGCAGGGAGAATGTCGGCTACCTGACTTCTACTTTGCATCTAAGGATTTGCCTGAGCAGGTTGTCAACCCGCATCCTCACGTACTCCTCACGATCTGTCCGGACTCTGCTGAAGAATCAGCAAGCACTCGCATCATTGTATGACAGGGTTTGACGGCGGGTGGTGCCTTCCAACGTGCGTCCTCGTGCGAATTATGGTAGGTTCCGAATAGGCGGGCAGCAGGGTCTTCACTGCCCTTCACGCATCAAGATGACTGGGATGGTCTGCATCAGAACGTACAAGTTCAGAAGGACGGACCGCCTTTGAATGTAGAGAGTGTCATATCTAACTTTACGTTCCGGTCTCAGGTTGTAGCTACCGCGTATCTGGGCCAGGCCGGTTATTCCGGGTTTCACCGCGAGTCGCACGCCTTGCAGGACTCGGTATTGCTGCACAAAGTGGGGGCGTTCGGGGCGGGGGCCGACCATACTCATATCACCTCGCAAGACATTGAACAACTGGGGTAGCTCGTCCATTCTGCTTTGTCTGAGAAGTTGGCCGACTGGCGTGAGACGTGTATCGTTGGTCGAAGCCAGAACCGGCCCCGTATCGCTTTCGGCTCCGTCCTTCATCGTCCGAAATTTATACATCGTGAAGACTTTGCCGTATCGACCGACCCGCCCCTGACTATAGAAGACCGGCCCCGCAGACGTCAGCTTGACCGTTGCTGCGAGGACCAGCGTGACAGGCCATAGCACAAAGAGAATCAGTAAAGACCCAACGACGTCCAGTGTCCTTATCAAGAACTCCTGCCAGCCGGATACAGCGGGATCGGAATGCTGCCAGGAGCACAGGGGTGTTTGAAGTGATGCCTC
Organism: uncultured Phycisphaerae bacterium; assembly: GCA_963726475.1. Taxonomy (GTDB): domain Bacteria; phylum Planctomycetota; class Phycisphaerae; order Sedimentisphaerales; family Anaerobacaceae; genus Anaerobaca. Next base: position 23,662 of record CAVSCO010000012.1, on the reverse strand, counting down.
ATGAAGGCCACGCGTGCTTGGCCAGAGGCGATAATCAGGCCTCAGATCCTCGGGCACGGCAGGCGTCATGGTCGCTACCGGACTCCGTTCTTGCTCCAGAGTTTCTTGCATTGACTCTCCAAAATCGAGGTCATATTGGGTCGCACGATCGGCAGGTCCTCCGCTCAAGTCGCCGCAAGGCATCTGCTGGATGGCCACAAAACGTGAAGGCTTTCGCGAGCCCGACGACGGCGAAGACGCCCCTCGTGGCTTCCGACACGTCGCAGAAAAGCAACTGGCAGTTGGAGTCTTTCAGCAGGTCCTGGAGTTGCAGCAGCCTGGAGAGACTGGCAGAAGTTATGATGTCCACGTCTGTGAAATCAATGACAGTGTCCTGGCATCCATTCTGCACCTTCTCGACGAGCGTTTTCAGTTCGTCGCGCAGGTGCGGTTCCGGAGGAAGTTTCACCACATTCCCTTCTTGAGCAGAGTCTTCCAATGTCATTATGCCCTCTTTTCCAGATGACCGCGTCGCCATCATCCGACCTCATAGTCGATTGCTTTGCGCATTCGGCTGCTTTCGTATGGTTTGCCCCTATGCTGGGTCAGTCGACTCCCGCGGGCAATAGACCGTCGAACGTTAGGCCCTCTACCATGGCGTATCGTACGAGACCGGCCGTGCAGTCGATACCGAGCTTCTTCATTACCTGCGCCTTGTGCCAGTCGACCGTCTTCGGGCTCAGTCCCAGATCTCTTGCGATCTTCTTGATGCTCTGGCCTTCTGCGACTTGCTGGACGATTTGACGCTGTCTTGGTGTCAGGGAAGTCTTCCCTGAACGAACGGGGGAGTCGCATTCGCAAAGCAACTGTTGCACGACGACCGTGCTGGCAGCCGGACAGAGATAGGTACCTTCTGACACAACATCATGGATGGCCCGCACCAATTCATCGGACGAGCAGTACTTTGACAAATATCCAACCGCTCCCGCCTCTAGCGCGCTGCACACAGATTGGCTGTCGACCACCTCCGAAAAGATGATCACCTTCGACTCAGGCCTTTCGTTTGCGATTTGGCGAGTTGCATCAAAGCCGTTCAGACGAGGCATGACCGCGTCCATGAGAACGATGTCCGGTCGTAATTGGCGGGCCAGTGCGACGGCACTGCATCCGTCTTCTGCAGGCGTGAGCACCTCAAATCCCTCGTGCCGGTCGAGCCAGAGGGAAATGGCGTCTCGAAAGACCGAATGGCCGTCGGCAATTAGCAATCTGATTCCCATTGTTACCTCCTGTGAGGTGGACCACAAAGGCCTCCGTGCCTGGTTTCAATCGTCGGCTGGGGTATACGCCTCCAGCCGGTTCACTGCCGCTCGGTGCCCGTTTCGGCAGACAACTGACTCTGGCGAAGAACAAAGATGTGTCGATTCACAGACAAGCCAATCTCGTAAGCATGCCTCATTTCCTACGATCCCCTGCCGGCATCGGGGCACATCGAGAGGGAAATGCTATCCGTGCGCGAGTTCCAACCTGACCAGTGCCGTGAACCGATCATCGGCGAACCTCAGCACGTGGGCAAAGGCAGGCATGCAAGTGTCCTCTTCAGTCCCCGTCGTGGTCCGCAGAGCACCAGTCGGTGCCCTCGGGAAGTCAGCGCACCGTTCAGTTCCAGAAGCAGCCGGCAGCTTGAGCGACCCATGCGGTCGACTTCCGAACAGTCAACCACCACATCACACTCCTCTCGCCCAGAGATCCATTGGGCAACGTCAGCGAGTTCATCCGCAATCTGTGGCTCGCCTGGCAGACTGACAAGGACAACATCTTCAGACCAATTCTCTACGCACACATTTACTCTCCTTCATCCGTGATACCGGTCACCGTCGTTGTTCTCGCCGAATGCCACGCGATGCATGACTCGAGCCGGCGGCCCGCCCCCCAACAATCGTTGCCACATCGATCTCTGTCTGGAACGTTCATTCTCCATGGCAATGCACAATAACGAGCCGCCAGCTCTGAGTCTCATGGGACATCCGTTACATCGGCGGGGTCACCCCGCAAGAACCAGAGAATAGGTCTTGACTGAATGGCAATGCTTCCAGTGATGCCCAAGGGGAAGTCTTGGTGTATCGAGCCCTTTGCTTGAGCCGTCGAGGCAGCGGCTGTACCACACGACCCAAAGGCCGAGGCGGTCACAAGGAAATAGCTGGCGTGTTCGAAACACTCCGAGGCGGAGCGAACGGTGGGCATGCCGATCCTAACGCGTCAGAACTCAACCGAAGTCAGTCCTTCGCTTATCGCGTACTTGGTCAGTTCCGCGACGGTTGAGGCATCGAGCTTCGTCATCAAGGTGCGACGGTTGGCATGGACCGTCTTCGGACTGATATGAAGCACCAGCGCAATCTCCTTGACGTTTTTGCCTTCAGCCGTCGCCTGGAGGATCTGCCGCTCGCGACTGGTCAAATCGCCTGCGGCGTTCTTCACAGGCTTCTCCCTCTGCGCAAGCCAGCGGTGGACGAGCAAGTCAGTGATGCGAGGGCTCAGGTAGACCCCCCCTGAGGTCACAACGTCCATCGCTCTGGATAATTCGTCAAACAGATAGGATTTCAGTACATAGCCTAACGCACCCGCATCGAGCATTCCCTTGACGACATGCCCTTCAGCGTGCATGGAAAGGGCAATGACCTTGGTGCCGGGGGCCTTACTGATGATCTGTTTCGTTGCCTCAATGCCATTGAGCTTGGGCATGGTAATGTCCATGATGACGACGTCGGGGTGCAGCTCTTCGGCCAATGTTACGGCGGCGATGCCGTCTTCCGCCTCGGCAACGATCTGCATCTCCTCATTCTTTTCAATCAGAGATCGCAGTCCCTGACGCACAATGCCATGGTCCTCGGCGATAAGGATCTTCATTGTCTCGCGTCCTCTTCGAATCCGTGTTCGTTCGGTCTTGGCAACATCATCGTCACACAAGCTCCCTGGCCCGGAGTTGAGCGAATCTCGATCCGACCTCCGAGAACACCCAGCTGCTGCTCTATACTGAAGATGCCGAAATGCTTCTGTCCAAGCTCAGCGGCAACGACGGCCGGGTCAAAGCCAACTCCATCGTCCTTGACTTCGATGGCAAGCGTATCTTCGCTCGCCGTCAATGCGATCTCGACGTGTTTGGCCTTCGCATGCTTGACCACATTGACCAGCACTTCCCTCAGATTTCTGAAGAGCGGAACCCTGAGATCCTCCGCAAGTCTGGGGAAGTCGTCCTGTACCTCAAGTCGATACGTGATGCCGTGCTTCTGTCGGATCTCCCTCATGAGATAGGCTTCGACCGCCTCTTTCAGACCCATCGTGTAGAGAATGCTATCACTGAGTTCAAAGCTCAGCAAGCGAATTACATCCATAAGCCGATCGGTTTCGTCACATATCTGCCCCAGCCTCTTGCCGGTGGCTTCGTCCGCGGTCTTGCCGAGAGCCTGTAGGCGCAAACTTCATCATCGCCAGGGACTGACCCACGTTGTCGTGCAGCCCCAAACCGACGCGGCGTCGCTCTCGCTCCTCGGCCATTGTCAGTCTCGCCGCGAGTTCCCGCAGTCTGTCCCCGTAATTCAGTAGCTGTTCTTCGACCGCTTTGCGACGGGTGATGTCCTGCAGACAGAGCAGAACCTTGGGCCGCTGATCTGTGCGAATCGCAGCAATCGATCCCAGCAGAACGACGTTCCGGCGAATTCCATCGTTCTCCAAAGTGGCCTGGTACTCCACGTCGCGATGGCCGATTCCCGTCGACAGCGTATCTTCCAGCGCCCGACGCAGATGGCAGTCCTGGCATCGGTCCCCAAACCCGCACCTTCGTGGGGCCGTCAGAGCATTGATGCAGCCGAACACGCCGCACGCACGGCCCGACCTCAATTCGGCTCCCGATACCCCTGTGAACTCGGTGAACTCGCGGTTGGCATAGAGCACGCGGCGGTCGGCATCCAGAACGCACATCATCACCGGCGCATGCTCGTAGATCGCCGTCAGTTCCGCTCGGCCACGGTCCAACTCTTCTCTCGCCAAAATGCGGTCAGTGATGTCCGTGATGACGGTGGAGAATCTGCCCTTGGCCGGACACGACGCCGTGATATGCAAATACTTCTCGATAGGCGGGAAGAACGCATCGAATGAGGTCGGCTTGCCTGTCTGGGCAATCTTGGCATAGATGTCCAGGAAAGGGATCTCCCTTGTGCCGTAGAGCTGCGAGGCCAGGGCCCCAACCGCCTGCGCCTTGGTAATGCCCGTGAGCCTTTCAAAGGAAGGATTGATATCGAGAATCCGGTAGTCAACCGCCTTGCCTGCCTCATAGACGATTTCATCGAGACAAGAGGCGGCCGCCATGTTCTCAAAGAGTGCTCGGTACTTTTCTTCGCTTTTCCGCAACGCCTCCTGCGTCTGCATTCGCTCGGTGATATCAACGAACGACACAAGCACGCGGGACAGGGTATTCTCGAATCCCGGCTGCACGGACAAGGTCAGGTCAAACACCAGTGGTTCGCCCCGGCTATTGAGATGGGGGCTCTCGCTGCGGAAGCACGTCCGGCCTTCCGCCAGAGCGACAACTTCTTTCTTGAACACCTCCAAAGACGCCGAGGTGAAATAGCGGGGCAGTTCATGACGAACCTGTTCCTTGCTGGCGGCGCCGAGCACGTTGACGCTTGTCTGGTTGACGGCAAGCACACGCACTCGTGCCGCCAAGTTGGCAACCTCGGCCGGGTTTTTATCCAGGTAGTCACTGAAATCGGTAACGCCCGACCGGCGCAGCTCGTCGAAGCGGGCCTTAACCTCGGAGAAATCTTCTTCCCAGATGGCAATGGGTGAACTTTCGAACATGGCGTGAAATCGTTTTCCGCTCGCACGCAGCGCCTCGTCCGCATCTCTACGGGAGATAGCGATGCCGATACTGGCTCCCAAGCCCTCGAAGAAGCGGATCATCTCTTCGGTGAAACGGCCCGGACGTAAATCGTTCATCTGGAGAAGGCCGATCACCTGATCTCCCGACCGCAGTGGAATCAACGCAACGGATTCATACCCCTGCCTCTTACAACCGTTGCGGGGCCTCGCCTGGCGGTCCTCTCCATGAGCAGTGGCGAGAAACTCCGTGGTTCCGTTCGTCCAGAAGCTCCCGCCCTCGGTGAAGAGCGGTTGGCTCGGGTCCACACGGCCACGGATCACGCTTCCACACATGCATTCGAGGACCGGCCTGCCCTCCTCGTCCCGTACCAGGTCTCCTTCTGGGGTCCGCACGCATAGAGGGCTTTCCTCCCGCACGAAATCGTCGGGGAACCCGTTCTGGACGAAGTACGGGTAGTCATCACCGTCACGCAGACGGATGGCGACGGCCGTGAAACCGACGTGGGTCTTCAAAAGCTTGAGGATGTCGCGGACGATCTCCATTTGGTTCTCGGCGCGGTTCAGGATGCCCAAGACCCCAAGCGACAACTCGCGGTCCAGCTCCGACTCTTTGCGCTCGGTAACATCTACATGGGCGATGACCACCCACCTCCGACCCTCGTGGGAGAACCCCTGCGCCAGCATATCGAACCAGCGCCGCTTGTCCGGACTGTGGCAGGGGTACTCCATATGGAATTCGTTTTCCTCGCCCCTGAGGATCGCTTCGATCGCCTCACATGCTTCACTGGCTCCTTCACTCCATTGACCTTTCACGGAACGGGCGACATCCAGGTAATCGATGCCTTGCCAGAGGAACTCCGGGGCGAGCCCATTGGCTCGACCGAACGTCGTCCAGCCCTCGTTCGTCATAGCGATATGCCCCTTCTCGTCGAGGACCGCTACATTTCCCGGAAAGGAATCCAGGACCGTGTTGAGGAAGACATGGGCCATTTCGAGGCTATGTTTGGCCTCCTTGAGTCTTGTGACGTCCTGAAAAGTAATCAGTGCCCGTTTGACGTTGCCCGCCTCGTCGCGATGCAGGGGTTCCTCTGTCTGCCGATGCTCGTCAACTTCTTGGTTTGGAGATGAGAACAGGTGGGCATTTTCCATTGCAGCGGCGGCCTGGCTGGCAAAGGCCTGGAAGAATTCCACCCGCTTCGGCGAGAAGAAGCCGGGACAGTCGCTGTATAGGTTCAGACAGCCAAAGGTCTTACCGCCGTTGATGAGCGGGAAGGCTGCGCTGGTGGCAAAGCCCTGCTTGAGAGCAGGCTCGCGCCAGGGAACGTAATCAGGCATAGCACCCAGATCGGCAAAGACCACAGGTTCCCCGCTTCGCACTGCACGACCGGTCGGGCCTCGCCCCAGCGGGCTGTCATTCCAGCGGATGGCGACCTCTGCCGGATACTTGACATGGGCGGGGAAGCTACTGATATGCCGCATGCTGCCGTCAGATTCGGCACGCAACAACCAGGCCAGGCATGCTCCGAAGGTCTGCACGCAGGTCTGGGTGATGTTTTCGGCCACCCGTGCCTTATCCACGCTCTCGGTGAGTTGCCGAGCACCGCGGCTGAGCGCTGTCAGTTCCTCAATGCGGTTCTTGGATTCCTCTTCCGTCTGCTTGCGATCGGTGATGTCTCTGGCGACCGTGTGCACGTAGGTCTTTTCGGCAACTATGATACGCCTGCTGCGCAATTCGGTTTCCACTCTGGCCCCGTCTTTTCGACGGATGCAAACCTCGCTCGTGAAGCACTCGCCGGCCGGAGTCCGCTCGGGAAGCAACTCGCAGGCGGTTCGATCCTGCTCTTCAAGCAGATCGGACATCCGCGTGCGCAGCAGTTCTTCTCTCGCGTATCCCGTCAGGTCGGCAGCCGCACGATTGACAGCAACAAATCCCGATTTGGCATCGCTGAGGAAAATACCGTCGTACGAGCCTTCGAAGACCGCCTGGTACAGTTCCGTTGCGATGTCCGAAGGTAAGGCCGCTGCGCGAACCGGCTGCGGAGCTCCGACGGGGCGCAGCGGTTGCGGCACGTTTCGCTTCGTGCGGTCTCCTCTCCCTCCCATTCTCTTCGAACGCGTCATAGCTTGGTCTCCCGTGCCATATTATGCGTTCTGCTGGGTTGACATATATTCTATGCTCTCAGATGCGGTGTGGGAAGCCTCTTTCTTTCTTCACCCTTTGCAGCTACGGATCCCATCGTCCCACGTGAGGCTTTCCCCGGCGCAAACACGGGCCCCTGCGCAAGAAAGAACCCGGTGCATTTCGAGAAAATGTCTCGTAATCGATAGGGCCAATCCAGCCGAGTTCCCCCCTATCTGCTCACCAGTGAATTGCTGCCCCATGCCGGGCAGCACGCGGGCTCGATCAATCGCAATCTGGTTTGGACCAGCGCAAAGGAGCATCCGTGGCTGGGCAAGGAAAGCCGAATCCGAAATCGAATCCACAACCGGGGAGAGAGCCTACCCTCGCGAACCGGTACTTCCGCAGTTCCACTGTCCGCTGGGATGGCGGCGCGTCGTCCAGTGATGACTCCGTGCCAGATCTACTTGAAGCGGCGACCGCCGCCATCCCACTCCTTTCCTGTGGCACTCGCATCGGAAAGACCGGGGAAGGGCCGGAATTTTCCCCATGCCAGGCCGGAAATATCCTGGTCACACTCCATGCGAATCGTGTCGATGCGTGCGGAAGACGCTCGCAAGGGCCATCGAATACGTTGGAGGCAATAAGATGACTTCTGATAGCCGGAAACACGGGCACGTTCTAAAGAGCCCAGCGGTATTCATCGCAACGGTTCTGCTGATAGTTGCGATGTATATTGGGATACGATCGTTCCGAGTCTCCCCCATGGAGGTCAAGGCGGACAAACAGATCAGAGTCTACACCGATCTTGTAGGTGGCCGAGTTGGCAAGGTCTTGCTGGTCCATAGTTACCATTCCGGATATCCATGGGTGGACGCCATCACGCGCGGCGTTCACATGGCTGTGGGGGGCCACGACCTTGAGGTTGAGACCTTCCATATGGATACCAAGCGTCACACGGATGAGGCCTGGAAGGAGCAAGCCGGCGAAAGGGCCAAAGAAATCGTGGCTCAGTGGCGACCGGACGTTGTGATAGCAGTCGATGACAACGCCCAGCAGTACTTCGCCAAGGACTACGTCGATGCGGATGGGCCTTCCGTGGTCTTCTGCGGCGTGAATGCTGAGCCCAGCACCTATGGGTATCCCGCCTCTAACGTAACAGGCATTCTGGAACGCCCGCACTTTGCAGAGACTCTACATATGCTCGGCCAGTTGCTGCCCGAGGCGAGTCGCATCGCTATCATCAGCGATGACTCTGAGACATCCACCGGGGCGATCTCATGCATGACCGCCCCACCATCCCCCTGGCGTATCGTGTCCTGCGAAAGGCCGCATACGTTCGATGAGTGGCAGCACGCAGTGATGCAGGCGCAAGACCAGGCCGATGCAATCGCGGTGTATCTATACCACACCGTCAAGCGCGACGGTCAGGAACTGAGCATGGAACCAAAGGATGTAATGGCCTGGACCGTGGCGAACAGTCGAATTCCCCTCGTCGGTTTCTTCATTTTCGCAGTGGATGATGGGGCTTTGTGCGGGTACCTCGAATCCGGCACCGAACACGGATTCAGAGCGGGGCAGATTGCCTTGGAGGTTCTCGCTGGACGAAAGCCGGGTGAGATGCCCGTTGTTACAGCCCTTGAAGGACGTTCGATGATCAACGTGGCAACGGCCCGTCGACTCGGGATCACGATTCCCGGCAATGTGCTGAACGCAACGCAAATCATCGCAGGAGATTAGTCTGATGAAACCGACGAGAAGCCATCCGTGCTGTGGATTCGCAGAGCGTCATGCAGCGGTCATCCTGACGGTAGCGGCAGGCCTGTTTGTCACGGCGGCTGTCTTCAGTCAGTTGCGTTCGATGGAAGAGCATTCCCTCAAGGAGGAGTTCTCCAATCAAGCCAAGGAGCGGGCGAATGCCTGGCTCATCGCCATTGAGGATCGATTGGCCGCATTCGGCTCAGTGTATGGCTTGTACCTGAGCTCGGAGCAGGTCACACGCGATGAATTCCATCTCTTCGCGGAACAATCGGTCATGCGATACAGAGGAGTGAAGGCCGTTCAATGGGTACCACGCGTATCGCCACAGGCCCGGTACGACCATGAGCAACAGGCAAGACACGAGGGGATCGAGAAGTACCGTATTGTGGAATCTGCCGGGGATTCGACCCGTGAAGCCACCCCTATTGCGTACTTTCCGATCTGCTACTGTGAACCGCTTGCGGAAAACCTTCACCTGCTCGGGGTCGATCTGGCCTCGGAGCCATCGTGGCAGAAGGCTCTTGACCATGCCGCAGAAACCGACCAGATGATCGTCACCACCGGCGTGTGCGCTCCCCAAGGCGACAAGAGCCTCGGGATCTTCTACGCGATACGCCCTGTCTATCGCCGCGACAACCTGACTCTTACCGCAGTGGAGCGTCATGAGAACCTGGAGGGATTCCTCATCGGCGTTTTCGATATCGGCCGGTCGGTGGAACCCTCGCTCACGTCTCTGACGCCCCGAGGCATCGACATTGAGTTGGTGAAAAGGACGGCTCAAGGGCCGCAACGGCTCTATTCCCACGCAACTCGCAGGAAATCCCCGGGGCGCTCAGACGCTAAACGGGGGCCGGGCCACGCCCCTTGGACATGGGAAATGCCCCTGGACTTCAACGAAGAGCATTGGGCGATTCGCTGTACCGGAGCGGGTGCCTTCTTTGCCGGCCGTCAATCCGCGGCATCCTTCGCAAGTCTGATCGTCGGTCTTGTGGGTACCTGCGTAGCGGCGTACCTTGTCTACAGCTATCAGACTCGCTACCGGACCGTAGAACATCTGGTACTTGAAAGGACACAGGCGCTGGATGCCAGCAAGACTCAATTGAAACGGCGAAATGAGTTTCTGCATCACATCCTGGCTTCTCTAACACATCCGCTCTACGTGATTGACGCAAACGACTTCACGATCCGCTTGAGCAACCAGTCGCTGGACACACCGGATTTTCACACGCCGCCGGCGTGCTACAGAGTCATCCATGGACGGAACACGCCCTGCAACAGTGGTGACTGCCTCCATGAGTGTTCTGTCGCCAAGGTCAAGAGCACCAGGAAACCGTGTAGGGTCGAACGCACTCACGTGGATCGGGAGGGGAGATCAACCTTCTGTGAAATATACGCCTATCCCGTTTTTGATGCGGACGGCAATGTCTCGGAAGTCATCGAATATCACCTCGATGTCACTGAGCGTAAAGAAACGCAGAAGGCGTTGGCCGAAAGCGAGCAGAAGTTCCGAACCGTGGTCGAGACCAGCAAGGATGCCATGGTTGTAATTGACAAAGACGGCCTCATCAGCCTGTTCAATCCGGCCGCTGAACAGATGTTTGGGCAAAGTTGCACCGCCATGCTGGGCAAACCGCTGGACAGCATCATCCCCGAGGACGTCAGGCCACATCATCCAGAACATGTCGCAAGTTACTTTCGCACCGGCAAGCCGGACAATGCCATTGGCGAGACAACGGAACTGTACGCCCAACGGCGCGATGGGACAACGTTCCCGACCGAATTGTCACTCTCGGCCGGTCGTTGCGGGGACGAGCCATTTGTATTGGGCATTATGCGGGATGTCACCGAACGCAAGCAGCTAGAGGAACAGTTGCGAATGCAGAAGGACCTGCTCACGCACATTTTGAACAACATACCGACCTTTGTCTTCTGGAAAGACAGGAACTGCACCTATCTTGGGTGCAACGAGAACTTCGCCAGATCGGCGGGGGTCGGCCGGCCTGAGGATATCGCGGGTAAGACGGACTACGATCTGGTTTGGCGAAACGACGCCGAGGCCTATCAGCAGGACGACAAGCGGGTCATAGATGGAGGAGAACCGCTCCTGGCGTTCGAAGAAACGCAGACCACGGCGGAGGGTGGTCAGATCACGCTGCTAACCAGCAAGGTACCTCTGAAAGGACCTCTCCGGTACAGTGGTGGGGATTCTCGGAGTCTACACGGACATCACCGAACGCAAGCGCACTCAGGAGGAGATCGCCACCCTGGCTGAGTTTCCAGAGGAGAATCCATGCCCCGTCCTGCGTGTCGAGGCCGAGGGCACCGTCCTCTACGCCAACCGTGCCGCGAGGTCTGTTCTCGATCTTTTCGGAACGGAAGTAGGTGATGTGCTCCCACCGCAGTGGGCTGATACAGTCGAAAGCGTCCTCGAAGCACGCACCGTCACACGCATCGAACTTGGCTGTGAGGACAAGACATATTCCATGACCCTCGCTCCAATGCCAGACCGAGGCTACGTGAACCTGTACGCGTTGGACATAACCGGGCGAAAGATCGCCGAGCAGCAACAGACCCGCCTGGTTGAAGATCTAGAGGCCATCAATCGAGAGTTGAACGATTTCGCCCACGTTGTGTCTCATGATCTCAAGGCCCCCCTGCGCGGCATTCACACTTTGGCTGATTGGCTGATGGCCGACACCGGCAATCACCTCAGTGAGGAGAGCCAGGAGCACATGGGGCTGCTGATCAGTCGAGTGAACCGCATGCACAATCTGATCAACGGAATCCTTGAATACTCTCGTGTGTCCCGGACGCGCGAACGACGTGAACATGTGAACCTCAACACGCGTCTCGCGGACATCATCGACAGCCTCGCTCCCCCGGAGCACATCTCCATTGTCGTCGATGAAAAGCTCCCGATCGTGTGGGGCGAGCCCACGCGACTGACGCAACTCTTCCAGAATCTGATCAGCAATGCCATCAAGTACATGGACAAGGAACAAGGCCTCGTCGAAGTCGGCTGCACTCAGGAACCGGATGATTGGCAGTTCTTCGTCTCGGACAATGGCCCGGGGATTTCCGATCAACATTTCGAACGCATCTTTCAGCTATTCCAGACGCTTTCTTCAAAGGACGAATCGGAAAGCACGGGGGTCGGACTGACCGTGGCCAAGAAGATCGTGGAATTGCACGGAGGAAGACTCTGGGTTGCATCGAAACTTGGTGAGGGAACGACGTTCTTCTTCACACTGCCCATAAGAGAAATGGAGGAGAGCGATGCAATCTGCAGAACTCCCATTGCTGCTGCTTGTTGAAGACGATGACCTGGATGCCTTGATTGTGAGGCGGTGTCTCCGTGAGCTACAGATTCCATGTGAACTAATCCACGAAACGGATGCGGAGCAAGCACTGACGCATCTGATCGCGCCTCTTCCGATCTGCCATGCGCTATCCTGCTGGACCTAAACATGCCGAGAATGGATGGCCTCGAGTTTCTCTGCCACGTCAAATCACATCCGAGGCTAAAGGACATCCCCGTGCTGATCGTGTCGACATCGACCTCTGAGTTGGACATTTCGAAGAGCCTCGAACTGGGGGCAGCCAGGTACATCGTCAAGAATATAAATATGAACAGATTCAAGGAAGATCTCAAGTGTCTGCAGCGCCACTGCGATCTGGCAACCGAAGCCTTGATTAGTTCATAGCCAAATCCAGTATGGTGATCGAATCGAATATGCGATTGTGATCGCCCCGCCGTTGGGGGGCTACAAGGATGTCTATTCGAGATCATGTTCTTGTGATCATACTCTTGGTTCTGTCCTCAGAACTAGGCTTGAGCATTCAAGCCGAGCCAGGGGAACGGATTCGTAGCAATGTTGTCGCCTCTGTGGATGATGCGCAGACGCTGATCATTCGCATCGCGATTGTCGATGCCGATACTTGGGAACCAGTCGAAGGCGCAAACCTGCGTTTGTGTGGGAACCTGCCTGATAAGGGCGAAGAGGACCGCCCATCCGGCGGTGGACCTCAACCTGGCGGAATACAGAGTGAATCCGTGCCGACTGCAACAACGAACGCCGAAGGTGTCGCAATCTTCGCCTTTCATCGTTTTCAGGTCGATCGCTGTTATGGGCTTTCGCGTTCCGTTCGACCGGCAGACAGAAGGGATTTCTACATCTGCCCAATTGATGTCGCCAAGCGAATTGAGGGCGTTGGCATTCTTCATCCAGACTACCGCTTTCGTGAGATACCGATTCATTGTGAAGGTGTACTAGTCCGGCGTTCTCAGCGTTCCGGCCCATCTCGCTGGTACAGCCCAATATGGGAGCATGACGAAGATTGGGCAACAACGACGGTACGGGGATTGTATGTCTCTGAGGGCAGCCTTCACTTCTCGGTTTTCTGCTTGGAGCCCCCAAAGCAAATGGAGTTCTTCGAAAGAGTGCGGCGTCTGAGCGACGGCACATGGCTCGACCGGTTCTTTCGGGATTTGGGCGGGACATCTGGCGAGACCAGAACCCCAAGCAACATGTGGATAGTCTATCTGTGTGACGACATCGCAATCGAACGCCTCCGGAATCCTCCCGAAGTGCCAACCATCAGCAGTGACATCGAGATCCTCACTCCTTCGCTTAGTACGGACTGTCGCTGTATGCCGATAGCTGTGAGGCGGGACGGTCGCGTCAACACGGCTTCCGCCCATCCATTGAGTCCGTCTACGACACCCGAGAATTCCGGAAGCGCGCCAACAGCAAGAGTGCCGACAGTGGAGGGAACCAATGCGCCGCAGCAGCTCGCCTCGGCGGATCGCTTAGGGATCTCGATAGTGAAACTTACTGCAGTGAGGCGGCTCGACTCTGGAATCTTCCGGAGCCACTGGCACAAACCATCTCTTATGGTGGTCTGATCGTCACCGCAGTCGTCCCCGATTCTCCAGCCGCTCGCGCGGGGATAAAGCCTGGATATGTCTTCTTCTCCATCGTCATTCCAGAAGACACAGTACCCCCGCAGGACCCCGGCACAAACCATTCCAGAGTCGTCCACAGTCTCTTTGGGTCCGAAGCTGAATACACGCAAGTGATGACTTTGAAGGCTCCTGCTTCTATGAGTGAAGCCGTTCTATGGGGATTCGAGTTACCCCAGGGATATCGGCACCAAGTGGGTGACACCCTTGATCAGTACCGCAAGAGATTCGCACTGCACTTTGATATCCAGGAATCCCAGCTCGAGGGGGTCTCAGGTCCGAATCTATCCGGAGACCATATTTACCCAACGGTGGACTCAGACAAGCCCGCAGAGAAACTCGGACTGACGACTTATCCTGATACGCCCGTCACCGAGTCTTCTTCAATTCCGGAACGACAGCACCACCGGAGGATTCAAAGGCCGCTTGGCTAGGACCACATATCCTCGAAACATGAGACAACACTCCGTACGGGCAAACTGTAGATGTTGATTGTGGCTTCGGTGGTTCAAAAGAAACGTGCCGGTGAGGGGAAATACTTGTTCATGGAGGGAAGATGGGTTCGAAGTCTGGAGGAGAATTCGGCCCTGAGGCGTGCCTTTTCTATCGCAGAACTGGTTATCATTACGGCCGTTATCGGCATCCTGGCCGCGCTGGTAATGCCATACGTGCAGAACCAGGCGACGACCGCCAAAGTAGCAGCGGCCAAGGAAGACCTGCGCTGCTGCGCAACACGATCGAGTTGTATGCCACCCGCCATGGCAATGTTGCACCGGGATACAAGGGCAACGACCCCGACAGGAAACCCAAAGAGAAGTACTTCCGCGCCCAGACCATCCAGCAGGAGGGCTACCTTCGAAAGATGCCTGTGAACCCGTTCAACCATCGGGATTCAATTCTGATAGTCGATAACAGCCAGGCCTTCCCGTCCGAAGCGAGGGGAGAGCACGGGTGGATCTACCAGCCGGCCACCTTAACCGTTCGGCTTGATTGGCCCGGCACCGATGACGACGGTGTCCCGTACTTCGAATACTGACCATGAGGTTCTCCATATCCGCCCACGCTATCATACTCGGTTCGTTAGCCGGGGAGACAAACGATCACGGCTCTGGAGGCAGCTTTCTCGGCTTGGCCCAGCATCGCCGGACCAAGTGGACGAAAAGTATCAAACACCACACAAGAGCCTCACCGAGAATCGGAAGTGTGGCGCCATCTGGTCCGGTTTAGTTTGTCCGCGCCTTGGCCCCCGAACCGCCGACGCACTGATTTTCAGTCCGTTCGGAGCGTTTTATAAGTTCTTGTGCCACAACGGTTACGAGTTTCTCAATCCTCAGTATCTTCACGATCGCCGAGTTGACGAAGTGCGCCATCGGTGCTGGCGTTACCTCCGTGGAATTCTAGCTGACGGACGTGCAGTCCCCACCTGTAACTGGTTCAAGCAAGAATATGTCTGGCTCAGATCCAGACTTTTTCACTCTTAAGCTGAGACTCCAGCCCTTATTGCCGCCCGGCCTGCCTGTCGATATGTAAGTAAAAGTAGGTATATGGGCCGGCAGCCTCTCGGCTGTGCTTCTCCAGATGCCAACATGTCTGCCGACGGGCAGGGAAGCCCAGAGGCAGGAGGGAGGCTGCCAGCCGCGAATTCAGCGTCGGCCCACTGGGTAAGGCACAGGAGCAGAAACTTCTCGAGGAGGGTGCGGAACACACCTCCGGGGACGCACGATGAAACACCAAAACCACACACTTTCTGGCCACACGGGCAGTTCACCTTCTCCGTCTGCGGGGTACGGCAGCACCGCAGCGACCGTTCGGTCCTGTATGGTGGCACAGTATTGCCGGGTGGCGCTACTGGATCGCGATCCGCTGCAGATGGCGGTCCAGCCGTGCAATTTCGAGCGGCAGATGGAGTACCTGGCCGAAAACTACCGGGTCCTGTCGCCGGAGTACCTGGAGTACTGCTTGGTCCGGGGCAGACCCTTCCCCAACCGAAGCGTTGCATTGATGTTCGACGGCGGGTATGCAGAGCTGCTGTACACGGTCGATGAGGTGCTGGCGCAATTCGATCTGTCGGCAATTGCATTTGTACCATCGTCGCATTTGCTTGAGAAGCGATCACGATGGTATGATGAATTGGAGGAGTTGTTGATCGCCGGTTCTTCTGGCGATCTCGCCGATCTTGTAATCGACGGCAACCCTGTAGAGTTGTGCCTGCGGACGCAATATGATCGGCTGGAGGCGTACGGTTATCTGCTCCAGCGGCTGGCGACAATGTCGCCGCCACAGCAGCGAGAGGTCCTCGATCAGCTGATTCGGGCGATTGGCCAGACGGGCGGGCAGTTCGACGACCATCGAATGCTCGATGCCGAGGAACTGCAGCGTCTCGAAAGCAGTGGCCGGATCCGTATTGCAGGTACAACTCACCACCATGTGGACCGTATTGCCTGTCGGTGGAGGTGCAGCGGTCGGAGATCCAGCAGAATAAGGCCATTCTCGAAGAGGTACTCCATCACCCGATTCGGTGGTTCTCCAGTCCGTTCTGGAGCATCCAGGACGATGCCACGGCACCGATCGATTGCCTGGGGCCGATGGGCTTTGCAGCTGTCTTTTCCAGCAGTTCCGGTACTATGGTGGCCTGGACAAAGGCGGGACGCCGTGCATTGCCCAAGGCGACGCCTTGTGACCGGGACCTGCTGCGATTTCACCAGATGGTTTCACGATCCGACTAACACGGCAGAAAGCGAGCGAGGTATTCAATGAAGGTTCGATTGCTCATCGCCGATGATCACACGATCGTCAAGCAGACGATTTCGTTCTGGTTGACCCAGCATGATCAGGAGGTCAGTATTGTGGGCCTGGCCCCAGAACGGCCAAATCGCGGCAAATCTGGCTTGTGATTTGCAGCCGGATGTGGTCCTGATGGACCTGAGCATGCCACGGCTCAATGGCATTGAGGCGACGCGCGAGATTGCGAAGAAGATCCCGGGGGTCCGGGTGCTGATCCTGGCCGACCGTGTGGAAGCCCGGTCGCTACATGAGGCCTTGGAAACAGGAGCGAGCGGTTATCTGTCCAAGCACTGCTCGTCAGAGGAACTGGTCCAGGCGATCCATAACGTCGCCGAAGAGGGGACGCATCTCAGTCCGGCCGCCGGATCGGTGGTCGTTCACCACTATGTCAACGGTGAGAAATGCATTTCACCATTCACACGGGCGCCGCTGACGGCCCGAGAATTGCAGGACTCGTCCGGTTTGCCATCGCCGATGGCATTACGTCGGCTGAAACAGTGCCTCTGCCAGCGGGGCCGACCATATGACAAAGGATGCATGTTCCCGATTGCGTCCGCGAATTACGCTTCAAGACCAACCAGGAAACTATGCACCAGTCGCCGAATACGGTCGCATTGTAGCTCTCCTCCCGGCAGATCAGTGTAGGGTAGGCCAGGCAAGCCTATGGGCACCCAGGTTGCCAAGCGTCCGTCATGCCGCAGTTTCACGCGGCCATTGTCAGGCCTGAGAGTCTGTCGGAGTGAGTTTGTTGGTCGTTGAGAATTCTTGTGGTTCGGTCTTTTGGTCGAGGGATTCGCTGGTTCGATTCTCAGAACGACGTCCGTATTGCGACGACAGATTTCATTGGAACGGCTGTTCGGGAAGGAAAGAACGAGGCCAAAGAGCCGGTTCAGGCCCTTTGAACCTGGTAGCCACTGCGGAACAGCTTCAACAGGTTATGCGTCAGGCAGATCAGGTCCCACTCACCAGTGATGTTGACCAGGCCCCGCAGTGAAAAGCGTCGAAAGCCCCGGGGCTCTTTGATCTGACCTTCGTCCCATCCAGAGCAATGTGCCCCAGCTTGACCAGGCCGGCCTTTTGACACAACTGCAGGACGCCGACGAACAGCCCGGCCAAGGCCTTAAGGTGCGTCTTTCGGAAGTCGGCAATCGTATCGTGGTCCGGATGCTGATCCGCCGTGATCACGCGAAACGGCACTTGCGTGTAGGTGACGGCCTCGATCTTCCGCGAACTGGGCAGGCCCACGCAGTAGGCGTAGAGAATCAGGCTGACCATCATCCGGGGACTATACGGCGGCTGGCCGGCGCGAGAACGGGAACAAAAGTTGTAGATCGGCGACAACTCCAACTCGCCCACCACCTCCATGATGAAGTAGGCCAGGTCGTCTTCCGGCAGCCACTGCTTCATATCCGGCGGCAGCAAGAGCAATTGGTCGGGACAGTAAGGCTTGAATCTAAACGTTGTCCTTTTCATAACCGTCATTATGTCACGGCATGGACATCGCGTAAGAAATCGTGGCGCCACATTCGTTCGATTCGATCAGCTATCCGATAAAGGAATTCTCCGACAGGCTCCTAGGCGGCCCGGCATGAGCGGTTCCCGCGCCCACCGTCCGTAGGACAGGTCACAGACCACAGCGGCTGGGTCCGGATTTGGGGAGTACATCCAATAATT
This sequence comes from uncultured Phycisphaerae bacterium, assembly GCA_963726475.1. Lineage (GTDB taxonomy): Bacteria > Planctomycetota > Phycisphaerae > Sedimentisphaerales > Anaerobacaceae > Anaerobaca. The sequence continues at coordinate 5,507 of CAVSCO010000012.1, read as the reverse complement.
CCAGGTAGGGTTACACCCCATAGAACAGGCCTTATCTGTATCGTACCATGTCTGCATCGACATGCTCAAGAGCCTCGCAACACAAAGAAGCAAGTGTGAAGAGCCTAATGACCCTAAAGGGGGTAAGAGCACAAAGGCTCGTTGATCATGACCGATTGAAAGGAAAATCTCATGTTGTGGATGATTGCCATGCTATTGACGCTTCTGTGGCTCTTGGGGCTGATGAGCAGTTACACGATGGGAGGACTTATTCACCTCCTGCTGGTGGTAGCCTTTGTCATGGTGCTATTACACGTCATTCAGGGACGACGGACAGCGTAAGAAGCAGATAGGCGGCAGCGCACGCCTCACCATAAAGAAGTGATTTACGAAGAAAAGGACAATGCGATGATCTATGTTTCACTTTCTCACTGTCGTGCTGATTGTGGGCCCAAGAGTGCATTCGGAAGGCCTGCAAAACATCGCGGGATTGGACCGCGAGCAAGACTTCCGGATAATATGCGAAGAGGTAATCATGACACGCGTAGCCGCAGCTACGGAACTTCAGTCTACCGATCACCGTGAATCGCGGGATGCAAGGAACGATCCAGCGCATGACGCTTCGCCGAATGGCGATACTTTGATGGAGCGAATCCTTGAGAACATGACCACCACGCCTCAGGAGAAGGTGTTGAAGCGAATCGCATCCCTGCCGCGCACCAGACAAGACACCGTGCTCGACATCCGCCGTCAACTCACGGAGGGAACCTACGAGGTGGCGAATCGCTTGGACAGGGCGATGGATCGGGTACTGGAAGCGCTCACTGCCTAATCGCTACGGCATTCCTGCGTGCCGGCATGATGATCGCCGGAAAGAAAGCCAATAGTTGCAGCCAGCCCATGATGGCAACGCACGTTGATCGCAGACTGCGGTGCGCTGGGCTGACTACCATGAAGGGAGGATCATATGCATCCGATCTTGTTTGTCCTGTTGTTCATCGTTGCGGTTGTCGTGGTCGCATTTCTCTTGGGCATAAGGGTAATCCGTCCCACGCACAGGGGTCTCATTGAGAGGCTGGGCAAGTATAGACAATTTGCCGCACCAGGTTTCCATTGGATCATCCCGTTCGTTGATAGGATGATTCAAATCAACATTACCGAACAGATGGTGGACGCTCAGCCCCAAGAGATTATTACGAATGACAATCTCAATGCCAGGGTGGATGCACAGGTCTACTTCAAGGTCAAGGAGGACGAGGCGAGCGTCAAGAGCTCTCAATACAACGTGAACAACTATCAATTCCAGATTGTGAACCTCGCGCGCACCACGCTGCGCAATATCATCGGCACGCTTACCTTGAAATCAGCCAACAGCGAAAGAGACAAGATCAACACGGCGCTTCTCACGACGCTGAGCAAGGAGACCCAGAACTGGGGCATGCAGATCGTCAGGACGGAGTTGAAGGAGATCGATCCGCCCAAGGATGTCCAGGAGACCATGAACAAGGTCGTGAAAGCGGAAAATGAAAAGGTGGCCGCCCTGGATTTTGCCAATGCGGTCGAGCGGCAAGCGGATGGCGTGAAGAGATCGGAGATCAAGAAGGCCGAAGGGATCAAGCAGGCCAAGATCCTCGCGGCCGAGGGCGAGGCTGAGGCCATCAGACTGGTGAACGAGGCCGCGAACAAGTACTTCGTGGGCAACGCACAACTTCTCCGGAAGCTTGAGGCCGTTGAGAAGTCCCTGAATCATAATGCCAAGATCGTCATTCCTTCCGGTTCTGAACTCGTCAATGTTATCGGAGAGATGGCCGGCGTCCTGCCGTTGACGGAGTGACAAGCAGGACTGATATGAAGCGGTGGTCCTGAAAGAAGCAGCAAGCAAGAGATGGAGAACCTATCGTGCGAATCGCAATGCTATCGTGGGAGTCATTGCACTTCATCGCCGTCGGAGAAATCGCGGCTCACGTCACCGAATTGGCGGCGCAGGCAAGGAAAGGTGAATTATGCTAGCGATTGCCTCCTACTGGACGCTGATCGTGGTCATCATCGTAGTTGTGATTGGTGTCTATGCGTATCGAAGAATGTAGTCGTTCACGGAATACTGCACAGAAACTTTGGAGCCCGGTGATTCTGGACCTAGCAAGCGTCTGCGATAAGTGTAATTATTGTCCTCCGCGCTCCAGGGCAGACAAGGAATGTCGCGATATTCAGGCTGGTTCCCGCAGACCGACCTGTTGTATAGCCCGGTGTTAAAGACTGGAGCAGATCGATGCTCGGCTTCACAGGGAGATTCTGCCATTGCGAGGGGACACCCGGCAACTGAAAGACCAGATCGCTCCGTTGCCGGTCGCCGTCAAGGTCGCCGGCTTGGTAGACCCGAAGCTCTCGGTCTTGGCAGCCTATCGAAAAGGTGGCTGGCAGATATCGCACATTGCGAAAGGCGGAGCAAAGGTCTCGGTTTCCAACTGGGTCTTCTCACTCACCACGGACCAACGAATCCGATTGCCGATGACTATATGGACGACAATCTCCCTCCTATCTTGCTGCATGCTTACTCGGCCAGGATTCACCCTGGAATATCAAAGGCTCGATTCACCATGGATTCCTCCGAGCGTTTGCGTAGAATACTTGTGTATGGGCGTGGACACCCTGTTCTTTGAGCCCGGCAGCCCTTGGGAAAATGGCTACGCCGAGTCGTTCAATAGTCGGATGCGTGATGAACTGCTGGACGGCGAATTGTTCTTACATCTGGATGAAACGAAATACGTGGTCGAGCGTTGGCGGATGGATTACAATCACTACCGGCCCCACAGCAGCCTGGGTTACATGACACCGGCAGGCTTTGCTGAACTGTGTCGCCAGGTCGGTTGCATCAGGCCGCAGACGCCAGCGTTAAGTGGAGTACACGACTGTGGAATCCTCTCATAGCGCTGGACCGACCAAAAGGGGCAGACCAACTTCCTCCAGGTAAGCTATGGCATAGTCTATCATTTGCTTTACTATGCTGGAGACGGATTTCGTGTCTACGCGTTTATGGCTGTACCGGTGTGATACTCGCAGAGCCCCCGCATTATCGTCATACACAAAATCATACCGTCCATGAGACCATACGATGCCTGCATTTCCGATCTCATCCGCTCGCTCGGGCTGCACGATGTGCAACCTCGTGCGTACGGTCTCCATGACTTTCTTGACGTCGAATTCCATCTCAATACTGACGACGAGGGTGATGGAAGGGACTCCAATGTCGTCGTATTCAAATAGGTCATCGAAGTCGTGATTCTCTGTGGATGCAACATAGAGGTCGTTCAAATCGGCAATTAAGGCGTCAGGACGAGTGGTTCCCTCCGGGACCCACGTGTCGATGGACTCACCGATCTTGACAAGCGCCTGAATGGTGTCATCGATTTCCATGATCTGCAACGTCTCCACACCCTTTCAGACACTCAATCGTCGTACAACTATCACGGTTTGAATCCTACAGGAGAGCCGGTCCAACAACAACCGCTAAATTTGCAGGATTAGCATGCCTCCTGGGTGGCAAGCTCCAAGACGGCGGCTCCACGAGTATCGAACGCATCAAATTGGCGAAGAAGACACACATATCTCACTTGTCATTTGACCTATGGGAAAAGGCCGCACAAAGCAAGACGGCAATCAGATTCCTCGACCAGCCTCCGAAGGTCCAGCACCAGCCTACTATTTGTGGTCTCCGGACGGTCCTGACTGCACCCCCTGGGCCATCGCACAGAGACGTCGAACCGTTCGCTCGGCCAGTTCCGGAGGGCACGGCTCGGGAAGCAGATTCAGTAGGCCCAAGAGAGCCACGTGTTCCGCAAGTGCCGGTGAAGGGCGACAACCAAATGCGCATTCCTTTTCGTTCCTTCCAAGTGGATCCATGAGGCGTCTCGTCCTTCCGAAGAGTGCTCCGCGTCCTGGCGAGATCGACCATCACATGGGAAGTCCATCTCGCAAGGCGTATAGGAATTATACTCCGAATGAGACCAGGTTGTTTGCCAAATGGTCGATTCGCCGATGCCTTTTGCTGTGTTTCTCTTTGGAGCACGTATTAAAATATTGTGGAGATAAAAATAAAAAAACTTGTATGTGAACCAGGAGGTACTACAATACAGAGTGGTTTACTGTCGTTGTGAACCTGGAATGATCGCCTGATGAAGCCTTGAAGCACGATCGTTTGCCGTAGACAGCGTTACCAGCCTCAAGACCCGTCTCCCGAGCCATTTCTGCTGGTTTAGCACACCTTCAAGAGACACATGTTCGGTACAGATGAAAGGGGTCTAGAATGGATATCTGCATAGCCAACCTGCCCGGTGATATCGCCGAGAGCGATCTTCGTGAGGTTTTCGAATCGTTTGGTCTGGTTGGGACAGTGGATGTGGTGAAACACCGTCCTGGGTATGGGTTCAGGGGATTTGGATTCGTGGTTATGCCGGCCAGAAGCGAGGGTCTCTCCGCTGTTCTCGGTGTTCATGGCAGGAGCTTGAACGGGCATGCCGTCACGGCCACCGAGATTCGGGCGAGGGATCCCGTTTCGGGGGCCTGCTGCGCCCGCTGCGACTGCCAGCGTGGGAAATAGCCGACTCATGATACTCGCCGCATCCCACTAGCGACCCGCAGGGAAGGCGGAAGCGATGGCACGAGGAGGAATGGATTCGAACAGGAGCATGTCCATCACATGCCCCTTGTTCCGGGAAGAAAGAGTTCTTATGAAGACACCGAAGACAGCTAACAGAAACACGACTCAGACCGCGGGCAACGATGTTCGGAGCAGTAGCCAGAATATCATCCCGCTTCACGGTGTGGATCGCGAGAAGATGAAGCAGGAGGACAGATCCGCCCTGAGACTACGCCCCGTCCTTCAAGCCGTAACACTTACCCATGACTTGATCGCAGAACGGGCCAGGACCATCTGGCTGGAGCGAGGGTGCTCATCTGATCAGGATGAAGAGAATTGGCGTGACGCTGAGGCTCAACTGAGGACCGAGATGGGAATTAGATAGAGCCCACGACTGTTCACAGGGATCGGATGACGGGACAACCTGGTCGGCCCCACGGCACGGGGGACCATGGAAACCGCCAGAACCATCGAGGTCCCCTTCAGACCGAAACCGTCAGAGGCTCTATTGAGTTGAGTGCCCGTGGCTGACGCGGCGTAGCCGGGAGTTTCCAGTCAACATATACTGAGTGAGGCGGACAGTTCTGACGAAAGCTGAAGACAGCTCTCGGAGAGGACTGCGCCGCCCAGTCCGAGGTGCAGGATGTCGAACATGAAGAACGATGCATACCGCAAGTCGCGAGGCACACACAACCCGTTCAGCGGCTCAGAGGAAGAGGCCAACGCGATATGGAACGAGTCCATTCGCAAGGAAAAGTATCACTACAAGAAGCCGAATCCCTCGCCTGAGGCCACGCCGAAGGGGTGAGGCTGCAAGGCACTCGCCACCTCGTGCGTGCGCCGCATCGGCGAGTGGCGACGCGGGAGACGGCGGAGAGTTCCATCAGATGGT
>CAVSCO010000011.1:0-116778 GCA_963726475.1 uncultured Phycisphaerae bacterium | reverse complement strand
GCTTCACCGATGTCGCCGACAAGGTTGCCGTCCAACGTAAAGTTCCATTCCGGGAAGGCATTGTGGAGCTTCTTTCTCGCGACTTGGAGTGCTTTGACGGCCTTCCTCAGTTCACTCTCTGTTTGTGTCATGTCATCTCTCCGAAACTCACGCCTCAATCTCGTAGGGTGCCCACCGCATACCATCACCCTGTCGCGACAAGAATAAGGCCCCCCTCTCCGCCCGCAACGCGAAGGCCCACGCCTTTCTCGCAGCCATTGAAAAGGAACACTGTGCAATGCACACCCTACGCCTACGCTGTCCCTAGTTACCCCATACCACTAGATACCACCTCACTTTTGCCGACCACAGCACTTCTTATATTTCAGCCCGCTACCGCAGGGACAGGCGGCATTCCGTCCGATTCTCTTCGGCTGGATCATTCGTTCCGATAAGTGAGTTTGTGCATATTCGGAGAATGATGGTTCGCCGGTGCGGAAGTCAAGTACATCCTCAACTCTTCCATCGATTTCAAGAACCACATCCTGGTCGTGTCGGCGCATAGACCCGAAAGTCGGCTTTCCTCTTCGCTGTGGCTGAGGGACACTGATCCCTTGGCTTTTGAAATACGCAACTTCAACCATGTCCCCATAGCTCTCGTCCAGTGTCACAATGTCTGCATCTTTCGGGAACTTCGCCGGCCCGTGGGTTGCATAGAAACCGGCAAAAACCGCCTCATCCGCATTCACTGCGATCCCTTGTACGCTCTGACGCCACCTTAAGAACCCGGCCAGTTTGTCGAGCGTGTCTATCTTCAAGAGAATCGCTTCCAGAGTATTGCGGTCCACGACCCGAGGATAGCCCACTCGAGGTGTCGACTTCAATCCAAGGCTTTAGGTCGCTTGCGATGAGTCCATACCAATCATCAAGACAGACAATGGTGAAGACTTCCCTCACGCATGTTTGGCTTAGTCTCGCGATTTCCGTCCGCGTTGCCTTATCGGAGTCATAGAACGCCAAATCTCCTGTTGATCGCAGGATCGCGCGGTACACACTCCGAGCTTGGTCGTACCCTTTCTGAATTGAAGATCGCAAGAAGACCTGACTGTCCCGATTAAGATCGCCCGGGTGTTGGAAGATAGGTCGAAATGACTGAGCCTTGCTTTCAACGATCATGAGGGTCCCGTCTCGGAACAGCAGGAGGTCTCGTTCGGCCAACTTCCCGTCGTCAGCTCTTGCCATGTAGTTGCTCTATTCTTAGGGTTGGTTGTACAACGGGGACAATTAGGGACGCCACATCTTTCTCAAGCGAGTGATCTCGGCGTCTCGTCAGCCTCTGCTGCTGCTGAGACGTGGTGAAAAGCGGCTCGAATCGGTACAATGGTGCCCAGTGTGCATAACATGATCGAAAAGCAGATAATGAGAATCGTCTATCTTGGCGAATCGACGCGCACGAACCTCGTCTTTGCAGAACGGCGTAAGGTATTGTTGATTGACCGTGCCGGGTACGAAGGAAAAGGCTTCTAGGAACGCTGTTGCCGCACCTCCGAGCACATCTGCAAAGTCGTCGGGGGAGAATTCCAGAGCGAGAGGTCACGAGAGTCATCGCCTCGCGAAAATCTTCTCGTATCTTTTCACACCCTGGATCATTGTGTACGAGAGAATCTAATGCCCCAGCCCATGCGCCTTCGGCTGCGCTCGCCTTCCATTCCTCCCGATTTCTCGAAGGCTGGTTTCATCAGGTTTCTACTGTGGTTCAAGCGGGCTGGGATTTTGGATCGAAGCGAAGAGAACGCCTGACAGGTCTGCTCCACTGACAGGCCTATGGCGGGCTCGATAATAGTATGCGAGAAAGGGCTATATAACCCCCTGATGCGGTGTTCTACCTGCTCAATGTATTCCCTTCTCCTTGGAAGGCTCCAAGGAGTGTCATCATTCCCGAATGAATGCCTCGTATTCGGTCAATCCCTTCCGCGGGAGTCTTCATCAGGTAGTCAACTAATCCTCGGTTAGCGATTGCCAACCACAACTTTTCGCAACCCTTGAACAACTGGTCCAGCCCGGGGTCCTTGGAGTGGGCGGATTTGATGTTTGGAACCGCTGCGGCCAAGGCACGTAGATGACGGGCATGGCCAGCGAAGTCTGAAATTGGTATACCTACCAATGGTTCGACCCGCTTGAGTTCATCCAAGCCCAATGCCCAAACGAGTCCTCCCGCTGTTTCTGAGGTGATCCTGGCCTTAAGTTCCCTCGCCAACGTTTCCACAAGATCGTCAAGTATACGACTTCTTGTGCGCAACTAGTCCAGGATTTCTGCGGAGACGATCCAGGTAGGAGTAATAAGTCTGTTTTGCCATAACTCATCGATGAAGATGAATTGGAATTCGACGGCGATGCAATTCCCGGGACGTCTTACTTATTTTCGGAGTGCCTTCAACCAAATGGGTTCGGGCGAAGGCGGTTTGGGGCCGCCTTCGCCCTTCCGGCATTTATGTATAACAACGCCTGTGTTTTCGCTTCGAACTCAGGCGTCGATTGACGCTTGTGAAACCGGAGAAACCATCCCCAAGCTTCGCTTGAGGCTGCCACACATCAAATCAGATAGAACGGAGGGTTAGTCGTCTTTGGCTTCGAACTCGGCGTCGATCACGTCGTCGCCGCCTTTGCGTTTGACGTCGCCTTCCTGGGCGCTGCGCCTGCGCCGCACCGGGCGTCGGTCCGGCCTCGGCGCCGGCGGCCGCCTGCTTCTTGGCCGCCTCTTCGTAGAGCACCTTGCCCAGTTCCTGGCCCGCCTCGGTGAGGTTCTCGATCGCCTTCTTGATCGCGCCGCCGTCCTCGCCCTTCGTGGCCTCTTTGAGGTTGTTGACGGCACTCTCGATCTTGCCCCGGGTCTCGCTCGAGACCTTGTCGCCATGCTCCTTGAGCGTCTTCTCGGTCGAGTAGACCAACTGGTCCGCCTGATTCTTCAGATCGATGACCTCGCGACGCTTGCGGTCTTCCTCGGCGTGCGCCTCGGCGTCCTGCGTCATCTTGCTGATCTCGTCCTCGCTAAGGCCCGAACTGGACTTGATCACGATCGACTGCTGCTTGCCCGTCCCGAGGTCCTTGGCCGAGACGTTCAGGATGCCGTTGGCGTCGATGTCGAACGCCACCTCGATCTGCGGGATGCCTCGCGGGGCCGGGGGCAGCTCGGTGAGCTGGAACCGGCCCAGCGTCCGGTTGTCGCGGGCGAATTCGCGCTCGCCCTGGAGGACGTGGATGTCCACCGTCGTCTGGCTGTCGGCCGCGGTCGAGAAGACTTCCTTCTTGCTGGTCGGGATCGTCGTGTTGCGTTCGATCAGCTTGGTCATGACGCCACCGAGCGTTTCGACGCCCAGCGAAAGCGGGGTTACGTCCAGCAGCAGGATGTCTTTGACGCCGGCATCGCCCGCCAGGACCGCGCCCTGGATGGCCGCGCCGAGTGCGACGACTTCGTCGGGGTTCAGGCTCTTGTTGGGCTCCTTGCCGAAGATCTCCTTGGCGATGGCCTGGACCTGCGGAATTCGCGTCGAGCCGCCGACCAGGAGGATTTCGGCGATATCGCTGCGACTGGAGCTTGGCGTCCTCGATGGCCTTGCGGCACGGCTGTTTGAGCCGCTCGAAGACGGGCTCGACCAGCGATTCGAACTTGCTCCGCGTGATGGTGATTTGCAGGTGCTTCGGGCCCGAGGCGTCGGCCGTGATGAACGGCAGGTTGACGGTCGATTCGACCTGCGTGCTGAGCTCGCACTTGGACTTTTCGGCCGCCTCTTTGAGCCGCTGGTGGGCCATCGGGTCCTGTCGCAGGTCGATGCCCTCGGTCTTCTTGAACTCGTCGGCCAGGTAGTTGATCAGGACGGCGTCCAGATCGTCGCCACCGAGGTGCGTGTCGCCGTTGGTGCTGAGCACCTCGAAGACGTTGTCGCCGATGTCCAGGATGGAGATATCGAAGGTGCCGCCGCCGAAATCGAAGACGGCGACCTTTTCGTTCTTCTTCTTCTCGAGGCCATAGGCCAGGGCGGCGGCGGTCGGCTCGTTGATGATTCGCTCGACCTCGAGGCCCGCGATCTTGCCGGCGTCTTTGGTCGCCTGACGCTGGGAATCGTTGAAGTAGGCCGGGACCGTGATGACGGCCTTGTCGACCTTCTCGCCGAGGTAGTCTTCGGCCGTCTTCTTGAGGTCCTGGAGGATCATGGCCGAGACTTCCGGCGGGGTGTATTCCTTGCCTCGCACGTCGACCTTGACCAGTTCGCTGGGCCCGCCCGTGATGCCGTAAGGGACGATCTTCTCTTCGGAAGCGACCTCATCGTGCCGTCGACCCATAAACCGCTTGATCGAGAACACCGTATTTTCTGGATTGGTGACCTGCTGGTGCTTGGCGATCTGCCCGACCAGCCGCTCGCCTTTGTCCGTGAAGCCAACCACCGACGGCGTCAGTCGCGAACCGGAGGCATTCACCAATACCTTCGGCGAAGAACCTTCCATCACCGCCACCACCGAGTTCGTCGTGCCCAGGTCTATTCCGATAATCTTAGCCATCTCAAACGTCCTTTCCTTGGTACCGAATCGCATTGAGAGCTTTTCGTCAAGTGCGATCCGCCCAGCGAACCGCGCATAAAAAACCAATTACTCACCCTCCTAGTTTGCAAAAAGCGTGCCAGCAGACGCCGCGATTCGCCACACAAAACATAACCACTTTCCACGAAACACCTTAAGACGACACCCCCTGCCAACGGGCCGCATGAAAGGCCCCCAGCCCCCCCTGAATTGTCACCGTCCGTGCCATTTTGGCAGGACCTGGCCCCGCCCGCAGGACGCAATTGCGGGCGGGTTGAGCAAGCGTGCAGAGCGGTGTGTGCGTGAAAACATCCTGGCCTGTGGGTGGCAGCCTTGAAGCGCAATGAAACGGAGCTTTGGGGATGGCGAATGTGGGTGGCACGCACGGAAAGGCCCCTGCGGCCTTGAGACTGCCCCCTTGGCTGTCTGCGACCTCCAAGGAATGCCGCTCTACGGGACCACGCAGAATACGGTCTACCTGTGGTGTCCGCCCGAGCCGAGCCCGGATGATGTCCCCCAGGACAAGGATGCCGGGAGGGGGTGCGGGTGTGGGCTTGGTGCCTTGTATGCGTGCGACTGTGCATCCCTCAGCCGGCGCAGTTTTGAGGCTCACATGCGGCCTGGGGACAGGCCGGCATCACGGGGGGTGATTTCCGTATCGGCCGGCACGAGGCCCAGGATCAGGAAGCTGCCCGGGCTGCGCGGATCGAAGGTGATCTCGCCAGCGTCGTATGTGAACACGTGCAGCTTGACGGCAGGGCAGCCCTCCAATTGCATCACGTTCTCCATCACCGTCTCGACCCCACCGTGCAGCGCCGCCTGCGAATCGATGTCGAGGTCTGGTGGCTGCGCCCAGATGTCACGTTCCTCGTCGAAGTAACCGATCAACACCTTGACCGGCACATCCGTCTTGAATCGAATGGGGTCTAGTTGCCCGGCTTTGGCCGCCGTGTGAGAGAAACGAATCCCCGTCAGCCCGTCCAGTTCCTCGGCCAGTTGCATTACGACGTACCCACGATCCGTGAACGGTTTGGCGCCGATCGTCAGCGTGTATGTCTCTGCATGGTCGCTGAGCAACTCGAAGGGTGCGCCGGCCAGCTTCGGGCCTGGCGGGCTCAGGGGTTCGGCCTGCTCCTGGTCCAGGTTCGCCACTCGCTGCTTGAATTCCGCCAGTTCCTCCTCGTACAGTGGCAACATCTGGGTCCAGTGATAGTAATAGGGCTTGCCGTCCTTCCAGCCTCGAACGGGAATGCGCCGGTGTCCGGTCTGGAGCGTGTTGGCATAGCGGTAGGTGTCGGCAGTCCGTCGCGTCAGTTCGCGATAGATCTCCAGGCTCTTTTCGAGATGCACCGCGGCCTTCTCCATATCCCGCCTGTCCCGGCTATAGCCATAGCGCAGCACGAGCATGGCGGCACGCACTTTCTCTTCATAGTTTCGGCTGACAAGCTCGATGCAATGGATGTCGTTTCGCAATCGTTCGAACTCGTCGCGGTTCTTCGCCACGAGCGGTTTTGCCTTCTCGATGGCTGCGACCGCCTGAGCCGCGAAACGCGATGCGTCCGCGATCACCGATGGTGGCGTTTCCCCTTCGTGCGGCTGACCGGCCCATTCCTTCTTGGCGTACACTTCGAGCCGTTCACCGGGCGGTGCCTGCCATTCCCACAAACCGCTGAAAGGCCGGTAGGGCCCCGGATCGACCAACTGATCGAGGAACATGCCCAGCGAGAACGTCTGGCGATTGCCTTCGGTGATGCCGAACCGCCGCAACAACATGGGAGCACAGTTGCCCGAATCGTTGTAGGCCTCGAGGATCAGTTCGGCCACCTGCTCGCTGCCGAATCTCTCCATCAGGCGCTTCACCCAGTAGCGATGGTCCGCCTCCAGGTCGCGGTCCGGCTGCCAGAGGTACCGTGCCCAGGCCTCGAACCAGATCCAGTCACGATCATACTGCTTCATGAATGGGTTGACCTTGTCCGGCGTGTTGGGCCAGTCCCAATAGGCCAGCGGATAGAGGTGCAGCCCCTGCGCGCCCAGCCGGTCCCGGCAGGCCAGCACGCTCTTTCGAATGAACTCCTGCGCCCCGTACCGAAACGGCTCCAGGTTGGACAGCAGATGCACGTTCACCACGTGTGTCGATCCCAGCCGGCTCATGTCGAGGTGGACCTGCTGCCACTCGCCTCGCGGTTCGTACGTGGTCAGCGATTCGCCATTGTACTTGGCCATCGTGTAGAGATTCGTGTAGTGCTCCAAAGCGGACTCGACCATGGCCTTCACGTCACTCACCGAGTGGGCCCGCACGACGATCGGGGGCTCCTCCGTCGTACCCAGCCGCGTCATGGCATCCTTGACGGCGGGGATCACCGTCTCGTTCATCCATCGCTCCTGGTTGGCCTGCCCCCGGAGCGCTTCACCCAGGCAGACCAGCAGGCCGACGTTCGGGTACATCTCCATGAACTTCGCGATCGACTTGCGGTTGTAGTCGGAGACCAGTTCCGTCGGGGCGCTATGCTGCGTCTCGATCCCGTGATGCTCGGCGAAGGGCTTGGAAACAAAGATGTTGTAGAACATCTGGATCACCCAGATGCCCCGCCTGTCTGCCTCCTCGGTCAGAAAGTGATAGGTCTCGACATTCTTGCGATAGACCTCCTCGGAAACCTCCAACGCATACGGATAGTCGTCCAGCTTGACCAGCGAAGCAAACGGGTGACCGTTCCAGAGATAGAGCGTGTTCATCCGGTGCTCGACGAGGAAGTCCAAATACTCGATCCACTGCTGCTTGTCGTAGAAGAACGGGAAATTCTCCGGCGTATAGGGATACTCATAGGTGTCACGCCCGGGCAGGATCGACGTCAACTGCATTCCGATGCACGGTCCGCGCAACTTGAACGCCGGACCGTCCGCCACCTCCAGTTCCGCCGGCAGTTCGCCTGCCTCGGTGACGCGCTGGGCAAGCTCCAGAGCGCCGTAAAGCGTGCCCGAGGCTCCGACCCCCACGACGCGATACGATCCGTCCGCCTCGTGAGAAAGTCTGAAGCTCTCCGGAGACGCAACATCCTGCGTCTGGCCTTCGGTTGTCAGGGTAACACACCTAACTCCGCTCGGCAGCGTCGCTTGCTGCCGCACACTGGGTTCATATCCGGCCTTCACCAGAGCCAGGCTCAGTCGCTCCGCACCGAATCTCACGCGGGGGGTGCCTCGTCATCCAGTAGAATCGCAACCGGCCCCGAAGCCGCCAGTGCCAGGCCTTGCCCTATCCCCCACAGCAGCGAATACCATCGCGAAAGCAATCGGTCTCATCGCCATCCCTTTCCTGCTGCCCAACGGGCGTCGTCGATGCCGCCCGAGTGTCGTCGGCCGGTGTGGACTCAAGAAGCCAATAATGCGGCTATGGCGGTTCCAGCGTCGCTCATCGGTAGCCCATTCACTCCAAGGTCACATCGAGATACACGGAGTGACGGGTGTACATCTCATAGAAGGGTTTGAGATTCACCCCGTTCGTGCTGAACCGCAACGTCTTAGGGTCGCCCGTAATGGACTGACTGAGGTCATCCGCGTTCAAGGTCACCTTGCGCCAGGTCGTACGAGGTGACGGTTCTTCAACGGCCAGCAGGACCGGGCCATAGAAGATACTGGCGATGTTGGGTTGGTCCATGACTCGGCGCAGGTAGAAGTCGAACGGCATCTTCAATTCGATTGTGTCACCATCCTGCCAGGATCGGCTCAAGGTCAGATAGGTCCCGGGAACGGCGTCCACATCCTGCTCCTGGCCATTGACCTTGACGTGGAAGCCGTGAGTGGCCCACTTGGGCACGCGGACGCGAATGTCAAAGCTTCCCGATCCGGCTCAAGGTCAGCTTCGTCGCGTCGGCATAGGGGAAGCTGGTACTCTGCCGGAGCTTGATGTTGCGCTGCGACCAGGTCAGCGTGGAAGGGATGTAGAGATTGACGTACAGGGTCTTGTCGTCCTTGCTCTCTGAAGTAGATGGAGTCCTGCAACTTGGTGCTGCTCTCCAGAGCCGTGCCGTTGCAGCAGGTAAACCCATCCATGCGGGCATTGCCGAAGCGTTTGCGGGCGCCGGGATTGAGCGGGACGTGGTAGGTGTTGCCCGGATTGTCCTCGTCGACCGAGGCCAGGATATGGTTGTACAGGGCCCGCTCGTAGTAGTCCATGAACTTGCCGTCCTGGTCGAACATGAACAGTTGGCGACTGAGCTTGAGCAGGTTGTACGTGGCACAGGTCTCGTTCTGACCGCCCTCGGAAAAGCCATTGGCAAACAGCGTATCGGGCTGGGCGGTGAAGCACTCGGCGTTGTTGGGATTCTTCGCGCCGGCCACGCCGCCGATGCTGTACATATAGTCATGGGTGCAGATGCCCCAGAAATTGTCGGCCACCTCGTAATAGGCCGGGTCGCCTGTGCCCTTATAGGTCTCGAGAGCGCCGGTGATCTGCGGGATGTGCTGGTTGGCGTGTTTACCGCGTAAGGTGTCGACATTACAGGCCAGGCCGTGATCGTGCCGGGCATTGCCAAAGAAGAAATCGGTATTGTCGAACAGCCGGGCGCAGGTCAGGAAACGCTCGTCACCGGTAAGCCTGTGCAGGCGGGCCATCGCCTCGTTCATCCCGCCGTATTCGCCCGCGATATAGCGGTTCCACATCCGGATGAGCGTTTCAGTCGGGACGGCCTCGAGACGAGCATAAACCCAGAGTCCCATGCCCCTGGCGATCTCCAGCGCCTTGGGATTGCCCCCGACTTCATAGCAGTCCATCAGACCGGCCAGGATCTTGTGCAGCGTGTAATACGGGGCCCAGATCTGATTGTTGCGTGCCCCGTACGTGGCCCCTTTCTCCAGCATGATGAACTGGTCGGGCGGATAGGCACTGATAAAACCCGCGCCCCAGTTCCAGTAGTCCGTGCGGATGCCCTCGTGACTCAGGTCGGAGTCATAGTCCGCCTTGCCCGGACCGGGCGGCACCTGGGTGGGATCGGCGTTGGAGGGCCCTCCAGGCGTTGCGGCTCGGCCGGACTTCTGCGACAGATCGTAGAGGACATCGATCATGGTGTTCATCTTCTGTGCGAAGTTGGAGTGCAAGTCCTCATCGTAAACCGTACTGGCGTAGGCCTGGGCAATGGCCGTCAGATAGTGACCGCTGGCGTGACCGCGCAGACGGGTGGTCTGGCTGTCCCAACCTCGCAAGGGACGAACCCCTTCAGGTTGCGGCTGGCCAAAGGCATCGCGGAAGTTGTAGAGAAATGCATTGGGATCGGTCCGGGCCAGGGTCAGGATGAACTTGTCACGGTTCTTGATAAACGGCGTGTCACGTCCCTGGTCATCCTGGTTCAAGACCACCTGTCCCAGGGGGAACGGTTCCAACTGCTGCTCGGGCCGGGACTCTCCAGGCGGCGCGGGTTTAACCGTGACCATGACTTTGGGGCAAATGCCGTGCCCGGGACGGTGGCAGTTATTGTATAGGTGCCGGGCTGCTGCACTTGGCTGTTGTCGGTAGGAGCGGGCCAGATCACACGAACCTCTGGTCCGTCGGTACCGTCGGCACATTTGGCAGGCAGGGTGATGGGCAGATGGGGCAGACATCCGACCACCGTCTGGGCGGCAATGTCCGGGACAGATGTCACTTCTGCCCCATAGAGGGACGATGTGTCTTCGCCCGATCTTTGCGGTTCATCTGACATCGGCGTGACGGGACCAGCGACAGTCGCGTCTTCCGCGGAAATGGCGTTGCCACGAATGACCGCAATCTGCCGATCCGTCAGGGCAATGCCGTAGAAACGCACGTCGCAGACTTTGCCACCGAGCAGGGCGTCGCCATCGTAGAGCGACTTGCCGATATAGACGCGGTTTGCCGAGGCATCTTCCTGGCTGAGGATGTCGCTCAGGGGCCAGGTCACGTCCGTACTCTGGCCAACGCGTACGCCATCGACGTAAAGGCTCAAGGTCTTCGTGGCCGCATCGAGGACGGTGGCCAAATGTACCCATTGCCCGGTCGCGACCCGGAAGGCGGCGGGGCCTTTCTCTGCCCCATAGCCGGAGGCTGTCATGCGCACGCGACAACCGTCCGCCCGTTCCTGTCCCACGGGGGTGCAGTACAAATACCGACCGTTGCCCATACCCAGGTCGTAGAAGCGCTGCCAAGGTGTCAGATCCTTGACATTGATCCAGCCGGTGATACTGAGGCTCTCTATGTCCATCAAGGCACGACCGGGAACCTGCACATACCCACCGTTGCGGCCACCGGGCAGCGAAAGGACCCGGCCAAACTGCTCGTCGTCGACGTAGGTCGCTTCGCCATGCAGGGTCGCGTGGTACGCATTTCTGGACCAGTCCTCGCTGTTGCCATTGAACAGATAGCGGGCGATCAGGGCGGTTTCGCCGATCCCATCGAGGAACTGTGCCCCCTCGCCGGCCTGACCATAGGCCGCAGCAGAACACCACGACACCACGAATGCCAATACGGATGAGACCCACCGTCTTTTCATTGCCACAGACTCCTTGCACCTGTCCTCAGCCAAATAGCCCCTCCCATTTATACCATCATGCCCGGGCGAATCTGAATCCCTTCTTGTCAATTTGGAGCAGTCAATTGCACTTATCCCACGAACCTGCTCTGAATCCTAACGGGATGTTTCAGGAGAGCTGCGATGTCGCCGATTGACCGAGACCGACGGCGCGGAGTGAGCATTGCCTAAGCGATGGCGGCGCGCTGCGACTGAGGCAGGAAACCGACTATCCCTGGGATGGTACGATAGGCATAACCATCGAAAAAGCCCCGAAAGAGGAGTTGTCCGTGTATCTGCCATTCCCTCCCGGCTGGGCCGCAGAATCACGCCTGACGGTGAATGGAGAACCGGGTGACTTGCAGCGGCGCATGCGGGCCGCAAAGTCGCGCAGGAAGTCCTCGCGCCACCGGCTGACAGTCTTGGCGCCGATGTGTTGCCCTTCCGCCAGCTCCTTCGACGGGTCGTCCGTCCGCCAGTTGGTTGGTTGTGGGGATGGTCGCTGGGCCATCTCGGGCGGTGGGACGAAGGCGGTCACCCCGCCCGTCCTGCCATCCAGCATTGGAGCAGCGACCGTCGTCACCAGGCTGACCAATGCCAGGACACTGAGTTTGATCGTATTCCACGTGGTCATGTCGGCCTTCCCGTTCGCACATCGCTCAGTCGCATCACCCGAAGATGATATCCCTGCGGAGCACCGCCCACAACCGACACGTCCCCTACACGGCGGCAAAGAGGCTTGCGTTGCTCGTGGTTTCATGGTCTAAAGCAGATTGGCTACGGCGTGCGGCCCGTGGCATGTCCCTTTGTGGTTCTGTCGCCATCAGGAGCGTTTCAATGATGCACATTCACGAAATCCCGAAGAAGCTGAGGTTGGCATGTTTGGCGATGGTCCTGCTCTTCTGGCTGGCGGCGATGGCGGCAGGGCAGACGGATGGCATCGCTTTCTTCGTTTCCCCTCAAGGCGACGACGCCAACGCGGGAACGAAGGCACAGCCGTTTCGGACCCTGGAAGCGGCGCGCGATGCGGCCCGCAAGGCGGATCACTCCGAGGCGGTCACGATCTGGCTCCGGGCCGGCGTCTATGAACGGACCGAGCCACTCCAGTTGAGCGACGCAGACTCAGGAACGCGCGACCATATCGTTACCTACCGTGCCTGGCCGGACGAGGAGGTGCGCATCGTCGGAGGCAGAGTCATCAAAGACTGGAAGCCCGTGACCGATAGCGCGATTCTGGACCGCCTTGTCCCTGAGGCCCGTGATCATGTCATCTGTGCTGATCTCAAGGAACTCGGCCTGACCGACTATGGGCAGGTCAAGGGTGGGGGACTGGAGCTGTTCTTCGACGATCGCCCCATGACGCTGGCACGGTGGCCCAACGAGGGGTTTGTCAAGATCGTCGGCCTGGTGGAGCCGGACACGGTCAACGTGCGCGGCACCAAGGGCAGCAAGACAGGCAAGTTCATGTATGAGGGGGATCGTCCCAGCCGTTGGCTCAAAGAGAACGACCCCTGGGTTCACGGCTATTGGTTCTGGGATTGGTCGGACGAACGCCAGAAGATCGAATCGATCGACACGAAGAAACACATCATCTCCGTCGAGCCTCCTTACCACGGCTATGGGTACCGGGTCGGTCAATGGTTCTACGGGATGAACCTGCTGGCCGAGCTGGATGCCCCCGAGGAATGGTATCTCGACCGGCAGAGCGGCATCCTCTACTTCTGGCCGCCAAGACCGATAGCGGAAGGTCACGCCGTCGTATCGGTATCGAAGGGCTTGTTGAATCTAAGTCACGTCTCACACATGGTCTTCGAGGGGCTGACCTTTGAAGCCTGTCGCGGGACGGCGATAACCATGTCGGATTGTGCGAACACGGGCATTGTCGGTTGTACCCTGCGTAGATCTTGGCGATTCGGCCATCAGCGTCGGTGGCGGGACGGAGAACCGCGTGGTGTCCTGCGACATCTATCAGACCGGCAGCGGAGGCATCAGCCTGCGCGGAGGCGACCGCGCCGAGTTGAAGCCCGCCGGGCATGTCGCCGAGAACAACCATATCCATCACTTCGGCCGCTGGAACCGCATGTACACGCCGGCTATCGCTCTGTCCGGCGTCGGCTGCCGCGCCAGCCCACAACCTGATCCACGACGCTCCGCACATGGCCATCGGGTTCGGCGGCAACGATCACATCGATCGAGTTCAACGAGATCCACCACGTGTGTCTTGAATCGAACGACGCCGGGGCCATCTACGCGGGCCGCGACTGGACCATGCGCGGCACCGTCGTCCGCTACAACTACCTTCACCACATCGTTGGCTTCCAGGGCAAAGGCTGCGTGGGCGTCTACCTCGACGACATGTTCTGTGGCACACAGATCGATGGCAATCGTCTTCTACCAGGTGACCCGTGCGGCGTTCATCGGAGGCGGACGCGACTGTACCATTGAGAACAATATCTTCGTCGACTGCCACCGGGCCCTTCACATTGACGCGCGGGCGATGAACTGGGCCAGCGATCACGTGGGGACGACAATGACAGATCGGCTCAAGGCCATGCCCTATGATTCCGACCTTTGGCGCCGCAGGTATCCCAAGCTGGTGAATGTCCTGGACGACGAACCGGCCGCCCCGAAGGGCAACCTCGTCGCTCGCAACCTCTTCATCGGCGGGCGATGGGACGATGTGTACAAAGAGGCCAGGCCCTATGTCACCTTTACCGACAACTACGTCGAGCAGGAGAACGTCCATCTGGAAACGCTGCCCGACACGGCGCGTCTCCAGGCCGACGCCAAAGCCCATATCCCGGGCTTTGAACCCATCCCCGTAGGCAAGATCGGACTCTACAAGGACAAGTATCGCAGGTAGGCTCTCCACTCGAATCCATAGTGTCGCAGGCAGAACGAAGAGAACCGCGGCACGCTCGGTGAGACTGGCGCCATTGGCCAGCATTCCTGATCGGCGCAGTTGATGGGGGGGGGACTGGCCGTCGCTCAAGGGCCAGTTTGAAGGTGGGACACCGCAGAGAGGGCTCGTCGGAACAAACGGTCAGACTCGGTCGTCGCCTCCGATGAGTGGCGCTTGGTCAGCGTGAGGGAAGGCCTAAGGATACCGCATCCGTAGCGGAGATCAGCATGTCTGACCCCCACCGACCGCTTTCTTCATTTCCTTAAGGTGTTTGTACTCACGCGGGAGCAGTGCGATGATGAAGGCATCTACGGCCGTCAGCAGAAGCAACATGATCGAGTGCGTGAAGGCGAATCGCCCAAGCTGATAGGCGACGAAGAGCGACAGAATAACACCTGCCACAGGATAGGCCCAGAGTCTGTATCGCCATATGGCCGTCGCCAATCCCAGCTTTACGACGCCATGGACGAGAAGATAGACCGCCGCGAATGTCTTGGTGCTCACCGACAGGTGGGCGGCGGCCCTGATGACATAGTTGGCTATCAGATCGTTGGGGTCTTCCAGCAACTCGCCCTGGAGAAGCCCGTACACGAGATGCCTGATGTCTTCTCGACTGATGAACAGCAGGATCGTGCCGCCGGCAGTCTCAAGCAGGCCGTCGATTCCCTTGAACAGGATGGCGATACGGAAGAAGACGTGGAGCGTGGCGTATCGGCGAATCTTGAGCAGCAGATTCATTGTTCTATCGTTGAGTCTTCTTTCAGCCATGCCCAGGCCTCAGCCAGATCGGAGGTGTCGTAATACTCGATCTGTACGTGCAGGAGGAATTGCTCGATCGATTCTATTCTCTTCTGCCATGCACTCTGGCCGACGATGGCAAGCCGTTCGATTTCCCGGATGTGCCTGATCCAGAAGACCACGTCGTCCCAGGCGGCCCGCAGGTCGAAATCCTGAGGGTAGTCCATGACAATCAGGAGCCGGATCTTGCCATATTCGGTGATGGATTGTTCTGCCCTGGAGACGAACGCCTTGAACTCGGCATCGGTCACCGTGCCACTGAACCGACATCCCAAAATGTTCTGTTCGCTTCCTTTCAGTTCTTGATACACGTCGTGGCATCCTTTCTGGCGGTCGTTGTGGTCAGACGTCATCGTCCGCCGACAGAGTCGCGACTCAGACTCAGGCGAGCCGATTGACGGTCCTTCGAATCGGCCATGAAGACCTTGACATCGTTTCGCAAGTCTTTGAGACAATCGGGCGACGTATAGATCTGATGGCCCGCAGGGTATCGTGTGAGCGTGATGTTCTCTCGCAGGTGCGAAGGAAGGTCAAGATGATTGAAGACGTACTCCTGACTCAAATAAGGGGTGGTAAGATCATAATACCCCTCCGCCGCAAAGACCCGAAGATGCGTATCGAGATTCATGGCCTGGGCGAGGTCAGGGGCGACGTTCAGGTACCCGTTTCGGGCCGAGCCCCAATCCCACGCCTCATTCGCTCGCTCCGCCAGGAACACGTAAGGCCTGTCCGTCTTGTACCCAAGCTCGTCTCGGATGTAGTGATTGAACGCGGCGACGAAGGGTCCCTTGACGACGAAAAACGATGGATCGACCCAGTTCTGCCGATCGGACCGAATGGCCTCCGTCGTGACCCGTCCGTCCAACAGACCGAGCATCTTGTTCTCACCATCGAGCAAGTCGCCCGTGAAATCGAAGTTGCTGATTCGCAGGTCGTTCTCAGCAACAAGATTCTCTGACAAACCTATATACTCGGACAGTTGCCCGGCGACTTCCCTGACCGCACTCGGGGCGAGTGACGCACCCTGGGCCAATACGCTGATGTATTCGTCGAGGGCCCACGTCTCGATCTTCTGTTGCGTCTTGTTCGCATCGGCGGAAAGTCCCTGCGCCAGTTTGCCGTGATATCGGGCAACAGCCGCATACGATGGGACGCTCAGGACATAGGGTAGATCGTTTCCCGGATCGAAGGAAATCGCCTCCAGGTTGAGGGCGGAAGATATAAGGACGAGGCCATCGACATACAAACCGTAGTGTTCCTGCAGGTATCGTGTCATGCCGGCCGCCCGGGTTGTACCGTAGCTCTCGCCGGCGATGAACTTAGGCGACAGCCATCGCCCGTATTCCGTCACGTAGAGACGGGTGAAATCGGACGCCGTCTGGATATCTTTCTCTGCGGCATAAAATCGAGATGTGTCCGTCCCCGGTCGGGCACGGCTAAAGCCTGTACCGACCGGATCCACAAAGACAAGATCGGTGAATTCCAGCCAGGTGTACTCGTTGTCCACGAGCTGGTCCGTAAGAGGGAGTGCGGTCCCGGCGTCTGCCAGGAGGACGCGTTTCGGCCCGAGGGCTCCCATATGAAGCCAAACGGAGGATGACCCCGGACCGCCGTTGAATGCGAACGTGATGGGACGATTGGCGTCGATGGACGAGCCGTCCTCCAGGGCGTAGGCCACGAAGAAGACGTCGGCTTCCGGCGTACCCGAGCCCGTCTGTATGGGCAGATACCCGGCCGTTGCCCTGTAACTGATCTGGCGATCGGCAATCTCGATGGTGTGATGCGTGACAACGCACCGCCCTGCGGTGTCGGGCTGATTCGCATCCGGGTGATCCCGGGCGATCGTGGGACAGCCGGTGAAGATACAGGCCAGTAGCAGCATGAATCGAACGGACGTATTCATATTCACAGGAAAACCCTTTCCCAATCCTGATAGATCTGCCTGAACGCTGGTGGTCGTTTGCCCGACCAGGACCAAACGGCACGCTACTTGGTTGCCGCATGGACCAGAACGATGCTGATGAAATCCTGAAGGAAGTGCATGACCATCGGAGCAACCAGACTCTTCCTCCACAGGTAAATCACGTTGAAGATGAGCCCCATGATGCCCACGGTGACCACGCCCAACGACCCTTCATAGCCGTGCCCCATTGCGAATATGCCGGAGGTTAATAGAACGGCCGCCACCGTGCTGCGCGCGTGACCGTTCGCAGACGATGATAGAGGTATCCACGGAAGATCGACTCCTCACACAGAGCCACGACGACCACAAGAACGACTGCCAACACGAGATCGACCATCCCCTGGAATTCGAAGAGAGATGGCCCCGGAGTTTGCGGTTGTGGAAACCCGATCTTCACCAGAGTCTGATCCATCAGGGCAATCAGGAAGAAGAAGGGGACATAGAGCATCGCTCCCAGGAAGGCCTCTCGACGCAGGTGCGTGAATCGCCAACCCAGAACCGCACGGGGCTCGCCGTTCCGCCAGGCAAAGAAGAGAATCAGGCTGAGCAACGCCAGGTCGCGCAGGATAGTGGAAACCGCGACGAAGGCGAAACTGACCTTGCCCTGCTGGGTGATGAAGAATGAGAGGATCATGGACGGGACAATGAGAAACAGAAAGACCAGGACTTCGATCAACTGCTCTCGGGTTGTGGCCCCGCCGGGGACGGAAATGGTGGTCTGCTCATTCATCCTTCTTGGCCTCCGAATGATCTGCGAGGGCAACCGCTGCGGCGATCAGGGACAGATGAGTCAGGCCCTGAGGGAAATTCCCGAGCATCTCCCCCGTGTCCGGATTGAATTCCTCCGAGAACAGCAGAAGATCGTTTCCCGTCGATAGCGTCTGCTGAAACACTTGATTCGCTTCTTGATGCCGGCCCTGGCCTGCGAGACACTCGACCAGCCAGAAAGAACAGCAGAGAAAGACACCCTCGCGGCCCGGCATCCCGTCTTTGTCGGCCGAGTACCGACGGAGAAGCCCGCCTTCCTCAAGTTCGGCTCGAATGCGATCGGTGGTACGAACCATGCGTTCATCATCGTATGCGACGAACCCGACGGTAGGCAGGAGCAACAAAGCGGCGTCCATGACCGGATAGTCGAAGGCTTGAATGAACACGCCGCGATCTTTGTCATAGCCTTTACTCTCGACCGCGTCTCGAACTTGCTGCCGGGCTTTCTTCCATTCGTCCGTGGGGGCCGCGCGGTCCAAATCTTCGGCCAGTCGAATGCCGCGATCCAAAGCCGCCCAGCACATGGCCTTGGATTGAACGAAGTGACGCGGGTCACCCCGCATTTCCCATATCCCGCGATCCGGTTCCACCCAGCGCCGGACCGTCTGGTTGACAAGCTCGACCAGAAACTCCCAGTAATCGTCATCGGGGGAATGCCCTCGACGATGCCATTGCCAGGACAGATCGAGAATCTCGCCGTAGACATCGAGCTGAAGTTGGGTTTCCGCTGCGTTGCCCATGCGCACCGGGCGCGACTGTTGGTAGCCGTCCAGCGTGTCAATCTCTCGTTCGAAGAGGCGACGTTCTCCGCCGACACCGTAGAGAATCTGTAGTTGATCGGCACTGCCTGCGGCGCTGCGTTCGATGAACCGCCGGAAACCGTCCGCTTCCTTGTCGTGGCCAAGTTCACCCAGAGAACGAACCGTGAAGCACGAATCTCGAATCCAGGTAAAGCGGTAGTCCCAGTTGCGCGAACCGCCCAGTGACTCCGGCAGAGACGTGGTGGGGGCGGCCGCAATCGCCCCGGTGGGTGCATTGCTCAGCCCCTTGAGCACGATGGCCGAGTGACGCACGTGTTCGCTGTAGGGGCCGTCGTAGGTGCAGTGCTTGCTCCATGTTTTCCACCAATCCAGCGTTTCTTCGAAACGATGGTCCAGTGCTTTGAGTTCGGGCGCCTCAACCTGTCCTTCGTCCAGATCCTCGGGACGGCGCCACAGAATCGACAGACGAAGCCGGTCGCCCTCCGCCACGGTGAAATGGCCTTCCAGATCATGGCGATGTCTCATCTCGACGGGTAGATTGCCCGAGATGAACAGCCCGTCGCTGCCACCGATGGCCACGTGATGGCCTCCCTCGATCTGTCGAATCCAGGGCTTGATGCTGCCATAGTCGAAACGAGGCACGATCTCTGCGACAAACGGGACCGTCCCGCGAAGGCCTTCGACGATGCGCAGGATCTGCCGGTGCGGGCGATGTTCGCCCTCCTTGTGCATGGTGAAGCAGTCGCGCAGTCGAGCCTCTCCGTCGTTCGTTCGAAACGTGGTCTCGAGTATAAGCGTATTGTCCAGATAGCGGCGCGAACACTCATATTGACAGTCCGGGACGATTTGGCAGTACCCGGCAGTTTCCCATCCAAGCAGTCGTCCAAAACAACTCCTGGAATCGATGCGCGGCATGCAGCACCAGTCGATGGAGCCCGACCGTGACACCAGGGCGGCCGAATGGCAGTCGGCAATGTATCCGTAGTCCGCAATCGGCGGGGAACCGTTGATACTCATGCTAACCTCCTGTCCTGAAGCCGGGATAGAGCAGCATGCCCCCGTCGACGAAAATGGTCGTTCCGGTCACGTAGTCCGCCTCATCGGAAGCGAGCCAGACCGCGACAGAGGCCACGTCCTTCGTTTCTCCAATCCTGCCGTAGGGGATGAGCTGTCGCAAAGAAGCCTCGGCGTCGGCGGTCTCCCAGGCAGATTTGTTGATCGGCGTCTTGATCGCACCCGGTCCGATGCTGTTGACGCGGATCTTCTTCGGGCGCCAGTTCCTGGGCGATGGTCTTCATGAGCATCATGATGCCGCCTTTGGAGGCGGCGTAGTTAGCGTGGTGGGCCCATGGAATGACCTCGTGGACAGAACTCGTGAAGATGATCTTTCCCGCCGCAGCCGACCGCTCCGGCACGACACCTCGACGCAGAAACTCGCGTGCCGCGGCCCGGGCACAGAGGAACGCCCCGGTCAGATTGACGTCCAGGACGGCCTTCCATTCGTCCAGAGTCATGTCCGGGAAGGCGGAATCCTTCTGAATCCCCGCGTTGCTCACCAGGATATCCACGGTTCCGTACGTGGAGATCATGGCATCGAACATGGACGCGACCTGGTTTTCTTGACTGACATCGGCCTTCAGGGCGAGGGCTTGGCCGCCCGACTGTTTGATGCCGTCGACAAGGTCTCGCGCCGCGTCTTCATGCGCAACATAGTTGACACCCACCCTGGCGCCTGCATTGGCCAAGGCGCGTGCGATCCCGGCGCCGATACCCGAGTTGGCTCCGGTGACCAGCGCAGTTTGTCCTTCGAGCGTTTTCATCGCAGTCCTTCATTCAACAAGTGCGTCAAACGGTTGATGGGTTTGCCGGTCAGGCGGCTGCTACCGGTTTGGATTTTCCGGTAGATTTCCTCAGAAAGAGCATGGGAACGATCGCGACCAATGCGATCACACCAAGAATCCAGAAGACATCGATGTAGGCGATCGAACTGGCCTGGCGATTCAATGACTCGGCGACGACACCCAAAGTCTGGCGGTCCGCCAGCGCGGGGTTGGCCCCATGGTCAATGAGGGCCGAGTGGATGCCCGACACCGCCTGGCGGTATGCGGGATTCAAGGGCGTCAGCGTGTGGACCAGCATGTTCTGGTGGACCTGTGTTCGGCGGGCAACCAGGGTCGTGACAAAGGCGATTCCCGAACTGCCACCGACGTTGCGGACCAGGTTCATCAGACCGGTCCCCTGGCCCACGCTCTCTTTGGATATGTAGTAGAAAGCCGCGGCGTTGATCGGCACGAACAGAAGGGCAAGCCCTGCACCCTGGATGAGGCGTGCCATCACGGCGGTTCCGAAATCGATCTGAAGGCTAAAGCCTGCCATGTAGAACATGGACGACGCGACGATGAGCAACCCCGCCCCAATCAGCAGGCGAACGTCGATCCGTCCGGACAGAGCCCCGACGATGGGCATCGTCACTAAGGTCAATATCCCGCCTGGCGAAAGCACCAGACCGGCCAACGTCGCCGTGTAGCCGAGAAGCTGTTGCAGAAAGATCGGCAGCAGCACGATGCTCCCATACAGAACGAAGCCCAGCACGAACATCGCCAGAACGCTCACCGCGAAGTTCCGATCCTTCATCAGATGCAGGTTCACGACGGGCGACGGGTGGAGCAATTCCCAGACGATCAGAACGGCCAGGCTGACGAAGGCGATCGTGCCCATCGCGATGATGAAGCGCGACGCGAACCAGTCGTCGGTTTGTCCCTTGTCGAGGAAGACCTGAAGGCAGCCCAACCCCAGGCTGATCAGAGCCAGGCCGATGTAGTCGATCTTGATGCCTCCCAGCTTCTTGCGGATCAGGAAAGGCGGGTCGTGAACGATCAGCCTGGTCAGGAAGACCGACAGCAGACCCACCGGGATATTGATGAAGAAGATCCAGCGCCAACTCAGGTTGTCACTGAGCCATCCGCCCAGGGTCGGCCCGATAATGGGTGCGACCACGACGCCCATGCCGAAGACCCCCATCGCGGTCCCGCGTCTTTCGGGCGGGAAGCTCTCCAGCAGGATGGCTTGCGAGATCGGCTGCAAGGCGCCTCCCCCGATTCCCTGGAAGACGCGAAACAGGATCAGAAGCCCCAGGCTCGGCGCCAAGCCGCACAGGAGTGAGCTGAAAGAGAACAAGCCCACGCAGGCCATGAACACATTCTTCCTGCCGAACAGCGAAGCGAGCCAGCCGCTCAGAGGCAGCACGATCGCGTTGGAGACCAGGTACGACGTAAGCACCCACGTGCTCTCCTGCACGTCCACCGCCAGCCCTCCGGCGATGTGAGGCAGCGCCACGTTGGCGACACTCGTATCGAGCACTTCCATGAACGTGGCCAGCATCACCGTCATGGCGACCAGCCAGGGATTGACTTGAGGCTGGAGACCCGCTCCATCCAACATTGTAGCGTGCTCGGCGTTTGCGCTTCATTTGACTCGGACTTTGGGCTCAACGGACATCCCTAGTGCGAGGAAATGGTTCGGATCGGGCGGTTGGTCGAAGATGATCTTGACCGGGACCCGCTGCACCACCTTCACGAAGTTGCCGGTGGCATTTTGCGGGGGAAAGAGACTGAAGGCAGCGCCGGTCCCTGCCTGGAAGCTCTCGACGTGCCCCTGGAGTATGACTCCGGGATAGGCATCGATGCTCATCGTGACCGGTTGGCCGGGCTGTATGCGAGTCAGTTGCGTCTCTTTGAAGTTGGCCATCACGTACATCTCGTCTGTGACGAGGGCAAGCAACGGCTGACCGACATCGACATACGCGCCGGCCACTGCCGACTTCTGTGTCACGTATCCGGCCTGCGGGGCGTAGATTTGCGTGTAGGATAGCTCCAGACGGGCTTCATCTGCGGCCGCTTTGCTCTCGGCCATTTGCGCACGAGCGGAGGCCAGGTGCATGCGGATCGCACAGGTTGGCCTCGGCAACCTGTGTCGATGCCCGGCTATGATCCAGTATCTGGGTCGCCACCGCATTCTCTTTGGCCAGCTTCTCGTACCGCTGGAGATCCTGCCGTTCCTGAGTCAACTTGGCGTCCGCGACGTTGATGTCTGCGACCGCCTGCCGTTCTACCGCCTGGGCCGCCTCCACGGCTGCCAGCGATCTGTCCAAACGGGCTTGATAGTCACAGGGATCGATCTCAACGAGCAGCGTGCCCGCTTGCACGTGCTGGTTGTCGCCTACATGGACGCGCTTCACGTTCCCGGAGACGCGTGCACTGACCAGGACCGGGTGACCTTCGATATACGCGTCGTCGGTCGATTCGTAGAAGGTGGATCGCCAGTAGTAGTATCCCCCGACGACGGTCGCGGCTACCAATACGATCACGCCTGCGATCAGAAACCAACGGTGCCTGTGCACGGGCTGTCGATCTTCGGACGCGTCGCGTTGCGCCTGCCGTCCCAACTCAGGTGGATCTGCCGAATTCATGTTCATCGTTCTGTTGACCAGGATGGCTTCCGAAGAAATGATCTGCAGCGGTTCATAGGCAGACGCAGGCTATTGCAGGTGGAGAGTACCCCAGAGGGCCGGGATGAGTTCGGCTTCACTTGGAATATCGCTGACCATACCCGAAGCCTTGTTATGCCAGTAGACACGTTGGAGGGTTTGCTGGCCGTCGCCGCGCAATATGCCGATGTCGAATTTGTAGTTGGCGCCGGAGGTTGGCGCGAAGTGCAACAATGCCAGAGGAATGGCAACCTCGTAGACTGTGCAGAGAATGTTACCCGCTTTGTCGGCCTGCAGATCTTTCTTTGTGCCGGCCGCATATTCAATCTGGTCGCTGATCACAGAGACCCTGTCGAATCGAAGCGTGCGCAAGGGAGAACCGAACTCCACCCCAGGCGCACCGGACGTCGGATCGACCGGCTCATAGAGCACAGCGGTGGTCTTATCAGCGACTCTGGTGATGAGGACGCGCTGGTCACCCCGCACGGGTCTGCGCCGAGACGGATCCGCCGCCGGATCGACACCGATCATGAGATCAAGAGCGCCGCCGCACTTGAAGAGATTGTTGAGGGACTCACCGCTGTTGCGAAGCAACCCCTGGTCGTGTGTACGCCAAACGACATAAAGCTTGTCCTCGGAAACAGAAAGACTGGCGTCAGTGATGTTTCGACGATGTCCCCAGTTGCCTACCTGTTGGAGGCGTTCGTCGATCGTCACCCAATGGGCCTGCGTCCATTCGTCGGCAGCACCATCAACAATCGGAACAGGCTCGCCGAGCGCGGTCGACAAAGGGCCCGCCTCGGCGGTGGCCTCCGCCTGGCGCCGGGCTTCCCGCGCCACGTTCCACTGCTGAGCGACCATTAGCTGGTCGGCGGTGACGGCGATGCGGCAATCGGGCAATCGACGAATCTTATCGAGGTTCAGAATCTGAACGATGTTACCCACAAAATGGGCCTGTAGAAAGACTTCACCGCCCTCGGTGCGCGTCCAGGTGGGGCCGAAGCACTCTTCTTGAAGGCTCAGGGAATTGACATTCATACCGGATGTGGCCTCGGGCGCATTCCAACTGGTAGTGCGGCTGTCCTGGAAGAGACGGGCGACAAAGAGACCATCGACCGTAAAGATGTAGACATTGCCCTTGTTGCCGTTGATCGCCCACAACTGACCGGCCTCGGAACCGGGCGGGGCGTCGATCACCGGACCCACCACCCTGGTGGTACCGATCAGTTGTCCCGGGCTCTCAGGCATGGGCGCGATATGCGAGGCATGCAGGCCGGGCCAAAGACTGGGATAGGACCACATGGGAACGCCGTTGCGAACCGCACCGACTCCTTCGCGGGCCAGCGGCTTGACAGGCGTTGTCGTGATGAGCCACCCGTCGGCTGCGGGCAGAACCTGATTGCCGCCGCTGCTGGCGGGAGACTGCGTTCGGGTCGCCAGGATACGACGTTGCCCGATGTCGTAACTTGGAACTCCATCCGGAGAGACCGCCGCCGGCCTCAACTGGAGCACCACGCCACCGACGCTGGAGAACGTGAAGGCAAGGTCATCTGTCAAGGTCGTCGTGCCGATGCGGGCATTCCGGTTTTGCGGGCTGCTGTAATCAAGGGGATCGAGAAATTGCACCTCGTTCGCGTCCAAATGCTGATTGGCATTCGTATCGGACCAGACAAAGAGCAAAGGGCGGTCCGCTTTCGGGGTATAGCCGGCCGGCATCTTCGCCTGTACCGCCGGCGATGCAAATGCCGGAAGCACTTCCCGACTCGCGTCGCGAGTACTGCCCGCAGCAGCAACGATACGAGCAACGCCGTCTTCATCGACTCTATACAAGGACGCAAGAGGACGTCCAGTAGTATGGAGATTGTACGCTTCCGTCAGGTAAAGGAAACGTCCGCAATGCAGCGGGTAGCTCGGTGCGGCACCGGTATAGCGACCGACGAGCCCCGTCTCGTTGTAACGGCTCAGATAGGGAATGGCCAAGGGCATGGAGCGGCCGGTCTGGTAATCGAGCTTGAACTCGATCGTGCCACCATGGTCATCGTCATAGAAGAAACGAGTTTTGTCCTGCGGATCGACCGCCCCGGATCCGCCATAGCGCATGGGACCATAGAATGCGTCGACCAGCGTGCGATCATTGAGCCTCCAGATACTGACACGCTTGGGAATGTGTGTTTCTTCGGTCACCCAGAGCCGCCCTCGGTCATCCAGCGCCGTGCCGGCAGGATGATTCATGTGGTTTGGGTCGTACTTGCCGATACGAGGGGCGCCTGCTTCACCGATGGCGCCGCGGGGCGTACCGTCGGACGTGAAGACTTTCACCTGGTGACTGTTGCCCCAATCGCTAACATAAAACGTGCCGTCGTCAGCGACCGTCACATACCACGGGTCCTCCAACCCTACCACGAGCGTACGGGGATCGGACAAATCCGCCGGATCCCTTTCATCAAGCTGGTAGCGCAGTAGACGGCCCCGAGACAGGGCGTAAAAGGCGCCATGGCTACCAAACGCAAGACCACGCGGCGCAGGCACGATGGCAGTGCCCATGACCTCGCCGGCCCGCGCGTCCACAAAGAGCACTTGATCAAGCTTCTCGAAGGCACAGGCCACGATGCCATTGTGCACAGCCATGCCGGAGAGCGATGCGGCGTACGTTGCCCGCTCCACTTTGTCGTTTGCGTCGAAATCCGGTGTCCCCTTCGGGAAAGGGATTTCAAAACTGGGTTCGAGAACGGGGCGATCCTCGCCGGAACCGAAACGTCCGTCCTGGGGGGCCTGCCCCCGGTGTTGGGCGTCGAGAAGTTTGTGAAGGCGTAGTTCAGCCTTGTTGTCATTGTACTTGTCACCGGCCCAGGAAGCCGCCGCATAGGCGTAGGTGCCTTCCACCGGATGCTCGCCCCGATCGACGGCCAGATGGGAAGCGGCCGTCCATACGCCACCGAGCCAACTCTGTCCCCAGAGCTTGTGGCCGCCCATGTCGACCCAGGCAAGACCACTACCTCCCTCGGCAACTCTGCTGCAAATAAGGACTTGCCCGTGTTTGGAACTCGGTTTGCCCGCCCGTTCCGGCGCAGCGCCGGCCGGAAGGAAGACGACGTCACTGGGAGGGGAGTGATTGGTCAGCCACTGACTGCCCGGATCGTCGGTGCGCCAGGGAGGATTCCCGTGCGTGTAAGGCGTCATGCGATAAATGAGATCGATGCCGGGATGCACGAGACCACGTACAGTATACTCCCCCGGCGAGACGATCTTTCCGGGGATGTGAAACACGGCATGTTTGGCGGCGTTGTCATCGCGGCCGAGATCGTCCAAACCATCCCACCAAACCGTATGCGGTCCCGCCTCGAAGGCTTCGTGGCTGATCAGGTTGCGCACACGCTTACCGTCACTGTCTTCGATGACTAGCGTGACATACCCACGCTGCTCAAGCTTGAACTGAATTGGGATCAGCGACGTCATTTCCGCGGCTGCCGGTCGCCCTGCGCCGCTGCAAACGTACACGATCCCATGGTTGCCATCACGATAGTCACAAACTTGATGCTATTCATATCTGTCCAATTCCACCCAGGCTGGAAGAAGCTTGTCTACCCACTGTGTGCGCCGAAGAAATGCGATGATCCGAAACGCTGATTCCACAATAGCATCCAAGGAGCAATTCTGCAACGAGGGTGTGATTCGACGGCCTCCAATACGTCCGACTGATGGCAAAGATACGCGTGGTCTCGGGGTCTGCGGTTTCCGTGTCATCCTGTGAGGCGCCATCAGGCGGCATCAGGGTCGCCCGCAGTATCCGGATGCGAAACGCTGGGCAAATGCCAGGTGCGTCCGCTGCGAGCGGTGATGAGTTCCGCTCCTTCGGGTCCCCAGGTGCCGGCCGGATAGTTCGGAAAATCAGATGGCTCAACCGTCTGCCACGCCTCAAGAACCGGTGCGATCACCTCCCAGGCTTTCTCCTGCTGATCGGCACGCATGAATTGTGTGGAGTCGCCCAACATGACGTCCAGCAGCAGGGTCTCATAGGCTTCGGGCACGGGCTTCTGAAAAGCTTCCCTGTAGCTGAATCGCATGTCGACCGGGCCAAGCTGCATGGTCTCGCCGGGTTTCTTGGCCAGGAAGCTGACACTGATGCCTTCGTCCGGCTGAACACGGATGATCAGCCGATTGGGTTGGGGTTCGCTGATCGCCGAAGACGGAAAGGACTGATGGGGGACCGGGCGAAACTGGATGAGAGCCTCTGTTGCTCGAGCCCCGAGCCGTTTGCCCGTACGCAAGTAGAACGGAACATCCTGCCATCGCCAGTTGTCGACGAGAAGTTCCATGGCAACAAACGTTTCCGTCTGAGAATCCGCCGCCACGTCCTCCTCTTCCCTGTACGCTTTGACCCTCTGCCCCTCGATCCAACCCTCTCCATACTGACCGCGCACGGCGACTTCCTGCACACGCTCGGGTGCGATCGTTCGGATGGCGTGGAGCACGTCGACTTTCTTGTTCCGTATTTCCTCCGCTTCGTAAGAGACCGGAGGTTCCATCGCGATGAGACAGAGGAGTTGCATCAGATGATTCTGCAACATGTCACGCAATGTGCCGGCCTGGTCATAGTATGCGCCGCGATGACCGATCCCGAGCTCTTCCGCCACCGTGATCTGGACGTGATCGACGTAACGGCGATTCCAGATGGGCTCGAAGAGAGAATTGGCGAATCGGAAGGCCAGGATATTCTGCACCGTCTCTTTGCCAAGGTAATGGTCGATCCGGTAGATCTGCGATTCTTCGAAGATGCTCTTGAGTTCCCGGTTCAGTTCATGTGCGGAACTGAGATCGTGACCGAACGGTTTCTCGACCACGACACGGCTGTATGCCCGGTCGTTGGCCAGCTTCGCCTTGCCCAGGTGCTTCGCCACCGTCTCAATCATCGAGGGAGGGATCGCCAGATAGAATATCTTGTTGCTGGCCATATTCCATTGGTCCTGCCATTGCTGCTCGGCATCCTTGAGCCAGTCGGCCAATGTCTTGTAGGTGGACGCCGCCGTCAGGTCGCTCTGCTGATAAGTCAACTTGCCGGCAAATTCGTCCCACGCCTTCTCCTCGAAGTCCGTTCGTCGCGAGTGACGGTCCACGCCTTCTCGCAGATGCTGGCGAAACTCTTTATCGTTCATCTCCCTGCGATCGAGACCTCGGATCGCAACCTTCTCGGGCAACCATCCGTCGAGAAAGAGGTTGAACAGAGCCGGAATGAGTTTACGGCTGGTCAGATCCCCTCCGGCGCCGAAGATCACGATGGCACTGGGGTCAGGCTGTCTGTATGCTTTCACCGGTAGTTTCCTTCCCTGCCCATTTGGTGTGGAACGTTCCCTTTTGATCGACGCGTTCGTAGGTATGAGAGCCGAAGTAGTCCCGCTGGGCCTGGATGAGGTTGGCGGGTAACCAGGCGTGACGCAGGCTATCGAAATAGGCCAGTGCGGCCATCATGCCGGGCATAGGAATCCCGAGTTGCGAGGCAATGCTCGTAACGGACCGCAGGCCGGTCTGATGCCGTCCAACGATATCGGCGAGTTGCTCATCGGCCAGCAGGTGAGGCAGATCCGCCCTGCGTTCGTAGGCCGCCATGATGTCATGCAACAGGGCCGAACGGATGATACAACCGCCGCGCCAGATTGCCGCTACTTCTTTCAGATCCAGATCGTATTCGTATTCACCCGAAGCCCGGGCAAGCAAGGCAAAGCCCTGGGCGTAGGTCAGCACCATGGCGGCGTGCAGGGCCTTCCGCGCATCTTCTATCACCTTGCCCTTATCTCCCGAGAGCACGCGCAGCGGGACCACTGAGCCTCTCGGATTCCTCGCGGCGCAATCCCTTGTACACCGAAATGTCACGCGCCTCCACGCCGGCGTTGATATTCGGCACCGGGACGTGAAGCTGCAGCGCACTTTCGGAGGACCACATACCGGTGCCTTTTTGCTTGGCTTCGTCGAGAATGACGTCAATGAGTCGTTTGCCGGTCTTGTCATCCACCTCTCGGAAGATGTTCGCGGTGATCTCCACGAGAAAGCTCGATAAGTCACCGTCGTTCCAGCGTGCGTAGATGTCACTCAACTCTTCATCGGAACAACCCAGGCCCTTGGCCAGCAGATGATACGTCTCGGCGATCAGTTGCATCACCCCATACTCGATGCCGTTGTGAACCATCTTGACATAGTGGCCGGCCGAGCCCGGGCCCAGATAGGTCACACACGCCTCGTTGTCGACATGTGCGGCGGCCGCTTCGAGTATGGGTCGGATGCGGTCGTACGCCTCGCGCGGGCCGCCGGGCATGATGCTGGGGCCGTGGCGTGCACCCGTTCGCCTCCGGAAATGCCCACGCCGAAGAAATGGATGCCTTGTTCGGCAAGCTGCTCGGCGCGGGTGTCCGTATCGACGAAATGAGAATTCCCCCCGTCGATGATGATGTCGCCCGCCGTCAGCACGGGCAGCACATCACTGATGACGCTGTCCACCGGTTCACCGGCCGGCACGAGCATCATCACCACCTTGGGTGACCGCAGCAGGGTTTCGAAATCATCGGCTCGCTTTGCGGTCTGGACAGGCAACCCCTGAGCCTCTTCCTCGAGGGCTTTGATCTTGTCGCTGTCTTTGTCGTATCCGGTGACGGAAAAACCGTGCTCGGCCATGTTCAAGACGAAATTGCGTCCCATCACACCCAGGCCGACCATGCCGATCTCTGATTGTTCACTACTCATGGACGCCTCCTTACGGGGCCGTCGTCGCTTGGCGGACAGGCAGGTCCAGACCCGCCTTCTCCATCGCTCGACGCGTTTGCTC
The DNA here is from genome assembly GCA_963726475.1 of uncultured Phycisphaerae bacterium. GTDB lineage: Bacteria > Planctomycetota > Phycisphaerae > Sedimentisphaerales > Anaerobacaceae > Anaerobaca. The sequence continues at coordinate 87,220 of CAVSCO010000011.1, read as the reverse complement.
CAAGTTCTCGTGGTGAATACTTCGGATGCCAAGTCCCTCAGCGATCTCGGCAAACATGGCCCGGTCATCGATGTACAGGGCCCTCTCCGGCGGCACCTGGGCAATATCCAGGGCAAGTCGGTAGATCTCTTCATCGGGCTTTCTGAAGTGGACGAAGCACGAGGAGACGAAGAAGTCGATCAGTTCCGTCAGATGGAAGGTGTCAATTCGACGGACCATCAACTCGCGTCCTTCATTACTGATGGCGCCGACTCGGAGCCGGTTGACGCGGGCAACTTCGCGAAAGAACGCAATGCTGTCATCGATAGCCCGGGATCTGCCGAACATGTAGTCCTTGAACTGCTGAGGTGAGAACGACCGCGGCTCGTAGAAGACCACGCGGTCGAGATACTTATCCAGCGACAGCAACCCGCGTTCGTACGTATCGAAGGTCATACTATGGCGGTCATTCATCTCCTCATAGTCGAGTCCGAATTCCTCTGCGGCCTGCTGCCGCATATGGTGGTCCCACCCATTGGTCAGAAGCACTCCGCCAATGTCGAGAAACATTACGGAAATGTCAGGCTCATTCTTCATGACCTCTCTCTTTCATTCGTTTTGCACGCCCAACGTGGTTTTCTGCTCTCAAGCTCTTTCTTCGGGCATCAATCACCGTCAACCATCGCCTCGCTGACGTCCACAGGACGCTTGCGTAAGCGTCTACACAAGATGCTCGGCAACCAGCTCGGTGACCGGAATCCCCCATGATGGGGGCTTGCCCCCTGTACGAAAGTACATTTCCTTGAAGGCCATCTTCATGGCGTAATAGGTGTAGCCCATCTTGAAGATGCTGATATCTCCGCCGTACCAGGCATTCGTATGGATGTAGAATGCTCGATGGTGTCCCATCTCTCCCATGCAAATGATCTCCGGTCGGAAGGGATGATCGGCCTCTTCTTCACTGAGTCGACCGACCTCTTTGGCAATCTGGCGGGCCACGATGTCTGCCTGCTGATGCCCATGTGCGCCGAGCTTGGGGACGGTCAATGCGGCACAATCACCCACGGCAAAGACACGCGGATCGTCGATGCATCGCATCGACCTCGTCAGTGACCACAAAGCCGCACTCGTCGGCGATCGGCAACTCTTTGATAATCTGATGCGGCACCCAATCCGGGAATATGATCTTCAACTCCGCTTCCAGGCTGTCACCGCTGGCAAACTCGATCCCGTCGGCGGTGATGCGCCGGATATCCTCAGTCTTGTTCTGGTATCCGAAACCCATCTGCCCCGCCATGTCCAGAAACTCGTGGACAATCTCTTCGCCTGCATCCTCAGCGATGACTTCGGCAGGGGTAAACAGCGTGACATTCTGCGGCCCACCCAAGTGTCGATCCTGAAGCCAGCTCGCCAACGCCATCGCGATTTCAAGCGGAGGTCCCTCACAGGCGGATTTGGACGTGGGCAGCCAGTCGGGACGCCCTCGGTCGCCCTGGTGGAATCGAGCTGAACCGATGGCGACCGGACCACCTTTGTAGCCATCCCCATGCAGGTAAACGCGAAGCTTATCACCGTAGTAGCTGTCCGACAGCGTGTGACCGTGCTCCCCGAAGCCCTCGATTCGATCGTACGCGAGACGACAGCCGAGGGCAACGACGAGATAGTCGTAACTGATCTTCTCAGTGGCCGCACCGAGACGCTCGGTGGGGACGCAGGATATCGACTGGGCGTCCAGATCGATGCCCGTGACATCGGCCTGGATGAAATCAATACCGTCACGACGCAAAATCCGATGGATCGGCATATGCAGGTCGTCCTGAGGATCTCGATTCGCCATGACTTCGATGGGAATGTTTGGCACGAACACCAGGTAAGGTTTCCGGTCGACCAGGGTCATGGAAACGCTGTCGCCACATCGTTCCCGAATGAAGTGCGCGGCGGTGAGACCACCGAAGTTACCACCGAGTACCAACACATGCGGCTTCTTTTCCTGGCCCATAACAATCATCCTTTCTGCGCCTGGCCTCATGGTATCCCAGGGTGCCGTGTTGCGCAGAGGCTATCGGCACAATCCCATTACGCGTGCGTGCGTTCACGCTGCCGCTCAAAGGCGGCAATCTTGTCCAGGCGACGCCGGTGTCGTTCGATATCGGCGAACCGGGCTGCCAGGAACGATCTGACGAGATCCCATGCCAACTCCTGACCGAGGACTCGGCCTCCAAGACAGACGAGGTTCATGTTGTCGTCTTCGACGCCCTGATGTGCCGCGAACTCGTCCACGATTAGCGCGGCTCGAACGCCGGACACTTTGTTGGCAGCGATGCACGCGCCGACGCCACTGCCACAGATTGCGATGCCTCGTTCCACCCGACCTTCCGCCACAGCCTCAGCCAGCGGGAATACGTAATCAGGATAATCATCCCCAGGAGACTTGCGTTCGGCACCAAAATCTATCACCTCGTGCCCGGCCGCGCAAGGGCGCTGGATCATCTCTTCCTTCAGGTCAAACCCGCCGTGGTCCGCAGCAATTCCCACTCGCATGATATACCTTCTATCGTCTGTCCTGTTCTATCAGGTCGGTTCTCTGTGCTCGTGTCGTTTTATTCGTCGATCACACGTTATACGTCGCAATCAACTCTCTGGCCCGTTGTGCGATATGGTCTGCAGTGAATCCGTAGTGAGCGAAGTTGTCTTTGGCAGGCGCACTGGCGCCGAACCGGTCGATTCCGATGACGTCACCAGAGTCTCCCGTCCATCGACACCAGCCGAATGAGGCGCCCGCTTCCACGGCAAGTCTGGCTCTGACGTTCGGAGGCAGCACTTCCCTCTGGTACTCTTCACTCTGTTCGGCAAAGAGCTCCCAGCTTGGCATGCTGACAACTCTCGCGTCGACACTTTCGGCACGGAGCCGGCTCTGTGCATCCAGGAGCAGATGAACCTCGGAACCGCTGCCCATAAGGATCATATCGGGCACTTCGCCTTGCTCTTTCGACAGCACGTACGCCCCTTTGAGCAATCCATGGGCAGGCGCTACCGTGCTGCGATCGAAGACAGGCAGCTTCTGTCGCGTAAGCACCAACATGGTCGGTCCGTCCCTGCGCAGCAGCGCCGCCCTCCAAGCCCAGGTTGCCTCGTTCGCATCGGCCGGTCGGATGACGCACATGTTCGGCATGGCTCGAAACGAAGCCAGGTGCTCCACAGGCTGATGCGTCGGCCCGTCTTCTCCCAGACCGATCGAATCGTGTGTCATCACGTAGATCACGGGCAATTCCATGAGACAGGCGAGCCTGATGGCCGGACGCGCGTAGTCGGTGAAGATGAAGAAGGTCGACGCGAAAGGACGCACGCCGCCATGGAGCGCCATGCCGGAACTGCAAGCGCACATGGCATGCTCGCGGATTCCCCAGGCGATGTTGCGATTGGCGAATTGTCCGGCCTCGATATAGCCGGAATCTGGGATCAACGTTCGTGTCGAAGGAGCGAGGTCGCCACTTCCGCCGATTAGCCAGGACACTTTGCCGGCGATCGCCCGCTCGGCCTTTCCGGCCGAATCCCGAGTCGCCTGCGGTCCGTCCTCGCTGGAAAACTCGGGAATGTCACTATCCCAATCCGCGGGGAACTCGTCGTAACGCGCCATGCGGAATTCCGCCGCCGGACCCGGGTATTCCTGGGCATAGAGTTCGAACTGCTCCTGCCACTCGTCTTCGAGCCGACGTCCGCGTTGAACGGCGCCTCGCATGAACTCGATAGCCTCGTCGGGAACGTAGAACCGCTCGTCGGCGGGCCAACCATAAAACTGTTTCGTCAGCCGGACCTCATCTTCACCCAGTGCCTCGCCATGCGCCTCCTTCGTATCCTGACGATTGGGCGAGCCGTACCCGATATGCGAACGAACAATAATCAGAGAAGGCTTGTCGATGACTGACACGGCCTTGGTCAAGGCCCGATCGATGGCCCCAATGTCGTTGGCGCGATCGCCCAGATTCTGGACGTGCCAGTGGTATCCTGCGAAGCGCGTGGCGACGTCATCCGACAAGGTGAGTTCGGTCGGTCCTTCTATGCTGATGTGGTTGTCATCATAAACGACGACGAGCTTGCCCAGTCCGAGATGTCCCGCCAGCGAAGCCGCCTCATGAGAGGCGCCTTCCATCATGTCACCATCACTGGCAAGGACGTACGTGCGATGGTCGACAATGTCGTATCCAGGCCGGTTGAAAGTGGCGGCCAGATGGGCCTCCGCAATGGCCATGCCCACGGCATTCATGAATCCCTGCCCCAAAGGACCGGTTGTCGTCTCGATCCCCGGGGTTTGACCGTATTCGGGATGGCCAGGCGTCTTGCTGTCCCACTGTCTGAAATTCTTGAGGTCATCGAGTGACACGTCGTAGCCTGTCAGGAACAGCAGAGCATACTGAAGCATCGACGCATGCCCGTTGGACAAGATGAAACGGTCGCGATTGAACCACTGAGGATTGCAGGGGCTGTGCCGCAGGAATCTGGTCCAGAGGACGTAAGCCAGCGGGGCCAGGGCCATGGGCGTGCCCGGGTGACCGGAATTGGCCTTCTGCACGGCGTCCATTGCCAGCGTACGTATGGTATTGATGCACAGAGTATCGGTCTCCGTTTGACGAGTCCGGCGAGACCTCTTCCGAAGTATCGTCTGCGGTCCCGATTGCGTGTTCGATGCCATCTCACTGCCTTTCTACAAACGATTGTCCTGACTACGTTGCCACACGCGGAGTTATCCTCGATTCGCACATCAGGGCTGTGTTGCGACAGCCCCGTCCGAATAAGGGCCTGCTCCACAAAGGCTCTACGGTGGTCAGATGCAGGTGTGAGTCAGGCAAATGCTCGATCAGCCCCCTCAATTCCCTGACAGAGATGCAGCAAACCCCCATCGGCCCGCCGACGGGATCACGCGGCGTGGACAGCCGAAGGAGCCCGCTTACCTCAGGCTTGCGGTAGCAGATTCGACCAATACCACGAAGGTCGTGGGGTAGATGCCGATCCAAAGCAGAAGAAGAGCGAGGAATCCCAACGTTGTGCCGGCGGCGAATCCGGAGGGCAAAGGCGTGGCCGATCCGTCCTCCGACGGGTCGGCAAAAAGCGTCAGGACGACGCGTAGGTAGTAGAACAAGCTGATCGCGCTGTTCACGACCATCACGACGACGAGCCAGACCAATTCCTGGCGAACGCCGGCCCCCAGCACATAGAACTTGCCTATGAATCCGGCCGTCAACGGTATCCCGGCCAGCGAGAACATCATGACGGTCAGAATGGCGCCGAGATACGGATGGCGAAAGGCCAGGCCGCGGCACGTCTCAAGACGCTGGACATCTTCGCCTTGCTCCGAAAGGGCGGTCAAAACACCGAAAGCACCGAGGACCGTGATGAAGTAGGCCAGGAAGTAGAACGTGATGGCCGTTACCCCGAGAGGGCCCCCTGCGAGAAATGCCACGAGCACGTAGCCCATATGCGCGATCGACGAATAACCCAGCAAACGCTTGAGGTTGTCCTGTTTGAGAGCCAGAAGGTTCCCGGTGAACATCGTGGCAACCGCAACGATCGCAAAGAGCAAAAAGACGGGTTCCCACTTCCACATCTCGATCGCCATGAAGAATCTCGTCATGAGAGCAAACACGGCTCCTTTCGAGACTGTGGCGATGAAGGCCGATACGGGAGTCGGGGCTCCCTGGTATACGTCGGGCACCCAGAGATGAAACGGCACCAGACCGAGTTTGAATCCGAAGCCGACCGTCATCAGGACAACACCCGCCAAAAAGAGAGGCTTGGCAGAATGTTCTGCTGTCTCCAGCCTTTCAACAATCCGGGCAAAGTACATTGTGCCCGACGCCGCGTAGATCAAGGCCATGCCAAAGAGGAAGAACGACACCGATACGGCCGCGAGGATAAGGTACTTGAGACTCGCCTCAATCCGCTCAGCGTCCGATCTGGGGTAAGCGATCAGGACATACAGAGATACACTCAAGAGCTCCAGACCGAGAAAAGCCGACGCAAAATGACTGCTGGAAGCCAGAACCATACAGCCCAATATGGCGACGAGCAACACGACGTAATACTCGTCGCTGAGGGCCGAATGCTGGCCTATGTAGCGGTAGGAGAGGATCACAGTAACGATCCCCGCGGCAAGAATCAAACCGATATAGAAGCGCGCGAACGTATCTACGATCAACAGGGGTGTCACCTGGCTGGCCGCCTGGTTGAAGGTGAATACCGTTGCGGCCAGGCCGGCAGACAAACCCGACAGGGCCACCCCCGCGGTAATGCGGTCATCGCGGTGGATCGCGATCGCGAGCATCGCACCGACCGCCGCAGCGGCCACCAGCAAGTGCGGCAGAAGAGTCAGAAGGTCACTCAGTATCATTCAGTATCCCTGAGACGATATTGGAGGATGCTGTCTCGGTCTCCACGGTGCCGTCGATCTGCCTCGCCGCACTCTCCGGAACCGGCCGAAGAACGGGGGCAACCGCATCGAGGATCGGCTGGGGCCGCACTCCGATAGCTACGATGAGAACGATGATGGCAGCAAATAGCAGGGTCTCTCGTGGATTCAGGTCAGACACTTGTGATTCATCTTGGCGGGGACCGTAGAACACGCGATGAATCAACCACAAAGAGTAGATCGTGGATACGACAAAGCCTGAGGTGGCGACGATGGTCGCCACAGGGTAGTTCCCATACGACCCGGCGAGCACGAGAAACTCACCTACGAAATTAGCCAATCCGGGAAGGCCGAGAGAAGCCAGCGCGAAGAACAAGGCGACGCCCCCCATACGCGGCATTGAAGTCCATAGCCCGCTCATGACGTCCATTTGTCGGGTGCGCAGTCTGTCCTGGATCACTCCGGCCACAGCGAACAGGCCGCCCGTACTCAGACCGTGGGCGATAATAATGACGATACTGCCCTGCAAGGCGATTCGTGTCCCGGCGAAAATTCCCAGCAGGATGAAGCCGAGATGACTGAGGCTCGTGTAGGCAATGAGTCGCTTGATGTCTTTCTGACCAAAGGCCAGAACTGCCCCGTAGATGATTCCGACGACGCCCAACACCACAGCAACCGGAGCGATCTCACGACTGGCTGTCGGAAAGAGAGGCAGGACGAACCGGATCAGACCATACGCTCCGGCCTTCGACACCACGCCGGCCAGAAGGATACTCGCACCCGTAGGACCTTCTGCATATGCGTCCGGAAGCCAGGTGTGTACAGGGATGACGGGCAGCTTCACGAAGAACGCGGCGACAAAGCCCATCATCAGCCAGAGGGCGACATGGCCACTGAGCCTGACTCCGATCAACGTTGAGACGTCGAACGTGTAATCTCCCGTATCCCGGCCGTGGATGAAGTACAGGCCCAGAATCGACAGAAGCATCAACAGCCCGCCCAATTGGGTGAAGATGAAGAATCTGACCGCCGCATAGACACGACGCTCGGAGCCCCAGACCGTGATGAGGAAATACATGGGAACGAGCATCAGTTCCCAAAACACATAGAACAGGAACAGATCCCGCGCTAAGAAGACTCCCATGACGCCGGCCAGGACGAGCATCAGGTTGAAATGGAAGAATCCCACCTTTTCCCGGATCTCGTTCCACGAGGCCACGATGGCGGCCATGCCCAGGACGCACGTGAGCAGCAAGAGCAGAACCGTCAGGCCATCGGCGGCCAGGGACACACTGGTCCCGAATTGCGGAATCCAGGTCCACGTCCACGCGACCGTCTGTGCGGTCTTGCCCGCGATGACACTCTGGTTATCGAGGCGCGTCCATAGAACGAGTGTCAGAGCCGTGACGATGGCGAGGGCCGCCAAAGCCGCCCAGCGACAGGCGCGCCGACTCCGGAAGCTGACCGCCCATGCGACGACGGCACCCAGGAACGTAATGACAGGTATCCAGATAATAATCATAGGAAGATCACAAGCGCCAGGGCGATCACCGAACCCACCGCGATGCCGCCGACGTACCACCTCGCATTGCCCGTGACAGAGAGAGACAGCCCCTGATGGCAAAGCTGGCACGCTTGAGCCACACCGCGTGGCCAGAGATTCAATATGTCATCTCGGCTTATCCTGGCAATCCACACGTAGGGTCGAACGACCACATTTGCGTAGACCCAGTCAAAGCCCCATCCCGCAAACAAGAGTCGATGCAACGACGTGACGCCCGGCATACGAAGAATCGTCTCAACCACGTTTCGTCGACGCACGTAAAGCGTGTATGCCAGGCCGATGGCGACGATCGACAAGCTTGCATACAAGGCCTGAAGGCCCCAGAGTTGTGCCGTCCCCAGTTTGTCGGAAACCTTGGGCATCGCCGTGTGCAAGAACTCATAGAATCCTTCCGCACCCGTTAGGGTCTTCAAAAGTTCAGGCGTACCTGACAGGGCCGCCAGGAAGGCCAGTATGCTCAGTGTGTACACCATTCTGCGAGGTGCACGTGGAGCAGGCTCGGTGTGGGTCGGACCGGAGAAAACGACGAAGAACAACCTGAACGTGTAAAACGCAGTCAAGAAGGCTCCGATGAGCCCAAGCACCCAGAACAGACCTCCTCCCTGTGGCAGCTCCAGGGCCTGGTTCAGGATCACGTCTTTGCTGTTGAAGGTCAGCGTCAGAGGAGGCAAGGCCGCCAACGTCAGCGAGCCGGCCATGAAGGCCCGGTGGGTGCCCGGAAAGAACCTTCGCAGGCCTCCCATCTTGAAGATGTTGTGTTCCTCGTTGAGGGCTTGAATGAGAACCCCGGCCCCGAGAAACAGAGCCGACTTGAACAGGGCATGGGTAACAAAGTGATAGATGGCCGCGTACCATGCTCCCACCCCCAGGGCCAGGAACATGTAGCCGATCTGACTCATGGTGCTGTAGGCCAAAATGCGTTTGATATCGTGCTGAACACAGGCGCTGAAAGCAGCCAGCAGAAGGGTGACTGCCCCGACCGCCGCCACGACGGTCATGACGGCCGGTGCCTTCAGGAAGACGGCGTGTGTTCTGGCGATGAGATAGACCCCGGCGGTCACCATGGTGGCCGCGTGAATCAAGGCACTGACGGGGGTCGGGCCCGCCATGGCATCGGGCAACCAGGTCTGCAAGGGAAGCTGAGCCGATTTACCCACCGCTCCTCCCAGAAGCAACAGTGCCACCGCCACACATAGACTCGAACCCGCCGGGTAGGAGGAAAACGACTGCATTACCGACGGAATATCGAGGGTTCCGAACTGGACGACGAGAATGAAGAGCGCCACCGCGAAGGCCGCGTCACCGACACGGGTGACGATGAAAGCTTTCATCGCGGCGCGGGCATTCGCTCGGTCTTTGTACCAGAACCCGATGAGCAGGTAACTGCACAGCCCCACACCTTCCCAGCCGGCGTAGGTCAGCAGCATGTCCTTGGCCAGGAGCAGAACGAGCATGGAACCGACGAAGAGATTCATGTACGCGAAAAAGCGGCTGTAAGCTTTGTCCTTCGCCATGAACGACGTGGAATACACGTGGATGAGCAAACCGACAAAGGTGACGACCGATACCATGGTCAGAGACAACGCATCGAGATAGAAGGCCACGTTGGTCGTGAAATGGCCGACCTGGAACCACGTCCACAGCGTCTGCGAGTAGCTGTTTCCCGCCGGGGTCCTTGCCAGGAATGCGACGGCTACTGCCGCTGTCACCAGGGTAGAAGCTGCCACCGAGCCCACCGCGATGACAGAGACCGCTTTGCGGCCGAGTCGAGTGCCCAGGAGGACCAGCACGACGAAGCCCAGGAGAGGCAGAGTGGGAATGAGCCACAACAGTTGAAGCATTCTATCCCTTCAGGTTCTTGATGCGGTTGATATCCAGCGTGCCAAAGGTCTGACGCATGTGCAGAACCAGGCCAAGTCCGACGGCGACTTCGGCAGCCGCCATGGCGAGGATGAAGAAATACATGACTTGTCCATCGGGCTGATTTGCATGACGGCCCGCGGCGATAAAAGCCAGGCCGCAAGCGTTGAGCATCACTTCGATGGACAGCAGGATGAAGACGATATTGCGGCGTATGAGAACGCCGACCAGGCCCACTGCGAACAGCAGTGCGGCCAGAATGAGCACGGATATAAGTGAGACTGTTGCCATCACGCTTCCTCATCTCGAGGCGTGATTCCCCGCCCCAGGTGATAGGCCCCCACGATGCCCGACAGCAGAAGCATGGAGGCGAGTTCAACGCCCAGCAGATAGGGGCCCAGCAGGGCCAGGCTGACCTCCTTGGGCTCGATGACCTGCCAATAACTGCTGCCCACCGAGGTCGAAGCCACACAATAGATCAGCTCGATGGCCAGAATCCCGCTGAGAATCGCAGGAGCGATCCACGTGCTCGGATGGAGCCATGGTTTTGCCTCCATCGCGGGATGCGGGCCCAAATTCAGCATCATGATAACGAACAAGAACAGAACCATGATCGCGCCGGCGTTGATGATCACCACCAGGGCCGCCGCAAGCGGTGCCCCGAGCACGAAGAAGATCACCGCCATGGCCAGCAGCGACACAATGAGATAGAGAAGGGCGTGCACCGCATTGGAGCGCGTGACGGCCAGCACCGTAGTGGCGAGGGCGATGATCCCGCTGAGATAGAATGTCACGTTCACTTCGTGTGTCCCCCAACGTCAGGGCATGATACCATGCAGGTCTTCCGGGCGGGCTTCATTCTCTGCCTGTCCCTTGTTCTTGCCGCCAATGGCCATCCCTGCCACTCTGTAGAAGTTGTATCCCTTATACTTGCCCTGGCCGTCGATCAACAGATCCTCTTTTTCGAACACCAGGTTTTGCCGGTTGTAGTCGCACATCTCGAAATCCGGCGTCAGTTGGATCGCGTAGGTTGGACAGGCCTCCTCACAAAACCCACAGAAGATGCACCGCGAGAAGTTGATCCGGAAGAACTCGGGATAGCGGCGGCCATGCTCATCTTCGGTAGCCTGTAGCGCGATACAGTCGACCGGACACGCTACGGCGCACAGGTTGCAGGCCACGCAACGCTCCTGTCCGTCGGGATCGCGAGAGAGGATGATTCGACCCCGCCAGCGAGGAGGTAATTCCGGCTTCTCATCGGGATACTGGACGGTGACACGCTTGTGAAACGAGTGCGTCAGGACCGCCCAGAGACTACGGAGAATGCTGAACATGAGATCTTCCTCGTTGGTTATCGAGCGGTTGCCAGCACGATGCCTCCGGTGACAAGCAGATTCAGCAGCGCCAATGGCAGCATCAGCTTCCAACCCAGCGCCATCAACTGGTCGTAACGGGGGCGAGGCAGCGAAGCCCGCAGCAGGATAAAGACGCAGATAAAGGCAAACATCTTGATCGCGAACCACAACACGCCGGGCAGAAAAGGTCCCAGCCAGCCGCCAAAAAAGAACGTCGTGACCAGTGCCGAGATCAGCGCGATGGCCAGATACTCGCCCACGAAAAACATTCCGAACTTCATTCCCGAGTATTCGCTGTGGTAGCCTGCGACCAGTTCGCTCTCCGCTTCGGGGAGGTCCAGGGGAAGCCGATGGGTTACCGCGATGCCCGCGGTAAAGAAGAGAATGAAGCCGAGGAATTGGGGGATGCAGAACCACATCGTCCGCTGCGCTTCGACAATCGCAGTGATATTGAACGAGCCGGCGAGCATGACCACGCCCATGAGCGAGATCCCCATGAACACTTCGTAACTGAGCATCTGAGCCGCAGCCCGCAGGCCACCCAGAAGGGCGTACTTGCTGTTTGACGACCAGCCGGCCAGCGTGATGCTGTAGACGCCCATGGATGACATCGCCAGGAAGAAGAGCAGTCCGATGCTCAGATCGACCACCGTGATCCCCGGTGCGAACGTGACGATGGCAAACGACATGAGGATCGTGAAGACCAGGATCATCCGGCGCCACAACGAAGACCGGCTTGTCCGCGAAAGGCGGAATCCAGTCTTCCTTGGTGAAGATCTTGATCATGTCGGCCAGGACCTGCATCAGACCGAAGGGGCCCACGCGATTCGGGCCGTACCGATCCTGCCAGAGTCCGAGCAGCCGGCGCTCCAGCCAGATGAGCCCGGCCGCAGCCGAAAGGGCGAACCCCAGCACGCCGACGACCACCAACAGATGCAGAAATATATCATACACGGTCGAAACCTCAACTCCGCAAGAAATCGAACCAGAAAGGCAGGCCGTCCCACTGTTGCGCGGGCAGACCCATCGGCACACGCCCGAGCCCTTGAGGAACGCCTCGCGAGAGGCGAACGGGCAGATACGCCGAGATCCCGGCGAACGCGACCTCCATCGTGCCATCCGCGTTGATGGGAAGGCTTTCGGAGTCCGCAGGGCTTACGGCGATATAGGGCTCGGCGGCCAGTTCCGCGATGGACTCAGATCGAATGCTCAGTTCTTCTGAGCCAAAGATATGATATGCCGGCACGATCAACAGATGCCCTTTTCGAGGCTGGAAAGGAGCGGGAATGTCCGCGCAATACTCCTGCCCACCGGTCGGCCGAGGCTCGATCAGGCGTTGGCCTGGGTCTCCGCCTCGTAAGGAACCACCCGTCTGCGTCTGAAACTTGTTCACGGACTGGACGGAATTCCAGTGTGGCGCCCAGAAGTGCGTGATAAGGGAGGACGGAGGCTGACCCTCGTAACCTTCCATGGAGAAGGACAACGGCGTGTCCTTATCTTTGTGGGTTCGAGATTCGGCTACACAAGCGTTGGCGTGAATGGCTGTACGTCCGCTGTATCGATGGGACTGGCGTGGGATCTTCTGCCCGGCCAGGCGAAAATCCGCGTGCGGCGAGAGCGCACCAACCGGACCGAAGATCTCGTCGCTTTTGGCAAGGTCGGCCACGATGTCGTCAAACGTTTCCCAAGGCACCGCGTCACTTCGATTTGCAGCCATGCCAATCTCTCTTATCCAGCGCCAACTCGCCTGGGTTTCCAGCTCGGGCCTGAAGACCTGGAGGAAGCGTTGGGCCCGGCCTTCGTTGTTGACCAGCGTGCCATCGGCTTCCGCGAACGTGGCCGCGGGCAGCACGATGTGCGCTCTGGCGGTGGTCGCGGTGGGAAGAGAATCGAGAACCAGCATGTTATTGGCCGCGTTGAAGAACGTATCGGCCTGAGCGACACTGAGGTGTCGGCACAGATCGTTCTCCAGGATAATGGCAAGGGAGGCCCGCCGGCCGGTCATCGCCTCGATGGCCGATTCCAGAGGTTTGCCTCCGATCAGCCCCAACCCCATACTGTTGCACCACGCCGTGGTGAAGCAGAGCTGCGTCTTGTCGTTGATCGCATGGAGTGCATGAGCCACGTTCGAGGCGGACTCCAGGATGGCGTCGCTGCCGGAGCTTGTTCCTGAGATGATCAGAGGGCGTTCGGCCTCTCGCAAGGCGTTTGCGATGATCTCGACGAGCTCGCGCATGTCGTCAGGCAAATCGTTCACCGCCGGTGCGTTCGGATCGAGTTGATGCGCTACGGCAAAGCCCAGTCGCGCCACATTGTCGGGCCCCGAGTGGTAGAGACGAGTGGCCACCTCATCGAGATCGGTCGCTCCGGTAGCCGCAATGAACAACGGGCCCTTCTCGGTCTGCAAGGCCTCTCGCACGGCCGCGTCGTTCCACGGCTCGATATGGAGTTCTTTGGCGATCTTGCTGGGCTTGCGCAAGATGGACCGGCGCAGTGCCAACTCCAGCATGGGCGCCGTGTTGGATACGTCCTCGCCCAACACGAGCACGGCATCGGCCTGGGCAACATCCTGCAAAGAGGCGGCGCGAACCGTCCCCTCGGTCAGTATGCTGATGACCCGGCTCGTGAGGCGCGTCTGCGTCTCACACATGCCCATGTAGAAGTTCTCATCGCCGACGAGACGCTTCAACGCAAAGTTCGACTCCAAAGACGCACGTGGCGATCCGATTCCTATGAGGCAGTCGCTGCGGGTGAGCAGGTCGCTTATTTCCGGAAGGGCCAGACCCTTGCTGAGCGGCTCGAAGCGCTCCTCGGGCGTCCGGACAGCCACACGTTTGATGCGGTGCGGGTCGTTCACGAACGCATACCCGAAACGTCCGCGATCGCACAGGAAGTAGCCATTGACGTCGCCATGAAAGCGATTTCGGATTCGTCGCAGGATGCCGTAGCGCTCGCCCGGGATCGTGTTGCATCCCAGACCGCAATGGACGCAGATGGAGGGAGCGGTCTGTAGGTCCCATTTGCGGGTGAAGTGTTTGGAGAAGGGCTTGTCGGTGAATACACCGGTCGGGCAAACCTCGACGAGATTGCCGCTGAACTTGTTCGCGAGCACACCGTCTTCGTGACGTCCGAAATAAACCTGGTTGTGCCACCCGAAGACATCGAGGTCGCGTCCTCCCGCATAGGCCCCATAGAACCGCACACACCGATAGCATTGAATGCAGCGGTTCATCTCGTGGCGAATGAAGGGGCCGAGATACTGGTTGCGATGGGTGCGTTTCTTGAAGCGATACCGTCGATAGACGTGGCCCACCATCTGCGTCATATCCTGGAGATGGCACTCGCCACCTTCGTCGCAGACCGGACAGTCGTGGGGATGATTGGTCATCAGCCATTCGATAACGGCGCGCCTGAACCTGAGAACTTCCGGGTCGCGTATCGAGATGCGCGTGCCATCCTTGGCCAGCGTCATACAGCTCATGACGATCTTTCCCCTGGTGTCGTCTTCGTCCTTGAACAGCTTGACGGCGCACATCCGACAGGCGCCCACCGAGTGCATCGCCGGGTGCCAGCAAAAGTAGGGAATGTCAAAGCCCAGCGACAGACAGGCGTGGAGAAGATTGACGCCTTCTTCCACTTCGTACGGCGTATTATCGACATAGATCGTTGGCATGTCTTACTTCCAGGGACACTGTTGCCGGGAAACGTGCGTGTCAAAATCGTCGCGAAAATACTTCAGCGCACTCTGCAAGGGTTCCATGGCGCCGGGAGCCAGGGCGCAGAACGTTCGCCCCATCCGGATCAGTTGGGTATGCTCGACCAGCAGGTCAATATCTTCGGTCCGTCCGCATCCATCCTCAAGAGCGCACAAGAGTTTAGCGATCCAGGGCAAACCTTCCCGGCACGGTGTACACCAACCACAGGATTCTCTGCGCAAAGAATGTCTCCAGGTTGCAGACCATTCCCACCGGGCACGTCTTGTCGTCGAGAATCACCATCGTGCCCGTGCCCAATCGGCTGCCGGCCTTTTGCACGGAGGCAAAATCCATCGGCACGTCGAGGTGCTCCTTGAGAAGGAAATCGGTCGAGGCGCCTCCCGGAAGCAGTGCCCGAAACCCGAAGCCTTCGCTCATCCCTCCGGCGTGCTCCTCCAGGATTTCACCAATCGTGGTGCCCAGGGGCAGTTCCCAGAGTCCGGGCCGGCGGACACGTCCGCTGACACCATAGAGTTTGGTCCCGCCTTCATCTGTAAGGCTGAGCCCTTTGAACCACTCGGTGCCGTTGTTGACGATATGTGAAACGTTCGCCAGCGTCTCGACGTTGTTGACGACCGTGGGACGGCCCCAGAGTCCGCACGTAGCCGGGAAGGGGGGCTTGGTTCGGGGAATGGGTCGCCTGCCTTCCAGTGCATCGAGCAGCCCGTCTTCTTCGCCGCACATGTACCGGCCCGCACTGGTGTGCAGATGGAGTTCCAGGCTGTACGGCGTGCCCAGGATGTTCTTGCCGAGGTAGTTCTTGTCATACGCCTCTGCGATGGCTTTGTCCAGACGCCGTCCGGCGAGTTTGTAAGCCCATCGCAGGAAGATGTAGGCGGCCTCCGCTTCGATCGCATAGGCCGCGATGATGGCGCCCTCGATAATGCTGTGAGGGTCTCCCTCCAACAGGAACCGGTCCTTGAATGTCCCCGGCTCCATTTCGTCGGCGTTCACCGCCAGGTATTTGGGACGGCGCGCCTTGTCGCCCATCGGCACGAAACTCCACTTCTGGCCCGTGAAGAAGCCGGCGCCTCCGCGACCTCTGAGATTCGAGTCGGTCACCATCTTCTGGATGTCCTGGGGAGACATCGCGAGGGCCTTGCGCAAGGCCTGATAGCCTCCGTTCTTCTCGTAGGCATCGATATCGAGCGGCTCTTGGCCGGGTCGGATGTTCCTGGTCAGCGGCTTATCCATGGCGGAACAGTTACTCGTATTTCTCCAGAATCTGGTCGATCGCTTCGAGGTCCACGTTGACGTGAAGATCGTCGTCGATCATCATGGCCGGGGCCTTGTCACAGGCCCCCAGACAAGCCATCGGCAGCAGCGTAAAACGTCCATCCGTGGTCGTCTGCCCATAGTCGATACCGAGGCGACGTGACAGACGGTCCTGAATGCGCTCGCCCCCCATGATCCAACAACTGACGCTGTCGCACACCAGAATGAGGTGCCGCCCAACCGGCTTTCGAAAGATCAGGTTGTAGCACGTTCCGACGCTGTCCAGCTCATCGTCGGTCATATCCAGAATGCGGGCGACGTCCGTCAGGCTCTCTCTCGAAATCCAGCCGCGATGCTTCTGGACGATCTTGAGCGCTTCGGGTCCCACGGCCCGCTTGAGCCAGTACTTGCTCATCTCCCGTTCGATCTCGGCTCTTTCTTCTTCGGTCAACATGGTCCGTCCTCACTTCGTTGGCGCTGGCCTCAACGATCGACGTCCGCCAGAACAAAATCGATGCTTCCGAGAATGGCGAGCAGATCGGGAACCATCAAACCTCGACTGATGGCGGGAAGCATCTGCATGTGAGCGAACGAAGGCGTTCGGATTCGCGTCCGATAGGACATGGCGCCTCCGTCGCTGACAAGATAGTATCCGTTGTTGCCCTTGCTGGCTTCGATGCCGAAAAACGCTTCGCCCGGAGGCATGGCCGGTCCCCAACTGACGTTGAGAAAATGGTTGATCAACGTCTCGATGTCGTGCATCGTGTGGTTCTTCATCGGTGGCGTCGCCAGGGGATGGTCGGCCTGATAGAGCCCCGAGGGCATCTGGTCCACGCATTGCCTGATGATCCTCAGGCTTTGACGTATTTCCTCGATCCGAACGACGGCGCGGTCGTAGCAGTCGCCTTTCTGGGCCGTGGGGATATCGAACTCAAATTGGTCGTACCCCGAATAAGGCTTCTTCTTGCGAAAGTCCCATTCCAGGCCGCACGCGCGCAGTCCCGGTCCCGTCACGCCCCATTCGATGGCCTCATCCTGGGTATAGACTCCGATTCCCTGGGTCCGTCCCTTGAAGATCCGGTTGCGCATGACGAGCTTGTCGTATTCCTTGAGCCGCGCAGGCATGTACTTGAGAAAGTCATCGATCAGGCCATCCCAACCTTCGGGCAGGTCCTGAGCGACGCCACCGATCCGAAACCAGTTCGGGTGCATGCGATCGCCACAGATGGCAGCGACGATGTCTAGAACACGCTCACGGTCGGTGAACATATAGAAGACTGGCGACATCGCCCCGAGGTCCTGTGCAAACGTGCCATACCAGACGAGATGCGACGCGATTCGGAACAATTCCGACATCATGATGCGAATCACCTTGGCCCGGTCCGGAACTTCGATGCCCGCCAGTGTTTCCAGCGCCATGAGATAGGCGAGGTTGTTCATGACCCCGCCCAGGTAGTCGATTCGGTCCGTGTAGGGGATATAGCTGTGCCACGATTGGCGTTCCCCCATCTTCTCGGCGCCGCGATGATGGAAGCCGATATCCGGAATAGCATCGACGATCCTCTCTTCGTCGAGTTTCAGGATGATGCGCAGGACACCGTGGGTGCCCGGATGTTGCGGGCCCAGATTCAGGTACAGGAAATCATCAGAGTCTCTGGCATCTTCGAAACCCCAGTCTTCCGGCCTGAACTGAAGTTGGCGCTGATACTCCTGTTGCTTGTCTTGCGGGAGAGTGAAGGGCTCCATTTCGGTCGCCCGGGCCGGATGCTCTTTGCGCAGCGGGTGCCCCTCCCACCATGGCGGCATCAGAATCCTTCGCAGGTGCGGGTGCCCGTCCACCTGGATGCCAAACATGTCCCAGAGTTCTCGTTCGTACCAGTTGGCCGCAGGCCAGATCCCCGTCGCCGATTCGATGGACGGATGTTCTCCCGACAGCGGGACCTTGATGCGGACGTAGTCATTGCGATCGAAAGAATAGAGATGGTATACGACCGTAAAGTCGCATGGAGGCTGTCCGTTGTGATGTGTGCGAGCCCGCTCGTCGATCGCCGTAAGATCGTAGAGCATCCGATACGGTTGCCCGATTTCCTCCTTCAGGTATCTCAACACGTTGCGGATTGCGGTCGCGTCCGTCCAGAACGTCGGCACGCTGTCGGCCGTCCCTTGCCACGTGAAGGACGTGCCACTGAAGCGGCGCTTAAGATCATCGAGGAAAGTTGAATCGTTGTCCATGCGTACAGTTGGCCTATATGTGAGTGGGAGGGCGAAGATCCGTCACTCTCTGTCTGTCCGGCCTGCGGAGCTCGTTCTGCGAAGGCATGGCGGCGCGGGTCACGCCTTGCGGGCCGACCACCCAACTCAGCGGTCTCTTCTCCGATCCAATCGCGTCCTGAAGCAGCAGCAATCCCTGCATGAACGCCTCCGGTCGCGGCGGACATCCTGGCACGTACACGTCTACGTCCAGGAATCGATCGACCCCCTGGACGACGCTGTAGATGTCGTACATGCCGCCCGAGTTGGCGCACGAGCCCATGGAAATGACCCATTTGGGCTCCATCATCTGCTCGTGAAGGTGTTTGATAACCGGTGCCATCTTGATGAACACCGTACCGGCAATCACCATGACATCCGCTTCGCGAGGGGTGCCGCGAATGACCTCCGATCCGAACCTTGCGATGTCGTATTTGCTCGTCAGACCCGTGGCCATCTCGACGTAGCAGCAGGACAGGCCAAAATTGAAAGGCCAGAGAGAGTTCTTTCGCGACCAGCTCACCAGTTCCTGTAGCCGAGCGAAGAGCACACTCTGCCCGAGGGCTTCGGTCAGTGACGAATTGGCGTGTCTCAGTCGCGTGCTGAGAGCAGATTTGATCTTAGACATTTGCTTGAGACCCCTCCCTGAGATGGTTCTGCGCGGCGCGTTGTCCTGTTTCCCCCCAATCCAGGGCCCCCAGACGCCAGAGGTAGACCAGCGTGGCCAGCAGCACACCTATGAAGACGACGATCTCGACGAAGCCTGACCATCCCAGTTCGCGAAAGGCCACGGCCCACGCAAAGATGAAGACGGATTCCACATCGAAGACGACGAAGAACATGGCGACCAGATAGAATTTGACCGAATAGCGCAGTTTGCCCGTGCCGGCCGGGAGGATTCCGGACTCATAGGCGGTCTGAGTGGCAGCGTCTCTGTGGCGCTCGCCGAGCACGTACGAGACCGCGATCATGCCGAGAACCACCGTGAAGGCCAACACAAAATAGACTGCCAAAGGCCACATGATGGCGGATAGCATAAGTCACTCCTTCGAGTAGAGCAACACAAGAGCAGTGAAGGTTATCCGGTTGGCGCAAGATTGCTAGACTCCGTCCCCCTGAGCGCCCGCTTAAGAAGCGACCCTCTCAGCACTTATGGATTCCGGAATACAAAGCCCTCGAGCACAGAGACGCGGAGCGTCACATAAAGTCCAAGATGACAGTACGTTGCGCCCGACCGTCAAACAACAAGGAAAATACCCAAGGTTCAATAGGGATTTTCCTGCGGCCGCTGGCGAGGCGGCAGGACGGAGATGGTGCGTCCCCCAAGCAGGTTGGACCTGGGTGTCCTCTTGGGGGCTTGCTCTTTCGTTTTCACCTCAGCCCGAATGTCGGCAGGGGGCGACAACGTGAAGAGGCACCATGGTGCAGAGCCTCCCCTCACCATGGTTGGCAGGACTGTCGGGCCGATCTGAGGAGCTGCCGGGCCCGAGCGAAAGTGCGGAATTTCCGGGGACAGGCCAATCAAATTGCCTACCTGCGGCGGTGACGCCATGAAAGTAGGAAGAATAGGATGGTTTTACCGCCGGGTCATCCGGCCGGTTAAAAGACCGGCGTTTGGGTCGCCGACGGCAACAATCCGATAGGAGGATAACGCTATGAGGGCGACTTATGGACAAGTGAAGAATGTATTGGAAGCGGCGACCGAATTTCACCGTGATCTTGAGCGACTCTACGGTCAGTTGGCGGCAAAGACAAACCGGCAAGACGCGCGAATGCTGCTGGACTATATGAGTCGAGATGAAAAGCATTTTGAACAGGCGTTGGTGGAGATGCAGAGTGAACACCAGGAAAAGGTCCTGGAGGCGTGGATGCAATATGAGCCGGACGATAGGGTGCTGGACGTGCCCCACGCCGAGGAACTGCGTGATGGGATGACCGTGGACGACATATTGGAGTTGGCGCTGCGGCTGGACGAGAAACTGGTGGTCTTCTACACCCAAGCGGCCGAACTCGTGGAACTGCCTGAAGCCAAGGATCTGTTCAGCAAGCTGGCCGAGCAGCAGGAAGACCGACGAAGGGAGTTCAAGGTCAATGTCCTGCTGACCCAAAGCACGTGACGCCATGCAAGGAAACGGATCATGCCAAGTATAAGAAAAATCCTTTATCCGACGGATTTCTCGGAACGTTCTCTGGCGGCTGTGCCTCTGGCCGTCGATCTGGCCCAACGCTTCGGCGCTGAACTGCACTGTCTTCACGTGGTGGATACCGAGTTTGAATATTTCTTGAGAGGTGGCTATGTAGCGCCGATGCAAGTTGACCCGGTTAACAGCCAGCAATTGCGTGAAGTTGCCTGCCGGCACATGGAGGACTTTGTCGCCCAACACTTTCCTGACTCCGGCAGTTGGGTCCATCAGGTCGTGGTGCTGGGCAAGCCGTTCGAGCAAATCATCCGGCATGCACGCCAGGAAGAGATCGACCTGATCGTTATCGGCACTCATGGTCACTCCGCGCTGGGCTCCATGTTACTGGGCAGCGTCGCGGAGAAGGTCATTCGCAAGGCGCCTGCGCCGTGCTCAGCATCAGACATCCGGAGCACAAGTTCGAGTGCGCCATAGCATACCGGCAGCGGCACAGAACAACAGATTGAAGAGGACGAGGATCAGAAGGTTGCTCAGGCCGAACCTGGCCCAGTCTTGCGAGTTCATAGCCACCGTCGGTTGCAGGGTCACGAAAATGGTGCCCAGGAGTACCGCGAGGAACAGAGGCAGGATGAAACTCGCGAATCCGCCGATCCATTTGCCAAGAATCAGGATCGGCCTTCCCATACTACCACTCAGCGATTGTCTCAACGTTCCGGCCTCCTTCTCGCCGGAAACCATGTCGAAGGCAAACAGCATGGCGCAAAGGGAGAGGATCACCTTGATGATATACAACAGATCCGGCACCGTGAAGAGCTGGAAGAGATCGTTGACCGACTGCTGTTTGCTGCTGGCGCTGATGCGGCGGCCCGAATCCAGCGTATAGCGAGGGTCTCCCCTATAAAGGAAACGGCTTAACCGAAACGCAAGATCAAGCCGAACGCAACGGAAGTCGCAGCCAAGCCGAGCCCACACTCCGAACCAGGGCCGGCTCTTTGCGATTTGCTTCACCTCACGGTCTCGCATCGCTCTGCCCCGCCCTGCACGAAACCGCGCGAGCCAGGAGAACCGTCAAGCTCACCATGTGTGTCTCTTCGTCTTTTGCTCCCGCTCTGCCGTCGTGCTCACTCGGCGAGGATCTCGATGCCGCAGATCTGCGGGTTCTCAATGTTGGGCGTGAAACCGACCACCAACTGGCCGTTGTCGACCACCACGCCCTTTGTACTCCTTGATCAGAGGTTTGAGTGGCCCAACGGTCTTGAACAGGTCGAGGTCCTTCAGCGTCTCGTGGCCCGGTACGCTGACGGAGAAGACCCTCTGCCCCGATCCCATGATGCCCTCGAAGGTTTCGGCGAAGTGCAGACGTACCGTGTACTTGCCATTGGGCACCGTGAACTCGTACGAGCCCATACTGTATCGCTCGGTCTCGTAGATCCGCGCGATCTCCGTGCCTGTGATTCCCACTTCCGGACGGTCTATGGTCATACCGTCGTCCGCACCCCAGGTTTTGCCTGTGCTCAACTCCTGGTCTGCGACCCAGACATTGCCACTCTTGTCCTTGAACGGCGCAAAGGCTCCGCAGTCGACCCGCAGCACGAACTTCTTCGCGGACTCGCCGGTCGCGGTGGGCGACTTGAAGATGAGCTGGGCGAAGTTGTACAGGTTCTTGCTCCAGGTGTTCGCATCGTGGCCGTGAGAATCTACGTGCCAGATGTGCGGTACGTCATTGTCCTTGAGGTAGTTGTGGACGCCTTGACTGATACGAATCAGGCCGTCCTTGTTGCCGCAACTGAGGTACAGCAGCTTTAGTTGCCGCCTGGCGGCCGCCGGGTCAGGTGCAAGCTCGGCGGGAGCTTTGGTGTTGGGAGCTGAGGAGAACCCTCCGACCCAGGCAAACGTGTCGAGGTGGCCGAGACCGAAGTTCAGAGACTGGCCGCCTCCCATGGACAGTCCGGCCAGGGCTCTGCTCTCACGATTCCGGGACACGGAATACCTGGCCTCGATGGTCGGGATCACGTCCCTGAGCAGATCGCCTTCGAATGCGGCGAAGGCCGGAGCGGTGGCGTAGACGTTGCCCTCGGCGCGATCGTTCTTCTGGGCCCGGCCGTTGGGCATGACGATAATCATGGGCTCGGCCTTACCGTCCGCGATCAGGTTGTCCAGAATCACGTTGGGTGTACAAAACCGCTGCCATTCGGTCTCGTCGCCACCGATACCGTGGAGGAGATAGAGCACGGGATATTTCTTGTCCGTACTGTACCCGGGCGGAGTGTAGACCTGCATCTTGCGTCGCGTCCCCACGGTTTGGGAGTCGTATTCGATCATCTCCAATCGACCGTGGGCAATGCCATCACGGACGGCTCGGAAGTTCGCCGGTGGATCGTCGAAGGCGGCTTTGTCGTCCGGACCCAATTCGATCGGGCCGCCGAATCCACCGCGTCCGCCACCTCTGCGGGCGCCTGGTTCAGGCGTGCGTTGGGCGGCCCGAGCGTTGTCCCGGAACAGCAGCGGCGCGAACTCGCGGAGGCTACGCCGCCAGGACAGGAACTCGTGGGCCGTATCCGGGGAGACGTAGAAGACACTGTTGATACCGGCCTGTTTCAATGCGTCAGCGTTCTCCCTGGGGTCGCCGCCAAAGCCGCGACGGCCACCACCGAGTTCCCGGCTGCCGTAGCTGACGAACACCAGCTTGACCTTCTCCTTGAAACCGGGCGTGTTGTTGACATCATCCAGGGAGATGGACCCGCCGCTGAAGAGGCCGATGTGGGAAAACGTATCGAGATTCTTCAGGGTGATCGTCTTGGTTTCCATGCCGCCCATGGACAGACCGGCCATGGCGCGATGGGGTTGATCGGAGAGCGTGCGGAAGTGGGCATCGACGTAGGGGATCAGCTCGTCGACGAGAACCGTCTGGAAGGGTTCGATATCGAAATTCCGGAGGCCGCCGAACCGGATCTCGTTGGTCATGCCGTAGGTCATCACGATGAGGAAGGGCTTGGTCTTACCCTCGGCGATCAGGTTGTCCATGATCAGATTGGCGTGGCCCTGGTTGCTCCAGGCGGTTTCATCCTCGCCCCAGCCGTGCTGCAGGTACAGCACCGGATAGCGCTTGGTCGGGTCCTTGTCGTAGTCGGGCGGCGTGTAGACGAAGGCCCGGCGTGACGTGTTGGTGCTCTTGGAGGGGAAGAGAATCTGCTGCACGCGGCCGTGGGGAACGTCCTTGAGGGCGTAGAAATCCTGGTCGTGGGCGGGAATTTCGATGCCGCTTTCCCAGCGCGTCGAACCGTAGAAGTTCAAGGTGCCGGGATCGTTGAACGTCCCCCCGTCGACCGTGAGATGGTAGTAGTGGAAGCCTTCGTCCAGCGGTCCGGCCGTGGTGCCCGTCCAGTAGCCGTCGTCGCCTTTCGTCGAGGGCGGTGCCGCCGCGTCCGCCCAGCCCAGGCTCACGCTGACGCTCTGGGCTTCGGGCGCCGTGATGCGGAACCGCGCGTAGCCTTGGGAGTTGACCTGCGGATACTCCTGGCCGGGCTGGTTCAGAGTCGAGGGTTTCAAGTCATCCGCCATAGCAGACTGATCCGCCTGCGCCGGACACAACAAACATGAGAAACTGACGAATAGCACAACTGCAATCAGATTCCTTTTCATGATTCTTCTCCTTTAGTCCCTGAACAGAAGTGGAGCGAACGCGTGCAGGCTGCGGCGCCAGCTCTGCCACTCGTGAGCCGTGTCCGGCGAGAC
The DNA here is from genome assembly GCA_963726475.1 of uncultured Phycisphaerae bacterium. Taxonomy (GTDB): domain Bacteria; phylum Planctomycetota; class Phycisphaerae; order Sedimentisphaerales; family Anaerobacaceae; genus Anaerobaca. Next base: position 62,963 of record CAVSCO010000011.1, on the reverse strand, counting down.
GTAGAAATGAGCGTTGATGCCTGCCTCTTTGAGCGCATCGGTGTTCGCCTTGGGGTCGCCGCCAAAACCGCGACGGCCGCCACCGAGTTCACGGCTACCATAGCTGACGAACACGAGTTTGACCTTCTCTTTGAAACCGGGTGCATTGTTGACGTCATCGAGGCTAATGCTCCCGCCGCTGAAAATGCCAACATGGGAGAATGTGTCAGGGCTGGCCAGGGTAATGACTCGGGTTTGCATGCCGCCCATGGACAGTCCGGCCATGGCCCGGTGCGGTTGATCGGCGAGGGTGCGATAGTTGGCATCGATCATGGGGATGATGTCTTCGAGAAGGGTCTTCTTGAAGGTGTCGGCCCAGCCTTCCGGAGGCCAGGCCCCGCGGCGTCCCCCTTCGCCTCGACGGGGCGGTGCGAGCCATGGTCCAGGTGCCGTTGTCCATGACGATGATGAAGGGCCTGGCTTTACCCTCGGCGATCAGGTTGTCCATTATCAGGCCGGTATGTCCCTGGTTGGGCCAGCCGGTCTCGTCTTCGCCACCGCCGTGTTGGAGGTACAGCACGGGATAGCGAGTCGTGGTGTCCTTGTCATAGTCCGGCGGGGTGTATACGAAACACCGACGGGTGGTATTGTGAACCTTGGAGTAGTAGAGGTTCCGGCGTATCTGTCCGTGCGGGACATTCTTGATCGCGTAGAAGTCCTGATCTTCCGCAGGGACCTCAATACCGCTGCCCCAGCGGCCGGCACCGTAGAAGTACAGGCTGCCCGGGTCCGGAACGGCAGCCCCGTCAATCCAAAGCTGGTAGTAGTGGAAGCCTTCGTCCTGGGGATTCGAATCGCCCATCCAGGCGCCGTCTTCGCCCTTGGTCATGGGGTATTTGACAGCGCCGATGTCGAGCAGGACGGTGTGGGCCTCGGGCGCGACGATGCGGGCCCGAACGCGGCCTTCGGAGTCGACCTGGGGATATTGCCGGCCCGGTTGATTGGACGATGCCGGTTTGAAGTCATTGGGTTCAGTAGGCGCCGTCGACGACTGTGCCCAACAGGCCTGGCCCCAGAGGATTGGAACTAACACGCATGTGATGAGGGTCAGTCTCATGATCATCCTGCCTTTCACGTTAGACTGTTGGTGCCTGGCTGATACGACTCTTTGACTCGGCAAGACCGCTATCTTCCTGTATAACACCGCTCGGAAGCGTCGAGAGTGAAATGAAAAAACGGATTCGAGCATATTTTTTGACCTATTGGCATTTTTCATCTCTCACTTCGCCTTATGTGTCGGTGATAAGATGAAGAGAATGTAACGAGAATACCACGGATTAGGCATGGACCAGGACAAGCGCACTTTGGACTTCCTGAGGCTGTTCGTACGCCATCAGCAGGAAATCTATGCCTACATTCTCACGCTGGTGCCCCACGTGCACGACGCCGACGATCTGTTCCAGGAGGGGATGACCGTGATGTGGCGAAAGTTCGACCAGTTCGAACCGGGCACGAACTTTGCCGCCTGGGGCATCCAGATCATGCGCTATCAGATCCTGGATTACCGCCGAAACCTGGCCCGCAGCAAACAGGTCCTGATGGAGGAATCACTTTTCGAGACGTTGATGGACCACATGCCCGCCATCCAGGACGAAATGGCCCTGCGTATCGAAGCCCTGCGTAAGTGCCAGTCGCTCCTGAGCGATCGGGCCAGGCGAATCATCAAGATGCGTTACGAGCACAACACGCCGGCCGAGGAGATCGCGTCCTACCTGAAGGTCTCCCGCCGTCACGTCTACCACATTCTCGGCCAGATCAATAGTGTGCTCCTGCGATGCATGCGCAGGACACTGGCAAAAGGGGGGCGTCCGATATGAACAAGGCTCCCTTCCCCGATATAGACGAGTTGGTACAGCGTCTGCTTGACGATCAGATTTCCCCTGACGAGATGGCGCGTCTCAGCCAGGCGATCCGTGAAGATGCCCAGGTACGAGACTACTACATCGATAGCCTGTTGGTTTCTGCGGTGATCCGGCGTTCCAGCCAGGTGACCGGAGAGTTGTCTGAGTTCGATCTGATCCAGGCGCTCGCCAGCGACACTGATCGGCGCAGTTCCAAACGCGCGGCACGATACGCCTATTCGATCGCGGCGATCCTGATCTTCGGGATCGTCATCCTCGCGGCTCTGGCTTTGTTCCGGCAAGGAACGCAAGGCCCGGCGATCGGCACACTTACCGGCGCGTACGAGACGCGATGGCGAGGGCCCCATCCGCACCCGGGCGAACCGCGTGCACGTCGGGACATACGACCTGCGCGAAGGCGTGGCGAAGATGGAACTGGGCCAGGGGGCGAGTCTGCTGCTCGAAGCACCGTGCCGACTTACGCTGAGCAGCCTCGACGAAGTGACCCTGAGACGCGGCAGACTGGTAGTTACGGTGCCCCCACCGACCAAGGGCTTTCGCGTGCGAACCCGCACGGCCTCCATCACGGACCTGGGCACGGAATTCGGGGTGATCGCGCATTCCGACGGGGCCACCGAGGCTCATGTCCTGAAAGGTCGCGTCAGCGTTGCCCTCGATCCACATGAATCGAGCAGGCGAACGTCGCTCGTGTTGGATGAAGGGCAGGCCGCAGCCGTTGACGCAACGGGAGGGACCATCCGGGATGGACTGGCTGCCCGGCCGGATTATTTCGTTCTGGAATTGCCATCGCCCAGCCCGTACGCCAGCCTGGCGAAACGGCTGAACCTGGCAGATCTCGTGGGCGGAGGCAACGGCTTTGGCACCGGCACATCCGATCGGGGCATCGACTTGGGGACCGGCAAGGCATTCAGGGGGCCCGCTACCACAATCAGGCGGTCCCGACGAAATGAATTCAAGCCGACACCGCAGTTCCATGGCGTCGATGGCGTATTCGTACCCAACGGAGCCCTGAGCCCGGTGGTGATCAGTTCCACCGGATTGGTCTTCTCTGAATGTCCCCGGACAATGGGAAGCTACTTTGGCGGTCCGGTCAACAGTGGCAAGTTCTTTGACATTCCCAGTCGACAGGCCTATACGACCCGGCTCAACGGCATCAGTTTTGGCACGTCCACACATCCGGCCCTGAACCTCCACCCCAACGCAGGCATTACCTTCGACCTTGACCAGATTCGGACGGATAATCCGGATGTCCGGATCGATCGATTCACCGCTCTGTGCGGCATCCCGAAAGACGTGCCTCAAGCTCAATTCAGTTCCGCTGATGTTTGGGTCCTTCTGGACGGCGTCGCCCGTCTCCACTTGACCTATCCTGGGGGGCGGTACCTCGTTGAGAATATAGACGTACCAATCCCCGCAGAGGCCCGATTCCTGACGCTGGTTACCACCTGCTCCGGGCGCGCGGACTACTCTTGGATCTTCTTTGGCGATCCTCTCCTGGGGCCGGCTGCGGCCGTGTCGGCGGAAGTCCTCCAGTGACGGAGCAGGTGTGGGTATCTTTCAGTTGGCCTGGGCTGCCTGGGGCTGATATGTTTGTGGGATGATTCGGTTGCAGAGACGCCGAGTGTAGTCTCGATGGCACAGAAGAGTGTGAGAGGGACCGACAATGAAATTGATCCATCGTCCACAGCCATTACTGTGTGGCAGATCCATTGGGCTTCTGACTGGGGCTCTTCGTGTCTGGTTCGTTGTAGTGACTCTCACTCCGTTTGCGTTCGCCCTGGACGGACAGATTCGAATACACGATCCTTCCACGATCATGCAGTGCGATGGCAGACTCTACACCTACGGCACGGGCGGTACCTGCCTGGTCTCCGACGATGGCTGGACCTGGCGCCGCGGTGTGACACCACCACGACGTGGCATGGCGCCGGACGTGATTCAACTTGGCGACCGCTACTATCAATACATTTCCTCTAATCCCGGTGGGCAGCCTCATTCCCAGATCATCATGATTTCGAGCAAGAGTCTCGACCCTGAATCTCCCGACTACAAATGGGACGAAGGTGACGTTATCAACTCGACGGATGGGGTCGAGTTCTGCAACGGCATCGATCCGGGACTCTTTCTCGATCCCACTGACGGGAAGCTGTGGATGACATTCGGTTCCTATTTCGGCTACATCCGAATTGTCGAACTCGATCCCCGGACGGGTAAGCGTATCGATGACAAGTTCACCAACATCGCGATCAACTGCGAAGCATCGGTCATGATCTATCACGACGGCTGGTATTATCTGCTGGCCACCCACGGCAGTTGCTGTCGGGGCGCGGACTCCGGCTACAATATTCGCGTGGGCCGGTCCCGAAACGTAACAGGGCCTTTCGTCGACCACATAGGTACTGATATGCTCCTGGGCGGTGGCAAGCTCTTTGTCGGCTCCGGCGGTCGCGTCATCGGTCCCGGGCATTTCGGCCTGATCGATCTGGGCGACGGAGTGCAGAAATTCTCCTGTCACTTCGAAGCCGACCTCGACCGAGGCGGCGCCAGCGTGATGGACATCCGTCCGTTGCTGTGGAAAGACGGCTGGCCCGTCGCCGGTGAGAATCCTCGGGAGGGGACCTATGAGATCGAATCGGTGCGCACGGGCACGGCCCTCGAACTGGCCGTGGAAGGGGTGCCGGTCGGCGGCAGACGCCGCAGGGGACGCGGCGGGCCAGGAGGTATGTTCAGCGGCAGCGGTGAGGTGATTCCACCGCAGGATGTCGCCGAGGTCTCGAAGAACTGGCCCTCCGGGAACGTGGACGTTCGCATGGCCAACTACATGTGTCAGGCCCAGCAAAAGTGGACCATCACGCCGGTCGCTGATGCGGGCGGCCACCTCGGCTCGCCCTATTTCAAGATCACCGTTGCCGGCACGGACCGCACCCTGGCGGTGGGGGACGATGCCGAGCTGATCGCCCTGCCCGACTTCACCGGCGGGCCCGAACAGCTCTGGCGTCTCGATCAGTTCGCCGACGGCACGTGGCGCATCATGCCGAAATCGCCTCGATCCTGGGAGCCATTGGCCCTTTCGGCCCTCGGCAGCAGTTTCGCGACGCTCTCGAAGTTCGATCCGACCAGCGACAAACATCGCTGGCTCCTGAAGATGCCCTGACCGGAAAATGAGCCCCAAACAGAGGAGTTTTCCATGATCACATTTCGCAATCCACAAGGCATTGGCTGTGGCCATCCTGGCCCTGTTCGGCGCGACCAGTTGGCGCTAGTCGCGGCCCTGCTCAATCCCCATCGCGTAGCGGGACCATGCTGGAGAATCTCGATGCTCAGGGTTTTATACAACATTGGCTCATTCTCGAACCGATCAGCGTCATGGGACTTACCGACAGCGCCGTCCAAGCAGCGGTCAAGCGGGAGTACTTTCCCGGCCAGTTCACCGTGATTCCTCAGGACGGCGACAAGGTGACGATAGACGGCAGCGAATTGACGTGGCACGCCGTCGACACGAACGATTACAACGTCAACCTATACTACTTCGCCCACGATCTCGGCAAGCCGACGTCCAACGTCCTGTTTTGGGTCGTTGCCGTCGTCGACTGCCCACAGGAGATGCACAATGTGCGTCTCGCGATCGGTTCCAACGCGGCTTCGGTCTGGTGGGTCAACGGCCGAGAGGTGATCGGGATCTACAACGACCGCCAGACCGTCATTGACGACGGTGTCTCCAAACGCCTGACGCTCGAACAAGGATCGAACGTCGTACGTGGGGCTGTCATCAATGGCGGTGGGGCCACGGATTTCTGCGCCCGATTCCTCGATGCAGAGGACAGACCATTGACGGGACTCACGGCTGACGTCGTTAACGCTGAGAAGTGAGACGACCCTGGCACGATAGTTCCTTCCATGAACTCACTAATTCTGAAAGGTCAAGCGATGAATAAATCCAAGTCAATGTGGTTCACTATCGTGGCATTGATGGGGGCTAGTGCTCTTGTCGCGTTCGCGGCCGAGTCAGCTGCTCAACCTGACGTGGCGTCCTTATTCCCCAAGCCCTTGAAGTGGACATCTTCGGGTGTGCTGGTTCGTCCGATCTCAGACGAAACCCACAAGATCGTATCCGTCAAGGACCCAACTGTCGTCCACTACAACGGCTTGTGGCACATCTACGCAACCGCGTACTCGACCTCCGCCAAGACCTGGAGCATGGTGTACCTGAACTTCAAGGACTGGTCCGAAGCCCCCAAAGCCAAGCTGACGTATATTGACGTCAATCCGGGGCTGAGAGGGTATCACTGTGCACCGAACTTGTTCTATTTTCGCCCGCACCAGAAATGGTACCTGGTCTTCCAGTCGCAGCAGCCCCAGTATTGCACCACCGATGACATCTCCAAGCCGGAGACCTGGACCGCGCCGCAGAACTTCTTCGACAGACATGCCGGCGAGCACCCCAAGACTTCCGATCGACTACCATATCATCTGCGACGACACTCACGCCTATCTGTTCTTCACGGGCGACGACGGCCGCTTCTATCGCTGCCGGACCAGGATCGAGGACTTCCCCAAGGGCATGAGCGATCCCGAAGTTGCCATCGAAGACAGTCGAAACAACCTCTTCGAAGGAAGCATGACCTACAAGATCAAGGGCACCGATACCTATCTGACGATGATCGAGGCCCTGAGCCCGGCACGGTACTACCGCGCTTGGGTCTCCGATGATCTCAATGGAGAGTGGACACCCGTGCCGGGGGCCGACTCGTGGAAGACGCCTTTCGCGGGGATCAACAACGTCACCTTCGAAGACGGTGTGGAACCGTGGACGAGGGACATCAGCCATGGGGAATTGCTGCGCGACAACTATGACGAGACGCCGACCATTGACCTCAACAATCTGCGATTCCTCTTTCAGGGCCGTGATCCGGCCAGTGGCGGCAACTACAGTCTGTTGCCCTATCGGCTCGGTCTCCTGACGGCGGTTGGCTCCGAGCCTTAGGATGTCAAATGGGTAAGGTGGAAACGCCAACCAAATGATGCTACAGTCCGACGATGAAGGAATCACTCTGTTGCCGGCACTGCCGGATGCTTGGCATTCCGGTTCGGTCTCCGACATTTGTGCCAGGGGCGGTTTCGAACTTTCCATGAAACCGAAGAAGGGAGCCGCTATTCCTGCGCGGGTTCAATTTCATCGATAAGAGAAAACGAATGAAGTGGTGACACGATTATGAATTGCCGATTGCCCGTTATTCTGCTGATGATTGCCGGCTTTGTGAATCAAGGATTGGCACAAGCACCCCGGCACGAGATGCTCTTCGACGACGCATGGAAATTTCACCGGGGAGATGCTGAGGGAGCCGAGAATCCTGAATTCGACGATACCTCATGGAGAGACGTTGACCTGCCTCACGATTGGAGTATCGAAAGGCTCCCGGGGCAGGCTCCCGATCAAGTCGTGGGCCCGTTTTCCAAGGAAAGCCCGGGGGCAACGGCAACGGGTTATACCGTGGGCGGTATAGGCTGGTATCGAAAGACGTTCACGTTGAGTGCCGAGGAGAGCTTCAGCCAAACGTTGGTCGATTTTGACGGCGTCTACATGAATTGCGATGTTTGGGTCAACGGCAAGTTCCTTGGCTCCCATCCCTATGGCTATACGGCCTTTCATTTCGATCTGACGGATGTTCTCAATCCGGCAGGCACCGCCAACGTGATTGCGGTAAAGGTCAAAAACCAGGGCAAAAACTCGCGCTGGTACAGCGGTTCGGGAATTTACAGGCACGTCTGGCTGATTCGGAAGCAGGACGTGCACGTGGCTCATCGAGGTGTGTGTATCACCACCGAAAGTATCTCCGCCGGCGATGCCAGGGTGAAAATCGCCTGCGATGTTCATCAGATGCGAACGGCAAATCCGGAGGTCAAGCTGGTTTTCAAACTGATCGGTCCCGATGGCCAGATAGCAGAAAAAGTCGAAACGCCAGCCAGGAAGATGTCGTCGCCCGACGAGAAGATCGTTCAGGAGATCACCGTTTCCAAGCCGGCACTGTGGTCGCTCGACACGCCAACTCTGTATACGGCCGAGATTCAGGTGGTGGCTGGCGGCAAGGTCACAGATCAACTGAATACTGTGTTTGGTGTCCGAACGATTCACTTTGACGCACAAACCGGATTTACGCTCAATGGCAAGCCGGTGCTGCTCAGAGGCGGCAACATGCACCACGACAACGGCTTTCTAGGTTCGGCCACGATCGACCGTGCGGAGGAACGGCGCGTGGAACTGATGAAGGCATACGGGTTCAATGCTATCCGGACCAGTCACAATCCTCCCTCGAGGCAGTTCCTCGACGCTTGCGATCGCAATGGTGTCCTGGTGATTGACGAGGCCTTTGACATGTGGGAAAGGCCAAAGAACCCACAAGATTACCATCTCTATTTCAAGGACTGGTGGCAGAAAGACCTCGAATCGATGATCCTTCGCGACAGGAATCATCCGTCCGTGATCCTATGGAGTGTAGGCAATGAGGTTAACGAGCGGGCTGAAGCTCTGGGGTATGGTATCACGAAGAAACTGGCCGAGGAAGCCCGTAGGCTCGATCCCACGCGTCCCGTGACCGAAGCCCTGTGCGGTTTCTGGGATCACCAGGGGCAGGCCTGGTCGACCACGGCTCCGGCGTACGCACTGCTCGACGTGGGCGGATACAATTATATGGCCTCACAGTATGAAAAGGACCATGCCGAATATCCGGACAGAGTGATGGTGGGAACTGAATCCTTTGCAAAGGAAGCCTACAACTACTGGAAGCCCGTAGAAGAGCATCCCTGGGTCATTGGCGATTTCGTCTGGACGGCTATGGATTATCTGGGGGAAACGGGGATTGGCAATGCGCGTCTGAGTAGCGAGCGTGTGAAGGGCATATTGCGCACGTGGCCGTGGTTCAATGCCTATTGCGGGGATATCGATCTGTGTGGTTTCAAGAAACCGCAAATGATCTATCGGGATGTGCTATGGAACAACAGTGAGCTGGAATTGGCTGTGCATACCCCGATTCCGGAAGGGCAACGGGAAATCGTCAGTTCCTGGGGATGGCCGGACGAGTTGAAGAGCTGGGACTGGAAAGGCCACGAAGGCGACACGATGGACGTCAGAGTGTTTTCGAGCTACCCAGTTGTCCGGCTCGAACTCAATGGCGAGGTTATTGCCGAACAAAGGATCGGTGCGCGATCCAAGTTCATCGCGGACTTCAAGGTGCCTTATGAACCCGGTGTTCTGAGGGCCATTGCTCTGGAGAATGGAATTGAAGTGGCCTCCAAAGAGCTCAGGACTACAGGCGGTCCGGCCAAGATAAAGCTCGTTCCAGATAGAGCGGAGATAAGAGCTGATCGTAACGATTTGTCTTATGTGAAGGTCGAAATAACCGATTCGCAGGGCGATTTGATTCCCAATGCAAGCGTTCCCGTCACGTTTACTCTGACCGGCGTCGGGGAAATCGCTGGCTCGGGAAATGCCTGCCCACATGACATGGAGAGCTTCAACAATCCAGTCTGCAAGACTTTCCATGGGCGAGCGCTGGTCATCCTCAGACCGTTGAAGAACCGAACTACCGGAATCATGACTCTCCGGGCGGAAGCAGATGGACTGACTGAAGCGGAAGTGAAGATAGCCGTGCAATGAGCAATCGTTGGGGTCTGCCTGTATGGAATGCCTTCAAACCGATTTCGGTGCACACAAACAAAGACGAGAAAGCAGTACTGGATCTTGCCAGAGCCGTGAAAGAAGCATTCGCTGTCAACCTGGTGGAGAAAGCGAAAGCATCAGTGCCACTGCCTACGAGCCCGCTTCGGGCAAGAGCAGCCCTGTATGTCACGATCAATTCGACTTGCCGCGCACGGACTGGAAGATTGTGGGAATCGACGATCGAAAGGCGTACGCTATCCTGGATGGAAATCCGTCGACGGCATGGCACCAACGCAGAGGCAGAAGATTGCCTGTCGATCTGGTTATCGATTTGGGGAATGAGCAGAGCCTTTGTGGTTTCAGATACTTCCCGGATCAAGGCTTGTGGGGCCCCGGCATTATTACAGATTACGAGTTCTACGTGTCAAATGATAATGCCGAATGGAGACTGGTCAGCCAGGGTGAATTCTCCAACATCAAGAACAACCCTTTGTGGCAAACCAAGAGATTTGCCCCGGAGAAAGCTCGCTACATCAAGTTACGGGCTTTAAGTAATACCGAAGGCAACGACAACATCGGCTATGCTGAAGTAGACGTCATTACATACTGACCCGTGTCATGCATGGAAACCGTCTTGTGAGCGGAGGTGTCACTGTGAAGAGAAGGCATGTAGCTGTCGCCGTAGTATTGGCAGGTCTGGTGTCACTTGCGGCTGTTCAGGCCAAACCGGCACGGAATCCCGTAATCTGGGCGGATGTTCCGGATGTGGCAGTGATTCGCGTGGGCGACACCTACTACATGAGCAGCACCACCATGCACATGAGTCCGGGGCTGCCCATCATGAAGTCCAAGAATCTGGTCAACTGGGAGATGCTCAACTATGCCTATGATCGTCTGGTCGAAAATGATGCGATGAACCTGGAGAACGGCCAGAATGCCTACGGCCGGGGCTCCTGGGCCAGTTGCCTGCGTTACCACAATGGCACCTACTACGCAACCACCTTCTCTGCCACCAGCGGCCGGACCCACATTTACACGACCCGGGACATTGAGAAGGGCGATTGGAAGGCCTCCTCTTTCTCCCCTTCGCTGCACGACCATACCTTGTTCTTCGATGACGATGGCCGCGTCTATATGATCTATGGTGGGGGAAAGCTGACGCTCGTGGAGTTGCTTCCCGATCTCTCGGGCATCAAGCCCGGCGGAGTCAACAAAGTCATCATCGAGAACGCCAACCTGCTGTTTGGTGAAGACGAGGTCGGCGGACTGAATGGCGAAGGCTCCCAACTGACCAAGGTGAACGGCAAGTATTACCTGCTCAATATTGCCTCACCCAGGAGTCGCTGGTCCCGATCCGTTCTCGTCCATCGGGCCGACAAAATCACGGGACCTTATGAAGGACGCGTTGGCCTTGAGGACAAGGGAGTGGCGCAAGGCTGTCTGATCGACACGCCGGATGGCAAGTGGTACGCCATGCTGTTTCAGGACAACGGCGCGGTCGGCCGCAGCCCCTGGCTCGTACCCGTAAGATGGGAAGACGGCTGGCCTGTCTTTGGCATCGACGGCAAAGTTCCTACGACACTGGATATCGAGGATAACGGCCAAGGCATGGCCAATATCGTGGCCTCGGACGAGTTCGATCGCCAGCCCGGTGAACCGCTGCCCCTGGCCTGGCAGTGGAACCACAATCCCGACAACCGCTTCTGGTCGATCGGCGAGCGCAACGGACACCTGCGCCTGACCACCGGACGCGTAGACAGTGATGTGCTTGGGGCCCGCAATATGCTGACTCAGCGGACCTTCGGCCCGGTGAGTTCGGCAACCACGAAAATCGATGTTGCCCATATGAAGGACGGTGACTGTGCGGGCCTGATCGCCCTGCAAAGAAGATATGGGTTCGTTGGCGTCAAGACCGAAGGTGACAACAAATCGATCGTGATGGTCGGTGTCCCGGCCGATCAGCCCGGTCAGCGCAATCGACGTCGTCAACCCACTGCCCCCGAAGAAGTCGAGCGTGTTCCTCTGTTGCAGTCCACTGTGTACCTCAGAATCGACTGTGACTTCAGGGAGCGTACGGACAAGGCCTATTTCTACTATAGCCTGGACGGTGAGACCTGGACACAGATCGGTTCGGTCCTGCAAATGGCCTATACGCTGCCGCACTTCATGGGCTATCGCTTCGGGCTGTTCAATTTTGCGACTAAGGCCGCTGGCGGATTCGCGGATTTCGACTACTATCACATCGGCGATCAGATCGGCCTCGAATAGCGGCATTGCAATAACCCCATGAAGTAAGGGAGATCTGTTTCCGCCTAAACCGGTTGTCTGATATCGACGGAGTCCGATCATGCTGATTGTGGTACTGCTCCTGTTGAGCATTCTTTTCATCGTGATTTCCACGACCCGGTTCAATCTCCACGCCTTCCTGGCCTTGATCATCGCGGCTCTGTTCTTCGGGGTCTGTTCCCGCATGCCTTTGCAGGAAATAGCCTCCTCCATCGAACAGGGTTTTGGTGGAACGATCGGAAAGATCGGCATCGTGATTATCGCGGGGGCCATCATCGGTGCATTTCTGGACAAATCCGGAGGCGCCTTTGCCCTGGCCGAACGAATCTTGAAGGTCATCGGCAAGAAGAACGTGACACCTGCCATGGTACTGATCGGCTATATCGTCTCCATCCCTGTATTTGCGGATTCCGGTTTCGTGATTCTGACTCCTTTGAACAAGACGTTGACCAAGCGTGCGGGGCTGTCTCTGGCGACGACGGCCATTGCACTGGCCCTCGGGCTCATGGTGGCCCATACGCTGGTCCCTCCGACTCCCGGCCCGATCGCGGCGGCCGGCATTCTGGAAGCGGATCTCGGTCTGGTGCTTTTGATCGGGATTCCGGTGAGTATTCTGACCCTGTTCTTCTGCTGGTTCTGGGCAGCAAAGGTGGCGGGACGCATCCAGATCGATCCCTGCCCGGAACTGACGGAAGACGAATTCACGGCCCAACAGAAGAAGGCTCCCTCAGCCTTTCATGCCTTCCTCCCAATTCTCATCCCGATCCTGTTGATTGTTTTGAAATCCATTGCAGACTACCCTGCCCATCTCCTGGGACAGGGCGGCCTCTATCGGGGCATCAGTTTTGTCGGGACTCCCGTGATCGCGCTGTTGATCGGTATTGGTGTTGCCGTCACACTTCCCAAACCATTCGACAGGAGCATGCTTTCATCGTCCGGGTGGGTGGGCGAAGCGATGCGGGCGGCAGCCATGATCATTCTGATTACCGGCGCCGGAGGAGCATTCGGCAAAGTGCTCCAGAATTCGGGCATCGCCGATACGATCGGCCAGGGCATGTCTTCGATGACGATCGGATTGTGGCTGCCTTTCATGGCGGCGGCCGCGATTCGCGCGGCCCAGGGGTCGTCCACCGTGGCCATCATCACGACCGCCTCGATCCTCGCGCCCATGCTTTCTTCAATGGGACTGGATTCGTCACTCGGTCGCGCGCTGTCCGTGTTGGCCATCGGTGCAGGCTCCATGGTTGCCTCTCATGCCAATGATAGTTTCTTCTGGGTGGTCACTCAGATGAGTGGCATGGATGTCAAAACCGGGTACAAGCTTATGACGACCGGCACGATTTGTATGGGGATTGTCGCCTGTACAATCATCTGGATTGTTGGTCTGATTGTACTCTGAGAATCAACAAATGATCGCACAAGGGGTTTGACTTATGATCCTGAGCAAACATCGATGCGGAGAAGCCGAACGCTGGGCCCTGGATGGCGTGCTGTTGTCCCCCGACTTCGACTTCAAACGGTTCTGTGGAATGCGTGTGGCCGGGGGTGGTCCGTATCTGACTTCCTTGCGAACGGGCGAACAGGCTGTGGGACAGGTGCTGGCTCCAATCGAATACGACCAGGAGGTCTGGGCTTGCGGCGTCACCTATGCACGGAGTCGCGACGCGCGGGAAGCGGAAACCGAGATCAAGAACGTCTACGATCTGGTCTATGAGGCCAAGCGACCGGAGCTGTTCTTCAAGGCCGTTGGGTGGAGAGTCAAAGGCCCCCAGTCGGCGATCCGTGTGCGCAGGGACAGTCGCTGGAACGTGCCGGAACCGGAGTTGACGCTGCTGGTCAATAGTCATGGCGAAATCCTCGGGTATTGTGTGGGCAACGATGTCTCCTCCCGAAATATCGAGGGAGAGAACCCGCTCTATCTGCCACAGGCCAAGATGTACGACGGGTCCTGTGCGATTGGCCCGGGGATATGTCTGACTGGAACCGAGCAGATGCGCAATCTCTCCATTGAGCTGGTGATCGAGAGAGACGGTGACGTCATCTTCAAGGGAGACACCAGCACGTCGCAGATCAAGCGTCCTTTCGAAGAGCTGGCCTCCTATCTGACCATGGAGATGACCTTCCCCTTCGGCGCATTTCTCATGACGGGTACGGGGATCATTCCGGAGGAGGCGTTCTCACTATCCGCGGGCGACAAGGTTACTATTACAATCGACACGCTGGTTCTTGAAAACCCGGTCGAATCATAGCAGGCGTAGGAGAAAGACATGGATTACCAGAAAGTACTCATTGCAGGCCAATGGCGAGATCCCAAGAACCCGGCCGGCCATTTCAATGCGGTGAATCCCGCCAACAAACAGACCCTTCCGGAAGTCTATCCCGTTTCGGGCGAAGCCGACGTGAACGAAGCGATCGCGGCGGGCAAACACGCCGCGGTGGAACTGCGAAAAGTCCCTCGCGAGAAGCTCGCTCAGTTCCTGGACCTGTTCGCAGATAGGATCGAAGCCCATGCGGACGAACTGGTGGAAAGGGCCAACCTTGAAACCGCTCTGCCCAAGGAACCGAGACTGAGAAACGGAGAGCTGCCCCGCACCACCAGTCAGATGCGCGAAGCCGCCCAGGCGGCTCGCGAGTTGAGTTGGTGTCACGCCACCATTGAGACCTCGGTGAACATACGCAGCATGATGGGCCCTCTGGACGGGCCGGTTTCCGTCTTCGGACCGAACAACTTCCCGTTCGCATTCAATTCCATCTCGGGCGGTGACTTCGTCGCGGCCATCGCGGCCGGCAATCCCGTGATTGCCAAGGCCAACACAGGCCATCCCGGAACGACTCTGATCTTTGCCCGCCTGGCCTTTGAAGCGGCTACGGAAACCGGGCTTCCACCGGCGACCGTTCAGATGATCTACCGCACACCCCCGGACCTGGGTCTGCAACTGGTCTCCCATCCGGATATCGGCGCCTCTGCCTTTACAGGCAGCAAATCCGCCGGCCTGAAACTCAAGGCCGCTGCGGACCAGGCCGGCAAACCGATCTATCTGGAGATGTCCAGTGTGAATCCGGTGTTCATCATGTCCGGAGCCTTGGAAGAGCGCTCGGATGAGATCGCGGCCGAACTGTTCGGGTCCTGTGCCTTGGGTGCGGGACAGTTCTGTACGAATCCCGGATTGATCATCCTGCAAAAGGGTGACCTGACCGAGCCGTTCATCAAGAAGCTGGCCGAGACCTTTGCCGGGAATCAGCCGGGCGTCTTGCTTTCTCCACAGGGACCCGACGGCATTGCTCAAGCCGTTGAGACTCTCAAGTCCGCCGGAGCGGTGTTGATCGCGGGCGGCCAGAAGGTTGAAGATGAAGCTTATCGGTTTGCCAACACCCTGATGCGCGTGGATGGCAAGACATTCATCAGCCATTCCGGTGCGCTTCAGACCGAGGCGTTCGGAACGGCCAGTCTGATCGTGGTAGCCGACGATATCCAACAAATGAAAGAAGTCGCCTCTGTGATGGAAGGCAATCTCACGGGATGTATTTACTCGCACACCCAGGGGCAGGATGATCGTGAGTATGAGATTCTCGAACCGGAGCTTCGTCCCAAGGTGGGCCGGCTTCTGAACGATAAGGTGCCGACCGGCGTGGCGGTTGTCACGTCCATGAATCACGGCGGCCCTTACCCGGCTACGGGACATCCCGGATTCACGGCCGTGGGATTGCCCGCCTCCATGCTCCGCTTCGCGGCTCTCTATTGCTATGACAACATCCGCCCGCATCGGCTGCCCACCGAACTTCAGGACAAGAACCCAACCGGTTCGATGTGGCGCA
This sequence comes from uncultured Phycisphaerae bacterium, assembly GCA_963726475.1. Classification (GTDB taxonomy): domain Bacteria; phylum Planctomycetota; class Phycisphaerae; order Sedimentisphaerales; family Anaerobacaceae; genus Anaerobaca. Next base: position 47,303 of record CAVSCO010000011.1, on the reverse strand, counting down.
TGATCGACGGCCAATGGTCACAAAAGGACATTTAATCCTTCACCGTCAGGAACTCTTCATGGCTGAAAGCAGCACTCCAACCTTCGATACGATTGTCGGAAGCGACGAAACGATATCCTCCATGCGCACGCACGGGCAAGGCCCGCAAGGACAATTGCCCTTCACCGATGACATGCTGCGACATGCCCCCAGTGGTGATCTGTTCGGCATGACGCAGGACGCGGGCATGGGATGGAGACCCGAGGACACGAATCTCGATCAGTACCTGATCCTCAGCACTTTGGGCGGGTCTGCGCCGATGACGGACATCCCATCGCCCTGGGATACCATTCGGGGCATTGGGAAATCGGCCTACTGGTCAAAGAGGCGGCTATGACCTTCAAGCAACAGGGTGCGCTTCCTTTTTCCGGCTTCTGCAGCGATCCGTGTGATGGACGAACGCAAGGGACCGAAGGCATGTACGACAGCCTTCCCTATCGCAATGATGCCGCCAAGGTCATGCGCAGGCTCATTCGTTCTCTGCCACGTCGAAAGGGAGTGATGGGGGTAGCCACCTGTGACAAAGGCCTTCCCGCCATGATGATGGCTTTGGCGGGCAGCGGGAATCTGCCCGGCATTATCGTGCCCGGCGGCGCCATGCTGCCGACGGAGGACGCCGAAGACACCGCCAAGATCCAATCGCTTGGAGCACGGTTCGCGCACCAGATGATCGATCGGGACTACGCCGCCCAGATGGGGTGCCGCAGTTGCGGCTCTGCGGGCGGTGGATGTCATTTCCTTGGTACGGCCGCATCTTCGCAAGTGGTGGCCGAGGCCTTCGGCATGGCCCTGCCTCACAGCGCCCTGTCTCCATCGGGTGAACAGGTCTGGGTCGACATGGCACGTCGATCCGCATTGGCACTGGTGAATCTCGTCGCCCAGAGTATTCCTCTGCGGGACATCGTGACGCAGGAATCCCTGGAAAACGCCATGTTGGTCTTCGCGGCGTTCGGCGGTTCCACCAACATGCTGCTTCACATTCCGGCTATTGCCCATGCCGCCGGGCTGACATTGCCCACACTCGAGGACTGGATACGAATCAACAAACTGGTCCCGCGTCTCGTCGATGCGCTGCCCAACGGCCCCAGGAACTTCCCCACGGTTCAGGTCTTTGCCGCGGGCGGTGTCCCCGAGGTCATGCTGCATTTGCGGGATATGGGCCTGCTCAATCTCGATGTGATGACAGTCACCGGAAAGACCCTGGGAGAGAATCTCGACTGGTGGCAACAGAGTGCGCGACGCCAGGCGGTCAAGGCTCGGTTGAAGGAACTGGACAAGCTGGATTTCGATGAGATCATCATGGATGCCGATGCCGCCCGCCGAGCCGGGTTGACCAGCACCGCGGTTTTTCCATCGGGCAACATCGCGCCGCAGGGCTCCGTGATCAAAGCCACGTCCATCGATCCGAGTGTGATCGATGAAGACAACGTTTACCGGCATACGTCCCGGGCGAGAGTGTTTGTCTCGGAGAAGGATGCCATCGAGGCAATCAAGGGCCAGAGCCATCCTCCGATCCAATCCGGGGACATCATCGTTCTGATCGGCTGCGGCCCGACCGGCACTGGCATGGAAGAAACATATCAGCTCACGTCGGCGTTGAAATATCTCCCCTGGGGAAAGCACGTGCCTGTGATTACGGACGCGCGCTTCTCAGGGGTCTCCACAGGGGCCTGCATCGGTCACGTCGGCCCTGAAGCCCTGGCAGGAGGGCCCATCGGGAAACTGCGGGACGGAGACGTGATCGAGATGATTATCGACCGGAAGAACCTGACCGGCAGCATCGAGTTTGTGGGAGAAGGGGACGAACGGTACACGCCGCAGCAAGCCGCAGACGCACTGAAGGCCCGGTCCCCGCATCCCGATCTGAAGCCGGCCGACAATCTGCCCGACGACACCCGCCTCTGGGCCGCACTCCAAAACGTGAGCGGCGGAACCTGGGGAGGCTGCGTGTATGATGTGGAAAAGATACTTGAGAGATTGGGCTCCGCTTGAGAGCTCGATCTGACTTCACGCGGTTCTTCTTCCGCCTGGTGACAGGCGTCAAAGGAGAGGCACAGGTGAAATAGACCTTCTCGTTTCGATCAATTGACTATGAGAGGCCACTGCTATGAAGATGATACCGACGCTGTGCGTCGTGACATTGCTACTCACGTTCACGACAAATGCCTCTGCCGAGGCGGACCCGAACTTCTATGTGTTTCTCTGCTTCGGGCAGTCGAACATGGACGGAGCGGGACGCATTGAACAACAAGATCAGACGGTGAACAAACGCTTTCAGGTGCTGGCCGCGATGGATATGCCGAGCCTGGGTAGAGAGAAGGGACATTGGTATCCCGCCGTGCCTCCGCTGTGTCGCGCCACAGGGGGACTTGGCCCTGCTGACTATTTCGGCAGGACCCTGGTTGCCAACCTTCCGGAACAGGTCAGAGTCGGTGTCATCAATGTCGCGATCCCCGGCTGTAAGATCGAACTCTTCGAGGAAGACACCTTCAGGACGTATGCTGCCACGGCTCCGACATGGATGACCAATTTCATCAATCAATACGAAGGAAACCCCTATCAGACTCTGGTCGACATGGCCAAAACGGCCCAGAAGGATGGCGTGATCAAGGGCATTCTGCTGCACCAGGGAGAGTCCAATCCTAACGACCACGAATGGCCGAACAAGGTCAAAGGAATATACGACAATCTGATCGAAGACCTGAATCTCAGGGCCGAAGACGTGCCGCTGCTGGCGGGTGAAACCGTGAATGCCGATCAGCAGGGTGTTTGTGCGGGCATGAACGAAATCATTGCAGAACTGCCGGAGACCCTTCCCAATTCCCATGTGATTTCCTCGGCGGGTTGTCCTCATAAGGGCGATCGTCTGCATTTCAATTCGGCCGGCTATCGAGAGTTCGGCAAGCGATATGCAGAAACCATGCTTTCCTTGCTGGGAACCAAGACGGCCGACTCGGTCGCTCTGACGGTTCATACCGGTCAAACCACCAAGACCATCAGTGTCGGCATCTATGGTCAATTTCTCGAACATATCTTCAATTCCGTGCACGGCGGGCTCTGGGGCGACCAGATTCTCAACGGCACCCTGGAACTGCGTCCGCCCGGGCGGCGGGGCAGGCGGGGCGGGAACGTCCCACAAGCCACGACGCCGCGGAACTGGGAGTTCGTCGGCGATGCCAACGACGTGTCCATCGACCGAGATAATCCCTTCAACGCGGATGTCTCGGTATACATTGCCGCCAAGATGGGCGGTGATTCAGCAACCGGGCCGGGTATCCGCCAGCGGAATATCGCACTCAAGCAAGGGGAACAGTACACCCTCTCGCTCTACGCACGCGGTAGCGGCAATGTCATAGTGACATTCAACGATGATGATGCGCCAGTCTTCGCGAAAACCTTCACGGGACTCACGGCCCAGTGGCAGAAGTTCGTCGTCGAGTTCACCTCGCCGCGCACCGTGGATGCTTCCACGGTGACGATCGAATCGTCACCTTCGGGGCCGATCAACATCGACCAGCTCTCCCTCTTCTCCGCTTCGGCCCTGGCCACTCGGCGGCTACCGCCCCGACCTGTTCAAGGCCGTCGCCGACCTCCAGCCCGCCTCCATCCGCTGGCCCGGCGGGAGTTTCGCCAACCGATACATCTGGCAGAACGGCATCGGTCCCCGTGAAAAGCGTCTTCCCCACCCCATCGACCAATGGGGGGACCGCGATACCTATCAGTTTGGCACCGACGAATTCATTCAGTTCTGCGAGAAGGTCGGGGCCGAGCCCATCCTCGTATTGAATACCTCTCGCGGCGTTGACGACGCCTTGAACTGGCTGGAATACTGCATGGGCGACGAGACTACCGAATACGGCAAAATGCGTGCGGCCAACGGCCACCCTGCGCCGTATCAGCTCAAGACTCTGGAGATCGACAATGAACCCTGGCTCATGATGGATTATTCCAAGTACCTGGACATCGTCAAGACATTCTGCCCGGCCATCCGAGCCAGGTATCCCAATCTCAAGCTCTCCGTGGCCGGGAGCTACGGTTACGATACCGGCCCGGGCGAGGGCAACCAGGAGGCCAACCGCAACTGGGACCCGCGCATCATCGCCGAGGCAGGCATGCTCTTCGATATTCTGTCGCCGCACTACTACAATGGGATCTACTTCACCGCCGATTTCGTCGAGGACCCCTACAAGTACGAGCAATTCCTCAAGGGCCGTGGCGAGATCATCCGGAAATCCGAGAACCCCGACATAAAGATCTACGTGTCCGAATGGAACCTCACCGAGAAAGACTGGGGCAACGACTGGCGTGTCGGCCTCTACGCCGGGGGCATTCTCAACGCCTTCGAACGGCAGGGCGATATGGTCACGATGTCTTGTCCTGCACTCTTCATGCGCAAGCAGGGCGTGACGACCTCATGGGACAACGCCCTGATCAACTTCGATCAGCAGAGCTGGTTCCCGGGAGGGAACTACGTGGTGATGAAGCTCTGGCGCGATTCATTCGCTCCTAATCTTCTGGCGGTGGACGGGCCGGATCGTCCCCTCAACTTCGTGGCCGCGCGTTCGGCCGACAGGGAGACCGTCTATCTCAAGGCAGTCAATCCCACCGGCACTGCTGTGGCGGCCACCGTCCGCTTCGACGGCGATCTGATACCCAAGACCGCAACCATGCAACTGATCGCCCCCGGCGGAGAAACGGCGAAGAACTCTCTGGAAGAGCCTGATAACATCAAGGTTGTGGCTGCCATCGCTGCCGTTGAGAATGGAACCGTGAAATTCATCATGCCGCCGCTGTCGGCCGGTGTCGTACGCGTCGGTCCCTGATGCCCCGACCGTGGATGACATCCAGGTCAGTGGACCATTGATTGTTATGTCGCATCGCGTGAACTGTTGTAAGATTGAAATGGGCTGCGGGAAGTGTAATCATCCCGATCTGCTATATGGCGGGCCGGAAGGCATCTCGAAACCTCGATCGGAAGGAAGCAAATGATGAGCAGGAATCTTCTACCGGGCTTGATCGTGTGTGTGGTGTTGGTCGTATCCGGGTACGGTCAGAACCGAAGCGGCCCTGGGGCGGCTTCAGTAGGACTCAAAGATGCCTACGCGGGCAAATTCCTGATCGGCGCAGCGGGCGATCTGAGGGGGTATTCGGATGATGAACTCGCGAACATCAAGATGCACTACAACATCCTTACCCCGGAAAACTGTATGAAGCCCCAGCGGACGCATCCCGCGGAGGATCAGTATAACTGGACGACGCCCGATGCGCTCGTTCAGTGGTGCGAGGAGAATGGCGTCAAGGTTTGGGGCCATACCCTTGTGTGGCATGCGCAAACGGGCCGGTGGTTCTTCGAACCTGGAACTGATGGCGAGCCAGTAACGCGCGAATTGGCTATGGAACGGCTGAAGAAACACATCATGACCGTGGTCGGACGCTATAAAGGACGCGTGATGGGTTGGGACGTGGTTAACGAAGCGATCGAAGATCGCGGTTCCGGTGAGACGGAGAATCTGCGTGATCGCAGTTGGTACAAAGCGATCGGACCGGATGTTCTGACCATGGCGTTCCAGTGGGCACATGAGGCCGATCCGGATGCACAACTGTACTACAACGACTACAACATCGAGCGAGGCGCTGTGGAAAACAAAGGAAAGCACGCCAGTTCCATGATGCTGCTCAAGCGTCTTCTCGCCGAGGGAGCGCCGATCTATGGTGTAGGCATCCAGGGACACTGGCACTTGGACACCAACCTCGCTGACGTTGAGAAAGCGATTACCGACTATGCGTCTCTGGGACTGAAGGTCAGCATCACCGAGTTGGATGTGACAGCGACCGGGAGCAACAGTGGGGCTTTCCGTGTCCGTGGTGGCAACAGGACTATCCCGGCTGAGAACTACCAGAAGCAGGCTGAGGTCTACGCCAAGTTGTTTGAAATCTTCCAGCGTCACGCGGAGGTGGTCGATCGCGTGACCTTCTGGGGTCTCAGCGACAGAAGGTCGTGGCGTTGGGGACAGGACGCGCTCTTGTTTGACCGCCAGTTGCAGCCGAAGCCGGCGTTTCAGGCCGTTCTCGACGTAGCCTCAAAATAGAGTGTAGTGGCGGTGGCACGAGAGGCCTGGACCCGTTCGAGACTGTTGTCGAAGACGATCTCCGCTGTATCCGGTCGATAGCAGCTTGATGGGAGCGCATGATTCTGTAGGGATGTAGAATAGATCACGCTTTATCTTGAGGGCATATCGCCATGGAACCATCCACGCCGCAGCCATCCACCGAGGGCGACCGCCTCAAAGCGCGTGAATACATCGGATACGCTCTTGGCGATACGGCCTCGAATTTCTTCTTCCAGACCTTCGCCATCTTTCTCACGTTCTACTATGTGGACGTCTGGGGCATTTCGGCTTTGGCGTTGGCATGGTTGATTCCCGTCGTGCGATTCTTTGATGCGGCCAACGATCCGATCATGGGATTGATTGCCGACCGCACCCATACCCGTTGGGGCAAGTTCCGCCCCTATCTCCTGTGGGGGGCGATTCCTTACGGCATTTGTGGGTATCTTCTGTTCGCCGGCCCGAACTTTGGCCCAACCGGGAAGATTGTCTATGCCCTGATTACCTATACGTTGATGATGATGAGCTACACCGTAATCAACGTACCTTACTCGTCACTCATGGGCGTGCTCAGTCCCTCCTCGCGCACGCGTGCCGTGGCATCAAGCTATCGGTTCGTGGGTGCGTTTGCCGGCGGTTTCTTGATCTCGACGTTCGTTCGTCCTCTCGTGAAATATCTTGGCGGTACCAATGAGGCCGGACATGTCAACTACGTGCTCGGCTTCAGGTGGACGATCGGGATCTTTGCCGTTGTGTCCGTGATCTTGTTCTGGATCACCTTTGCCACAACCAAAGAGCGTGTCAAACCGCCGCGCGGGCAGAAGACCAACGCCCGAGAGGAGTTGGGCGAACTGCTGAAGAACTGGCCGTGGATTATGTTGCTGGTTGCGGCAATTCTATCCACCACGTTCATCGCCCTGCGTTCGGGCTCCACTATTTTCTACTTCAAGTACGTCGTGCAAGACGACGGTAGTCCGATCTTCAGCATACTGTCCCTCGAATTCGACCGCACCACGGTCTTTCTTTCCACGGGTATGATGGCGCAGATTGCCGGTACGGTCATGTTGGGCTTCATTGCCCGGCGTGTGGACAAGAAATATGCCGCAGCCGCTATGTGCACTATCACGGGTTTGTCCTTCCTGGCGTTCTTCTTCTTGCCCAAGGACCAGTACGGCCTGCTCCTGGCGGTCAATGCACTCGGTTACCTCTGCATGGGCCCCACCTCGGCGCTCACGTGGGCGCTCTACGGTGACGTGGCCGATTACGGCGAATGGAAGTTCGGGAGGCGATCCACGGGGCTGATCTTCTCAGCCTCGCTGTTCTCCATCAAGACCGGAGCCATGGTGGGCGGTTTCCTGTTGCCACTGTTTCTGCATTGCTTCGGTTTTGTAAAGAAGGCACAGGATGTAGTACAGACTCCGACGGCGTTACTCGGCATCACGCTGGCCTTCTCGCTCGTGCCCGGGTTCATCGCGTTGCTCAAAGCCGGCGCTCTCATGGTCTATCCACTTGACCAGAAACGCGTGAGCGAGATCGAACGGGAATTGGCCTCTCGTCGCGCCGCCGCATCTGCTGAAATGGAGACCGCATGACCATCCACAATCCCATTCTCCCTGGATTCAATCCCGATCCGTCCATCGTGCGCGTCGGCGACGATTACTACATCGCCACGTCGACCTTCGAATGGTTTCCGGGCGTGCAGATCCATCATTCGCGTGATCTCGTCCACTGGCGACTGCTCACGCGTCCGCTGAACCGCGCCAGCCAGCTCAACATGCTGGGCGATCCCGATTCCTGCGGTATCTGGGCGCCGTGCCTGAGTTACGCGGACGGTCTGTTTTGGCTGATCTACACCGATGTCAAGCGCTATGGCCGCACGACTGTCGGTGGCGCCAGCGGCGCCTCGCTGCGTGACTTTCACAATTATCTCGTCACCAGTCCAAGTATCGACGGTGACTGGTCCGATCCGGTCCATATCAATAGCAGTGGCTTCGATCCTTCGCTGTTTCACGACGACGACGGCCGCAAGTACTTTCTGAATATGCTGTGGGACCATCGCCCCGGACACAATCGTTTCGCCGGCATCGTCCTGCAGGAATATTCACCCAAGCATCGTAAGCTGATTGGCGAACGAGTGAACATCTTCAATGGTACGTCACTGGGCTTTACCGAAGCACCGCACCTCTACAAACGCGACGGCTGGTATTATCTCATCACGGCCGAAGGCGGCACAGGCTGGGGGCACGCCGTGACGATGGCACGTTCGCGTGAAATCACCGGGCCATATGAACTGCATCCCGATCAGCACATCCTCAGCGCACGCCACCGGCCGGACGTCGAACTGCAACGGGCCGGTCATGCCGATATCGTTGAAACGCAGACCGGCGAAACGTACATGGTCTATCTCTGCGGCAGGCCCTTGCACAACCGCGGCCGCTGCACGCTCGGTCGGGAAACAGCGATTCAGAAAATGGTCTGGGGCGAGGACGGTTGGTTGCGCACCTTGGACGGACAGGGGCTCCCGACGCTCGAAACACCGGCACCCGGATTGCCTGAGCACACTTTTTCGCCGCAGCCAGCACGCGAGGACTTCGAGACATCGCAACTGCCCATGGGCTTCCAATGGTTGCGCACGCCGTGGCCCGAAGAGATTTTCAGCCTCACCGCGCGTCCGGGATTCCTGCGGCTCTTTGGACGTGAGACGATCGGGAGTTTGTTTAGGCAATCCCTGGTCGCCCGGCGTCAGAAGGCACATTGTGTCAGCGCAACGACGGTTATTGAGTTCGAGCCGGAACATTATCAGCAGATGGCGGGGCTCGTGTGCTACTACAACGGCACCAAGTTCCATTACCTCTATCTCTCTCACGACGAAACCTTGGGCAAGCACCTGCGTGTGATGTCCTGCCTGCCCGATTCCACACAGACCGATGCCTTCACGGCTCCGATCACGATTCCTGCAGGCAAGCCCGTGCACCTGCGCGTGGAAATCGACTACGAACGTCTCCTGTTCGCCTACCGTACCGAAGGTCAGGACGATGATTGGCAATGGCTGCCGCAGCAATTCGACGCGAGTATCCTGTCCGACGAAGCCACAATGCCGGGCCAGGCGAATTTCACCGGGGCGTTCATTGGCATGGCCTGTCAAGACATGGCCGGTACGTCAAGACCTGCGGACTTTGACTTCTTTGAGTGCCGGGAGAGAACCTATCGCGCGAATCCGTCTTGCCCCTCATCAGCGTAAGGGATAAGTACTCGTAGAGTGCGTAGACTCGTTCGAGACCCGATGGGCCATATCTAAACCTGCCCGGATATGATCGGTGGCGACTGGTTATGAGGTCTTTATTGATCGTGCCTGCTGCCGTATTCTCTTGGGGGCGGTAGCCCGTGTATTGCCCGATAAGGCCTCGGCGCATAGAGTCGGGCCGGACCCTCCGCGCTGCGACTCAGCCACGTCGTTGTGGCAGAGGGCGTCCGCTTGGTGCCACGAGTCGCACGCATGGGCTCTGTACGGGCCAAGAGGCCTCACCACCGGACCACGAACGTGTTCCTGCCTCGCTTGTGGATTCAGGCCGAAGTGGCTATAATGATCCTTGTAGGCGTGCGGCTTGTGCAACAAGATCGCCATACGATGCGGCCGCTTACCGAAGGCAGTGTAGACTACTGTGAAATGCAGACTTGGCCGAGTGGCGGAATGGCAGACGCTGGGGACTTAAAATCCCCTGCCCGTTAGGGCGTGTGGGTTCGAATCCCACCTCGGCTATTGATATCGGAACAGAATGACGGAGTAGGGGCAGCGATGGCCCAGCCATCGTCATGGCCTTTGCGCATGAGAAGCCTCCGGAGAGAGGGGCTCAAAGACATGGTACACAAGCCAGCCGGAGCTGGCCATTCCGCCAAACCATCGCGGACGTGTACCTGATCGTTCTCGATCACCCGACTTAAGTCGGCGTCCCTCCCTGCCGAAGTACCGTTCTGCGTCGGAAGGTCTCTGCTCAGTCGTCGGCATCGGCGGGCGACTCGAACGGATTCCGCCATTTGTGCCCGATAAGAATACGGATTGCAGCCTGTGGCGTTTCGCCCGGAGGAGGCTCGATCATAGGACGGCTTGCCAGGACAGAGGGTGTCGGGAGATGCTGGTGGGTGAGCGCGGCGCTCGCGCTCATCGGGCTCGGGGTCTGTGCGTTGCCCACGCATGGGGCGGACTGTTCTGCCGGGCAGTGGCCCCAATGGCGAGGTCCACAGGGTGGCGGTGTAACGACCGATGCGAACCTGCCCGAAAGGTGGAGCGAGGGCAGTGCGAACATTCAATGGAAGACGAAACTCCCGGGGGAAGGCTGCTCCTCGCCCATCATCAGTGGCGACAAGGTCTTCATCACCACCGCATACGAGGACCCGATGCCCCAGATCGTACGCCGGGCCGCCGTCGGTGCGGGCGGCTTTCTGACGGTGCTGTTCGCACTCATGGTCCTGGCAGGGCCAGTCTCCCGACTGCGAGCGCGTCCCCTCGAAGCCGATGGAATCAGGAACGCGTCGGCAGGTCAGACGCTTAGTACCGTTCTGGCGACGGCGGGCATGACCATTTTCTTCCTGGCCTCCGCGAGCGTTGTTGTTCTTTCCGGGAGCGATATGACGCCACAATTGGAGCGATTCTGGCTCGCTTGCTCGGAACCTACGACACGGAGCACCTCTTCTACATCGGCAAGGAGGTCGACGCCGCGACGTGGCTCAACACCGGAGCCGTCGCTCTGTTCGGATATGCCACGGCACTGCACTGGGTCAGGGCTCGCTCCATCTGCGCCTGGTCAGCGCACTGGCGTTGATCCCTATGGCGGCTGCGTTCGTGGTCCTGACACCCCCGGACGAGTGGAAATACAATGTCGTTCTCTGGACGCGACTGCTTTTCATCGTCCCTGCAGCGATCGTTGCAGCGTGGCACCTTCTGGGCTACTTCGAGATTCGGCTGGGCAGCAAACCCGGGGAGAAGACGCCCCTGCTACAATCGCTCAACAACGTCCGTATCTCCTGGAAACATAAGGATATGCATCGCGCCGGGAGCGTGCGATCCATGGTGCTTTTTGCCCTGATGACCGCCCTTGCGGCGCTGGTCTTCGTCCCGATCAACCTGCTTCTGCCGCAGAGGAACATGTGCCGAGCCGTGGTGTGCGTAGACCTTGGGGCTGGAGACATCCTGTGGGAAACCCGTGTCTTCACCGCGCCGGCCGAGCGTAAACATCGGGATAATTCCTACGCGACCCCGACGCCCGCGACTGACGGTCGCCACGTGGTGGCCAATTTCGGAGTCGGCGTTGCCTGCCTCGACTTCGACGGGCATGTGATCTGGAAGACCACCGATCCGCAGTATGTGGGCGACACGCGCTATGGAGCGGCGGCGTCGGTGCTGATATGCGGCGACAAAACAATTATTCTCCAGGAAAGCGAAGAGAACACAAAACGATCGACCTGGATGGCCGCCTTCGACACCGCCACGGGCGACGTCGTCTGGAAGGTCTATCCCCCGCACCTGCGCATGGCCTATACGACCGGACTTCTGTACGATGACGGCACCGGAGCGAAGCTGATCGTCGCATCCTTCCGCAGCGTCCTCTGTTTCGACGTCGCATCGGGGCGTCAGTTGTGGGAACACGATATCCCCATGGAACAGATGGTCGCGAGCGTCATCCGAAGCGGATCGACCTTCTACGTGGGTGGCGGAACATGGGGCCCAAAGGGTCTGATCGCCTTCGAATTGCCCGGTCCGGAGGCTCATTGCCCGGTCAGGGAGCTGTGGCAGGCATCGAAGGATACGCCGGGCTGCGTTTCGCCCGTGATCTGCAACGGAATCCTCTTCACCATCACGGATACGGGTGTGATGCGGGCTTACGACGCAGTTTCCGGGAAGCTGCACTGGAAGAAGCGGCTCAAAGGCCGATATCTGGCCTCGCCCGTTGCCGGCGACGGCAAGGTCTACGCCTGCAACACCAGCGGCTTGACCACCGTGGTGGCCGCTGAGTGCAAACCGCGAATCCTGGCCCAGAACGAGCTGGATAGCGGCTGCTACGCCTCCATCGCTGTCGCGGACTCCCGTCTCATCGTCCGCACGGAGGATTCGCTCTACTGCATCGCTCGCTGAGGACGGAAGGGCGGGCCTCTTTCGACAGCAGGGCAACGGAGCCACCTCCCCGGACCTCATCCCCGATTGGCAATCGACGCTGCGGTGTTTACATTCGGGCCAAAACCCGGTAATATCGCATGGCTCAGCCAGGTGAGGCGAAGCTGACCGGCCGCCACAACACGGCGGTGTCGTCGGTCGCACCATGAGCCAAATGTGAACATAGCGTCAGGCTCGGAGCATGTAATGACGCTTTTGGGAGGTTAGTCATGGCAGACAGAACCATTGCACTGGCGGATGTCGATAAGCCCAATCTCTATCGCGAGACGTTTCCCTATAGCGAGTTCCCGAAGGTCATCTTCGACGACGAACGCGTTCCGTACGATCTCCCCGAGAAGATCTGGATCACGGACACCACGTTCCGCGACGGCCAACAGGCCAAGCCCCCTTACAAGCCCGAGCAGATCCTCCGCATCTTCGATCTTCTGCACGAGATCGACGGTGGGACCGGTCTGATCCGGCAGTGCGAGTTCTTTCTGTACTCCGAGCGCGACCGCAAGGCCGTCGAGCTCTGCCAGGCGCGGGGCTACCGATACCCCGAGATCACCGGATGGATTCGCGCGGTAGCCGCCGACTTCAAGCTCGTCTCGCAGATGGGGCTCGAAGAGACCGGCATCCTCACCTCCGCCAGCGACTACCACATCTTCCTGAAGCTACGTAAGACGCGGTCGCAGGCGCTGAACGCCTATCTCGATATCGTCAAGGCGGCCCTCGACAGCGGGGTGCGTCCACGCTGCCACATGGAAGACGTTACACGCGCCGATTTCGACGGCTTCGTGCTGCCGTTCGCCAACGAATTGTTGAAGATCGGCGAGGAGTACAATCAACCCGTCAAGATTCGCCTCTGCGACACGCTGGGGTTCGGGATTCCCTGGCCCGGCGTGGCGCTGCCCCGCAGCGTTCCCAAGCTGGTGCACAGCCTCCGCAAGATCGGGGTCCAGGCCGAGCAACTCGAATGGCATGGGCACAACGACTTCCACAAGGTGCTGGTAGACGCATCCACCGCCTGGCTCTATGGCTGCTGCGCCGCCAACGCGGCTCTGTTCGGGTGCGGCGAGCGGACCGGGAATCCGCCTCTGGAAGCCCTCGTGGTCGAGCACGCCCAGTTGAAGGGCATGACGGAAGGCGTCAACTACGCCGCGATCACCGAGCTGGCCGAATACGTACACAAGGAGATGAACTTCGAGATCCCGCGCAACTACCCGCTGGTCGGGCGCGACTTCAACGTGACGCGGGCGGGCATTCACGCCGACGGGCTGCTCAAAAACGAAGAGATCTACAACTGCTTCGACACCGAGAAGCTGCTCAAACGCTCCATCGGCGTCGCGATCACCGACAAGACGGGGGCGGCAGGCATCAAGCACTGGGTCGAGGCCCACTACGATATTCAGATCGCCAAGCACGACCCGCGCATCGTGAAGATCAAGGATCGGATCGACGCTGAATACGCGAGCGATCGCGTTTCGGTGATCTCCGACGATGAGATGTTCGCCTGGGTTCGGGAGATCTTTGGCGAGGATGTCCCGGTGCTGAAACAGTGAGTTCGCCATCGTCTCGACACCGCGATGGCACCATTTTGATGCTTGAGTTCGCCTTTCATGGATGAGATCAAGGCAGTCCTTTTCGACCTGGGGGAAACCCTGCTGAACTTCGGCAAGATCAAGAAGACCAGGCTGATCTTGCAGGGAGCGCGGTCGTCCCACGACTATCTGAAGGGGCAGGGTCAGCCGGTGGGCAGCTTCGGCTCCTATTTTCTGCGCTATCTGGTGCGGCTTCGGCTGCGACACTTCCTGGCGGAATCGCGAGGCAGGGACTTCGATTCGCTGGCCCTGCTGCAGGACGTCGGCCGCAAAGAGGGGGTGCATCTCTCGCGGGAGCAGTGGGAGGAAGTCATCTGGCGGTGGTATGAGCCACTCAGCGTTCTGGCCGAGATCGAGCCCGACCTGCACGAGACGCTGGCACGCCTGACCGAATCGGGTCTGAAGCTGGGCATCGTCTCGAACACGTTCGTGAACCGTGCTTCGCTCGAAAGGCAGCTCTCGGAGCTTGGCCTGCTCGATTTCTTCTGCATGCGGGTCTACTCCTACGAACTGGGCACGCGCAAGCCCGACCCACGTGTGTTCGAGATTGCGGCCGAGCGGATTGCCGAGGCCCCCGGGAATATTCTGTTCGTCGGCGACCGCGTCGATATGGATGTCGAGCCTGCCCTCGGCTTCGGCATGAGAGCCGCCCTCAAGGACGCCTACACCAACGCGGGCAAAGCCGCTCCACGCGGCGCGTGGAAAATCCAGCATATCTCCGAGCTGCCTGCCCTGATCGAGCGAGCCAACGCCCAGACGGCAGAAGCAGCCTCGACGTAGAGCGCCGGCATCGCGGCAAAAGCAAAGGAAGGTGACGACATGCGCACATCGGGTGAGTTCGCTTCCACGAGATCGATATTCGCGTTGACACTATCTGTCCTGCTGCCGGCCCTGGCTCACAGCCTGCCCTGCCATGCGGCGGACGATGCCCTCTACGAAGGATTCCGCAGTCCGCCCGCTCAGGCCAGACCTTTCGTGCGATGGTGGTGGAACGGCAACCGCGTCACCGAAGCGGAGATCCTCCGCGAACTGGATCTGATGAAGGCGGCCGGCATTGGCGGTATCGAGATCAATCCGATCGCCATGCCTCAGGAATCGCAGCCTACATCGCCTGAGGCCCTGGAATGGCTGAGTCCCGCATGGAATCGGCTGGTCAAAGTGGCCGTCGAAGGGGCCAGGGAGCGGGGTATGATCGCCGATCTGATCGTGGGCACGGGTTGGCCTTTCGGTGGTAAGTTCCTCGACCCGAGCCAGACCGTTCAGGGCATCACGCTGAGCAAGAAGGAACTCAAAGGGCCGGGCGTCTTCAGCAGCCCCGTCAAGGCTCTGCTGAGCCCTCCGAAGACACCTTATGAAGTGCAGGACAAGCCCGATCCCGAACTTCTGTTCCTGCGATTGGCTCCTGCGGACATCGACCGCATCGATTCCGCCATCGATCTGATGCCTGATGTCGGCCCGGACGGAACCGTCCGATTCGACATCCCGGCTGGTGACCACACGCTGTACATCGGAACGTGGCAGCGGAGTTTCCGGGCGGTGATGTGGGGCGCCCCCGGCGCCGATGGCCCCGTGCTGGACCACTACAACAGGGCACCGGTTCAGCAATATCTCGATCGCATGTCGGACAAGCTCGGCCCCGTGCTCGGTGGCGAACTTGGAGACGGCCTGCGGGCGATGTTCTGCGACAGCATAGAGCTGTCCGGCGCCAACTGGACGGGCGATTTGCCTTCCGAGTTCGAGAAGCGTCGAGGCTATTCACTCTGGCCTTATCTGCCCTTCGTCCTCGAAAAGGATGATCCGAAAGACAGCAGTTCCCTTGCCGATACGGTCCGCCGGGCCCGCTACGACTTCAGCAAGACCCTCGTCGAGCTGTTTCACGAGCGGTTCCTCGAACCGTTCAACCAATGGTGCCACACCAATGGGACGCTGAGCCGATACCAGGCTTATGGCCATCCCTGGCTGATGGGCATGCTGGATGGCTACATGGTGCCCGACATCCCCGAAGGCGACACGTGGCTGTTCAGCAACTGGGACCCGCTCGATGGGATTCGCTACGCGGTCTGGAACAAGTACGCCGCGTCGGGGGCGCATCTGACCGACCGACCCCTGGTGGGGTGCGAGGCGATGACCAACACGCAAGGCGTCTTTCGCGCCACGCTCGAATACATCAAACAGGCGACGGACCTGAGCGTCATCACGGGAGTCAATCATTTCGTGCTGCACGGGTTCAACTACTCACCACCGGAGGCGGGTTTCCCGGGCTGGGTCCGCTACGGAACCTACTTCAACGAGCAGAATCCCTGGTGGCCGCATTTTGGCAAGTGGACCGACTACTGCGCGAGGCTCTCTCACGTTCTGCAACAGACGAAACCCCACGTTCAGATCGCGATTCTCGGGCCCACCGCCGACGTCTGGAGCCGAGATGGTCTGGACCGCGGGCCGTTCGTCTACACGCCTGGTTACCTGCACCTGCTCTGGCAGGCCATCCACCAGAACGGCTGCTCGGCCGATTACGTGAACCGAACCGTGCTGGAGAAGGCGACATTCGAAGGGGGCAAGTTGCACTTTGGCCCAATGGCCTACGAGGCCTTGATCGTCGCCAGCGTCGAAACGCTCGAACCGGCTGCCGCTCGTGCTATCCAGCGATATGCCCAAGCGGGCGGCAAAATCGTCTTCGTGGGCAACGCTCCCCATCGATCCGCGTGTTTGTCCGAGGTGGAACAGAATGACAGGGATGTGCGGCAGGCTGTCGAGGCGGCGTTGAAGGCGAATTCCGGGCGTATTCTCCAGGCCGCGGAGCCCAAGGCCGATGAGCTGCTTCCGTGGGCAGGCGACGTCCTGGCCAAACTCAAGGTCCAGCCGTCGATCTACTTCGACAAGCCTCACGAGCGACTGTTTCAGATCCACCACAAGCTGGGCTCTCGCGACATCTTCTTCCTGGTCAATCTGCATCGGACCGAACCGCTCGCGTTCGAGGCGACGTTCGACGCCGAGGGCAAGACGCCCTGGCGGTGGGACCCTGAGACAGGGTCACGGTCGCCCGTCTCTCAGGACGGAGCGAAGAACATGCTGCCGATCCGCCTCGAACCCTTCGAATCCCTCCTGCTAATCTTCGAACCGGCTGGGTCGCAGCAGGGCGGTGAACCGCTCGTTCACCCGGAACCCGAACGCTTTGTCACGCTCAGTGCCCCCTGGCAGGTGACCTTCGAGCACGCTGTCAGCGACCGAGAATTCACGCGAACGTTCAATACGCTGATCGATCTGGCCCAGATGCCCGATCAGGATCTGGCCACGTTCGCGGGCGTCGCGGTCTACCGGACCGAGTTCGATATCCCCAACACCGAGTACAGCCTGCTCGATTTGGGTCAGGTCCACGACATCTCCGAGGTGACGCTTAACGCTAAACCCCTGGGGCTCCGCTGGTGGGGCCGGCACCGGTACGACGCGGCCGACGCACTGAGGGAAGGCCGTAACGTACTCGAAGTCAAGGTGACGACCACGCTGTTCAACTACTGCCAGTCGCTGATAGACAATCCCACCGCCGTCCGCTGGACGAGAGGGCGAGAGCCCGTCGCAAGCGGCCTGGTGGGCCCGGTGCGGTTGTACAGACCGGATTGAGCAAAGAGCAACCTCGAATCGAGCTTGAAGCTGATTGACAGGAGGGCATTCGCTTCATAGTATCGCGGCTCGGCTTTCAATTCGATGAACACGGTATCTTCGAGGAGAACAAGGATGGCAGCAGGCAAGACCATTGACGTAACCGATGCCGATTTCGCGACTGAAGTGCTGGGCTCCGACGTCCCGGTGATCGTGGACTTCTGGGCGCCGTGGTGCGGCCCGTGCCGGATGGCGGCCCCTGTGCTGGAAAAAGTCGCCGACGAATACGACGGACAACTGAAGGTCTGTAAGGTCAATATCGACGACGAGCGACAGGTGGCGACCCAGTATGGCATCATGAGTATTCCCACCATGTTCGTATTCAATGAAGGGCAGCTTGTCGATCAGATCACGGGCGTGACCCCGAGCTTCGAGGCGGACCTCAAGCAGAAGATCGAGCCGTACCTGTAAGAAACGCAATTTGATCTGTCATTTGTTGGTAGATGTTATGGCTGAGACGACACACGACGTGATTATCATCGGCGGTGGGCCTGCGGGTCTGGGAGCCGGCCTGTATACCGCCAGAGACCGGCTCGACACGGTGATTCTCGAGAAGTTCATGCCGGGCGGCCAGATCAACAACACCGACCGGATCGAGAACTACCCTGGTTTCGAGAAGATCGACGGCCCGAGCCTGATCGAGAACATGCAGAAACAGGTCGAGAGCTTCGGGGCCAACATTCAGAGCGGCGCCGACGTCGAAAGCCTGGAACGACTCGACAACGGGCACATTGCCGTCCACGCGGGCAAGGACACCTACGTCGCCCGCGCCGTGATTCTGTCCCCTGGAAGCAGCTACCGCAAGCTGGGTGTCCCGGGCGAGGACGAATTCCGCAACGCCGGCGCGGGCGTCAGCTATTGTGGCACCTGCGATGCACCGTTCTTCCGAGGCAAGGAAGTCGTCTCCGTCGGAGGGGGCAACACCGCGCTCGAAGAAACCCTGCATCTGACCAAGTACGCCGACAAGGTGACGTTGATTCACCGTCGGGATGAGTTCCGGGCCGAGAAGGTCCTCGTCGAGGAGCTGCTCGCCAAGGCCAACGAGCCCGACTCCAATCTCGTGATCAAATACGACACCGTCGCAACCGCCATCGAAGGCGAAGGCAAGGTGCAGTCGGCCAGGCTCAAGAATGTCAAGACGAATGAGGAAGAGTCGTATCCCTGTGACGGCGTCTTCATCTTCGTCGGCATGATTCCCAACACCGACTTCCTCAAGGGCTTTGTGGAGTTGACGGACATCGGGTTCATCCGGTGCGATTGCGCTTACCTGCGAACGAGCGTGCCCGGCGTTTTCGCGGCCGGGGACTGCCGGATCGGTGCCGCGATGCAGCTTGTCACCGCCGTCGCCGATGGCGTCAACGCTGCGATGCAACTGAAGCAGTACTTCCGCGATCCCGCCTGGTGGAATACGCCCGTCAGTGACATGCTCAGCCCCGGCGGCTGGTAGAGCAGCGACGGCAGGTCCTACCAGAAGATGATGTAAAACACGGCGACTGCGAGGATGACCGCCACACCGGCGACCTTCACCTCCGTCGCCGTTCGCGTATCCATCCCCTCGCGAACAGGCAGCACCTTCGGACTTCGCAACGGCCAGAGCAACGTGATCAAGCTCATGATCGCCACGACGATCGCGAAGGTCAGGGCGACCTGGATCAGGAAGTGCAGCGTCGTCGAGGACTTTTGGAAGATTCCGTAGATGATCGGCCCGCTGATCAGCGCCGCCACGCCCGCCGCGCCGGGGGCCTTCGGAATTACCATGCCGAAGAGGAAGGCGGCCACCACCCCGGGCCAGATGTAGCCCTGGAACTGCTGGATGTACTGGAACACACCGCCGAACTTCGGATCGGCCAGCATCGGCGCGAGCAGGCAGCCGACCACGACGAACGCCCCCGTCGTGACACGGCCCAACAGCAACAACCGCGTTTGAGGGGCCTTGCGGTCGAGCAGCCGGTTGTAAACGTCCATCGTGAAGATCGTTGACGCGGAGTTCAACATCGACGCCAGCGAGCTGATAACCGCGCCGGCGATCGCCGCCAGCATGAACCCGCAAGCCCGCCGGAACCAGGTTGCGGATCATCGTCGGAAACGCTTCATCCGGTGTCGTCATCTGGTCGCCATAGAGTTGATACGACATGATGCCGGGCAGGACGATGGCGAACGGAATCAGCAGCCACAGCGCGCCGGCAAAGATCACGCCAAGCTGGCCGTCCCGCAGCGTCTTGGCGGCGAGGTTCCGCTGCACGATGAACTGATTCAGGCCGCAGTAGTACACCAACACGATCCACATGCCCGAGAGCACGCCCGTCCAGGGCAGCCCCTCGTGACTGGCGGGCAGGACCATGTGCAGCTTGTCGGCATTGGTCGTCGAGAACTGCTCCCAGCCTCCGCAGGCGTGCAGCCCCAGGAAGAATGTCACGATGCCGCCAACCAGCAGCGCACCGCCCTGAAACAGGTCGGCCCACGCGACGGCTTTGAGCCCGCCCCAGACGGTATAGAGCGCCGCGATCGAACCGATGAGCCAGATGCCCTTGATCAAACTCACATCGAAAATCTTCTGTAGCGTGAGGCCGCCGGAATAGAGCACCGCCGTCAGCAGCACGCGCCACGTAGATCACCACGGTCGTCAGGGCCATCAGCGCCCGGGCCACCGAGTTGTAGCGATATTCGAGATACTCGGGCATGGTGTAGATGCCTGCCCTGAGGAAGCGGGGCAGCAGGGTGAAGGCGATGACGACGATGCCGATGCTGCCGAACAACTGCCAGTTGCTCACCGCCAGTCCCACATCGCCGGCGCCCTGGCCTGCCATGCCGACGAACTGCTCGGTAGAGATATTGGCCGCGACGATGGACAGCCCGATCAGCGGCCAGGTCAGACCGCGACCGGCGAGAAAATAGTCTTCGCTGGTCTTCTCCCGACGGCTCTTGAACATGCTGAAGGCAACGACCACGCCGATGAATGCCAGAAAGACACCGATATCGAAGGGATTCAGATCCATGTGTCAGCCCATCCAAGAAACCTGCCTCGGGACATTGGTCAGGTCATTATAGAGGTTGCCGTTTTCGCCTCAACAATAAAGCCGTTCCGCCACGTCGCGCGTCTCTTCGCGACCCTCGCATCGATTGGCTCAGCTACACAAGAATTCGAGGATTGCATCACGGCCGATAACACATGGCAACGCAACGGCTGACGCACTTCTTCGAAGGTGTGAAACCGAGTCTGCACGGGCGTAACGCCGTTCTAAGAAAAAGGCAACTCGATCCGAATGGAGTGCGCTGCCCCTCCGCGCCGATAGCACTTCATATAGTTTAAGGGTAACCAAGATGGTTGCCTGGGGGGCACACGGACGGGCCGGCGTAACGAACGGCATCACGCACCGGGTGACAAGCCATCGGCTTGGCGCCGGCAGGATCCGCTCAAGCGCCCCCGGACCATTCCCCCGAGGCCAACCGATCACCAAACAATGGAAAGGCAGCACCCTATGTTGGATGGCCCCGAGTCGATGCTCGATAGAAGGCAATTCCTCAAGACGACGATCGCAATCGCAAGCGGACTCACCGCGTTCGGATCGAGTCGGACCGCCATCGCTCGCACCAGTGAGCCGGCGCATTGGGCATTCCTGTCGGATACGCACATCGCGGCTGATCCCGATCAGAAGTATCGCGGTTTCTGCCCTTATCAGAATCTCAGCGAGATTCGCAATCAGATCCTGGTCAGCCCGCCGGAAGGCCTCGTCGTGACCGGAGATTTGGCAAGGCTCAAGGGCCACGAGGCGGACTACAAGAACTTCCGCGAACTGGTGGCACCTCTCGCGCAGGAGCGTCCGGTCCACCTGGCGACGGGCAACCACGATGATCGCGAGAATTTCCTCCACGCCTTCCAGAAATCATACCATCCCGCGTGGGTTGTCAACGGCAAACACATGCTCACCGTCAACGCCGGGCCGGTGAAGCTGATCGTTCTCGATTCGCTTCTGTTTGTGGATTTGCCCTGGGGCAGACTGGGCCGGGGGCAGCGCAACTGGCTTCGGACCTATCTCAATGCCTGCGATGAGATCCCTGTGGTGCTGATGCTTCACCACCCGGTTATCGGTAAAGACGCCCTCTGGGACGCCGAGGCGTTCCTGGAAATCGTCAGGCCGATGGCGAAGGTCAAAGCCATCGTGTACGGGCATTCACACCGGTTCGGGTACTCCCAGATCGATGGTATCCACCTGATCAACATCCCCGCAACCGGATACAACTCCGAAAACGGCCAACCCGTCGGCTGGGTCGATGCACGACTGGGCGTCAATGAAGGCATCTTCACGCTGCACGCCCTCGAAGGCAACACGCGACTCGACGGCGACACCACCCGCCTGCGCTGGAGAACGTAGCGTTGCGGCGCAGGCCACACAGCTCGTCGTAAGCTGTTCTACAGGAAGCGTTTAAGCCCCGGATTGAAATCCGCATTTCGAAATTCAGAACACCCACCAAAGCTCGAAGCTCAAAGACGGCGCTCTCGGACTGCGTGTTTGAGCCCTTCGGATCTTGAGCATTTGGATTGGTTTCGCATTTCGACATTCGTGCTTCGAATTTGCGCGGACAGCCCCACAAGCTCCTCCCCCGGTGGCATCGTCGCGTCCTGGTGTTGCGAATTCCCCGTCAAAATGGTATATCTTGATCCCGTGGACGTCAGCCAACGGCGCGGGTCCGCCCTCCGTTTGCGATGCGGATGCGCGAGACGCCGCCTGGCGATAGGCCGTGACCAACCCTTAGCTATGGAGAAGGACCAAATGTCGAAGCTGCCCAAATTCCCGGTATTGTCGAGCGTACTGCTGCTTTCGGTTCTCCTGTTCTCGCTGTGCGCAGACCGCGGCGGCACAAGGGGCACCTACTTTGCCTCTTGACTGGGAGAACGAGCGGGTGATCGGGATCAACAAGGAACCCGGACATTGCACGCTCACGCCCTATGGTGACATCGACAGCGCCGTCGAGTGCATCCGTGAGGCGTCACCGTTCTACAAGTCGCTCAACGGGACGTGGAAGTTCAACTGGGTCAACAAGCCCGCCGACCGGCCGATGGATTTCTACAAGCCGGGCTTCGACGTCAGCGGATGGAACGACATTCGCGTGCCCGCCAACTGGCAGGAGTACGGGTACGGCATACCCATCTACACGAACATGCGTTACCCCTTCCCGCCCAATCCGCCGTACATTCCGCACGAGTATAATCCCGTCGGTTCGTATCGAAGGGTCTTCGAGATTCCCGAGGGATGGGACGGACGCGAGATCTTCCTGCACTTCGACGGCGTCAAGAGCGCCTTCTACCTCTGGATCAACGGCTGCGAAGTCGGCTACAGCGAGGGCAGCATGACGCCGGCCGAGTTCAACGTCACCAAGTATGTCAGGCCGGGCAAGAACCTCGTGGCCGTCGAGGTCTATCGCTGGTCCGACGGCAGCTATCTCGAAGACCAGGACATGTGGCGGCTCAGCGGCATCTATCGCAAGGTCTATCTGTTCGCGACCCCGAAGGTGCACATCCGCGACTTCTTCGTCCGCAGCACGCTGGACGATCTCTATCAGAACGGCGTTCTCATGATCCGCCCGAAGCTGGCGACCTATGCGGACGTTTCGACGCGAGGCTGGAGCGTTCAGGCCAGGCTCTACGACGGGACCGAATCGGTGCTGAGCGAGCCACTCAAGATCGACGCCCGCCGCATCCTCGACGAGCGCTATCCACAGCGGGACAACGTTCCATTCGCGCTGATGCAGACGACCGTCCCGGAGGCAAAACAGTGGTCGGATGAGGTACCCAATCTCTACACGCTGGTGCTGTCACTGCACGATGCCGACGGTAACGTGGTCGAAGCCGAAAGCTGCAAGATCGGTTTCCGCAAGATCGAGATCAAAGACGGGCAACTACTGGTCAATGGCCGGTCCGTCAAGCTGTTCGGCGTCAACCGTCACGAGCACGACCCCGACCACGGCCGAGCGATCCCGCTGGGCCGGATGGTGCAGGACATCAAGCTGCTCAAGCAGAATAACATCAACGCCGTCCGCACGTCCCACTATCCCGACGACCCGCAGTGGTACGAGCTGTGCGACCAGTACGGCATCTACCTTTTCGACGAGACCAACCTCGAAACGCATGGGCAAGGCGGGCTACCTCACTAACGTCGCAAGCTGGCACAACGCCTTTGTCGACCGGGCCATTCGCATGGTCGAACGCGACAAGAACCACCCGTCGGTGATCTTCTGGTCGCTGGGCAACGAGAGCGGGTGCGGCCCGAACCACGCCGCGATGGCCGCCTGGATTCACGATTACGATTCCACGAGGCCCGTCCATTACGAAGGTGCCGTGGGCAGGCCCAAAGACCCGTACTACGTCGATGTGCAGAGCCGGATGTATGCCCGCATTCCCCAGATCATCCGCATGGCCACCAATCCGAACGAGGACCGGCCCATGGTGCTGTGCGAATACGCTCACGCGATGGGCAACTCCGTCGGCAACCTGAAGGAATACTGGGACGCGATCCGGGCCCACAAGCGGCTCATCGGCGGGTTCATTTGGGACTGGGCCGATCAGGGGCTGCGCAAGTACGCCGCCAACGGCACGATGTTCTGGGCCTACGGAGGCGATTACGGTGACACGCCCAACGACGGAAACTTCTGCTGCAACGGAATCGTTCAGCCCGACCGCAAGCCGAATCCGTCGCTGTGCGAAGTCAAGAAGGTCTATCAGCGCATCCATGTCACGCCGGTCGATGCGAAGGCCGGTCTGGTGTCCATCGCGAACGAGTACGACGTGCTCGATCTCGACTTCGTCGATGTCACGTGGGAGCTGACTTCCGATGGAAAGGTCATCGAGAAAGGCGAACTGCCCAAGCTGGATATCCCTGCCGGAGCTTCGCGAGAGATCAAGATCCCAGTGACTGACCCAATGCCCGAAAGCGCCGCCGAGTACTGGCTGAAGGTGACGTTCGCCCTGGCTCAGGACCACCGGTGGGGGCCGAAGGGGCACGTCGTCGCGTGGGACCAATTCGAAGTTCCGTTCGAAACCCCGTGCCGACCGTTGCGGACCTGCGTCTGATGCCCGACGTGACGTTGCATCAGGAGGATGAGGGCTACACGGTGACCGGCCCGAACCTCGAGGTCACCGTCGGCAACCAGAGCGGTGCGCTCGAATCGCTGAAGTTCAACGACTTCGAGGTCCTCGTGGCGCCGCTGACGCCCAACTTCTGGCGCGTGCCGACCGACAACGACAATGGCAACGGCATGCCTCGTCGACAAGGCGTCTGGCGGAAGGCCGGACCCGACCGTACCGTCGAATCGGTCCGGGCCGAGCAGGTCAACACCAAGATGGCGAGGATCATCGTCGACGCCAAATTGCCGGTGGGCGATAACACGCGATGCACCACCACCTACGACGTCTATGGCACCGCCGATATCGTCGTCACGATGAGCGTTACCCCGTCGGGTAACGAGATTCCCGACCTGCCTCGGTTCGGGATGCAGATGGCGATTCCCGCCCAGTTCTCAGAGATGACCTGGTTCGGTCGCGGGCCCCAGGAGACGTACTGGGATCGCAAGACCGGTGCGGCGGTCGGGTTGTACTCGGGCCCCGTCGAGAAGGAGATCCACGTCTACGTCCGGCCCCAGGAGAACGGCAACAAGACCGACGTCCGCTGGATGACCCTGACCAACGAACGCGGCGCGGGGCTGCTGGCCGTCGGGATGCCTCTGCTCAGTGTCAGCGCCTGGCCGTTCAGCATGGAAGACCTCGAGAAGGCCACGCACATCAACGAGCTGCCCAGGCGTGACTTCATCACGGTGAATCTCGACTACAAGCAGCAGGGCGTCGGTGGCGACGACAGTTGGGTGCTCGCACGCACCCGGAATACACGTTGCCGGCCAAGCCCTACACCTACAGTTTCCGGCTCAAACCCTACAGC
Source organism: uncultured Phycisphaerae bacterium (assembly GCA_963726475.1). Taxonomy (GTDB): domain Bacteria; phylum Planctomycetota; class Phycisphaerae; order Sedimentisphaerales; family Anaerobacaceae; genus Anaerobaca. The sequence continues at coordinate 21,820 of CAVSCO010000011.1, read as the reverse complement.
CCGCAGATGGGCGACGTCGGCAGCCTGGCGCGGTACGAACTGCCCAGCGCGAACTGATCGACAACCTGAAACACAGCAAAGCATCCACTCAAGCGAGCCGTGCCACCGATGGTGCGGCTCGCTTTTCGTTTGTACGCCGTTCGTGGCGTGCCCGTGAGGGCATACTTTTCACAGAGGTATAACGCCTTACGGCGTCACTACGAACGGATGATGAATAGAGAACGCTTGAGAAGCCAGAGCGGTTTTGATATAAGAAGTGCCGGGATGTTTTTGCAGCCGCAACGATCGGGCATGAGGTTAGATGATATTATCCGCAAGGACGCAGGTGAATGAGTGGGTGGTCCAACCGACCGATGACCGGGTCACGTCGCTGGCCCAGTCGCTGAGGGTCTCGCCCCTGGTGGCGCAGGTGCTCGTCAATCGCGGGATCACCGAGGCCTCCGACGGCAGCGTCTTCCTGCGTCCCAAGCTCACCGAGCTGATCCGCCCGGAGAAGATGCCCGGGGTCGAACCGGCTGTGCAGCGGATCAAACAGGCGATCGAAGGCAAAGAGAAGATCACCATCTATGGCGACTACGATGTCGACGGCATCACGGGCGTCTCCATCCTCTGGGAGCTGCTGACGCTGCTCGGCGCGATGGTCGATTTCTACATTCCTCATCGGATCGACGAGGGCTATGGGCTCAATATCGCCGCCGTCCGCTCGCTGGCCGAAGGGGGCACGAGCTTGGTCGTAACCGTCGATTGTGGGATCACCGCCATCGACGCCGCCGCTCAAGCCCGCCAGCTCGGCCTGGACCTGATCATCACCGACCACCACGCACCTGAAGCGGCCTTTCCGGAAGCGGTCGCCATCGTACACCCGGTCATGGACCCCTCGTATCCGAACCAGGACTCGGCCGGAGCGATGGTCGCCTACAAACTCGCCTGGCGCTGGCCGACGAGTTCAGCAAAGGACCTCGGCTCGACCCGAAACTGCGAGAGTTCATGCTCAACGCCACCAGCCTGGCGGCGATGGGGACGGTTGCCGACGTGGTAGACCTTCGGGGCGAGAACCGCATCCTGACCAGCTTCGGACTCCAGGCGCTGCCTGAGACGAAACTCTGCGGTCTTCGTGCCCTGATCGCTTCAGCCGGACTGACCGGGCAAGGCCTCGACAGCTACGCCATCGGGTTCCGCTTGGCGCCGATGCTCAATGCGGCCGGTCGCATGGGCCACGCTCGCTTGGCCGTCGAGCTGATGACCAGCACGAGCGACCTGCGGGCCGTGCAGATCGCCGAGTACCTCAAGGACCAGAACACCCAGAGGCAGCAGTGCGAACGCAAGATCGTCAAGCAGGCCTGCGAGATGGTTATCGAGAGGGGATACAACCATCCCGACCGGCGCAGCATCGTGCTGGCAGCCGAGGGCTGGCATACGGGCGTGCTGGGCATCGTCGCCTCACGGCTTGTCGACAAATACTATCGACCCACGATCATGATCAACGCCTCGCCCGGAGAGAATGGCGCCGCCTCAGGTTCGGCCCGGTCGATCCCGGGCTTCCCGCTGCTCGACGCGATCAAGGCCTGCTCGGACCACCTGACGACGTTCGGGGGCCATACGATGGCGGCCGGCCTGACGATCGAGCCGGACCGGATCGACGACTTCACCGCCGATTTCGAGGCCTACGCGGCCGAGAATTTGCACGAAGCCGATATCGTAGCCAAGCTCCACATTGACGCACTGGCCCCGCTCAAGCAGTTCAACCGGGAGGCCGTCGAGCAACTGGGCAGGTTGGGCCCGTATGGGCAGGGCAATCCGAAGCCAATTTTCGCCGTCAAGGGTGTGAGGCTCGCGGCGAATCCGAGACGTGTCGGGGCCAAGGGCGACCATCTCCAGTTCACCATCGCCGACAACACCGGCGCCGCCCGCTGCGTTGGGTTCCGTATGGGCCACCTCGAAAAGAAGATGCTCGAGAAGGAATTCTTCAACGTCGCCTTCGAGGCCCAGATCAATCACTACAACGGCAACAGCAACGTAGAGTTCGTCGCCGTCGACGTCCAATTCGAATGACGATCGCACCGACGTAACACGCCGAAATGGTGCCTTCGTGTAAGATTTAGTCCCTCGCAACCGCCTTCACTGCCGCCAGAACAAGTATATTACCGGACTGCCTGTATCTAACTACTTGTCCTGGCTCATGTTACTCATTCTTCTTGCAATCCGGTTTAACTGGCCCTATCATATTGAAATATATCGCCGTATATTTTAATTCCATCGAGGATATTAAAATCGGCTTTCACTATGGACGCGACGAAGTTTACTCCTCAGAAGACTGGAACGTTGGTGGAAATCCAGGTTCCAGGGAGAGACTGGGCCTTCATCCCCAATCCTCTGCCGCCGGAATGGGCATTTCCTGAACGACTCTGGCCACTCTTGGTCAAAGCGAGAGAATCTCTCGGGCGATTGGATGGCATCGGTCGGACCTTGCCCAACCCGGAATTGCTTCTAAAGCCGCTGGAAAAACGAGAGGCGCTGCATTCTTCAAGTCTTGAAGGCACGTACGCTTCCCCCCAAGAGCTCTTGCTCTTCGAAATCGATCCCCAGGAACCCAAGTCGGAGGGCGATCCAAGGAATGCATGGCTTGAGGTCTCCAACCACAGCCGGGCCCTTCGTCAAGGCATGAAGCTCCTGGAGGAACTGCCGTTCTGCCTGAGGTTGATTCGCGAACTCCACGCAACGCTTCTGAAGGGTGTCAGGGGAAAGGAGAGAACACCGGGGGAGTTCCGTACCTGTCAGGTGCACATCGGGTCGGACAGACGATACATCCCACCTCCGGCGAATCATCTGAAGGCATGTCTGGATGCCTTTGAAAAGGAACTCAACCAGCGAGACGCCAAGTACGATCCTTTGGTTCGGTGCTTCCTGTTGCACTACCAGTTCGAGGCGATCCATCCGTTTCTGGACGGCAATGGGCGCATCGGCCGTGTGCTCATGTCACTGTTGATCTACAAATGGTGCGACCTCTCGATGCCCTGGCTGTACATGAGCGCGTTCTTTGAGCGGTATAAGGACGAATACATCGACAATCTGTTCCGAATCAGCTCGGAGGGTGACTGGGAAACGTGGATTGAGTTCTGCCTGAGAGGTACGATACAGCAAGCGGAGGAGTCCATTCGCCGATGCGACGCTTTTCGCATCCTCAAGGACCGCTTCATACAAGAGGCCGGACAAACGAGCGTCCGTGCCCATGTCATTATCGAAGATCTCTTCACTTCGCCGGTTGTGACAATACCGGCTCTGCGCGACAGGCATTCGGTCAGCTACCCAACCGCTAAAGCGGATGTCACCGGGTTACTCGAGAAAGGCGTGTTGCAGGAGATTCCCGACACAAGACCGAAAGCCTACTTCTCTCCTGCCATTGTGGATATCGCATACAGGGATCAAATGCAGTCTGCCGAAAGCGAGCCTACCTAAGAGGCGCCCAGGTCGAATAGGCTCGATTGGCCATACAGAACCCGGCCTACTCCACTTCGACCTTTTCGACTTTGAAGCGGCCTAGGGCGCCGGCCATGTTGAAGAAGTCGGCGGGGTCGCCGTTGCCCATAGCCAGGGCGATGTGTCCGGCGTCGTAGCCGCCGCGACCGCTGCTCTTGAACGCCGCGTCGAGGCCGATCCATTTGCCCCCGATGTAGGCCCGCGTCCAGGCATGGCCCCCGAATCCTTCATGCCCTGCGAAATCCTGGACGTAAGCGACTCCTACGACCACCTGGGCGGGGATGCCCACCGCCCGGCACATGGCCGCCGTCAGCACCGCGAATTCCGAGCAATCCCCTTGGCGACTAGCGGCCACCTCGGCGGCCGAGGCGTAGCCCACCGACAGGCTCTTGTCCTCGATGTAGTCGGCGACGAAGGCTTCGATTCGCCTGGCCGCCTCGACCGGGTCCTTCGTGTCGCCAATGGCCTTACGGGCGAGATCGACGATCTCCGGGCGGTCGCTCTGGAGGAATCGCGTCGGTTTGACGGCCTCGAGCAACGCCGGATCGTCCCCCTTGTATGGGAACGTCGCGCCCTCGGGAGCCTTGACCGGTCGAATCGTCAGTTTCACCTTCTTCCCGTCAAGCGACTCGGCGGTCTGGTTGTCCGTTGTCGGGATCGTGAAACCCTCACTGCCGGTCGGCGCAAGCCAGTAGGTGATCGCCGATGCCGAACGCGGATTGCCCAGCGACTTCGGACTGTCGACGAACATCGCACCGATCATGTCGAGCACGTCGTTGTCGCTTAGCGCAAACTCCTTCGCGCAGGCAACCATATCGACACTCATCCCCGCGATGGACATGACGTTCTTGAGCGCCGTCATGTCGTCGTCGACGTAGCTGGTGCTGGAGATCTGACCGGCTCCGGGCATGGCCAGCGTGCTGGTCACTTCAGTGAGCTTGACGATCCGCCCGAGCAGATCCACGTCCCGCTTTTCGCCGATAGACACGATCGCATCGACGGCCTGCGTCATCCCGGGATCGAAGATCTTCACGGTGTACTCAGAGCCAGGCGTGAGCCCCTTTTCGAGCGTTACAAGTCGCAAGCCTTCCGACATCACGGCTCCTTCGGGCCAGTTCGTCGTGCTCTTCTGCGACGCCCCCAACGACGAGTTCGTCAGCTCGAGCACGCCATCGGGACTGACCGTCCCCGAGACCTTCATCGTCATGGCGCCGAGAAGCTGCGCCGATTCGAAGCTCAGTGGCTTACCCTCGGTCGTCTCCACACTGCTCTGGGTCATCCGGACCGTGACGGGAATGCCCAGCCGGCTGATGGTGATGCTCACGTCCTCCGTCGTGGTGACCTTGCCATCCTTGACCGCGCGCGTGTTCATCGCGTGACCGACCTTCTTGCCCTGCATGAACACCGCAAAATACTCCGTTTCGTCTTCTGTCGCCCACGCGGGAAGGCACCATACGGCGACCAACAGGGCAATCGTCAGGACTCTTCTCATGTTGTTGTATCCCTCCCGAGATAGTGCGCAGAGATTCCAGCTCATCATTTGATTCCGTATTTCATACCGCTCATGGCGGGACCTGTTCGCCCCGCGGCCTCAATTGTACGGGCAAGCCTCTCGTTTTTCATCCCAAATCGCCTCGGCTGCCGATATACACAGAGGGCAAAGGTCTGTGCTTATCGACCACCGGCTGCGTGTCGTTGCACCTTCGCACCCTTCGACGTAAAATTGCCCATTCACAGCAGTTAGGCTTCTCTGCGCATGAACAGGCAGGGGGATACGCGATCATGACATTCGACGATCTACTGGCACTGGCTTCTTCCGATGAGGCGCCGGGCATCTGCACCGACTCGCGCAGAGTGCGCAAGGGCGATGTGTTCGTGGCCATCGCGGGCAGTGCTGTCGATGGCCACGCGTTCATCGACCAGGCCTGCGCCAACGGCGCGCAGTACATCGTGTGCCAGGAACCGAACCACACTTCGCCGTCAACTACGACGGTGGCGGTCGAGAACTCCGCCCGCGCAGCAGGGCTGCTGGCCCAGGCCAGCAAAGGCCGGCCGGCCTCGAAGCTGACGAACGTCGCCGTGACCGGGACCAACGGCAAAACCACCGTCGCCTTTCTCGTCCACGCATGCATCACCCACGCCGGACACCGCTGTGGGCTGATGGGCACGGTCGTCTACGACACCGGATCGGGCATCACGCCCGCCTCGCTGACGACGCCCGACCCGCTGACCATCGCGGAGATGCAGGAGAGCATGGTCAAAGCGGGTGCCGAGTACATGGTGATCGAGGCCAGCAGCCACGCCCTCGACCAGGATCGGCTCGCGGGCATCGACTTCAAAGCCGCCGCGTTTACCAACCTCTCGGGCGATCATCTCGACTACCACAAGACCAAAGACAACTATCTGGCCGCCAAGACGCGCCTGTTCGCCGAGCTGGCCCCGGGCGCGACCGCCGTCCTCAACAGGCACGCACCGGAGTCGGAGGCCATCGCCAAACAGACCGCCGCCCGCGTCTGCTGGTACGCCGTCGATGAGCCGGCCGATCTCACCGCCCACGTCGAGTCCATGACCGTCGACGGGGCAAGATTCACCCTTGAATACGGGGGAAAGAAAGCCCAGGTGACCACGCCTCTGCTCGGCGACTACAACATCGCCAATCACCTGGCTGCGGCCGGGCTTTGCCTGGCGATCGGGCTGGACCTGCCGACCGTCGCGATGGGGCTCTCCTCACTGAAAGCCATCCCGGGCCGGCTCGAGAAGGTCGGGGGCGACCGGTTCTCCGTCCTTGTCGATTTCGCCCACACCGACGACGCTTTGCAAAACGTTCTGACGACGCTCAAGCCCCTTTGCCAAGGCAGACTGATCGTCGTCTTCGGATGCGGAGGTGATCGGGACAAGACCAAACGGCCCCGCATGGCAAAGGTCGCTCAGCGTCTGGCCGATGTGGTCGTTGTCACGAGCGACAACCCGCGCACCGAGAAGCCCGAAGCGATCATCGCCGACATCGTCGCCGGCTTCGAACCCGAAACCCGCCGTCGATCCCCGAGCAACGAACGATGGGCGACAAGATACGCGAATCGTCGAGCCCGACCGCGCGAGGGCCATCGAACTGGCGATCCGCCAGGCCAAGCCCGACGACATCGTCCTGATTGCGGGCAAGGGCCACGAGACGTACCAGATCATCGGCGGTGAGAAAATCCACTTCAGCGACAAGGAGATCGCCCAGCAGTGTCTCAGGGGACGGGGATGAAAGAGATGACCATCGAAACCGTGGCGCGAATCCTCAATGCGCAGGTGACGGGAGAGCCGTCCGGGCCCATCAGGGGGATCAGCACTGATTCCCGGACGACGAAGCCGGGGGATTGCTTCTTTGCCATCGCGGGCGAGCGGTTCGACGGGCACGATCACGTTGCCGGCGCCTTTGCCAAAGGTGCGGCGTGTGCCGTGGTCAGTCGGGACGTGCAGGTGGACGGGACCCTACTGAAGGTGGCTGACACGATCGTTGCGTTGGGCGATCTGGCGCGCGACTATCGCAAGACGAGTGGCTTCAAAGTGGTTGCCATCACCGGGTCGGTCGGCAAGACCACAACCCGACAGATTGTCTATCACGTTCTAAGCCAACACTTTAGAACCCATCAGGCGCAGAAGAACTTCAACAACACCATCGGCCTGCCTCTGACGCTGCTGGATGCCAAGCCCGACGACGAGGTTATTGTCGCCGAGTTGGGTGCCAATCAGTTGGGCGAGATCGCCTACCTGACGGGCATCGCTCAGCCCGACGTGGCGGTGGTGACGAACGTCCACCCTGCCCATCTGGCCGGCTTCGGGAGCGTCGAGACCATCGTCCGGGAGAAGACGGCGATCGCTCAGGGTCTTTCCGACAATGGCGTCTTTCTCGTCAATGGCGATATCGACATCCTGACGGCCGCCTGCCGCGAACTGGGCAGGCCATTTCGCACGTTCGGGCGATCACCGGACGTAGACTATCGCGCCGAGGCGATTTCCTATCATGGCTTGACCAGTAGTTTCACGATCGCAGGAAAACCTGTTGATTTGCCACTGCCCGGCCCGGGCAACGTAGACAACACGATGGCCGCCTGGGCGGTCTGCGAGCAGTTCGGCCTGACTGTCGGTGATTTTGCACAGGCGGTGAAGACGCTTTCCGGCGTGGCCATGCGGGCCGAACCGCTGCAAATCGGCACGCTGACCGTGTTGAACGACTGCTACAATGCCAGTCCCGCCTCGATGAAGAATGCCTTGGCGATCCTGACAAGCCTCCGGTCGAATGTGGAGACCGATAAGAACCGCCGTGCCGTCTTCATCTGCGGGCACATGGGCGAACTCGGAGCGCAGAGCGAATCCTTGCACGCCGAGCTCGGAACCGAAATTGCGCGAGCGGGTGTCGACCTGCTGATCGCGGTGGGGGAGCCAACGCGAGTTACCGCTTCAGCGGCACGCGAGGCCGCCAATCACAATCTCGAAGTAGTTTGTTTTGACGACACGGCCTCTCTCGGTGATAATCTGGAGAGGCTGATAAGGGAACACGACATAATACTGGTCAAGGGCTCGCGTGCGGCCCGGTTGGAGACCGTGGTCCAGGAATTGATGAAGGAATGTCAAAGGTAGGGAATCGAGCAGCAGGGCGGGGGGCACCGCATCGCGGCGACGGCTTTCCGGGTCTTGCGCTTTGATCTCCGATCTTTGCACGGCAAATGATCTATCATCTGCTTCTCCATTTTAGCAACTTCCTCTCCGAGACGTTGCACTTCTACGCGTACCAGTACGTCATGTTTCGCGCGGTCATGGCGATCCTGACGTCGCTGGCGATTGCGCTGCTGATCGGCCCGCGGATCATTCGCTGGCTCATGCGGATGAAGATCGGGGACCGGCCCGAATTCCACCACGCCGCACTCAACGAACTGACGAAGGAGAAGGCCAACACCCCCACCATGGGCGGGTTGATCATCCTGCTCTCGGCCGCACTGACCACGCTGTTGTGGGCCAAACTCGGCAACCCGTTCGTCCAGAAGGCCCTGTTCGTCCTCCTGTGGTTTGGCATTCTCGGTGGCATCGACGACTGGCTCAAGCTCACCGCCGCCTCGCGTCAGAATGGCCGCGACGGCCTCTATGCGTGGGAGAAGTTCCTCTTCCAGGTCGGCGGCGCCGTGCTGATCGCCGCGGTTCCTGTTCTTCGACTTCGGGAACATCCCCGATGCCAAGCTGCTGTGGGTGCCGTTCTACAAGAAGGGCCTGATACTGGGCAACTGGACGTTCCTGTTCATCGCGATCTTCTACATCTCCGCGACGAGCAACGCGGTCAATCTCGCCGATGGTATGGACGGATTGGCCTCGGGTTGCGTCGCGATTATGAGCCTCGTGTTGGTCGTGCTCTGCTATGTCGCATCCGAGACGATGTCCCGCACCACACCCGTGACGTGGGCCAGCTACCTGCTGCTGCCCCACATTCCGGAGGCGGGGGAGCTGAGCATCTTCTTCGCCGCGATATTAGGGGCCGTGCTGGGGTTCCTGTGGTTCAACTGCTATCCCGCGCAGACCTTCATGGGCGACGTCGGCTCGCTGCCCTTGGGTGCGGCGATGGGTTACGGCGCCCTGGTGACGCGAAACGAGCTGCTGCTGCTGGTCATCGGGGGCGTCTTCGTCATCGAGCTGATGAGCGTCGTGCTCCAGGTGGGCTACTTCAAGTACACCCGGGGCAAGCGCCTCTTCCGCTGCGCCCCGCTGCACCACCACTTCCACCTGGCCGGCTGGAGCGAACCCCAGGTCGTCGTCCGCTTCTGGCTCATGGCCGCCGCCTTCGCCGCCCTGGCCCTGGCCACCCTCAAACTCCGATAGTCCCCGTCTCGTCCTGATACTCTGCGCTGGCATGTCCTTGCCCTATGCGAGAGAGCATCACTATGGTAGAGTAGAGTCAGGAGTGGCTCGAAAGTGACAGGATGGCGGGAAGGCGATTGGACAAGCGGATAGGAGAGGAGTCAGAATGAGACTGGTTGCGTGGATTGCGGTCATCGCCAGCGTCCTGAGTGTCGGAGGATGCGGGAGTATCTCGAACGAGATGCTCTACTACGACGCGTATTTGAATGCCCGGCTCTACCTTCAAGACATGCTGAGTACTGAGGAGGTGAAAAACCCTCTTTCGGCCAAACATCCTCTCTCGAAGAGCAAGCCTGATATGGCCCCAAGGGCACTTTCTGTCTCGTCGGCTCAAGAGACGTATGATTTTCCGGTGTTTGAGGCGGAGTTTTCTTTCCCCGTTTTCTCGCCGGTCAAGGAGAGCAATTATCTTTCCATGGAAACACCGAGGAGATTCGCTTGCATGAAGGATGACTCGCGTTTCGTGTTCGTATGTCCCCACCTGATCCACGGCATGCAACTCGATTATCGCAACGACCTGAGCGAAAACCGCGCCAAGGGCAAGATACCGGCAAGTGTCCGTTTCGCCTACGCCCTATTCAACCAGCGCTCGCCATGGGACCGAATCGTCTGCATTCTCAATACCGACGCTGGAGGACTCAGGAGGAGTCATTCCATAGACCATCGCATGTTGACCATCACACTTCTCGGCGTTAAGGCCTTTGTTTATCCCTGTGATTTCGACGCTCCTCTAAAGTACTACGAATCGCCTCATCTCAAGTGCTTTTTGGGCGGTCCTGATGTCATACGCACTGTCTCGAAGCAGCCCGACAAAGACTATGACCCAGAGGACCCGAACCAGTTGAACGAAATGATGAGCAAATGGAACGATCTACCGGCAGCATCAGTGGACGAGCGTCTGGAGTTCAACGCCATTGTTTCAGATCCCAGCGGACAACATGTCGTAGATATCGGATTCCGCTATCCTGTGGACGTCGATCCGAATGAAGCCGCCCATCAAACGCTGAAGTTCATAGGACAATGCCGATTCAAACAAGAAGCCATGCGAACGCAGCCATAACGCAGATGGGAAGCCTCGCCATGCAGGCGCGGAACCACATGCTGTGATTGAGCCTTGTCGGAACCGAATCTCTCCACAACCTCGCGGCTGTGCCGGGCCTTCAGTCGAGATACCAGGGTCATCACTGGCGGTTGTCGCTCAATCGGTAGGGCTCGTCACAACGGCGAGTCACTTGGCAGCGTCATAGCCGGCTTGGAGTTGGCCGCAGGCGGCTTTGATCTGGCGGCCGAGCTTGAAGCGGGTGACGGTCTCGACGCCGGCGTCTTTGAGGATCGATGCGAACTGGGCGATGCGATCGCGGGGGCTGCCCGCCAGTTCGCAGCCTGGGTAGGGATTGTGCTCGATCAGGTTGATGTTGCAGGAGATGCCCCGCACGAGCTTGATCAGCATCTGCGCGTGAGCGGTTGAATCGTTGAGTTTGTCGATCAGCACGTATTCGAACGTCACACGCTGCTGCGTCCGCACCTGGTACGTTCGTATGGCATCCAGCAGTTCGGCGAGCGGATACTTGCGGCTGATCGGCATGATCCGACTTCGCAGCGCATCGCTGGGCGCGTTGAGCGAGATCGCCAGGCGGGGACGAACATCCTCATCAGCCAGTTGCACGATCTGCGGTGCCAGACCACAGGTACTGATCGTAATGTGCCTGATGCCGACGTTTTTACCGGACGCATGATTCAGAATGCGGACGGACTTGAGCACGGCGTCGTAGTTTTCGAACGGCTCACCCATCCCCATATAGACGACGTTATTGATCTTGCCCGCATCGGCCTCGGCCTGGTTGACCTCGTCGACGATTTCGCCTGCCGTCAGATTGCGGCGGAGCTTAATCCGGCCCGTTGCGCAGAAATGCGCAACCCATCGCGCAGCCGACCTGCGTCGAGACGCAGAGTGTCTGTCGAGCGCCGTCGCGCAACAGCACTGCCTCCACCCGCTCGCCATCGGCCAGCTCGAACAGGTACTTCCTCGACCCGTCCGGGTCCGCCAGGCAATCGAGCGTCTTGAGTTGCGAGATGGAATAACCCTGCTCGCTCAGCGTCTCACGGAACGCCTTGCTCAGCGGGGTGATATCGGAAATCGTCTGGGCGTTCTTCGTGTGAAGAAAGCTGAAGATATACTTGGCCAGATACTTCTTCTGGCCCAGATCCACGACGAGCTTCTCCAACTCGTCCGGCGTCTTGTCCTTGAGGTCCTTATTCATCGCATCATTCTACCACATCCGCCCCCAACCGTCGACTTCGGCTGCCGAGCGGACTTGACAAGGGTGCCATGTACAGGTATATTAGTAGTATGAAAGTCAAGACATCGATCACACTATCGGAAGAACTGCTCGAAGTCATGGACGGGCGCGTCAAGCAGCAGAAAAAGACACGCTCGGACTTCATCGAAACGGCCGTGTGGGCCTTCATCGAGCAACTGGCCCGAGCAGAGCAAAACGCCCGCGATCTGGAGATCATCAACCGGCGCGCGGATTTCCTTAACGAGGAGGCCGCCGACGTGCTCGAATACCAGGTGCCCCTGTGAAGAGGGGCGAGCTTTACCGCGTAGCCCACCCCTCGGCGCGTGATCCGAGAAGACACCGCGTCTTCGTCATCCTCAGCCGTCAAGTACTCATCGATTCACGATTCTCAAGCGTGACCTGTGCACCGGTTTACACGGCGTACGATGGATTGGCCACTCAAGTCCCCATCGGCCCGGACGAAGGTATGAAACATGAGAGCAGCATTCACTGCGATGAACTGGTGAGCCTGCCCAAATCCATGCTCACGCATTTCGTCGGTGCGCTCCCCCCGATCAAGCTCGACGCACTAAACCAAGCCCTGCGAGTCGCACTCGACCTGCCGTATTGAGTCTCTGCGGCACATCTCACGAAACCCCTGTTGCCTCGGAAGATCGGCGGGCGTATTATCTCGTGCCGTTATGCCAGACAGAACCAACTTAGCTGAGTCCGCATCCGCCCGGGCGCCTTCGAGTGCGAAGGTGCTGTCGCTGAGGGACTTGCGCAAGGTCTATGGCGAGACCGTGGCAGTTGACGGGATCTCATTCGATGTCGGCCCGGGAGAGATCGTGGGAATGCTCGGTCCCAACGGGGCGGGCAAGACCACGACGATCAACATGATCCTCAGCGTGCTGGAGCCGACGGCCGGGACCGTTCGCATCGAAGGTCTCGACATCGTCGCGCAAAGGCGATGCGCCCTGGAGCGTACGAACTTCGCGGCGGTCTATGCTCCACTGCCCGGAAATCTCACGGTGTACCAGAACCTGCGCGTCTTCGGGCTCATCTACGGTGTGGCGAACCTGCCCAGCCGCATCGAGGAATTGCTGACGCAGTTCGACATCGCGCAGTTCCGCAGCACGAAATGCGGCGTCCTTTCCTCGGGCGAGCAGACCCGCGTCGGACTCGCCAAGGCCCTGCTCAATCGCCCGCGATTGCTCCTGTTGGATGAACCCACCGCCTCCCTCGACCCGGCCACCGCACGCGACATCCGCGCGACCATCCGCCGGTTCGCGGCCGACGAAACGGTCGGCGTCCTCTGGACCAGCCACAACATGGTCGAGGTCGAAAGCGTCTGCGATCGCGTCCTGTTTCTCTGCGCGGCAAAGTCGTGCTCGAAGGAGACCCGAAGACGCTACCGGCCGAGCGAGGCAAACGCAACCTCGAAGAGCTGTTCATCGCCGTAGCGCGCGAGCCGCTGACGCTGGAGAGGAACGGAACATGATTCGCATGCGTCCCGTCCTCGCGATTCTGCTGAGGCAGTTCTATCTGATCCGAGGCAGCGTGGCCCGCGTGTTGCCCTTGTTCGTCTGGGCCGCGGTGGACATCGTGCTCTGGGGGTTCATCACGCGTTACCTCAATTCGGTGAGCAAGGCAGGGTTCAGCTTCGTCCCCGCCCTGCTCGGAGCCGTCCTGTTCTGGAACTTCTTCACTCGCGTCATGCAGGGCGTCACCATGGCGTTCTTCGAGGACGTCTGGTCGCGCAACTTCCTGAACATCTTCGCGACGCCGCTGTCGATCCCCGAATATCTCACCGGCCTGGTGCTGTCGAGTGTCGCGACCAGCTCGATCGGACTAACCGTCATGCTCGTTCTCGCGACCACCGTCTTCGGCCTGAACTTCCTCGCGTATGGTTTCATGCTCCTGCCGTTCCTGCTGGTGCTGTTCCTCTTCGGGATCGCTTTGGGCGTCTTCGCCAGTGCGATCGTGCTGCGCTTCGGACCGGCGGCCGAATGGTTCGCCTGGCCGATCCCCGCGATCCTCTCGCCCTTTGCCGCCGTGTTTTATCCGGTGTCCGTCCTGCCGGTCCCGATGCGATTCATCTCTCACCTGTTGCCGCCATCGTACGTGTTCGAATCCATGCGGGCAATCCTCGCCGGAAATGCGCGCCTCGCCCGTGACACTGCTGTGGGCCATATCACTGGCGGTGCTCTACATCCTGCTGGCCTGCTGGTTCTTCACCCGCGTCTATCGCCACGCCGTCCGCACCGGCCTGCTCGCCCGCTACACCGCCGAAACCGTCAGCTAGACCCGAGTTGTAGCCGAGACACCGGCGGCCGCAGGATGCATCGGGTTGCCGGTGTGACTTGCCGGTAACGGACTGAATTCAGAATCGGCACGGAACACGAGAGCGGGAAGCGCATCCTTTGATGTGAAGAGACCGGCGATGCGGCGCCGGCCGACAGACGTTGCGGCCGAATCCTTTGGGAGATGCGAGAGATGGACGATGCACATCACTTTATCGGCGAATACGCCTTCGAAATGACACCTCACTGGACGATGTTCACCATCACCTCATCTGGAACCGCCTTCGCGCTCAAGGCCATGGGCCAGTTCCACATGGGCGATTTCGAGCTGCACGATGGTGAATTGACCGGCATCGTCGATGGAAGTCCCACGCGCCTGTCACGGGAAAGCGGCAGTAACCGTTACATTTTGCGCGGAGAAGCGCAAGACATGGCCAGAGGGGAGCACGGAGACGATGCCCGTTGAAGTAGTGCTGGTCAGTGCCTGCCCTCACCGGGTTCGACGTGGGAAGAGAAATTCGGCGTCACCGCCGCCGATCTGGTCCGCCATGTCCGTGAGAGCGAGCAGTGGATCCACCAATTCGAGAGCCTGCACCTCGTTGCGAATGTCACGGCCACCATAACGCCGGAAGGAATCGAGCATTACAGAAAGGAGTTAAAGACTCGGTTCCCGAACGAGGATATCACTCTGGAGAAATTCCTCGATCTTCCTCTATCCGACGAGGGTCGAGAGGAACTGTACATCGACCGCAGAAGATTTCGCCATTCAACCATCCGAAGGCACAACAGAGAGCAGAACATAGACACATGGGATGGCCAGACCCGTATGACGTACCACAGGAACGACACCATGGGCCGAGAGACGCAGGGCATCGCCCCCGATCTCGGCCATCATGGCGCGTCGCTCCTCTCCGGCTTCGCCTGGCCGTGGCGCAGCGTCACACGTTCTGGTGGATGGGGCATGCCCCCGATGAGATAGGCGAGGGCGACCCGCTCGCCCGGCCGGAGGACTTCGTGCTCATGGGCCAGCAAGACTATCGCGGCGTCCCCTGTTACGTACTGGAATGCCGTCCGAGAATGGGCGATGTCGATCGGTGGTTTGTGAGCGTCGAAGACGGCCTGCTTCGAGGCAACCTCTCCTATGGATTGGAACTCAGAAGGGAGTTCTGGATGGGCCAATACGAAGAGATAGAACCCGGCTGCTGGTTCCCCATGCGCCAGGGCTATCACCACTTCGAGGACACCCCCGGGCAGCGCGCCTTCCTCTCTTCGAGCCACGACATCATTGTCACCGAGATCGCGATGAACGAAGAGTTCCTCGACAAACTGTTCCGGATAGAATTCAAGGAAGGCGTCCAAACGTACGACCATCGCTTCGATGGGATTGGCGTGTACAACTACCGCAAAGACATGACCGAACAGGACTGGGAGCGAATTCGCGCTGAAGCCCGGAAACGAGCCGAAGACGCCGGCAGGCGGCCTCCAACCACCCATTGAGCCGCCGCAAGACATAGCATTCCAATACAGTACAGTGGCAGGTTGTCACTCGTCGATGTGACCTCGGATTCGCCAAGTAGTTGGTGACGCGCCAGCAGGATGCTGATAGCATCAGGTCCAGGAAGGCTATTCAAGGCGGTTTCAGTCATTCCTTGCGGGAGCCCCCCAGCGGGTGAAGCACACAAGGACGCGCTGAGACGCCGATTATGAGGTCAAATGCCAAGTCCCGGCAGAAGGGAGCGAAGATGAACGCAATGCGTGCGACGTGCCGTAGTTTTCTGGGATCGTGTGTTTCCGTGGCAGCCGGGGCAGGGCTGCTCGGACTGACGAGGCGTGGTAACGCCCAGGATGACATGTCCGCTCATTGGCGCCGGATGCGACGGGACCCGGTGCGAAAGCTGGTTTCGGGTGTGCCCGATCTCGATGCGATTCGCACGTTGTTCCCGCCGGTAACGGGGCAGCCCGCTTTCGATCCGGCTCTGATCGCCGACAATATCAAAAAGCTTCGACCCCGTCCCGCCATCGATACGGGACATCCGTTCCTGGATCTCTCCGTAAAGACGGGACTGGCTCATATCGACGCGACCTTCGAGGGAGACCATCCCAAATATGGCGTCGGAACCTACGCGGGCGATCAGCATGATGGCTTCCCGCCCACCATCATCGCGGCTGTGGACGCCCTTTCGAGTTGGGGTCTGAACGAAAGAGCAAGCACTCTGTTCGCCTACTGGCTGGGCCGCTTCGTCCGCGACGACGGCACGATCGACTACTACGGTCCTTCGATCTGCGAATATGGCCAACTTCTTCATACGGCCGCTCTGCTGGCCGAACGAGCCGGTGCGGGGTCCTGGTGGAGCGAAGGCTCGGCGGCGCTCGATCGCATCGCGGAGCGACTGCTGCAACTGCGCCGAGCTGCCGAGGCCGATGACGGGCTGATCTCCGGCTCGCCTGAAGCGGACACGCGCAAGGATGTCGGGAAGTATTTCCACAACAACGCCTGGGTCGTCAAAGGATTGAATAGCTGGGCGACGCTGTGCGAGCGACAGAAGGCCTCGCCCACGACGACGACCGACACCGTACACCGCGTTGCCGAGGCCTTGGCCCGCGATACGTTGGCTGCGGTCGAACAGACCTGGCCGGCCGACCCGGCGGACTGGTGGCTCCCCGCGCAGGTCAAGCCGGGTGAGAGGCCGAGTTGTCTGAACGGGCTCAACGGAGGCCTCCTATACGAACTACCGGTACTGGCCGGAACTGCTTTCGAGCGGGCTGCTGCCAACAACCATGGCCCATCGACTGGTCGAGGCACGGCTTTCCGCGGGTGGCCAATTCTGCGGCATGACCCGCTTCGCCGGCCATCTTGACGACTGGCCCCTGGCCGACTATCTCTACGGCCTGTGGGCGCTGGGTCGACGGAACGATTTCCTGCTGAGCCTCTACGGCCACATCGCCTATCACCAGGCCGCCGAGCATCTGACCGCCTACGAACAGGTCTCGTTCCCACCGGGCAAGCGCGTGGCCGATTATTGCCTGCCCTGCCAACTGGTCGCCGCCAGGGCGGGCCGCCTGCTGGTCACCGCGTGAGCAGACGGGCACCGCCCTTTCACGCTACAACTGGGGTACAGACATCAAGACACTCGACACAGGACACGGGGCGAATATGGCAGTGTCAGATGAGTTTGTGGAGTATGTGGTCGAGCAACTCTCGGGCTGGGGTGAGGTGTCCGTGCGCCGGATGTTTGGCGGGGCGGGGCTCTATCGCGGTGCGGTCATGTTCGGGCTGATCGCCGACGACGTCGCTTATCTGAAGGTTGACGACTCCAACCGCGACGATTTCGAGGCCGCCGGATCGTCACCTTTCACGCCCTTCGCTGAGAAGGGCAAGACTATGGCCATGCCCTACTACGAGATCCCCGCCGACATCCTCGAGGACCGCGAGGAACTCGCTCAATGGGCCAATCGCTCGTGGCTGGTCGCCATGAAGAAGAGGAAGAAGTAGCCGGCTCGATCGGGCAAACGGCCCGAAACTGATGTCATCGGCTCTGGAGGAAGGGGGCCCGTGATGCGGGAATGGGTTGCTGGCCATAGAGCAGGGGACCGACTTCGCGGGGCAGATCGGTCTCGATGAGATCGATGCCCATCTCCAGCAATGCGTGATACTCCGAGCGGAGATCGTCGATCCTCGTGACGCGCCGATCGATGAACTGACGATCGAGATTTCGCGACGTGCCACCCATGCAACTGGCGCCTCTGGCGTGAATCATTTCGCACAGTTTCGATTCCTGCGGCGGGGAATGACCGACGAACGCGACGACGTTGGGCCAGGGCACGCCGGTTTTGTCGAAGGCCTCGACTTGCTTCCCATTTGGTGTCATCACCTCCATCATGATCTGCTTGTTCATCGCATAGCACCGCCCGGCGTCGGCGAAGCTGTAGACGATCAGCACGACATACGCTTCCGCCTTGTGCTCGGCGACCTCCTTCGCACGAACTTCGACAGGCACGTCCTTCTGATCCAACACAAGGATCGTCTTGCCCCGCGCCCATTCGAGCGCTTCGTCGAGCGTGGGAATCGAATACCGGGTGACGATTCCCTCGGGGTCTCTGAGCCGCAACGTCTTCAGTTCCTGCCACGTATGATCTGCCACGCGGCCGGTTCCGTTGGTCGTCCGTTCCAGTGTGGGGTCGTGATGCAATACGATGACGCCATCCTTAGTGTAACGAGGATCGACTTCCATCATGGCGTGGGTGTGCCGCAGGGTGTTCTCGAAGGTGGCGATGCAATTCTCAGGCAAGCCCTTTCCCGAACCGCCTCGATGAGCGCTGACCAGATGAAGCGACTCGCCATCGTACTTGAGCAGGTCCCGCAAACCTTCCGGCGTCTTTGGATCCACGGTCAACAGCGCTGGGGACGGTTCCGGAACAGCCTGGGTGCAGCAAGCCATCGCGCAGGCGAACAGACAGATGACCCAAATTCGCTCAGCGTCCGTGCGCTTCATGCCATCCCCTCCCGGGGTCCCACGATGTGACCCTAATCAGTCGTCTTCGTCGGCGGTAGTGGAGAGATATTCCTGCTGGCCTTCGTTGGCGTAGGTGTGAGCGTGCTCCTCTTCCTCTTCGTCCTCGTCGGCCATATCCGCATAACCATCTTCGCCATCCTCGTCCATCTGGTTGCGGATCGCCTCATATTCCTCCAGCGTCATCAGCACCTCGCGGGCCTGGCTGCCCTTGTATTCGCCCAGAATGCCGGCGGCTGCCATCATCTCGATCATTCGCGATGAACGGGCGTACCCGATACTGAGCTTGCGCTGGAGCAGCGAGACACTGCCTCGCTTGCTCTGCAACACGACGCGCACGGCTTCGTCGAACAGTTCGTCACGCGGCATTTCGCCCGCATCGACGCGCTTGAGTTGCGTCAGCTCCGGATGGAACTGCGGCTGAGCGATCTTCCTTAAGATGCTTGATAATGCCTCGAATCTCTGCCTCGTCGAGGAACGTGCCCTGGGCGCGGATCAGGTCGCTGGTGCCCGGGCTTGAGGAACAGCATGTCGCCCTCGCCCAGCAGCGTCTCGGCGCCGTTCTGATCGAGAATGATCCGGCTGTCCATTCTCGCCGCGACGCGGAACCCGATCCGACACGGCATGTTCGACTTGATCAGACCCGTGACGACCGTCGCCTGCGGACGCTGCGTCGCCAGCACGATATGGATTCCCACCGCACGGCTCTTCTGGGCCAGGCGCACGATGTACGCCTTCGATCTCCTTCGAGGCGGTCATCATCAGGTCGGCCAGCTCGTCGATTACGATCACCATGTACGGCAGCTTCTTCGGAATCTTCGCCTCTTCGTCCGGCGTGCTCGGGCGAGAACCGGTCGATCACCTCCTCGGCCCCCAGCTTGTTGAACTCGGCGATGTTCTTGACCCTCGCCTCGGCCAGCAGGGCGTACCGCTCGTCCATCTTCACCGTCGCCCACTCGAGAATCTGCACCGCCATCTGCGTCTCGGTCACGATCGGGCACATCAGGTGCGGGACTGTGCTGTAGGCGGTCATCTCGACCATCTTCGGGTCGATCAGGATCATCTTGACCTCGTCGGGCCGCTTGGTCATCAGGATACTGACGATGATGCTGTTGATGCAGACGCTCTTACCCGAGCCGGTCGTGCCGGCGATCAGCAGGTGAGGCATCCGCGTCAGGTCCGACACCAGCGCTTCGCCCGAGGAATCCTTGCCGAGGAACAGCGGGACTTCCATCTTGCCCGCCTTCTTGCCCCCGATATCCATCAGGTTCTTGATGCGAACCTTTTCCTTCTCGCTGTTGGGCACTTCGATGCCGATGGTGTGCTTGCCAGGCAGGGGAGCCACGACGCGGACGGCGCCGGCGCCGAGCGCCCGGGCGATATCGTTGGAGAGGTTCGTGATCCGGCTGACCTTGATGCCCGCCGCCAGCTCCAGCTCGAACATCGTCACGACCGGACCGGTCTCGGCGGCAACCACCCGAGCGTTGATGTTGAATTCGCTGAGCAATCTCTCCAGGGCGCTGGCCTTGGACTTGACCACCTTCTCCTGAACCGCGGCGTAACCATACTCAGGCTCGGCCAGCAGATCCATCGGGGGCAGCGTATAGTCGTCATAGGAAGGCTGCACGAAGGCCGGCTGGCGCTTCTCCTTGCGACGTCGCACCTCCAGCGGCAACGGACGCTTCACGGGAGCGGCAGGGGCCTCGTCTGCTTCCTCATCCTCTTCCTCTTCGTCCCCTTCTTCTTCCTCCCCTTCGTCCTCATACTCGTATTCGTACTCTTCGTCTTCGCCTTCGCCCTCTTCCTCCTCATACTCCTCTTCTTCTTCATACTCGTCTTCAGCTTCCGCCTCGGCTTCGGCGCTTCCGCCTCCGGCCAGGGCCAACGATTTCTGCCTGGCGCTGAGTCGCTGCCAGATCTCGCTCAGGGCTTCGGAATGCTCCTTCGCTACCGACCAGGCGGGCACGATGACGCCGATCACGCGGCGGACCGCGATCCCGCAAGCCGCCAGGACGCCGATGATGATGCTGTCGGCCAGAAGGGCCAGCCCGACGGCCCAGATCGCCGAGACGAGGATGAAGGTGCCGAGCACTTCGAACCGGCTGCGCAAGAACGTCGCGGCTGACACGCCGAGCACGCCACCCGAGCCCATCGGAAACGTGTAAGCTCGGTGGGGCCAGAAGAAATAGAACGTGGACGAGACCGCCACCGTCACCAGAACCATGCCGACGAAACGGAAGACGACCTGGCCGACCGATCGGTCCGCGAGCCGGGCCAGAAGGTAGCACAGGAGCGACGTAAGCAACACGAACACCCCCGGGCCGATGTAGTACAGCAGATAGAACGCCGCGAACGCTCCCACCGACCCGCACCAGTTCGTCGCCGGCTCGTTCGGAGGATAGGAATACGTGCTCGGACGGTCGCCGATATCGAAGCTCAGGCAGCTAAACAGCAACACGAGACAGACCGCGATCCCGATGCACAACAGCGCCACGCGGACGCCGGCAGCGATAATCTTGTGCCTGTTTCTTGTCGATCTCGACTTTCTACTTCTGGCCACCGTACAGCACCCCCTTCATGAGTCCTATAAAATCACGTGCCGCCGAAGTGTACACCCTCCGGGCTATGTCTGACCAGTTTCTATATCGGCACTATGCGGACCTTTTCTGCACTATTGTCCGCCCACGAGCCCACGGTTATCCGTGCCACCGGGCGATGGGCTCTGACGGGGTTCGCTCCGGCGGGCGTCGAGATGAAACGAATTCACCGTAACTCTTTATCTCAATACGCCTTACTGGCACTCCAGGCTGCCATGAGATTGGCTTCGCTTTACACCTTCTCTCCGTGAGAAACAAGATGGATGCCCTCTACGGTGCCGTTCGCACTTCGGGCGTGTGGTTGAACGGGAACGCGGGCGACGCTATGATGCACAGACCGAATCAAGATTGGAGGTTTGCCATGATCCGAATGCTTGGAGCAAGTCGCGGCGTGATTCACTTCTTCCTGGCGGTGTGCTGCCTTCTGGCGGTAGCGTCGATATCGGCTGTACGAGTCTCCGCTGATGAGACTGGACCGGGCACGGTCCCTGGACGCTGGGACGAGTGCAAGGACTGGCAGACGCGCCATCCCGAATGGATCTTCTGCGATGGCTTCGAAAGCGACGCCCCTTTGAAAGGACCGGGAAGGTACTTCGAGTACGACAGCGACGAGGGCGACTTCGGCGTGGCCGACGGGGTCGGCCTGGGTGGCTCTCGCGGACTGCGGGTGCGGTTCCAGAAAGGGGAGGTCGGCGCCGGGCGATCCACCTGGCATTCGGGCGCGTGCCCAGTTCGTACTTCGACAAGGGTATCCGGCCGGG
>CAVSCO010000010.1:0-148269 GCA_963726475.1 uncultured Phycisphaerae bacterium | reverse complement strand
TGCGGATCGATTATAGCCAACTCCTTTGGTCCTACGGAACTCTGAATCGATCCAGCCGTGAGTCCGGCCACCCCCAAATGGGGGGTTCATCATATCCGGCTTCTCAGCCCTGTGTCAACTGCGGACCACGCCTTGCGAACAGCTTGGCGAAAATCGGCCTTCACAGGCCACAAAAGCCCTCCTTGCATGGCGATCCATCCGAGACCATCAAGCCGGCTCTCAGAAATGTCCACATCTCCTACCGCAACACAGGTAACCGGAATGCCGTTCACCCGGCAAAGACCGGGTTTCCGCAGATACGCTTGAAAAATGCGGACCGATCGCATATAATGATGGGTCATTCGGCGGTTGCGTTCGGAGACCGGGCTGTGCAGGTTCGGTCTTCGCGCGAGACATGGGTTCCAGGAGGAGGGAAAGGGCGACCAGGCAAGCTACCTTTCAATGGCGGATTAGCGGAAATGACACCTGGAAGAGGCTCCGTCGTCGCTATCTGAGACGGGGTCCCACCTCGTTCGCGATTGAAGTCCGTGGCCGAGAAAGCGAGAGGATTTAGCCAATCGAGTAACGGTCGGAGCACCGAGGTTTTGATCCATCTCGGTGCGAACCCGTGGGGGTGGGATCAGAAGACGTCGGAGCGTACCTTCTTTCAATCAATCAGAAAAGCGAGGAGTCCGAAGATGAAACACAGAATACTCACTGCCGTGTGTATGGCCCTCTGCCTGGCCACGTCGGCCCAGGTCATGGCCGGTCTCGACCTGCCGGCCATGGACCTATGGGTCATCCGTCACCGACGACGACGTCTGACGAAGTGGCCATCACCCTTTCCGGGACCTGGCCGGACACGTGCATGCCCGAGCAGATCCCCATCGCAGTCTTCGCCGGCGACAGCGTCTGGATCGACATTCTGGTCCCCGGTTGGGACGAGCCCAACGACTGCTGCAGGCGTCGTGTACGCCGATCCGACCCCGTTTGAGGTCAGAGGCATTGCCGGCTACATGGCCGCCGGTTACTACGACGTATATGCTCGCATTATCTCCTGCGAAGGGCGAGGCAGTACCAGGCCATCACCGGTTTCAGGTCACCGAAGGCAAGCCGGACGAACCGGACTGCACAGAATGCCTGGCCTATCGCTTCGGGGCCGGCAGTCGCGTCGTCCTGCTGGAAGACGATCCGCCCGGCGGTTTCGGTTTGAAGGCCGGACATGCTGGAACGGTCATCTGCCGGGATTGCCGCACGGGTTGCGGCCGTCTCCTCGTCAGTTGGGATCTCTGGACGGGAGGCGACAAGGATATCGACGGTTGCGGCGTGGAAGCTCCTCTGGGCTATCCTGCCATGTCCGGAATGTGGTGGACTTGGGCAAGGTCGAAATCGGTCGGCCTTTCAACCGCATCGGAAGAGTCTACCGGGGTCTGGAAGGATGCCTCACCTTCGTCGCCGACAACGGCTTGCGATTCAACATCCTCGCGACGGGGAATATGTATCGAATCCTCGACGAACTCGCCCACATGAGCACCGGCAATCGCGTCCGACTTCAGGGCCTGCTCAACGATACATGCCCCAAGTCCGACTCGATTCGAATCTGCCCGCAGTATGCCGGCGACATTTACCATCCGATCGTCTCGGAGTGCAGAGACGTGCCGGATTCGGGTTCCGGAGCCTGCGATATGGACCTACAGCCTGGCGATCGCGTGGAACTGCTCGTGGATCGTCCCATGGGTGCCGGTGGCGGCCCGGCGGTCGATCTGTACGCCGGAGCGATGGGAACCGTGATCTGCACGGATTCGACAGACGACGACCTGCCTTTCTATGTGAGTTGGGATGACTGGCTGAACGGGACCGACACGGACTACTTCTGTGATTCGGCCGTTGTGCCCTATATACCCGGCTCGGGCTGGTGGATGCGTGCAATGAAGTCGGCCTGGTCTATCACGTCGGTCCGTAGACTGATCCGCGCCGCGTGACAATCCGTAAGAGGATGGGTACTGCTATAATCCTCGCTTGACGTTGGTGGTTCCATGATTGTATCCGTACAAACATGGAACCACTGACCTTTTATGGCGGAGCGCCACTCGCTTCGCACAAGCATCGATCGACGGTTTCGACAACGAAAGGATGCGAATCGTGCTCGTCGATTCAGTCTTGATTCTCTGCCTGACACTGTTCAGCTCGCAGGCCCTCCCTGCTTCAGGAGCAGACAGTGTCGCCTGCCACTACACCATCCAGATCTGCTCCGTGCCGCCCGCTGGACGAGACCGAGTACTCGCGATCTATGACTCGCTGAAGGCCAAGGGCCACCTCGTCTACTGCCGTGACGCTCACGTCAACGGCCAGACCTACATCCGGCTGCGGGCAGGACTCTTCAAGGATCGTGACACAGCTCAGATGTACGGCAAGTCGCTGCAAGAGCGAGAAGGGTTCGACTACTTCGTCACGAAAACCGACCTCCGCGTCGAACCCTTTGGCGATGCGTTCGACATTGTCACCACCCCCAACGACATCTGGCTTCAATCCCCCGCCTCAGTGAAACTGTTGTATCACTTCGACGTCTCTGAAGCGGCCGGAACCTGTTCACCGGTGGAGATCGCCCCCAACGGCCAAGCCATAGCGTTCACATGCAATAACCGGATTGTCAAGATCGACCTGCAAGGCCATTCAACGACTGTGCTCAAGCAGGGACGACAAGAGGAGACCTTGTTCAACAGCTCACTGGCATGGTCGCCCGACGGGCAGTACATTGCGTACCTGGACACGGTAGGATGGGAGCAGCCAACGAGGCTCTGGACTATGCGATCCGATGGCAGACACGACCGCTGCCTCGTCGCCGACCCGACCGGGCAGACGCGGGTCAAATCGCTCCACTGGCATCCGTCCAACCGGGAAATCTTCTACGTCAGCGGTCCGACACACGGCACGGTTTCGGTTGGAGGGAGCCTCTGCCGGGCAGATCTCGATGGGAACCACCGGGTCGTTGTGCCCGCCTGCGAGGACCTGCGAACGGAGGTTTGCAGCGAGTTTCACATCGCCGGCAGCGAAATCCGGTACAGACTCGCACACTTCGACGCCAACGGTCAGGTACAGCGCCATACCGTCCACGCCATCCCTGTCGACTGACAGCGACAACCCGTGGCGTCGCCACCGGGCAACGGCTCTATTTGCCAAAGTCATACATGACCGGTATGATAGATGCACAGGGACGTCTTGACCGTAGGCCCCGAACTGGGTTTTGCTGAACAGCCATTTCCGGCCTGCGTACAGGTCACATCGATGCAACACAACGCTGAACGGTATAAGACCTTAGTTCGTACCGCCCAGAATCATTCGTGTGGCAAACCTTGTACGACGTGCAGCGTCGGGACGTACGAGGACGTTGTTCTGACTTCAGGACCGTGGTCCTGACAACCGGAGCTTGAATGAGGAGGCCAAAATGAGACGAAGAAACACACTTCTGCCAGGGCTCGTTCTGCTGGTGGCGACTATCCGCCCAAGGGGCGGTCCCTGCCACGCTACCCGGGACGTCGGTCCAGTTCACGCCCGCCGCGCCGACATCCGCCGATCCGTTGACACTGGCCCTTTCGGGAACATGGCCTAACGCGTGCGTGCCGGAGACATTTCAGGTCCAGGTCCTTTCGGGCGACAGCATCTGGATTGATCTACTCCTGCCTGGATGGGATGCGAAGGACGACTGCAAACCGCCGTTGTGCTCGCAGGTGCTGACGCCCTGGCAATTGAGCGGCCCCATACAGGCGATCGCGCCGGGATCGTACGATGTCTTCGTTCGGGCCGTCGACTGCGAAGAGGAGGGCAATTATGAACTGGTGACATCGTTGGTTGTCGCTCCGGGGCTCGGCGGCTCGCTCCCCGACCACTACGTGCCAGGCGAACGCGTCGTGTTGCTGGAGGACGATCCATTCAGCGGCCCGGGACTGGGAGCCGGTCGAGCCGGCACGGTGATCTGTTGTGACACCGCTGACTGCTCGGGCAGCATCCTTGTCAGTTGGGACCTGTGGGACAACGGCAAGCTCGAAGCGATTCAGTGCGCTAACGCAGGCGAAACGCTCTACCCGGCCAATTCGGCCATCTGGATCGATCCCCAGCAGGTCCTTCTGGGACGGCATTTCAACCAGTGCGGCACGATTCAGATGGGCCTGGAGGGATGCGTCGACTTCGAAGCCGACGATGGTCACACATACAACGTGATGAGTTCCCCCGGGCTCTATTCCGCGCTGACCGGCGGGGCCATTCAGTTTGGGGATCGTGTCCGAGTGCGAGGCCTGCTCAACACGGTACCCCCCGGACCGGCCGATATCAGGCTCTGCGGGCAGCAGGATGGAGACATCTTCCACCCGACCATCACGCTCTGTCCCGATGGTGAACCGGTGCCTGAACCCAAACCTGAGCCTGAGCCCGAACCGAAACCCGATCCGGAACCTGGACCGGGTCCGGACAGCATCCTGATCAACATCGGGGGCAACCCTCTGTTGCTCCAACAGGTCGTGAATTCCCCGGGTTCCTATTCCGGATGCGCCGACCTCACGGTAGAGCTGAACTTCCAGGCCCAACTCTCCGTGAAGATCACGCCGGCTCCCGGCGTGGGGGGGACCTGGACGGGAACGCTGAATCCTGACATCCTCGGTCCGGGTGAGGTGACGACAGAGCTTTGCATCGAAGTGGTCGATCTCGATATCAGTTCGCTGCCGCCCGGAAACGACATACAGGTCGCTACGGTGACTCTGCTGGCCGCACCGGCGATATAGAAAGATCCAAGCAGGGTAAGTGAGGATGGGGCAGGCCAGTCCCGAGGGATGGCGAGGATAGCCAGGTGCATGCCAGGGAAGGCACAAAGGTCTGGTCTGCCCTGTCCAATATCGTCTGGATCGTATCGAACCGAATGTAGATGACAGGGTCGGCAGGTAGTCGTATCCTGTGGGTATGTGGCCGTTCATTGGACCAATACCGACGTACGGGATCTTCTACTTTGGCGGGATCATCCTCCATTTCATAGTCGGCTGGAGGATCGCAAAGCATTCCGGCCTCAAGCGGCGCGTCTGGATCGCGGCCGGCATGTGCTATATGCTCGCCATGACCGTCGGCGCCAAGATCCTCTTCGACCTCAGCGTGTCCGACCTGGACTTTTCGGCACTCCTGACGCTCCAGCGATGGACGCGAGGTGGCCTATGGGGCGGTCTATTGGCCTACTTCCCCCTGGCCATTTCAGCCGTATTGATTCTGAGCGACCGGAAAGCAGCGGCCCTGGATCTGGTGGCGGCGTCCGTGCCTGGCCCGTGGATCATGGCCAAACTGGGCTGCTTCTTCAACGGCTGCTGCTATGGCCGGCCCTGCTCGCTGCCCTGGGCGGTCACCTTTCCCGAAGGTGCCAGAGGTGCTCCGGCGGGCGTTCCCCTCCACCCCACACAACTCTACGAGATTCTCCTGATGGTGGCGATCCTCGCGGTCTTCAAACTGCTGGCCTCGGATCGCTGGCGCGGTACGAAGCTGCTGTGGTTTCTGGCACTCTATGGCCTGGGACGGGCATTGACCGACTTCCTCCGGGGCGACGCGGAACGCCCTCACGCTATCGAGACGCTGACCATGACGCAGCGAATCTGTCTGGGTGCCGCGGCCGTGGCATTTGTGGTGCTGGTGATCTTCTGGAGGATCCAATCATCTCCGACCTTGCCACGAGAGGAAGGCCACGGGTAGTTTCCAGGCCTTGTTCGCACGCTTGACATCCCATCCGACTCCGTGCATCCTGGGCATCCGGTGAATCAATGGCGAAACATGTGTGTCCAATCTGGATGGGCTACTTCCTGGCCAATCGGCTCCGGAAGCTCTTGCATAATCCGGCGAAGGTGGTCGGACCTTATGTCAAACCAGGCATGACGGTCCTGGATTTCGGTTGTGCGATGGGTTTCTTCAGTCTGCCGATGGCTGAAATGGTGGGTCCCGATGGCCACGTGATCTGCGTCGATGTACAGCCCAAAATGCTCGACGTGCTCAAGAAGAGAGCAGCCCGAGCCGGCGTGCTCGATCGCATCCAATGTCACACGTGCAGCGAAGAGGCAATCGACCTGCCAGGGTCGAAAGCCGGCGTTGACTTTGCCCTGGCCTTCGCGGTCATGCACGAAACCCCCGAGCCCGCCCGCATCTTCGACGAACTCTCTTTGCATGTCAAACCCGGTGGACATCTCCTGGTTGCCGAGCCGGCCGGACACGTGGAGCCAGACGAGATGGAGAACACTGTCACCATAGCCAGAGAGCACGGTTTCGTCATGACCAAGGCCCCGCTGATCCGCGGCGCGCACGCCGCCCTGCTGACCAGGACCGCATCGTAAATGTCGAAGATGCCTCCGAAAGTATTGGTCTTCGACCTCGACGATACGCTGGTCGTGGAAAAGGCCTCGGCGGCCGCTGCATTTGCGGCGACGTGTGAACTGGCCGCGAAGCGGTATGACCTCGACCCTCAAATTCTGCATGATTCTGTGCGCGAGAGCTGCCGCGAGCTCTGGCACCACCACTGCCCTGCCCGCGGCTACGCCGTCGATATCGGCATCAGTTCATGGGAGGCTCTCTGGTCACGTTTCGAAGGCGACAATGAGAATCTCGCCAGACTGCGGGCCTGGGCATCGGGTTACCGGCGTGATTCGTGGCACCATGCCTTGCAGGCATGCGGGGTCGAAGATATCGATCTGGCCTGCGAACTGGCTGACACCTATCCTGCCCACCGCCGGCAACATCACATCGTCTATGACGATGTCCGCCCCGCCCTGGAGCGACTTCGACACACAGACCGTCTGGCCCTGTTGACCAACGGGGCTTCGGACTTGCAGCGAGAGAAGATTGCCGGTGCGGGGATCGGCGACTACTTCGAAGAGGTCCTCGTCGCCGGTGACATCGGAATCGCCAAGCCTCATCCTCACATCTTCGAGACCCTTCTCGCCCGGCTGGAGATCGAACCGCATGAGGCGGCGATGCTGGGAGACAGCCAGAGCAAAGACATCCAGGGCGCGCAGGACGTCGGCATGAAGGCCGTTTGGGTCAACCGCACCAACGCCCCTCGCAGAGAAGGCTTCACGCCCGACCTCGAAATCACCACGTTAGCCACACTGGTCGAAGCGGACGGCCATGGCATCTGGTGAGAGCCGACCTCCCAGTCATCGTTGACAGGTGACGTGAGTCGGTTCTATCATGGGTAGGCAGTAGGGGTTCGCACAACAGGCAGAGAAGGAGTTGTTACGATGAGAAGCCAGTTCGTCGCTCACGGAGATAGGGATGACGGCGGAGAAATGCTCCAATCGGGTGTGGCGACGTTTGTGCTAATTGCTGCGCTGATTCTCTCTGGGGTCTTGTCGCTTCCAGCCGGCGCGGCCGACGACGGACTGATTGCCACACCGGAACCCGGGTGGGCGCAGTGGCGTGGGCCGCGACGCGACGGCATCTCTCATGAGACAGGATTGCTGCCCGAATGGCCCGAAGGTGGGCCGAAATGTCTCTGGACCATCGACGGACTCGGCAGAGGCTGGTCCTCCCCGATCATTGTCCACGATCGGCTCTATATCACGGGGGATGTGGGTGAAGACCTGGTCATCTTTGCCTTTGATCTCGACGGTTCACCCGTCTGGCGGACCACCAATGGCCCTTACTGGAAGAATCCGTATCCCGGCGCCGCGCATGTCTGCGCGTATTCGGAGGGCTTGCTGTACAACATGAACGCGCATGGACGCGTGGCGTGCCTGGATGCTACCTCGGGAAAGGAACGCTGGGCGGTGGATGTCCTGGAGCGATTCAAAGGCAAGAACATCACGTGGGCGATGAGCGAGTGCCTGCTCGTCGATGGCAATAACGTCATTGTGACACCCGGAGGCAAGAAAGCCCTGATGGCCGCTCTGGATAAGCGAACGGGACGCACTGTCTGGGCCACCCCACCGCTGGGAGACGACATCGTCTCGCACTGCTCACCCATCCTGCTTCGTTACGGCGGGCACAGGCAGATCGTCAACTGCTCTTCGGCCCATGGCTTCAGTGTCGATGCAGACACGGGCGAACTGCTCTGGAGCGTCCCCGTGAAGAACCGTTACGGGACAAACGTCTCGACCCCGGTTTATGGCTCGGGCCGCGTCTTCTTCATGACGCCCTATGACTCGCTGGGTCGCCAGTATCAGCTCGCCCGCGACGGCGCAGGCGTAAATGCCACGCTGACGTGGAAAACCTTCATTGACGCGGTGACCGGCTGTGGCGTCCTGGTCGACGGCGTCTTCTACGCGGCCGGCTACACCAAGCCCAAGTGGTGGTTTGGATTCGACTGGGACACGGGCGAGATCCGATATGAGATGAAAGACTTCGTCACAGGCTCCGCGATATACGCCGACGGTCGCCTCTACGTGCTTGACGAGCAAGGTCACGTCGGCTTGATCAAGCCAACCGCTGAGAAGCTGGAGGTCGTCAGCCGCTTCAGTCTGACATCCGGGCGTCTCCGCGATGCCTGGGCCCATCCCGTTCTGCTCGATGGCCGCCTCTACCTGCGCTATCACGACAGGCTCTGGTGCTACGACGTTAAACAGCCGTAGCAATTCGCACGACAGGGAATGACGCGCGTCATTCGATGCCGAGTTCCTTCTGGATCTTCTCGAGCGGCACGCCTTTCGTTTCGGGCATCACAAACAGCACCCACAGCAGTTGCAGCACCATCATCCCTGCATAAATCGCAAAGACCAGCCCCCCACCCAGCTTGCCCGCGATGGGCTTGAAGGTCCACGACACCGCCGCAGCCATGACCCAGTGCGTAAACGATCCCAGGGCTTGTCCCCGGGCCCGGACGCGGTTCGGGAAGATTTCGCTCAGAAAGACCCAGATCACCGCCCCTTGCCCGAAAGCGTGGGATGCGATGAAGACGATCAAGGCCACGAGCACCACCTTTCCGCCGGCGGCGGTGAACTCCGTGCCGTACTTGTAGAAGGCGAACGAGGCGGTGGCGAGACTGAGGATGTACCCCACCGAGCCAACCAGCATCAGCTTCCTGCGCCCGAAGTGGTCGATGATTGCCATGGCAGCCATAGTGAAGAGCAGGTTGGTGAACCCAATGATGACCGACTGGAACATGGCGCTTTCGGTCGCCGCACCGGCCATACGGAAAATGCTCGGCGCGTAGTAGAGAATCGCGTTGATTCCGGAGAGCTGGTTGAACATGGCGATGAGAATAGCCAGCATAATCGGCCTGGAGTACTTCTTGCAGTAGAATCGCTCCCGGAGACTGTGATGCTCCAGGTCGAGAGACGCCTGGATTTCAGAGATTTCATCATCCACATTCCCCGTATCCGTACCGAGCCTCATGAGAACGTTCCGGGCCTCGTCGACTCGCTTCTTCGCCACCAACCATCGCGGACTGTTGGGATTGGCGAAGAGCAAGAAGAAGAAGGCGGCCGCCGGGACCGCTTCCACACCGAACATCCATCGCCACTCGACGGCCCCGAGTTGGAGTCGTGTGATAATGTAGTTCGACAAAAACGCGATGAGAATACCGAAGACGATATTGAACTGCGTCACTGCGACCAGCCGGCCGCGCAGCTTCGCAGGGGAGATCTCCGCGATGTACGTGGGCGAGACCACCGTCGCGCCGCCCACACCCAGACCGCCAATGAAACGAAACGCCAACAGAGAATACCAATCCCATGCCAGTGCACTGCCGACGGCGGAGATGAAGTACAGCACGGCCATCGCGACGAGCGTCTTCTTGCGGCCGAACCAGTCGGACGGCTTACTAACCGTGATTGAGCCGATGATCGTGCCGATCAGCGCGCTGGCAACGGTGAAGCCATACCAGGTGTCGCTGAGTTCGAACAAAGCCCGAAGGGCCACTTCGGTACCGGAGATGACGGCGGTGTCAAACCCGAAGAGCAGCCCGCCCAGGGCCGCAACGATCGCGCTTCGCAGCAGCAGTGCTTTCTTCATGCGTGGCTCTCCTGACCTTCACAAGCGATATCCGACCAAAACCGCTCGAAAGATTAGCAAATCGTCGGCCGCACGACCAGAACCAAACTCTTGGAATGTCCGACCCGCATGCCAGGAGCCGTTACTCCAGGCATCCCCATGGCCTTTACCCTGTAGAGAGCACATTTGACAAACCGACGTCTTTTGGAGATCGAACCATGAAACGTGCACTTCTCATCACGATCGTTTGCATGGCCTCCTTCATGCTGACCGGTTGCATGTCCTTCGCCTATGAAGAGCCCTGTCGTCCTCGGCGACCACGATTCGTCCATGCGCCGCGCGTTACAGTGGTCGAGGTGGTTCCGGCTCATCCGTCGCGGCCACACTGGCCGGACCATCGTCGAGGCCATCGACGCTGAGCCACCTCCCCTGCAATTGGCATCACGGCGCCTTTTTCTCGATCATTTCTGCGAGAAGTTGGCCAGAGGGCGAGAACCCAGTAGACTTGTAAGCTACACTTGAGGAAGGAGTTACGAGGGATAGGGCCGTCCCCAAAAGGTAACGGCCCTGCCCCAGGCGCGGTCAGCTCGCGAGAAAGAAGAGGAGAGCAGCGAGTACGGAAACGACGCCGGTACAGACGGTCAAGGCCGCTGCCAGCGTCCAGGCATAGCGCCGGTTCATCTTCGAAATGACGTATTTGAGATAGCGATCGCTGGCGGCAAACGTCCGGCTCATCTGGAGAATGCCTTCGGTGTTGCTCACCGTATTGTGATTGAGCCGCTCCAGCGTCCCCTTGAACTTGACGAAGCTCTCGGCCAGTTGAACGTCGGTATCGGCCGCGGCGGCGAGTTGATGGTTGATTGAGGTTAGCGTATCGGTTTGCCGGGCTGACTCAGCCGGAATCTGGCTCACCGCATCGATGAACTGCTGGTCTTTCACAGAGCTGCTGCGCAGTTGTTCCAGCAGGCGCGTCGTCAGTTGTTTCTGGTTCTCCACCGCCGACGGAAGACTCTCCAGAGCCTTCGGAAGCTCACGCACGCGGTCCATCAGCTCCTCATGCTGCGTGAGTTGGCAGTTCAGGTGGTCGTTGATCTGCTGAAGCTGATCAACCAGCTTGTTGATACCCTCGTGGAGTTTCTCGGCAGGATCGCGGTGGTCCAACGACGGCATCGTGTTGACCACCACGGGATCACTGGAGGCGTTGGTCGACCTCGAATCAGAGAAGTCGTCGTTGACGTCGAAGCCACAGGCAATCAGTCCGTCATCCGTCAGCACGGGCTCGCACCGGCCGGCTTCTTCGTACCGATGGGATCGCAACCAACTGCTGGTCCCTGTCAGAATCTCTCGTAGTGTCATACGTAGCGCTCCTAACCCTGATACCTACGATTTTGTCACTGCCGGGGATGCTTTCGCTCGCCGGCGACACTGTCATCGGATACCCCCACGATTTCTCTTGAAGGAATATCCGCATCGCAGCCGAGCATTCCCGCAAACCGGGGTTTCTGAGCTGTAATCGGGGGTTTTTTCGCACGCGTTTTCGTGTGAGGTCGCCTGAATACCGCTAAGACGCCCCGTCTGAGGCCTATTCTGCGGTCAAATAGCTATCACTTCTGCGAACCGCCCTTTTTTAGGACGTGACATCCGGCTCAAGACGGCCCTTGTCGCGCCGGCCGAAGACGGTACAATACGGCCCGGATGCACAACTATTGGCCATTAGGAGACATACGAAGATGAAGTTGGTGACCTACCGCCACAATCAGGAGATTTCGTTCGGGCTCGTGACGGATCGAGGCGTCGTCGACATCCCGTCCGCCTGGCAAGGTCCGAATGCCCCCCACAGCGTGATCGGGATACTCCAGCGAGGTGCATCCTGTCTCGATGCCCTGACGGAACTATCTGAGAAGGCGGACGCCATCCCGCTCGAATCGGTGACTCTGCTGGCTCCCCTGCCCCTCCCGGGCAAGCTTCTGGCCCTGGCGGGCAACTATGCCGCACACATCAAGGAGGCGTCGGCAAATCGAGGTTTCAACCTCGGGCTCTCGGATTCCCCCCGCCAGACAACCGTGCCTCGCCCCTTCCTGATGCCTTCCAGCGTCGTCAGCGGACCGGGGGACACGATTCCCTGGCCCGCATACAGCAAGGATATCGACTACGAGCTCGAATTGGCCGTTGTTATCGGAAGTAAGGCCAGACGCGTCCAGGCCGACCAAGCCCTCGATTACGTCGCGGGGTATATGATCGCCAACGACGTCTCGGCCCGGAGCGTAACCTTTAAGGAAGGCCGGGGCGAGCGGCCCTGGGACGAGTTCTACGACTGGCTCAACGGCAAATGGGCCGACGGCTTCTGTCCGATGGGCCCCTACTTCGTGACCAAGGACGAAATCTCCGATGTCCAGAACCTGGGAATGGTCCTGAAGGTCAACGGCGAGGTCCGCCAGAACGCCAACACCGGACAGATGATCTACGCCGTGGCCGACATCGTCTCGTTCCTGAGTCACCTGATGACGCTGGAGCCAGGCGACGTGATCTGTACGGGTACCCCTTCCGGCGTCGGCATGGCGACCGGCAACTTCCTCCAAGGCGGTGACCGGATCGAGTGCCATATCGACGGGCTGGGCACCCTGACCAACACCCTCGGTCCACGTCCCGAGACCTTCTATGAGCCGCTGAGGCGATAGCCCCTTCCCGACGTTCGCGCATCGGAAGAACCCTGGACAATTGAGGCCTGTGCGGATAGGCTTTGCAGTCTCCAAAGTACGCACTTGTCCACAACGCTAGGTCTTCTTGAAAGGGTGGTTCCGATGAGCAATATCAGCCGAACGATACCTGCGGTCGCTGTCATTCTGGCCCTCGTCACATGCGGGGCTTGGAACGGCATCGCCAAGGCCCAGGACATTCCGTTGCCGGAACACCCCAGGCCCGATTTCCAGCGGGCCCAGTGGATGAACCTCAATGGGACATGGGAGTTCAGGTTCGACAAGGAGGATGCAGGACTCAACGACGGCTGGGCGTCTGGAGACACGGCGTTTCCGCTGTCGATCACGGTGCCCTTCCCGTGGGGATCGGAGCTGTCCGGCGTCGAGAACCAAGCCGACATCGGCTGGTACAAGCGAAGCATTCGCGTACCCGCTGACTGGAAGGGACAACGCGTCTTCGTCGTGGTCGGCGCCTGCGACTGGTTGACGACCGGATGGCTCGATGGCCGGAAGGTCGGCAGCTTTCAAGGGGGGTACACTCCCTTCGAGTTCGAGCTGACCGAGCACGTCAAATGGGGTCAGGAGCAGACCCTTGTGCTGCGCGTCGACGATACGCCTCACCCGTACAAGCTGGAGGGCAAGCAAGGCTATGGCCAGGCCAAGGGGATCTGGCAGACGATCTACCTGGAGGCCAGGCCCAAGGTCGCGTTGGAGACGGTGCATTTCGTGCCGGATATCGATGCGAAGAAAGTCACCGTCCAGGCCACACTGAATCAGTCGGCCCCCGCGTCCATGGACTTCGCAATCCACTTCAAGCGTGAGGACCGGTCCCAGTCAACCGTGAAAACGACGGTCGCGCAAGGCCGGAAGGACATTGAGCTCGAAATCCCCCTGAAGCAGATGAGACTCTGGTCCCTGGAGGACCCGTATCTCTACGAAGTGGAGGCCGTTCTGTCGGGTGACGGGGCCAAGGATACCGTCTCGACCTACTTCGGGATGCGAAAGATCAGCGTGACGAAGCTGCCCGGAACGGACTTCCCTTACATCGCGCTGAACAACAAGCCCGTCTACCTGAAGCTCACGCTGGACCAGGCCTACCATCCGGAGGGATTCTATACGTTCCCGAGCGATGCGTTCATGCGAGATGAAATCCTGCGGTCGCGCCAGATCGGTCTCAACGGGCAGCGCATCCACGTCAAGGTCGGCATCCCCCGCAAGCTCTACTGGGCCGACAAGCTCGGCGTGCTGATCATGGCGGATGTGCCCAATAGCTGGGGCCGGCCCGACGCCAAGATGCAGAACGAAGCCGAGGTGGCGATGCGGGGCATGCTCAAGCGCGACTTCAACCACCCCGCCATCTTCAGTTGGGTGATCTTCAACGAGACCTGGGGCCTCAAGAGTGGCGACCAGGGCTATACCCCCGAGACGCAAGAGTGGGTGGCCTCGATGGTCAAACAGGCCAAAGGGCTGGATCCGACGCGACTGGTGGAGGACAACTCGCCCTGCAATCTCGACCACGTGCTGACAGACATCAATAGCTGGCACGCCTATCTGCCCGGATACGAGTGGACCAAACACCTTGACCAAGTCTGCCAAGACACCTACGAGGGGTCGAAGTGGAACTACATCGGAGGGCGGACGCAAGGGAACGAGCCCCTGCTCAATAGCGAATGCGGCAACGTCTGGGGCTACACAGGCAGCACGGGCGACGTCGACTGGAGTTGGGACTATCACATCATGATGAACGCGTTCCGGCGGCATCCGCAGGTCTGCGGCTGGCTCTATACGGAGCATCACGATGTGATCAACGAGTGGAATGGATACTACCGATTCGACCGCTCGCGGAAGTTCACCGGGATGGACGGGTTGATGCCCGGGATGAGCCTGAAGGACCTGCACGGTGACTTCTACATCGCGATGAACGAAGAGTTGTGCCAGGAGGTCAAACCCGGCGCCAGCGTGGAGGTCCCGTTGTACGTCTCGTTCCTGACCGATGCGCAGGCGGGTCAGGCCCTGACACTGCGAGGCAGCTTGCGGGGCTGGGACAGCCTGGGCCGCGAGCGCATCTATGGCCGCGTTCGACGCAACATCCCCTATCAGGCATGGAAGTGCGGCGCCATCGAGCCGCTCGAAGTGACGATGCCCGAGCAACCGGCGGTGGTCGTGCTGGCCGTCGAACTGCTGGATCGAACAGGCATCGTGCTTGGCAGGAACTTCACCACATTCGCTGTCCGCGACGGCGTACAACCCCGCGAAGAAACGCTGACACAGGGACGTCGGACCGTGAAGGTCGTGCGCATCGCACCGAAAGACTTCACGAAAGCCGAATGGACCGTCAAACAGTGGAACGTGTTCGACGGGCTCAAGGTCAACGGCGCCGGCGCCGGATACTTCGAGTACCAGGTAGATTGGCCAAAGGACCTGGACGTGACTGATATCGAGACGGCAAGCTTCCGAGCCGAGATCTCGGCCAAGCAGCTCTTCGGCAAAGACCAGGAGGGCGCCGCCAAGCAGGAAGGTGACTTCATGCGAGGCAGAGGCACGCACGACCCCAGCCTGAACCCGAATGCCTATCCGATGACGGACGAGACCACGTACCCCAGCGCCGTCCGTATCCGAATTGGAGGCGAGGCCGTTGGGGCGGTCGATCTGCCCGACGACCCGGCCGATCATCGCGGGATTCTGTCGTGGCACGCCCAGAAGCGCAACCGCAAGCTCGACGAGGCCGGCTCGTACGGATATCTCGTGACCGCCGAGATTCCGAAACAGCTTCTTCGAAAGGCCGCCCAACAAGGTAAGATCGTGATTCGCCTGGAAGCCGATGAGGCCATCGCCGGCGGCATCGCCATTTACGGCGAGCAGTTCGGACGCTACCCGCTGGATCCGACTCTCGCATTCGTCGTGAAGTAGAACGAGATCAGTTTGACACCATGCAATTGTGGAGGTCGCACATCAGGGTGTGACCTCCATCTTGCAGCGAAATATGGAGAATCATCTCATGAAGGTCCTTCGCACCACTCTGTTGTTCTGTGTATGTCTCAATCTGCAAGCTCTCGGCGCCGATCTGCCACTGGCTCCGGCGGTTGAATGTCACCCGCGTGGCGGCTTGCCCAACGTCCTGGCCAAGCTCCAGGCAGGCGAAGAAGTCCACATCGGCTATCTTGGCGGAAGCATCACCGCACAGGCCGGCTGGCGGCCCAAGACGCTCGCGTGGTTTCAAAAGCAATATCCTCAGGCCAAGGTCAGCGAGATCAACGCCGCCATCGGTGGAACCGGATCGGACCTTGGCGTCTTCCGCCTCGAACACGACGTCTTAGTCCACAAGCCTGACCTGCTGTTTGTCGAGTTCGCGGTCAACGACGGCGGCGCCTCGCCCGAACAGATCTACCGTTGCATGGAAGGCATCGTCAGGCAGACATGGAAGGACGATCCGAAGACGGACATCTGCTTCGTCTACACCCTGGCCGCCAACATGCTCGAGACACTTCAGGAAGGCTCGTTCCCGCGATCGGCCAGCGCGATGGAGAAGATCGCTGAGCATTATGGTATCCCTTCGATCCACATGGGGGTGGAAGTAGCCAGGCTCGAAAAGGAAGGCAAGCTGGTCTTCAAAGGGCCCAAGCCCAAGACCGACGAAGAGAAGGCCGAACTCGGTGACAAGATTCTCTTCTCGCCCGATGGCGTTCATCCTTACACCGATACAGGCCACCAGCTCTACCTGGAAGCAATCGTCCGTTCGATGGCGAAGATCAAGGGCCGAGGCATTCCCGTGCCCCATCTCGTGGGCGATCCGTTCGTTGCCGACAACTGGGAAAAGGCCAAGATGATCCCCTTGAGCCGTGCCGAACTCAGTGACGGCTGGAAGAAGCTGAACCCCGAGACTGACAACATGGCCAAACGATTCGGGAACCGGCTGCCCGAGGTGTGGGAGGCCGACAAGCCAGGCGAGTCGATTCACTTCCGCATGCGAGGCAGCGTGGTTCGCATCTATGATCTCCTGGGCCCCAATTGTGGGCAGGTTATCGTCCAGATCGATGACAAGCCCTCCTTCGTCCGGCCTCGTTTCGACGCCTACTGCACCTATCACAGACTCAGTTGTCTGACGGTGGGCATGGGAATGGAACCAACAGAGCACGAAATCACTCTGACCATCCATCCGGACCAGCCTGACAAGGCCAAGATTCTCAGCCAGCGGAACCAGACGATCGACGACCCGAAACGCTTCGATGGGACGACATGGTATGCAGGTGCGATCCTGATCCTGGGTGACTTCCTGGATTGATTGCACATTGTCGGACCACCATCTTGACAGACGCAACGGCTGACGCTATGTTTCGCGCCATGCGGCTGGTCGGACCATCGTGAGTCGTGCACCTTCGCACGGGATTCCGAAGCGAACGCAGCCGGCGTGGAACGTTTTGGGATGTCTTCGAGTCTATGCAGTCGCCAGAGGCGGTCAATCCCTGCATCACCTGCGGGGCGTGTTGTGCGTATTATCGTGCGTCATTCTACTGGTCCGAAGCCGATGCCGATTCCGGCGGAACCGTGCCCGTCGAGCTGACGGAGAAGCTGAACGACTTTCGCCGCGTGATGCGAGGAACGAACCAAGAAGCCCCGCGTTGCGTCGCCCTGCTCGGCGAGATCGGCGTCAGCGTCGGATGCAGCATCTACGAGCTGCGGTCGTCGGTCTGCCGGGATTTCGACATGTCGTGGGTCAACGGAATCCGCAACGAGCGGTGCGATCAGGCCCGCATCGCGTGGGGTCTGGAGCCTTTGCCCGAGCCTGTTCTCACGCCCGAAGAGAATCCGAACGATCCGCACCGCACTGCTCCACCAAGACGGCCCCCGCTGCCCCGCGCCGCCTGATGGCGTGCCGCATCAATCGGATACAGACCCGGCGTACAGCACATTCAGATGCCCGATCCTGGCCCGCCCCCCTGATCGGAGCCGGATCGTGTTCGCTCCCCGATCGAGCGTGACGGTCTTCCGGTCCCAGGCCCAGGTCGAATCCGATCCGGTCGTCCACAGGGTCAGTTCACCTGCATCCTGACCGTTAATCGTGAAGTGAGTCGAATCCTGGCCTTCTGCCAGGATGTATCGCAGTTCCAATACATATCTCCCGGCTTGCGGCGCGTCGAGAGTCCATTGCGTGAAATGGCCCTTGTCCTCAGGCTCCAGGATGACTCCGCCCGGGGTAAGAGACATCGACGCCGGATGGGGCGAGCCACCGGCGATCTCCACGTCCTCCAGCACCTCGTTGTACAAGCTTGCGCCAGTCGCAGTAGCCCACGCGGTTCGTCCACAGGGGATTGGCATATTGGCCGAGGGCGGTGGATGCATACAAACGCCAGAACTGCGCCGCCCGGTTCAGTTCGTCGACGGCCTTATCTTGATGCGACCGTTTCTCCGTCGCTCGGAAGAGGGCTAGCTCTGTAGCCCCGCGGATCTTGTGGGCATAGTACTTGCCCAGATAAGCGATGGCTCGGATGTCTTCGAGCGTCCGGCGCAGTTCCTTGTCGCCACCGTGGGACAGCCTGCCCACGATCGCCAGGGCTCTGTCCGCATGGCGATGGATCTGATCGGACACTTCGATGGGCGTCGTGCCGGATCGTTGCTTCCCGGAGACGACCGCTTTGACATAGTCGGGGATGGAGATGTTGTCCGTCCCGGGGTGCGGGGCCAGCGTGATGAAGCGGTTGACGTCGTGGAAACCGCTTTCGGTCTGCGCCGGGCCCGGGCGGCTCTTGCAGGCTTCGATGTACCATTGGAAGTCCAGAGAACCCCAGTGGAAGCCAGTGGTCTCGGGGTAGATCATCGACGCTTCCTGCCAGGCCTCGAACAAATCGTTCGCGGGGCACGGTCGGATAGCGTTGCTGAAGGATCGCGGACGAACCGCTCGTCGCCAAGGTTCGGATCGTAGCCCAGGCGACCCCAGATCATCCAGTGGTACCAGTGTTTGGCGATCTCGATCTGTCGTGGCGTCTCCGGCTCGAGACTCAGGAACTCCCGACCCCAGATGTATTGGTCCGAGCCGAGGTAGAATCCGCGCGACACGTCGTGGGGGATGTTCTTGATAAACTCGCGGACGAAATCGGGAGCACCCCAGCGGAAGTAATAGACATCGTCGTTTCGCAGCGTCCAGATCGTCTTCAGATCGCCCTCTTCCTGGATGTCCTTGACGAAACCGGGATGGTAGGGCTGGGTCGTCGAACTGTAGACGTGAGCCTTGGCGTATTTGAAGCTGAAAATGAACTCGATGTTCTCATGCTCGATCAGCGGCGCGAATTTACGAGCGATATCCTTGGCGCCGGTTTGATGCTGGCGATGGATGAAGGTGATCTTGCGTCCGGGTTGCTCGTTGGCCGCGTCGAGGACCGCCCTGTGCATAGGTCTTGAACGCCCAATCCTCCTTCTGCTCGAAGCTGGCTCCGCCCATGTTCTCACCCGTGGTCAGACCGATGCCTGCCAGATCGGGATAGGTCACGAACATCTGCTTGACGCTCTTGCGGAAGTAGTCGATCGTGGTCTCGTTGTCGATGTCGTCGGTGATCCCGTACTTGCCATAGGTGCCGTTGGTGAAGATGTTCCAGGTAACAACATAGAAGTCGACGTTGCGTTCCTTGCCATACCGCATCACCTTGCGCCAGAAGGCGATCTTATCCTCGATCGTCATCGTCTTGAGCGTCTCAAGGTGGTCCAGGATCTCGGGGGCATCGAATCCCTTGCCCTCCAGCGAGTAGTTCTCGTTGTTCTTGACGGTCGTCGACCGTTTCACATCGGCCAGTGCGATATCCGGATACTCGGGCACCTTCACCAGCGACGGGAAAGGATGCAGGCTCCACAGGGAGACGAAGTTGTACCGGTACCGCGCCAGCGTATCGATGTACTCTTTCCAGAAATCCCAGCTCCACATCTCGGCGATGTTGTTCTGGGCGGCATCACAGACATCCGTGTAACTGGGTGTGCGGGCATCCAGCGGGCAATTGAACTTGACGCCCCGCATGGCCATGTAGGGATTCTGGTCCACGTCCTTGACACCATCGAGACCCGCCGTGCGGACGATCTCCGCCAGTTCCAGCCCCCCGTACATCAATCCGGCCGGGTCTGCGCCGATCACCCAGTACATCGTTTCCTGGCCAGTGGAAACCACGCGAATGCTGTAACCTTCCGGCCTCAGGCCGTCCGGGACCTTCGGGGCGTCCGGGAGAAGGGAAGTCGTTCCGTCGAGTTCAGAGCGCCAAACAGAGCAGAATCCGAGGCCCGCCGGGGAGGCCGAACCCCGTGACCGCATGCCCCTTGCCCTCCAGCGCCGTCTGGATCTCCCTGGCTGCGAAAAGCGCCTGCGGGACGTCGCTGTCGGCAAACAGGCCGACCGTTGTTGCCCTCGCCGACGCAAAGACCGTCAGGCAGATCAGCATTGCTGCAAGAAACGTACGATTCGCCAATCCAAAGCGCATGTCCACTCCTTCCCTTCTGGTGACAAGGCGGTCCGACCAGACATCGGACTTGTTGTCTGAGAGCATACACCACCTTCGCTATATTCTCAAATGCCCCCGGGCACAAATGAACGCAGGCTCACTTTTGAAGTATCTCTCTATAGTTTGTCGTACATCGACAAGGTGAATGGGGATTCGTGACTATGGGAGAAGCGTTATGAACAGGACAATCATGTACCTGCTGCCAATTTCCATGCTATTGGCATGTGCCTCCTGCGACCGAGAGAATCCGGAAGCGAAGAAGCAGACAGCTCCCTCTGGTGAGCCCGCAGCCGATATGGCGTCCGATGTCTCGACGGCCCCGATCTACCGGTTCGAGATGGACAGTATTGACGGTACTCCCGTGAAGATCGGCACTTACAGCGGAAAGGTCCTGCTGCTGGTCAACGTTGCCAGCAAGTGCGGCTACACGCCTCAGTACGCGGGTCTCGAACAGCTCTACGAGAAGTATCAGGCGGACGGGCTGGTGATCCTGGGTTTCCCGGCGAATAATTTCGGCTCCCAGGAACCAGGGACCAACGAGGAGATCAAGGCATTCTGCACGACCAACTACAACGTCACCTTCCCCATGTTCGCCAAGATCTCGGTTAAAGGCGACGACATTCACCCTCTGTACAAGTTCCTGACCGACCCGACAACCGATCCGAACTTCTCAGGGCCCATCACCTGGAACTTCAATAAGTATCTCATCGGGCGTGACGGGAGCATAATCGGGCGCTATGATTCGAAGGTCGAGCCGCTCAGTCCCGAGCTAACGGGGGACATCGAGAACGCGCTCGCAAAGAAAGCGAGTTGAGGGAGATGGTCGCGTGGCTGTGAGCTAATCCCTGCCATACGCGAGCAGGATCGTCAACAGCACCGCAATTTCCAGGATGGTCAATACGAGGTTCATAGCCACGTCCTTGATTCGAGATCTTCAGCCGTAGCTATAAGGCATGTGCTCGCCAGGCGGTAACGCCCCTGACACAATCCGCACGCTATTCGTTGAGCAGTTTCTCGACCCAGTCGTCGCAGTTCACTGTCCCTTTCCGCACAATGCCTGACGATGCCCTTCTTGTCGATCAGGAAGGAAGCGGGTCGTTCGTGAACCTGGTAAAGCCAATGCGTCGCCCCAGCCGTCACACCCGGAGGTCGCCCGGGGGGCATCAGATCGGCGACCAGATCCGGATCGGAATCGAGCATGCCGGCAATGGGTGCGCCCTCGAAGAGATCTGTGAGATGCGTTGTGATAAGGTCCGCCGCAACGGAGTTGCCGCCAGGCAGATGATCGTAGACCGCGATGACCAGCAAGCCTTTCGAACCGAACTCCCTGGAAAGACTCCGTATCGTTGTCATCCCAGGGTCGCGATTCATGCTGAAATTGCGAAACGTCAGCAGCACGACTCGGCCCCGGACCTCCTTCAAGACTACCGGGGCATGATTGAACCATGTCTCGCCAAACAGCACCGGCGCCTCCTCCCCCACCGCGCCCCAACCCTGCGGAACCACCTGGAAGTCGCAGGCGAGATCGTCCGCCATCGTGGTCCGCGACCACGTCCCATACATGGGCACTTCGATCATGACGGTGACGGATCGGTCGGTCGGCATGTCTGTCAACGTGTAGCTGCCGTCGCCGGCGGTGACAAGACGCTGCATGGCCCTGGCGATTCCCGCTTTGATGGCGCGATTCGCCACGGGCTCATCTTGTTCATCGATGATACGTCCCTGAATGACACCCGTTCCCGGCGAGCCTCCGGTCAGCACGATCTCGCCCACGTCACCGATCTCGGAAGGCGCGAGATTCAGCGACCTGGAACGTCCGCTGAGCGTGCCGAAGAAGGCGACGGTGCGAATCCGCGGACCGACCAGAATGCCGTCAATCTGGAAGTATCCCTCGGCATCGCTGATCGCGGTGTAGAGTGTGTCTCCCAACGCGTTCCAGCGATTATCGAGCATCAGCGTCTCCAGACTGATACGCGCACCGGATAAGGGTTTGCGGTCGGCACCGACGACGCGCCCGACCACCGTCGTGGGAGGCTCCAGAACGACCTTCATCTGATCGTCTTGGGCATCGTTGGGCCAAATGAACCGTCGGCCGAGCGTCCCCGAGGTATCGCAGGCACTGCCGAGGAGGCCACCGGGAGGATGGAATGGCGGCTCCGGAATCGTAAACGAAGAGGCCGGCTCGGCATTGGGATCGGCAGGCACCCCTTCCAGACTGACGAAGCCCGGGATTGGCCGTCCCTCAGAATCCACGAGCACGATGTCGATGCGATCCTCCTGCGGCGGTTCGCTCGGCACCAGCAATTGCACCGTCAGAGGCTGACCGGCCTTGACCGAAACGAGCGTTGGCGAGACTTCTACCGATTGCCCCTCCTTCCACATGGGCACATAGATGCGGTATAGGCCTGTCGCCAGGTTGAATTCACACAGCCCCTGGCTATCGGTTTTCGTCGTAGCCGTAGCCGGCCCCTGCCTGGACTCGACCACCACGGAACATCGTCCCATGGGCTGAAGATCCGGATCGCTCAGGACCTCTATGGAGACAGTCGCTTCAGAACCAAGAGACAGAACAACATCTGCGGGCACCGCATCAGGACTAACGTCGACTTCAATTCCATGACACGGAATCCGATAGGGGACGAGTGAATCGACCACGGTCACGGCATA
Organism: uncultured Phycisphaerae bacterium; assembly: GCA_963726475.1. GTDB lineage: Bacteria > Planctomycetota > Phycisphaerae > Sedimentisphaerales > Anaerobacaceae > Anaerobaca. Next base: position 125,504 of record CAVSCO010000010.1, on the reverse strand, counting down.
GCGGCCCGCCTCCAACCCCACACACTCGAAGCGTCCGGACGCATCAATCGTGCAGGCCCGTTCATATCCCGGGGCCCGGACTTGGACGCGCAGCATCTCCGTCAATTCCATGGGCTCGACGTACGGGGTCCCGTCCGGACGAAGTACCGTGCCCCGGATCGCCCCGCCGGGCATGGGAGCCACATCTGCGTTCGAGGTCACACGAATTGATGGACTCAAATCGGGGGTCGAAATGGAGGTTTGCGCATCACTTGGCCCAGGGGTGGCGCCCTCATTGGCATCAGCAATGCCCGCGATGGCTTCGGGCGGCTCGTTCTCTGGCGAGGGCTGCACATCCGACAACGGGACGCCGCACGGGTCGTTCGCGATGACGTCGGGGGCAACCTCTGTTGGACGGCCTTGCCTCCCCGAGAAACGGAAGACCAAGATCGCCGCCACGATCGTGACCAGTGCCACCACTGCAACGCCAAGTGAGATGTTCCGTCGCCGGGCCACTCGCGGTCCTCGCAGTCCAATGCCCCGCTCTTCTCTTCAAATGCCGGCGCGGGAACAGGCCGGCCCAAAACTCGCTTGAACGCCCTTCACCTTCCCTATACTATCAGAATTCGAGCGTCTTGTCATCGGCACGCCGACAGATGCAAAGGAAGGCACAGGCCAAAGGCCACGGAGCGGCAAAGCGTGAACGCACCAACCAGACAGAAGTCGGATCGCTCTTGGCGAGATCGTCTCTTCGAGATCATCTTCGAAGCCGACACCCCCGCGGGGAAGTGGTTCGACATCGCGCTGATCGTAGTGATCTTGCTCAGCGTGCTGACCGTCATGCTCGACAGCGTTGCATCGATTCGAGCAAACCATGGCTCGTGGCTTCTGGCACTCGAGTGGTTCTTCACGATCCTTTTCACCATCGAGTACATTCTACGGCTGCTCTGCGTCGGCAAGCCCCTGCGTTACGCGGTGAGCTTTTTCGGCATCGTGGACCTGATGGCGATCCTCCCGACGTATCTGAGCCTGCTGGTATTCGGCACGCGTTACCTGGCGGTGGTTCGTATCCTCCGCGTCCTGCGTATCTTCCGAATCCTCAAGCTGGGCCATCACACGAAGGAGGCAGGCGTCCTCAAGTCGGCGTTATACGCCAGCCGGCGCAAGATCCTCGTGTTCTTCAGCGTGGTGCTGACGCTGGTCGTCATCATTGGCTCGCTGATGTACGTGGTTGAAGGAGCCGCCAACAGCGGCTTCACCAGTATCCCACAAGGCGTGTACTGGGCGATTGTCACCTTGACGACGGTCGGCTACGGAGACATTTCGCCGCAAACGCCTCTGGGACAATTCCTGGCGTCGCTCGTCATGATTCTGGGCTATTCGATCATCGCGGTCCCGACCGGGATCGTCACGGTCGAAGTGGTCGCAGGCCAGCGCACGAAAGCAGAGCAATACGCAAGCCTGCCCCAACTGTAGCGCCGAGGGCCATGACAACGACGCCAGGCACTGCAAATTCTGCGGCGCCAGAGCTCTGAGGCAAGCCGTCGACTGCCACCAGAGCTTGGCGGTTGATTCCGGCGTGAGTTCTATCTGAGGCTCACCGCATCGGCCGTGGGGAAATCATCGGGCACTTCAACCTGGGTCACCCGCCCCGTCGCGGCCCATTCGGTCCCCCGCTGGTACGTAACGATGAAGCCCACGCAACGCATCTGTTCGGGAGCATGACCCAGAACCGTGTGGAAGATCCGGCCCTTGCCATAACGGACCGTGAACAGCATCGGCTCGTTTTCGCCTGTCCCCTTCTGGGCGGGGTCGGCATAGGCCGTGGCAAGAAGGGTCATGTTCTTGGCCGGGCCTCGCAGCTTGCTGTAGAGTTCATCCTTGGCGTGCATCCACTTCTCGGGCAGCCCCGCCATGATCGCGTTGAACCGGTCGCGGACCACGACCTGGAAGGCATGCTGCGGGCCGTGTGTTCCGCCCGCACCGGGGGTCTCGTCCAGGACGACCTTGCCATCACGATAGCGAACCATGGGACCGGACTTCTCATCCCGGCCTCCCCAGCCACCGAGGGCAATCATCTCGTTCCACTCTTTCCACTTCGGGAACGCGTTGTCGGCCGCGTGGAAGACCACCAGTCCCCCGCCGTTCTCCATGTAGTCCTCCAGAGCCTTGCGCGTCGCCTCGGGCCACTCATCGCCCGTGTAGTTGGCGACGACCACGTCGTACTTGGCGAATTCCGGCCGGAAATCATCCATTGGCTGGCGCTGCGCCGGTGAGGTGGCAACGTCAACCGCGAATAGACCCGTCTCCTCCAGGAGTTGCTTCAAGACAGGCGTCGTGCTCTTCCAGTCGTGATTGTTCTGGCCATCGACAATCAAAGCCTTCAGAGGGCCCTGGTTCTTGGCACGCGTCAGATCCTTGATACGGATGTTGCGCCACTTGATCTGCCTGCCGGCCTCCTTGGAGCCGTGAACCTGCAGCGCAATGAAACCGGTCGAGGTCATATCGTCCTGGAGATCGGCGGCAGGAACGCCGTTGACCCACGTGCGAATATGATCGCCGATCGCCTCGATGCGGTAGTGATTCCACTCGTTCTGCTTGAAGGCCTTCTGGGCCTCGGGTTTGTCCTTTAGCGGAACGAGCCAGCCGCGACGCGCCTCGTCGTAGATGCCCCCGCTCCAGGCCCGTGTGGAGGTGTCGATCTCGATCTGATACCCATGAACGCGGTAGTTGTTGTAGGCCTTGTAGCTGTTGCTGCGGATCTGGATGCCCGAGTTCATCCCTGGCTCGACGAGGAATTCGAGCTCCAGGACGAAATCCGTGTACAACTTCTCCGTGCAGAGGAAGCTGTTGGGCGTATTGAGAACGGTGGTTCCGACGATCACGCCGTCTTCCACGGTGTACTTGGCCTTCCCGTTGCGCTGAACCCACCCATCGAGAGTCTTGCCATCGAAAAGCGCCTGCCACTCGGCATCGGCTCCGAGTGCCTGGCCCGACAGCAGAAGGCAGCAAAGACTCACGATCAGGAACAACGCTCCTCGCTTGGCGAATCCGATGAATCCGCATACGGCACTATTCTGGCGGCTGGTTTGGCTTTCACTCATGTTGATGGTCCTCCGAAATGTCGAAGACTGCGGTAACAACGGTGTGACACGTAGCCCACCGTCATGCAATATGCTGTTAGACTCCATGGGGACGACGACTCGTCAGATCTCGTCGCCCAGACACGTCCCGACGTGGCGGGCGGCCTGGACCCAGGGGTGATCGGGCATCACCAGTTTCTTCTTGCCCGCTACCTCTTCGAGCGGGACGGGTTCAGCCCCTCGACCTCTTGCGGCCACCATGAATCCACACTTGTCATCGCTCAGCAGTGCGGCACACGCGGTCCCCAGTCGCGTCGCCAGAATGCGGTCGGCGGCCGACGGCGTGCCCCCCCGTTGGAGATGTCCCAGAATGCTCAGCCGCGATTCGAGACCGGTCAATTCCTCCAGCCGGCTGGTCAAATTCACGGTGTGATTGACATGCTCACGGTGAAACTCACCCAACTCGGCTGAAGCGGCCTTCTTGTCAGACTTCTTCTTGGCCTGCTCCTTCGCAGCCACCAGTCGGGCCACGGTTTCAGCCTGGGAGCGGGACATCGCCCCTTCGGCCACGGCAACAATGCTGAACGTCTTGCCCGAGCGCGTTCGCTTGCGAATGGCTTCGGCCACGATCTCAACGTCGTAAGGAATCTCGGGAATCAGAATGACGTCCGCCCCGCCTGCAATACCGGCACCGAGTGCGAGCCAGCCGGCGCGATGGCCCATGACCTCGACCACGATGACGCGGCCATGGCTCATAGCCGTGGAGTGAAGCCGGTCGATCGCCTCCGTGACGATGTTCAGAGCGGTGTCGAAGCCGAAGGTCACGTCGGTCAGAGCCACATCGTTATCGATCGTCTTGGGCAGTGTCACAATGTTGAGGCCTGCCTCTTTGAGCCGAAGCGCGTTTTTCTGCGTGCCACCGCCCCCGATGCAGATCAGCGCATCGAGATGGTGCCGGCGGTAGGTCTCCACCGCCGCATCGGTCATGTCCAGGGTCTTGCCGCCCATGGGCATACGATGAGGCTTGTCGCGGCTGGTCCCGAGGACCGTGCCCCCATCGGTGAGAATCCCGGAAAGGACATCCAGAGTCAACTTCAACGTGCGGTCCTGCACCAACCCGCGAAACCCGTCGCGGAATCCCAGACACTGCATCCTGAAGTGCCCTTGTCCGGCGCGAACCACACCACGAATCGCCGCGTTGAGCCCCGGGCAGTCGCCCCCACTGGTCAATATACCGATTTGCTTCTTCACGTCGCTGACATTCCCCATCAGGTCTGGTCATCCAAATCAGATGCCCATTCGTAAACTTCGTATTATACTCATCGCCATCGCACGAGCCAAACCTTCATCCAGATATCTGTAATACCCTGTTGCTTGAAGGCCCTGAAGTGCCTTTAGTAGGATGAAGGCAAAGGCATTGGCCGTTGATTGCGTGGAATTCAGAGAGAAGGAGGTCAGTGAAAATGAAATCGGCAGAGCAGATTGAGGCAGGTTTGCGGACGAAACCAGCGTTTGGCGTGCGGCGGGGCCATCTGGCAATCACCCTGGCCATCTCGATCGTTATGCTTTTGGGGATAACGACTTGCGCTTCGGCCGGCAACGGCCCGGGGCTGGCCTTCAAGATGGGCGTCCAGACCTTTGAAAGCCCTGCAACTTACAAGGATACTACACGGACGCGATACGAGCTGGAACTGTCCACCCAGCTCTTCGCCGACGACCATCTCGATTTCTCCCTGGCGGTCGGCGGCTCAACACTGGGGGAGTACAACGATTCGGATTCCTACTATGACGGCGACGTCTTCGTTGAAGAATACTACAGCGACGATCTCTCTCTCATCGACGTTCGCCTGGCGGCCCGTCTGCACCCGCTGGGCCAGAGCGGTCCCATCCGGCCCTACCTCGGGCGGGGTTGGGCTATTTCTGGTTTCTCGATTCCTGGGACGACCGCTACTACGAGACGATCGAGGACCCCGACTTTCCGGGCACGTTCCTCACATTCGAAGATCACCAGGAAGACACCGAGACCGTGGCGGACGGGTTCTTCCCCTTCGTCATGGCGGGCGTGAATGTAGCGGTCAACGATAACCTCGAGGTATTGGCCGAACTCCAATACGACATTTCGAAGGAGGCTTCGGGTTTCGACTTCAGCGGTCCGATCTACATGTTGGGCGCCCGCTTCCGCTTCTAACCAGCACGACCAGACAGCGTGCCATACATAGAAAAGGGCCCGGCGATCTGCGAGACGCCGGGCCCTCGATGTACATCCCAGATGTGCGGTTACTTCTTCGGCGCCTCAGACGGACGACGCTTGAACGTCGTCTCCCCGCGCGGCTCGAGGCCCGATACCCGCTGGATTCGACGCCGTACTCGGTCAGCTTGAAGCTGTCCTTCTCGAGCTTGCTGTAGACATGCTCCATCTTTTGAGTCGTTCCATCCGGCCTGCGCATCTCGTGCCGGTTGGTGACGCCGTCATAGCCTTCCGTCCAAGTGCTCTTCCAGGTCCCGCCCATGTTGTCGGCCCCGAACTGCACGACCTCCTCGCCCGACGGAGCCAGCGTGATCATGCCGCGATACTCAAACTGACCCGATGTGGCGTCGACCAATATGGCATGCTTAGCAAGAGCCCACTTGTATTGTACGTCGATGTCGACGTTCGCCTCGTCGTTGTGGCCGCGCCATTGACCGATCATCGAATCGTATCCGTACTGACTCAGCAGATCGCCCAGCGTCATGTACGCGCTCCAGCCGCTCTGGCCGGCGGATTTGGCCGACGAATCTTCCGCCTTCTGTCGCTTATAGGTCAGCGTTGCCAAGGGCTGCGAATCGCGATAACCGCTGTCGTCGATGCGATACATCGTAACCTTCATCGCCTCGTTACCACCCCAGGCGTGGACGATCTCCATCTTCTGCCCTTCGCCGTTCGGCTTCGTCTGCTCCATTCGAAGGACGGCGCTGCCATACTCGTCGCGCGAGCGCCCTCCCAGGAGCCTCCCTGGTTGTCGGCCCCGACCTCAATAACTTCTTCCCGGTAGGGAATGAACGCCGTCATGCCCTTGTATTCCAGATCGCCCATCTGAAAACGAACGTCGATGGCGTGTCGGTCCAGGATCCAATTCTGTTCGTATGTGCTCTCCTGGCCATCCTCGGTCGTAGTCACCCACCGGCCGATCAGCCAATCGTAGCCACCTTGGGCCACCAGATCGCCAAGACGGTCTTGCGCCGTGGCAGGAATAGCCAAAAAGGCCATCGCCACGACCAACAGTGAGAGAATGCCCTTTACCTTCATAGTGTCCTCCCTTCTTGAATCCAGATCTGCGTTTAGCCACCGCTCATTGAGTGGTCCCGATAAGACTCGGCCAGTCTGTGGTCTCTGACCATCAATATAACAACCAAGTGGCGATCTTGCCTTATGAGGCTGGCTTTTTTTCTGGCGGCGAACCAGATGTCCCTCGGGACGGGCAGGACAGGTTGCACTTCTCGATCGCTCTACAAACCGAACATGCGTGCCATGTAGAGGCGCAGAAGGCAGACGCAGTAAGTCCCACCGTGAAATCGCACCCCGAGGTTGCACTCATGGGCCTCGGGCTCGAGACATTCCATCACCCCGTCCGAACCCGGCATTTCCAACCGGCCCAGGGCCTCGAACCGGGAACTCAGGCAGGCAAAACCTTTGCGACAGGGTGTCAACGCCGCGATCTTCTCGATCTGGCACCACTGCTCGGAAGACGGACGAACCGCCTCGCAGCACATCTGCGTCATTGGATCAAACTCCCGATGCCTCGCTTTCCACGAACGCCGTAGAACTCGTACGTCCAGGAATATACGTGTCGACAGTTCAGAGGGGGTTAGATCGCCATGAGAATTCGGTTAGCCCCGCCCTTTCCAGGGAGTGAAGATGGCGCAGACAGGACCCCAGATCGTCCTGTCTCATGAAATGCGCTGGTTGGCATCAGAGGCGACCTCTGACGCGGGAGAAAGATATGTCAACCCGGTGACGAGGCCATGTCGCAAAAAGCACCTCGTTCGCTATGACTCTCCTGCAATGTGCAAACGCACTGACGGGGATGGAATGCTACGCGTGCGCGAGCTCCAGTCTCGCAAGCGCGGTAAACCGATCATCGGCAAACCGCAGCGCGTGGCCAAACGCAGGGATGGCGAATGCCTTTCTCAGCGTCGGCTTCGACCCGCAGAGCACCAGTCGATGTCCTCGGGACGTCAGTGCGCCGTTCAATTCGAGAAGCACCCGGCAGCTCGATTCGCCCATTCGGTCGATTTCCGAGCAATCGACGACTACATCGCAGTCCTCGCGGCCTGAAATCCACTCGGCGACATCCGTCAGGTCATCGATCGTCTCAGGTTCGCCTGGCAGACTGACAAGGACAACATTTTCGGACCACTTCTCCACGCCCATGCCTGCTCTCCTTCATCCGTGACATCGTTTCAGTGCTCTTCCACACACCCGGGCAACCGGAGATTCGTGACGCAACCTTGCGGCGTGTCACGAATACGGAAGCCACGTTGCCACTTCTATACATCGTCAAGATGGCGTCACGAAGATCAGGCTTGTTTGCTCGATTGCATAGCCATTCGCTTTTGCATTGAGTATTTTGCACGTCAGATCGCGAGGCGACGGGCGCAGAGCGGTGTCGCAGTAATATCCGCCAAGAAAAAGAAACGGCCGGAGGACTTGAAGGCCTCCGGCCGGATGATGTGTCTCGAGTAGTCTGCGAATGGGTTATGCAGACTTATGATCCAGAAAACCTTCGAGCTTTCGGGCCCGAACAGGATGCTGAAGCTTTCGAATCGCCTTGGCCTCTACCTGTCGGACGCGTTCGCGAGTCACCTTGAAGATCCGGCCAACCTCTTCGAGTGTGTAGGTATAGCCATCGCCAATGCCATAACGCAGTTTGATGATTTCGCGTTCACGGTAGGACAGGGTCTTCAAGACCATGTCGATGCGTTCCTTAAGCATCTCCTGCGTCGCGGAGGCCACCGGTGAATCGACATCGTCGTCTTCGATGAAGTCACCGAAGTACGAATCTTCGCTGTCACCGATCGGCCGGTCCAGACTGATCGGATGTTTGGAGATGTTCAGGACCCTTCGCGTTTCCTGGACAGTCATGCCGACTTCGTTGGCGATCTCTTCGATGGTCGGCTCGCGACCGAGTTCCTGGTGCAGAACTTTTGACGCGCTGCGAATGCGGCTCATCGTTTCGATCATGTGCACCGGAATGCGAATCGTCCGGGCATGGTCGGCGATGGCCCGCGTAATGGCCTGGCGAATCCACCAGGTCGCGTAGGTGCTGAACTTGTAGCCGCGTCGATATTCGTATTTATCGACCGCCCGCATCAGGCCGGTGTTGCCTTCCTGAATCAGATCGAGGAAGCTCAGGCCGCGATTGCGGTATTTCTTCGCGATCGAGACAACCAGTCGAAGGTTGGCGCTGGAGAGCGTCCGTTTGGCCTCTTCGTACTGAGCGAAAACGCGTTCCATCGCCCGGAGTTTCTTCTCCAGCAGGTCCGGCGTCTCCAGGACCAGATCCTGAAGCCCCAGCAACTCCTGCTTGGCGGCCTCGATATCATCCTCCGTCATGATCTCGTTGGGGCCGTCGGCGATCATCTTCTCAAGCTGACGCATCTTCTCACTGACACCGTGCAGCTTGATCTTCATCGGCTGGATGCGGCTCGTGCGAAGACTCAACTCCTCCAGGAGGGTCGCGATCTTTCGCCGATTCCGCCGCAGCCGCTTGGCGTCCGCCTTGTGTGCATCGCTATCGGGCTTCCCGTCGATCTTCTTGAACAGGGTTTGGTCGATGTCGAGAAGCTCGGTTACCGTCTTGAGATTGGACACCATCCGCTTGCGGATCACACCTTTGACCGTCAGGGGCGTGGTCCCGGTCTTGATCGTCCGGTCGAACGACATCGAACCGTCGTAGACCTGCTGAAACAGCTCGACCGCATTGCGGGCACAGTAGTCGCATTGGAGCATCTTGCGACGGAACGCCATTCGAGCGATCTCGATCTTGCGAGCGAGGGAGATCTCGTCTTTACGCGTCAACAGCGGAATCTGCCCCATCTGGGTCAGATACATGCGAATCGGATCGTCGATGCGACGGGACGACTCCGCTTCGACCAGTTCCTTGTCGAGCGTCTCCTCGTCTTCCTGGGAATCCTCTTCCTCGCTCACCACGTCGTCGGGCGCCTCGGCGTCTTCTTCGAATTCCTCGCCCTGTTTGCGCGCCTCAAGCGCTTCGACGTCGCTCTCATCGATCAGACGAACGCCCATCTCGTCCAGCGTACCCAGAATGCGTTCCAGGCGGCTCGGACTCACGGCGTCGTCGGGCAGCGAGTCGTTCATTTCTTCGTAGGTGAGGTATCCGCGTTTCTTGCCCTTGGCAATGAGCAGCTTGATCAGTTGCTCGGTGTCCTGCGCCTTGGGTTCGTCCGTCTGCGGCGTTTCGGTCGTTTCGTTGACTTCCGTCTGGTTCATATCTGCTACCTTCTTAGTCTTCTTCCTTACTTTCTTCGCCACAATGCGGACTCCACTAAAGTCAAAGTACACACGCCCGAAATCATCACCCCAGGACCGGCCACACTCTCAACGCCACTGTCACACTTACCTCACTGTTCTTTGCTACGGCCGGTTCTACGTTGTAGTTCACACCGCCTATCTTTACCGGACTCGCGTCGTTCACAACAGCCCCAGACTGTGAGGGTTCGGCCGCGCCTCGAAATCATCTAATTCAGCGATAGAATGGGCCCCTTTGCGTTCATGGCCCGATCCGATGGTCTCAGAACGCTTCTGGTAACGCCGCAAGACTTCAATAGCATCGGCCAGTCGGGACGCATAGTTGCCCTTCTCCTCGCCGACGGATTGCAGTTCCACCAGCCCCTTGGCCACCGACACTGACTCGACGCGAGCCAGCATCGCCGAGAAAGAAAAATCGCCTTCCGACCGCAATGCGTCCAATAACACCCCGGCCATCTGCCGGAGAACGGGAACGTCGAAAAGCGACTCGGAGATTTCGTCGCGATGATCGCCAAACAGCTCGGGCTCGTTGACCAGCACTTCGAGCACTTCTCGCTGTGCCGCCGCGTGAAGCCCCCGCCCCCAGTCGATCGCTTCGGCAGCCTCCCGACGATCATCCTCGGAGTGCATCGTCCTGGAGACCCGGCCCATGCGTCGGCTCAGCTCGGCATTGATCTCTCGCGGTGTCAGACCGATGATCTTGGATAGCTTGTTGACGATCAACCCACTGTCGAGCATGGGGATATTGTTGGCGGCCAGGCCTGTCGCCACCGCCTGAAGAAACTCGTTCAACACCGTCCTGCGACTGGCCAGAGAATCGTCGCCCTCGAAAGCCGCACGCAGCCGGTCCCATTTGAACTGTAGAACGTCCGTCGCCTCCTCGATGACACGATCAAACGCCTCTTTGCCCGCCACAAGAAGGAAATCGCACGGGTCTTTGCCTTCCGGAACAAATCCCAGTTTGATATCCAATCGCTGAGACAGGCACACTTCCAGCGCCCGATTGGCCGCTTCCATCCCGGCGATATCACTGTCGTACATGAGCACGACGCGCTTCGCGTAGCGGCGAAGCATGCGTCCATGACCGGCCGTAAAACTCGTCCCCAGCGTCGCGACCACATTGGTGCAGCCGAACTGATGGGCCATGATCACGTCGGTATAGCCCTCGACAACGATGGCTGTGCCCGTCGCGACGATCTGATGGCGAGCCCGCTCGAGACCATAGAGCGTATTGCTCTTGTCGAAGAGCGGCGTCGTCGGGGAATTGACGTATTTCGCACCGGCATCGCTCAGCGTCCGACCACCGAACCCAATGACCCGCCCCGTTGCGTCCGTGATGGGAAACATCAGGCGGTTGACGAACTTGTCCTGACCGTGGCCCGCGGTGAAGCCGCCCTGCTGAAGAAGCCGCGCCGGAACCTTCGCTCCCGCTGCTTTCGACAACGCATCGACGGCATTCGGCGCAACGCCCAGATTCCACTGAGCGATACTGTCGGAGCTGATCTGTCGCGACGCGAGATAGTCCCTCGCGACCCGGCCCCGCTCGGGATCGCTGAGCCACTGTTGAAAGTTCTTCATCGCCCACGTATTCAAGCGAGCCAGGGTGTTCGGATCGACGTCCGATCCGGACTCACGTCGCTGGGGTGCCGACCGTCGCGATTCGATCTGGATGCCGGCGCGTTCGGCCAGTCGTTCCAGTGCCTGCGGGAACGAGAGGTTCTCGCGCATCTGTACGAACTTGATCACGTCACCACCGGCGCCACAGGCAAAGCACTTGAAGATCTGCTTGGTCGGGCTGACGTTCATACTCGGCGTGTGGTCTTCGTGGAATGGGCAGAGCCCGACCATCTCCCGACCCTTTCGCTTGAGACTGACGTGCTCGGCCACCACGTCGACAATATCATTTGCCTGCTGGACGCGGATTTTCACCGCATCGTCGAATATCCCTGCCATGAGTGCTAATGCACATCCTTCCAGAAAAGACACTCTCTGTGGAAATCCTCCACCCCGTCGAGGCCACGGGTAGAGATAAGGGCCAGCCTCATTGGCTTGAAAGGCGTGGCTACTAAATATAGGTCTGATACCGCCAAAAGTCAAATGGAGGGCCTGAAACGGCCGTTACTGCACTGAGAAACGCCATTAGAGACCTTTTAGGACACCTGGCCAAACGACACACTCGTCCGATATATCCTGGCCTGAAAAGGCGGAACCGCCCCCTCCTATTCGTCCCGTCTCCCCCACACTCACGCGACCTCGGTCTGGGGCAGATTGAAGAACCGTATCGCCGTTGACGTACTCTGCCTGACAAATTGTTCGAGAGACAGCTCCTTGAGCCCCGCCAGCAAACGAGCCGTGTGGACCATCAACGCGGGCTCATTGGGCTTCTGGCTGCGGACAGGCTCGGGCGACATGTACGGACAATCCGTCTCGATCATCAGTCGATCCATCGGCACGGCCGCGGCCGCCTCGCGGGCCGTTTGCGCGTTCTTGAATGTGACCACTCCGGTGAACGAGATGTGATAACCTCGATCTAAGAGCAACATCGCCTGCTCTGCCGACCCACTGAAACAATGGAAGACCACGCCTTTGAGCCCATCGCCATGATGATCGAGGATTTCGAGCGTTTCATCGAACGCATTGCGAGAGTGAACGACAACCGGCAGGTCCAGTTCTCTCGCCATCTCCAGGTGGGCCGCGAAGACCCGCTTCTGATCGGGCTGCTTCGAGAAGTTGTAGTGGAAATCCAGCCCTGTCTCGCCGACGGCAACGACTTTCTCGCTTCGGGCCAGATCCTTCAACGCTGCCAGAGCGTCATCATCGGCATCCTTGGCGTCATGGGGATGAATCCCCACAGTCGCGTACATGTTCACATGCCGGCCGGCCAACTCGACCGTCGCGTGGCTGTCAGCCAGACTCGTCCCGACCGTGATCCAGGTGTCTACGCCGGCTTCCCGACTTCGATTCAGGACGGCGGGAACATCGTCCGCCAGCGGTTCAAACGTCAAATGACAGTGTGTATCGATCAGATTCATCCAAGCCACTACCTATATATCATCGCGATTTCGAGGCGCCGTACCCGTACGAAGGACGTCTTCATCGGTTTGTCATCTTAGCAGATCAGAGATCCAATCGCACCTGATTCAGGACGTAAAGGCGCTCTCATAGTGCCGGATCTCCGGGCGGCCGGAATCACTCAGGATAACCGCAACGACATCGAAGCGATGGACTCGGTCCTGGATGCCGTGGGAAGCCAGGAAATACCGGGCAGCTCGTATGATCCGCCGCTTCTTGCCCGGGGTGATCATCGCTTCGGCGTGGGCGAACCGCTCGCTGGCCCGAGTCTTGACCTCAACAAACACGATAGTCCCGTCGGGATCGACCATGACCAGGTCGAGTTCCCCCGTCCGGCAGGAGAAGTTGCGCGTCAGCGACTTGAACCCCTTGCCCTTGAGGAATCGCTCGCTTCGTCTCTCGCCCCATCGGCCGAGCCTGGCCCGGTCCGACAGCAGTTTGCGTCGATTGCCGAACACGTCAGACGCTCCCAAGTTCGCACGTCTCGCTTCGCAATGCCAACCCGAGCGCCAGCCACCAAGCAAAAAAGGCCGCAACGCATTGCGGCCTCCAATTGCCAATCATCGATCCGAAAACCCGCTCAGCGGGCCTGCGGCGTCTACTTCGAGACAGTATGCTTGCTATGGCGCTGGGGCAACCTGACAGCCTTGCCCGTCCGGCCTCGCAGGTAGTACAGCTTGGCCCGGCGGGTCTTACCGCTACGAATCGCCCGGATATCCAAAACGTTCGGCGAATGCAGCGGGAATTTTCGCTCGACACCCTCGTTGTTCACAATCCGGCGGACCGTGAAACTGGCGTTGATACCCCGCCCTTCCCGGGCGATGACCGTACCGGTGAAAATCTGGGTGCGCACCTTGTCGCCCTCCTTGATCCGGCAGTGGACGTCCACCGTATCGCCGATCTCGAAGTGCGGAATGGCATTCTTGAGGCTCTTGCTCTCAACGTGATCGAGTATTTCAGTCTTCACCGAACAGGCTCCTTGAGAAGATCGTTTACCGGCCCTGCATGAAAACCCGTAGTATAAGCACCCGATTAACCCATGGCAAGCATTTTTTTCTCGTGTGCACACCGATATCGAAGCGAAATGGGCGGTCAAGGCATCCGACGCCCGACTGGGTGGTGGCATCTGAGGGGCCCTCTCTGTACAATGCGGCACGAGAATCGCGATTGTGCCCCTCCCTTTGGCTTGGCACGGTCGCCGGAAGTGCACGTGCAAAGAGGAGACCGACCATGCAGGAGCCCAGCAGCACGAGACGCCAGTTTCTTAAGACCCTGGGTGCGACGGCAGCCGCACTGAGCCTCCCGCCACTGCATGCCGCCGAGGCCTCGAATGCCATCGCCATCGACCCGAAACCCCGTTTTGGGCTGTCGCCGTACCTCTACATGCAGTTCATGGAGCCTCTGGGCACGACCGATGGGTCGGTCGCGGCCGCCTGGGATTTTGGCCGGGACCGCTGGCGACCCGACGTGATCGACGTGACCCGCAGGTTGGGGCCAACCGATGATGCGTTGGGGCGGGTGCTTCAGTTCCTACTATAGATGGAAGGAAGGGGTCGGCCCACGCGATAGACGCATCCCCATGCTCAATATGTGCTGGGGTGGGATCGACACGAACCAGGTCGGCACGGCTGAATTCGTGGATTTCAGCCGGCAGGTGGACGCCGAGCCCCTGATGTGCGTCAATTTCGAATCGGATGGTCGGAAATACTGGGAGCAGGACCCGAAGGGCTCGGTCCGCAAAGCCGGGCCGGAAGAGGCCGCCGAATGGGTCCGCTACTGCAACGATCCCGACGACAAGCTCCGCAAGTCGCACGGGATCGAGAAGCCGTGCACTATGGTGCTGGTGGCAGATCGGCAATGAGACCTCTTACGACCGCAACGCCTTCGACTGCGAGACGGCCGCCAGGCGAACTATCGCCTTCGCCAAGGCCATGCGAAAAGCCGATCCCGACTTGACGCTCATCGGCTGGGGCGACAGTGGCTGGGCCAAGCAGATGCTCGAAATGGCGGGCGAGCACCTCCAGTACATCGCCTTTCATCACATGTTCAATCCCGATCAGGGCCAGGCCGATTCTCCCCTACGCGACACGGAGTACCGCAAGGACCCGGCCCGGACGTGGGAGCACCTGATGAACGCGTACAAAGCTCATGACACCCACATCCGCTGGATGCGCGAACAGGTGGGCGACGATCCGACCCCGCTGGCGCTGACGGAATGCCATTTCGCCCTGCCGGGCCGGAATCGGTGCGAGGTGCTTTCGAGTTGGGCGGCCGGTGTCTCCAACGCTCGCCTGCTGAACGTCCACGAGCGTCATGGCGACCGGCTCAAGATCGCGACACTGGCCGACTTCTGTGGAACCCGGTGGCAAGTCAACGCGATCATGATTCCCGTACCGGGTGGGCAGTCCTTCATGATGCCCGTGGCGCGGGTGATGAGCCTGTATCGCCACCACACAGGCGACCGGGCCGTCGAGGTGACACGGACTCCGGATGGGCTCGATATCACCGCCAGCCGACGGGCCGACCGGCTGTACCTGCACGTGGTCAATACGAACCGTCAGCGGTCCGTGCCGACGCAGATTGCGATCGACGGGATGCGAATCGCGTCCGGGAAAGTGTTCGAATTGGCCGGCGATCCGGAGCATGAAATCATCAAGGCCCAACCCAATGGCGTGGCTCTGTCGGAGAAAACGCTGCCGGCAGATGGTCGTTGGAGCTTTCCGGCCGCCTCGGTTTCGGCTGTGGAACTGGATGTCAGGACTGCCTAAGGGGAGATCGATCGGGATGGGAGCAGTGACTAATACACGACGTGACTTTCTTAAGATAGCCGGTCTCGGGCTGGCAACGGTGGCAGCCACCGGAACGTTCACGCGAGCGAACGAAGAGCAGAACGAGAAGGACGTCGCCAGGGAATTCTTCATCGGTCCCGAGGAACTCACGCTGAAGATTCCATCACAGCGGTGGCGAGCGACGCCTGTCATTCGCCAATTTCGAGGGAACGCCGCAGGCGTGGAAGAAGGCCTGCCGAGAGAAGCTGGCCCAGTTGATCGGTTTCGCCAAGCCAGCGCCCTGCCAGACGACGCTGATTCGGTCGATCGAACATGAAGGCGTCCATATCGAGGCATGGGTCATGCAGATCAACGAGCAGTTGTCCATCCCTGCCTATCTGCTCTCGCGCGAGCCGAGAACGAAGAGCGCCAAGGCTGTCATGGCCATTCACGGTCATGGCGAGGCCGAGCCCTGCATCGGCATGTACGAGGACTATCACCACCGCTTCGCCCTCAGACTGGCCCAAGCCGGGCATCTTGTGTTGTGCCCCGAGTTGCGTGGATTCGTGCTCTGGGCGACATGGCTTTTGGCGACGAGCGGTACTGCCTGGACTACTGGAAATCATCGCGGGGTCGGCAGTTCACGCTCATCTCCGATGCGTTTCTCTATGGCCAGACCGTGATCGGCCAGACGATTGCGGACCTGCTGCGCTGGGAGGACTGGCTCAGCGACAACTACGGCGTGGAATACGGTCGACGTCGCGGGCATCTCGTACGGAGGCGACCTGGCCGTGACGTATCCCGCGTTCAGCGACCGGATCGGGAAGATCTACACCAGCGGGAGCATGGGATCGTTCGAGGGCATCTTCTCTCGCTGCTATAACGCTCCGGCTCACGGCATCCCGGATGTCTTGAACTGGCTGGATCGCAGCGACATCGCCGGGCTCAGTGCCCCCCGCCCCATCCGCCTCCACTATGGTGAGCTCGATGTGCCCGGTCCGCGCAACAACTCAGCCGCGTACAACGAAACGGTCCAGCCCGCCCTGTCGGACTTACGGGCGATCTACAAGGCCTTCGGTGCCGAGTCGCAGGTCAGCCTGTGCGTGACGCCCAACTCATGGCACGAGATGGACAACGACGACCTGAGGCAGTTCCTCGCAAGCTGACGGCTGGCCTCAAGGTTCATGCCGTGGCTCGACGCCCAGCAGGTGGCGGACGAAGAAGTCCATGCGTCGCCTGCTCGCGTAAGGCGTTTCGCCCACGCCGTGACCGCCGCCCGGGACGATCAGCAGGTCGAAATCCTTGTCCGCCTTGATCAGCGCGTTGACCACTTGCATGGTCGACGCCGGGTCTACATTCCGGTCGAGTTCACCCACCGTCAGCAGCAGCTTGCCCTGCAACTTGTGGGCTTGAGTAACGTTTGACTGCTCGGCGTAATGCGGCCCGATGGGCCAGCCCATCCACAGCTCATTCCACCAGATCTTGTCCATCCGGTTGTCGTGACAGCCGCAATCGGCGACACCGACCTTGTAGAAATCGCCATAGGCCAGCAGAGCCCGCAGTGCGCTTTGCCCGCCGGCTGAGCCTCCATAGATGCCGACGCGCGTCAGGTCCATGTAGGGATACTTGGCCGCCGCGGCCTTCATCCAGAGAATGCGGTCGGGGAACCCGGAGTCGCCCAGGTTCTTCCAGCAGACATCGTGGAAGGCCTTCGAGCGGTAAGAGGTTCCCATGCCGTCCATCTGGACCACGATGAAGCCCAACTCTGCGATGGCGCACTGCTTTGCCTGAACGCCGAAAGACTTGGGCACGAACGCCCCCTGAGGCCCGGCGTAGATCTGCTCGATCACGGGATAGGTTTGGCTCGGATCGAAGTTGCTCGGCCGGATAATGATTCCGTAGATGTCCGTCTGGCCATCGCGCCCCTTGGCCACGAACCGCTCGGGTGGCCGCCAGCCGGTCGCCAGCAGTGCGTCCCAATCCGCCCGCTCCAGTTCACAGATCAGCCGGCCATCTTCCGCACTTCTCAACTCCGTCACGCCGGGCAGATCGACGCGAGACCATTGGTCGAGAAAGAACCTCCGATCGGGAGAGAACGTCACGTCGTGCGTCCCATCCCCTTCGGTCAACACGATTAGCCCGGTGCCGTCGAAGTTCACGCGACACAGATGGATATAGTATGGGTCCTGCTCGGGACGAATCCCGCCCGCCAGAAACCATATCTGCCGCTTCTCGTCGTCGACGCTTTCGACGCTTCGCACCACCCAGGGGCCCTTCGTGATCTGGTTCTTCACGACGCCGCTGTTGCCGTCGTAGAGATACAGGTGGTTCCAGCCATCCCGCTCGGACATCCAGATGATCTCGTTCGTGTCCTCGACGTAGTGGCTGAATTGCTTCCCGGCGTAGTCAATGAACGTCTCGCTGTGCTCATCGACGATGGTCTTGGGCTCCCCCGTCTCAGCGTCCACGCCAACGATGCGCAAGACCTGGTGGCCCCGTTGGTTGTAGAGGAACGTGAACCGGGTCGAATCGGGCGTCCAGCGGATGTCCGAGATGCTCCAGGGATTCGGAAACAGATCGTCCTTGATGGTGGTATGCCCCCTGCCTGCCACATCAAACAAATGTGGCTTGGAGATCGGAATCCGATCGCCCGGCTTGAGATACGGCATCTCGTGCAGCTTGGGCTGGAGCTGATCCTCAGGCGACGACTCGATCAGATAGACCTTATGATCGTCACCCTTTTGCGTGCGCAGCACGACCAGTCTCGATGAATCGGGCGACCAGTAGAACCGCTCGCCGTACGCGTCGTCCTCGGAGCCATCGTCGGTCAGCATCACTTCTTCTTCCGTCTCGACGTTCCGGACGCCGACGTTGTGGTCTCTTATGAAGGCCGACCATTTCCCATCGGGCGACTGCGATCGCGGTCTGGCTCGCCTCGGCTCATCCCGTTCGCGGGGACGGGTCATCGTATCGGCGTCGATTACAGCATCGCCCGCCTCGTCGGTCGCCACGAATGCGCCGAGCGTCTTCCCGTCGGCATCCGTCACCAACCAGACGTGCCCGGCATAGGTGTGCTGGCGATGCCGGCCATCGGGGTGGACGGTCGCATAGCGCTGACGTTTGCCCCCTGAGTTGATCCAGTAGACCTCGATGTCCCCATCGGTCCGGTTGATGAACGTGATGGACGTCTCTTCACCCGTCGTCCGGCTGGGTCTGGGACGCGAATAGGCTCGAAGTGAGGCATTAGCCGGTTCGTCTCGGGACGATGCCTCGACCTCATACGTGTCGAGATCGCAACGCCACCACTTCCCATCATGGCTGAACTCGAACTCGGCCCCTGACGTGTCGAAGATCATTCGGTCGATGACCAGTTCGTCGGCGAGCAGTTCCTTGCCCGTGGCCTTGGCCAGTCCGGCGGCCAGCCGGTCATGATCGAAGGCGGGCTGCCTGGAGCCGGCTTCCGCATCGACCAGAATGTACTCGCGTTTGCCGTCGGCCAGATCGTTGCGGTACCAGAATCGCGTGTTGCCCTCCAACCAGTGAGGCGTCACGCGATCCTTGAACACCTTATTGGCCGTGGTCTCGCGCAGCTTCATGGCCCGTTCGTAGTCCGACCGCGTCCCCTGGGCCCCACTACCGGTGACAAGGCCCGGCACACAGATGAAGAAAATACTATAGATGCAAGTCTTATGTGAGAATCGGTCGTTCATGCGATCCACCCATCTCTCTGAACATGAGGCAAGTTCCTGTGACACGGCTCATATCGTATCAGGTCCCTGGCCCCGGGACAACCACCCTGGCGACGTGTAACGCTCGATCGGTTTGGGCGTCTTATGGGGAAAGAACGTCTTTTCCCGGGTCTCAAACGCGAGTATACTGAATCCTGATGCGATTCTGTTGTCCAACCTGCGGCCGCAAACTGACGGTCGATGACACTCAGGCGGGCCGGAGAGGTCGATGTCCTCAGTGCAAAGAAGCGATGGTTGTGCCGAAGGTCTCACCGCATGATGCCGATCTGCTCGATCTGACGGCCCCAGGACAAGCGGACACGTCACCTCCGGCCGAAAGCGACCAGAGTGACGTCGCCTACAATCAGCTATACAGTTCGCTCGGAGGGCGTCGGACCGAACCCGAAGAGATCCCCGAGCGGACGCTGCCCTGGTTCATCGATATCTTTCTCTATCCGCTCAATCGAGCAGGAGTGATGACGCTTCTGGTCTGCGTGGGCGTGCCCTTCCTCTTCCAGGCCGTGACAAAACTCCTCGGCATCCTCACGATGGCATTCCTGCCGTTCATGGTGTTCTGGGTGCTGCTGCTGGCATTGTTCTGGATCTCCGTGGCGGTGTTCCTGCTATACATGAACTGGTACGCCTGCGAGTGCATCCGAGACAGCTCACATGGACAGATCCGGGCGGCCGACACAGCCGGCTCGACCCCAGGGTTCATCGAACTGGTCGCCCAGGGATTTCTCGTAGCCACTTGCATCGCAGTGGCCGGTGGTCCGGCGATCGTCTACTACAACGAGACGCGTCAAACCGATGCGATATTGTGGATACTCTGCGGCGTTGCCGGTTTCGTGCTGCCGATGGCCCTGCTGGGCGCAGCGATGTTCGAGAGCCTGCAAGGCCTCAACCCGGTCCGGCTGATCGGCTCGATCTCCAAAACGCTCCCTCAGTACGCAATCCGGACCCCCTTCTGCATTCCGGTCTGTGCCCTGATCCCGCTGGCGATCTACTACTTCCTGAGATTCTGGGTTCTCGGCCATGTGCTGATGCTGGCAGCCTGCTATGCCTGGCTCGTCCTCGCTCACCAGTTAGGCCGCTTCTTCTACAAGAACGAAGAAACCCTCAACTGGGACGTTTGACGCTCCCCCGCCCACGGGAACGTCAGCCTATCTCGTTCGAGGGTGGTAGAAGTCAATCGGGTCATGAACCAACAGCGTATCGCGACCGTTCAGCGGTCGATAAGTCGAAGAGTATACGGCACAGGTGCCCAACGCATCCCCTTCACTGACATTGGTGGATCTGGTGTAAATGTTGTCGTTATCAAGACCACAGAAGGAGCGGTTCTCAAACGTCACGCGGCCGTCGAGGAACAGGACGTTCTGGCCGTCTGTGTGGTGCGAGACCGCATTTCCCATACGCGCCGTCTCGACAGTGCCAGAATACGGAGCAACATCGGGTATGAACGCATTGAAGACTCCGGCGTCAGCCGCAGGACTCACGATCCAGGGATTCCGATCAGCCGCCACAACGAGGTTCGGGTCACGAGACGTGGTCAGCCCGTACTGGCCAAAGGGCAGATGATACGCGTAGCTACACTTGTTCGTGGGGTGAGTACCGAATTCCCAGGCATCGGTCAATCTAAAATCTGCCGGGACACCGGTTTCTTCGGCAATCCCGAACTCCTTCGTCCTCTCGTCGGCCGGGCAGACAAACATCCTGGGCGGCACCTGAAGATACTTGACCAGCAGGTAAAGACACGAACTGATCGTCGCCCGGCCCTCCCCTGTCGACACGCCATACGCCGTGTTGGCGTCTACCGCGTTCCATATCACCGGGCCCTTCCATGTCGAGGCCGGCCCGCCGGCTCGGGGCAGGACGCCGTGGTAGTCATTGGCGTAGACCAGCATGGCCTTGCCGACCCGCGCAGATTGGCCATACACACGGCCCGCTTACCCTGGTTGCGGGGCATCGATGCCAAAGGCCCCACCAGGACCAGAAGAAACACGCCCAGGACGATCACCGCCAGGACATCGGCTCGCGTCAACCCGCTCGATTCGCTCCGCCTCGCCGCCATGATATTCCCTCCGACAGAAGACCACCTCGACAACAGATTTCACCGTTCAGAAGAATCCCCGTCCGCCTTGAGATTCCCTATCCGCACGATCCATTCTACCACAGCTTGCCTCACTGGGCAAGCCTGGCGGACATTGAATGCCGGCGGGAGAAGGGCATTTCCTAGAGATGGTTTTGGAGAACTCTTGATGTCTTTGCCGGTACCGCTGATGAGGATCAGGTCACCCGGCCGTCCAGGCGGGGACTCCGATCTCCGTGACGATGGTGTCGCCACCAATGTGGAGCGTTTGCGATTGGTCGTGGACCGCTTCTTCTACAAGAACGACGAAACCCTCAACTGGGACGTCTGACACTCGAACGAGCCGTGGTAACCACGGACAAGCGCCAGCCTATCTGCTTCTGCCCGTGGTACAGATATCCGGGTCATGGACCAGCAACGAATCCCTCTCGTTTCGAGGACCATAGCGGGCCGCGTAGACCGGTTGCGCGCCCAACGGATCCCCTCCGTTGGGCGACGTGGATCGCGTGTAGATATTGTCCTCGTCGAGGCCAGGGAAGGAGCGGTTCTCAAACGTCACGCGACCGTCGAGAAACAGCACGTTCTGCCCATCCCCTTGATGCGAAACCGCGTTGCCGGCACGGGCCATTTCGACGGTGCCCCAATACGGCAACGCATCCGGGCGGAATATGGCAAAATCCCCAGGTGCGGCGGCCGGACTCCTGATCCACGGATTGCGGTCGGCCGCCACAGCGAGATTCGGGTCACGAGAAGTCGTCAGTCCATAGATACCGAAGGGCAGGTGGTAGGCGTAGCTACAGTTGTCAAACGGAGTAGCCCCGAAATCCCATGCATCTGCCACTCGGAAACCCGGTGGGACGTTCGTCTCGTCGGCAAGGCGGAACTCCTTTGTACGCTCATCGCCCGGGCAGACGAACACCCTGGGAGGCACTTGGAAATACTTGACCAGAAGGTAGAAACACGAACTGATCGTCGCGCGACCGCCCTGGCCATTCGATGGAATCGAGTACGCCGTCTCGCGATCTGGAGCGTTCCAGATCACCGGGCCGTACCAGACGGAATTGGGATCCCCGGCGCGGGGCAGGACGCCTTCGTACTCGTTCGCGTAGACCAGCATGGCTTTGCCGATCCGCGCGAGGTTCGCCATGCACACTGCCCGCTTGCCCTGGTTGCGGGGCATCGATGCCAAAGGCCCCACCAGGACCAGAAGAAACACGCCCAAGACAATCACCGCCAGGACATCCGCTCGCGTCAACCCGCTCGATCCGCTTCGCTTCGTTCTCATACTGCGCCCTCCGGAAGAAGACTGCTTTGACCGCGCAGTGTATTCTACCACCTTGGTGCCCACGAAGCAAATTCGGCCTCCGGCGTCCTGGAGGAACCAAGAGGGATCGCCTCTATACGTGGATCTGAGCGGTTTTGATGTCTTTGGCGGTACCGCTGATGAGGATCAGGTCACCCGCCCGGAAACAGTAGTCGGCATTGGGGGTGATGAACGACGGAGGGCGGCCTTCACGCCGCTCTTTGACGATGAACACGGAGACGTGGTACTTCGACCGCAGTTGCAGCTCGCCCAGTTTGTGGCCGGCCATCCATTTGGGGACTTCGATCTCGGTCACAATGGTGTCCCCACCGATGTGAAGCGTCTGCGACTGGTCGTGAGCCGCGATACGCGCGCCCAGTTCGATGGCGATGTTGCGGTTGGCCACTTCCTGATTGTACCGGCGCATGATATCGCTCAGAATCACCGAGCCGACGAGGCTGTTCTCGTCATCGACCACCGGCAGACGGTCCAATCCGGTGTCGGCAAAGCGGTCCACCACCACGTCGAGCGATTGCGTCACGCGAATCGGCACGATGGCCTGTTTGAAGTCCTCGATGTGATAGGCATGGCGCAGCTCATTGGGGTCGCTGAGAATGTGCTTGAGATCCTGAAGGGAGATGACCCCCGTAAACCGCCCAGCGGCGTCCAGCGTAAAGATCACGTTGCGGTGCATCTCCAGCGAAAGACGGAGCAACGTATCGAACGGAGCCGTCTCCAGGACCGAGGCCTCGTCGTTGCGCAGCACAACCTTGACGGGAATGGCCCTCAGAATGTTGAGGTCTTCCCCATGATGGGCCCGAATACCCCGGCGACGGAGCTTCTCGGTGTAGATGGATTCAGCACTGAGCTTGCGGGAGACGAAAGTCGCCATCACCACGGTGAACATCAGAGGCAGCAGGATGGCGTACTCGTTGGTCAGTTCGACGAGAATGATGATCGCCGACAGTGGCGCCAGTGTGCAGGCCCCGTTGACGGCCGCCATGCCCACCAGTGCATAGGCGCCGGGTGAAGCGGTCATCGTCGGAAAGAGCTGGTTGACGATATGCCCGAACGCGCCGCCCAGCATCGCGCCTATCAACAATGACGGTGCGAAGACACCGCCCGAACCGCCCGAGCCGATGGTGATGGCCGTGGCGACAATCTTGAGCACGACCAGCAGGAGCATCACGCCCAGAACCAACTCGCCATCGAAAAGGACGCGAATGGCGTCGTAGCCCACGCCCATGATGTGCGGATAGAAGACCGCGGCTACACCGACCAACAATCCACCGGAGGCAGGACGAATCCACTGCGGGATTCGAGTCTTCTCGAAGAGATCATCTGCTACGTAGATGCTTTTCGAGAAGACAAAGCCGATCAAACCCGCCAGCAGGCCCAGAGCCAGATAGAGACCGAACTCCCAATGCGAAACCATGGTGAAGAGCGGCAGGCTGAACTCGGTGATGTTACCGTGAAAGTGGCGTGTAACGGCCGTGGCCCCGACGGCGGAGACCAGAATCGGCGTGAACGCGCTGAGGCCGAAGTCCGCCACGATCAGTTCCAAGGCGAAAAGGGTCCCGGCCATCGGCGCGTTGAAGGTAGCTGCGATGCCGGCCGAGACGCCACAACCGACCAGCGTCTTGAGTTGAACGGGGTGGAGCCGGAGCATTTGGCCAGCCGTCGACGCAATGGCTGCACCGATCTGCACAATCGGCCCTTCCCGGCCGACCGACCCGCCGCTGGCAATGCTGATCGCCGAGGCGACCGACTTGACAACGACCACAATCGGACGGATGACGCTGTTGCGCGTGATGACCGCGATCATGACCTCGGGGACGCCGTGGCCTCGGGCTTCACGGGCCAGAAAGTAGATCAGCGGACCGACAATCGCCCCTCCGACGGCCGGCAGAAGGAGACGTCGATACCAAGCCACGGCCGCGAGCGAGTCCGGCGACATATCCCGCGTCGACCAGAACAGAGCCTGAAGCGAGAAGATCAGCTTCTTGAAGAACAGCGCCCCGAACCCGCCCAGAATGCCCACGAGGGCCGCCAGCAGCAGCATTTCGGTCGCCGGCGTGAGCTTCAAACGCCGCATAATCCATTGTCGCCTATTCCAGATCCTTCGCATGAGCCTCCAGGATTTCCTGCGACCGTCTCCGGTCCCATCCAGCCACCTCCAGAGCCTGCACTGGCACGAAGCCACATCACTTCGATGCGGCCCAGCCGACTACAGGAAGAAGGGGCACTCGACACGCGTATCACCGATGTCGTTACCCAAACGACATGAACGGGGGAAATATACGGGATACGGGGGGAGATGGCAACCTCTTCTTTGCCAATGCCCCTGCCGTCGGAGGGACAGCCCGGTGAACGGGCCGATCAGGAGCGGGCCGAAACCCGGTTCGAACGGTTGTTGAACGACCGCCCAGACCGATCGTTGGGGCGGTCCCCCGAGGCAAAGGCCTCGAACCGTCCGAAGATCATCTTGCCCGCGGAGGTCTGGAGCGAACTGGTTACGCTGATCTGCACGTCCCGCCCGATCTTGTTGCGTCCGCCTTCCACGACGATCATGGTCCCGTCATCCAGGTAGCCAATGCCCTGATCGGATTCCTCGCCCGGCTTGACGATCTTGACCTGCATCGCCTCGCCCGGTAACGCCACCACCTTGAGCGAATTGGCCAGGTCATTGATGTTGACCACGTCGACGCCGCGAACCTGGGCCACTTTCGTCAGATTGTAGTCGGTGGTGACCAACCGACCGTTGTGGGCCTTGGAGAAGATCAGCAGTTTCTGATCGACGCCCTTGACCTCCTCGGTCTCGGCGACGGCCGTTTCATCGATCTCGACGTCGATCACCTGGCTGGCCTGCATCTTCTTGAGCACGTCCAGGCCGCGTCGGCCACGATTGCGTTTGAGCTTGTCGCCCGAATCGGCGATGAGCTGCAACTCATTGAGCACAAATCGCGGCACGATGATCGGGGCATCGAACAGGCGGCTCTCCGACAGATCGTAAATCCGGCCGTCAACAATGGCGGATGTATCGAGAACGAGCGGGCGGGCCCCCTTGGTCTGCTTGGCGAACTCCACATAGGGAACGACGAAGCGGAAGTCGTCCTTGGTCCGCATGACGATACTGATGGTAAAATAACAAATACAGATACCCAGCATCCACTTGATAGCGACCTTGGCGGGCTCCACCATCGGAATGCGATACGACTCACCGATCATGTCCACCGCCTGGGCCAGTACCGCACTGATGAGCATGCCTACCAGAAGTCCGAAAAATACGCCGGCCAGGGCACTGAGTTTGCGTTTGGGAGTGAGAACGTCCAACAGAAGGAAGAAGATCGCCAGACTGACGCCGCTGATCACCACAGCCCACCAGCTCGCCGAATTGTCCGTTGTGCTCAACTCGACGGAACTGGCGTTGACCACCAGCACCGAGATGACGATGATGATAAATACTCCACGAAACAGCCAGAGTAGCATCGCTATGACCTTTCAAGGATCACGAGTCCATTCTTACCTGCCGATCTCCTTATTATAGTCTTCGGCCATGGGAACAGCAACTATCACCTCCGACGCGGTAGCCCATTTGCCCTGGGATTGGCCCAGGTGCAGGGCTGGGTGCGAGCGAATCCTCTGAGCTGCTGCCAGATCCGCGAGGAATGCGATGTGAATTGGCGGGAGTTTTTTGGGGGTCCTGAGTTGGGCCGGCCTACGTCAGAACTCGTCGTAGAAGATCTCTTCGGGGGCGAGCCCCTTGGCGGAAAGGACGCGCGTAACCGCCTCGATCATCAGCGGAGGCCCACAGAGGAACGCCTGACGCGGAACGCCGGCCTCCAGGTACTTGTCGACGGACAGATGGATGAAGCCCGGTCTCCCCATCCCATTGCTCGCCATTTTCGAGCTTATCCGATAAGGCATAGATCACGTGGAAATTCGGGTGCTTCGGGGCCAGCTTCTGGAACCGCTCCAGGTAGAATACGTCGTCGGTGGTCCGGCACCCGAAGAACAACCAGCAGGTGCGATCCGGCCAGCGTTCGTACAGCGTATCGATGATGTTCTTCATCGGGTGCCATGCCACAGCCGCCTCCGACACAGACGATCTCCACCGACGGGTCTTCGTTGAGATGAAACTCTCCATAGGGACCGGTGAAGCTCACCTTGTCTCCGGGCTCCACATTGTGCAGGTACGTCGAACCGATGCCGTCCGGAACCAATCGGACGACGAGTTCGACCACGTTGGTCTCGTGGGCGGCCGAGCTGATCGAATAGGCACGGAAGACCGGCCCATCGGGCGACGGGGCCTGGATCTGAACGTATTGCCCCGGACGCTGTGAAATCTCCGCCGGATCGTCGAGGCGCATGCGAATCTCTTTGATGTCGTGCGTCAGGACGGTGGCACTCTCGATGGTGGCATCGAACATCCGGACGTTGAGAAGGTCCTCCGGTATTCGGACGTAGATATCCTCGCGGATCTTGACCTGGCAGGCCAGACGTACGTCGGAGCGGATCTCCTTTCGCGACAGGTAAGGCGTTTCGGTCGGCAGCACGGGGCCCCCGCCTGCGGTGACCGTAATCTTGCAGTGGCCGCACGAGCCCTTGCCGCCGCAGGCCGAGGGAATGAAGATCTCGTTGGCGTATAGGGCCGAAAGCAGGGTCTGGCCGCCCTCGACCTCCAGCGGCTTCTCGCCGGCGTTGATGTCGAGCTTGCACGTCCCGTAGTTGACCAGCACGCGGGCGGCGACCATCAACACCGCCGCCAAGCCCATGTTCAGGCCGGCAAAACACACGACGGACCACACGTAAACCATCAAACGCTCCTACTGGATCGACACCATGCCGGCGAACCCCATGAACGCCATCGCCATGACGCCGGTGATGATCATCGCGATCGAGACGCCCTCGAACGGCTTGGGCACGTTGCTGTACCGCATCTTCTGCCGCAGCCCCGCCATCAGCACAATCGCCACCGCCCAGCCCACGCCCGCGCCGAAGCCGAACCCCAGCGTCTGCATGAAGCTGTACTCGCGAATGACCATGAACAGCGAGGCGCCGAGGATCGCGCAGTTGACCGTGATCAGCGGCAGGAAGATGCCCAGGGCAAAGTAGAGCTTGAGGCTGAACCGCTCGACGAACATCTCCACGAACTGCACGAAGGCCGCGATGACGGCGATGAATATGATGAACGTCAGGTGCTTCAGATTGCAGCGGGACCAGGACGTGATGGTAGACGACGTAGTTGATGGCGGTGGTCGTCGTCATGACGAACATCACGGCCGCCCCCAGCCCCAGTGACGTGCCGATCTGTCGGAGCAGGCGATGAACGAGCACATGCCCAGGAAGTTTGCCAGAGGATGTTGTTGGTGAAGATGGCCGCGATCAGGATGCCCAGAGGGGAAGGTCCGGTCATTTCTTTCCTCCTCTTCCTGCGGTCCTCGGATGGCGTTGAATATTGCGATGACGATCCCGAGGACAAAGAACGCTCCGGGCGCCAGAATCATGAGCTGGTTCTGAGCGTACCAGTGTCCCGGAGAGAATCGTGAATCCGAGCACCTGCCCGCTACCGAGCAGCTCGCGGAAGAAGCCGATGATGCCCAGAATCGCAGCGTAGCCCAGCCCGTTGGCCAGGCCGTCCACCATCGACAGGATGGGCGGGTTCTGGAGCGCAAAGGCCTCGGCCCGGCCCATGATGATGCAGTTGGTGATGATCAGCCCGACGTAGGGGCCCAGTTGCTTGGACATGTCCCAGTAGAACGCCTTGAGGAACAGGTCGAAGAGGATGACGAACGTCGCGATGATCGCCACTTCGGCGATCATGCGGATACGTTGCGGCATGAAGTTGCGCAGCAAGGAGACGAGCAGGTTCGAGCCGACCGCCACGAAGATCAACGCCCCGCCCATGACCAGCGACGTCTCCAGACGGTTGGTCACCGCCAGGGCCGAGCAGATGCCCAACACCTGGATCGCCAGCGGGTTGACCGTCCAGACGCCATCCTTGAGCGTCAGGACGCCTTTGCCGCCGCACAGGCCCTTCTTGCCGGTGCCGCAGGTCGAACAGGATGCAGATTTCTTGTCACCCATTAGTACCCTCGACAAGTTTCTTCACTACCCCGTCAAGAATCGCCTGCAGCTTGTCACACGTCAGCGTTGCGCCGGTGATCGCGTTGACCGCATTCGGCCCAGCGGGGCCGCCGATACTAATGCCTGGCTGGCCCGCCGCATCGACGATGGATTTACCGACAAACTGCTTCTTGAACCAGTCGGCGGAGATCTCCCCACCCAGACCGGGCGTCTCTTCCTGATGGTAGAACGTGATGGCCCGGATCGTCTTCATATCCGGTTCCAACGCGAGGAAGCCCTCGATCGGCCCCCACAGTCCCGGTCCGGAAAACCGCAACGCGAATGCCTTGGGCGAACCGCCGCCTGGCGCCGAATAAGCGTAGAGGGTCAGGTCCTCCCGCTGTTGCTCCTGAACGCTCTGATCGTAGATCTTCTCCAACTCCTGCGCCGAGGCGTCCTTCTCGAACGGGACACCGAGAGCAGAGAGAATGTTGACAATCTCTTCGACCTTGGCATTGCTTTCCGCGTAGGGCTTCGTGAAAGTGGCGGCCCCGGTCAGAAGCAAGGCGCAGACGGTGCCGAGCACGCCCGCAAAGCCGATGGTGTATACGTCACCCTTCAACTTTGAGCCTCCTCAATCGAACTGCGAAGACTGCCTCGTCGAGAATCGGAGCGACGATATTGCCCAGCAGGATCGCAAACGTAACGCCTTCGACGTAGCCCGTGAAGTTTCGGATCAGCACCGTGGTGACGCCGATTACCGCCCCGTAGAACCACTTGCCACAGTTCGTGGCCGGCCCCGTCACCGGATCGGTTGCCATGAAGAACGCACCGAAGAGCAATCCTCCGGCACAGAGATGCCAGGACACCGGTCCGAATCGGTCGGGATTAGCGTGACGCAGGATCGCAGCCAGAATCGCAAACGAAGCCAGCGTACTGACCACCGACCGCCAGTTGGCCACTCGTGTCAGCAACAGGAAGATGCCGCCGGCCAGGATCGCGATCGCCGACGTTTCACCGAAGCTGCCCGAGACACTTCCGAGGAACATGTGAGCCGTCGACACGTACTCTCCCTGCTTGGCCAGCGCCAGCGGGGTAGCCGTCGTCAGGGCATCCACGCTGGACGCATCGACGTACTTCAGCAGCCTGCCTCCAATGTCGGTGGCCGGAGCCAGCCAACCACCGGACATCTGTGCCGGATAGGCCAACGCCAGAAAGCAGCGGCCCACCAGCGCCGGGTTGAACAGATTCCGCCCGGTTCCTCCGAAGACTTCCTTCCCGATAAAAACGCCGAACGCCACCCCCAGAGCCACCATCCACAGGGGTACCCCCGGAGGCATGATCAGCGGAAACAACATGCCGGTCACGAAGAAGCCCTCGTTGATACCCTCTTTTCGTACCATGGCAAAGAGTAGCTCGATCGTCAGACCGGCCGCGTATGAAACGATGGTGATCGCGATGAAACGCAAGCCAAAGAAATACAATCCCGCGAGGATGGATGGCACCAGTGCGATGATGACCATCGACATGAATCGCTTGAGGTCCAACGGGTCCCGCACGTGCGGGGCTGTGGTGGTCGTGTGCGCGGGAGCGAAGAGGAAGTGCTCGATCGCATCGAAGGCCGGATGGAGCATATGGAGCTTGCCGCCGGCCTCGAAAGTCGGACGAATCTTCTCGATGAGACGCAGGAACACTCTCACGCGTTGCTCTCCTGTGTCGGTTCTTCCACGGATTTCTCCTTGCTCGCCTCCGCCGCCTCTTCTGCGATGAGCTTGATCGCCTCGGTGAACTGGGCACGCAGATCGATCTTCGACGGACAGACGTAGGAGCACAGGCCGCATTCCACGCAGAGATCGACGCGTGCGTAGGCCGCTTCTTCGATGAGATCCCGGTAGAGATACTTGTGGATCAGGTGCGGCGAGATACCGGCCGGGCAGACATCCTCGCAGAAGTTGCAGGAGATGCAGGGCCGTAATTCGCCTCGCATCGCCGTTGTGAATCGCTCGCGTACACGATACATGAGGCTGCTCAGGAAGCACGTCGAATAGCTGCTGCGGTCGAACCCCGGCCTGACGAAGCCGAGGAATTCCCGCTCGGTCAGCTCCGGGAGGACCGTGATCCCCCTGCATTCGGTGCCGATTCCCAGTGCGTCGGCGGCGAATGCCTTGCCGGTGAGGATGCCACCGTCGATGATGCGACGGTTGGGCTCGAACACGTACTTATCGATGATCGCCTTGAGAGGATAGCCAGTCATCACTTCGATGTGAGCCGGCGACACCACGCCCGTACCACCGATCGAAATGATCCGCGACAGGCAGGGCTTGTTCAGTGTCAGCGTTCGATCGACAGCCAGCATGCCCTCGGTCCGTACACCCCAGACGGGGCCTTTGCCGCTAGGGAGTTCCAGAGCACGAGCGAGAATCGCAAAATCGTCGTACGGATAAACGAGCGGAATCTCAATGAGTTTGACCCAGGCGTATCCGCGAATGTGATTGCGAACGAGATCGGCAAATTCCGAGCGAACTCCGGGAATGACGAAATAGATGGGCTGGTACTCCAGGAACGATTGCAGGTGCTCCAGCCCTCGCGTGAAATTGAGCAAACGGGCCTGAAGCTGCGCGTCGCCTCTAACAACGAAGGGCTCCAAACTCGCCGTCGAGACGATTACGGCCTGCGGCGTCTCCCCTGGATCAGGTACCGCGCCGGTGTGGGCGTCGTAGAAGAACTGCCAGGCCCCCAGCTTGACCAACGCCGCCCGTTTCGCGGCCGCAGTGCCGAACTCCCGCTGAACGTGCTGGATATCTCGTCCGTTCAGCTCATCCTGTGTGGGCGGGCCTTTGATCTGCTCGAGAACGATATGGTCTTTCGCCTTTTCCAGGCGGACATTCCCGGCTCGTGGCGCCAGGAGAGGCACATCGAAGTTGTCGGGATCGGTCGCAAGCACGTCGCCCGCTTCGACCTTCTGGCCTTCGGTCACATGGAGATCGCTGAATCGGAGGCGCTCGCTCTGCAACGGTAGAAAGAGTCTCTCGGGCTCGGGCATCGCCTGAACCGTCCCGTCAGGCCTGCCTTGCAGCAATACGTTGTGCCCACCCCTGAATCTCATCTCAGCAATCCTTCTCTACCACCGTCAGGCTGATAGCCCCTGCCACTCACACCCGCAGTGCCGTACACACCGATTCCAACCCCAGCATCCGACTATTCTGGACCAATATTATATGCCGTTCAAATAGTTTTTTCGCCGTCCCGGCAGTCCGCGCGAGAGTGAAGCCAACCCTTCTCACTTGTGAGAAGACCCTCTGGACCCCGCCATAACGGGAGACTGCAAGACCATGCACCAAGGCGCGGGTCTGGGCCAGTCTCGGGAATGGCCAAACGGCCTTGCCCCTATCATGCGGGGAGAATGTGCAGCAGAGATTCCCATCTGTGAGAAAGAGGAGAATCCGCAAGGCCGCGTGGAAAGATTCGCGTCTCACATGCTCACTAATGATGAAATCTGGGCTGTGAGCCCGGTTGCCAACGCCTTACTCACCCAACGCGTGTTCGAATGCCATCTTTTCCGAAGCCCCGGTGAGCGGATCATCCCTCGTGGCACTACTATAATCGACTCTGATGGTGCGGAGCGGAACTGGATCCCCGCAGCAAACGCAGAATGGCAATCATGAAGATGACACCGAATACAACCGACAGGACTGACCAGGTCGTCGTGTCCGACGTCTCCATATTGAATCCGGAAATCTCAAAGGCGATCTGTTCGCCCGGTCGAAGGTCCTGACGCCTGTAATACTCAACCGGAACGCCCTGAGCATTGGTGAGCAGCTCATCCGGTTCGCCCAACCCGGTCAGTTCGCCCTGGTCCTTCTCCCAGAAGACGATCAGTTCGGATGTTGGCAGAGAGATCCCCTTGGCAATCTCCACCGTGGGGCTGTCTATAGGGATCCGATAGGAGAACCGAACCTGATGTTCCCCTGGTGGCACGGCCAGTGTATCGTAGAATCCCGTCTTCGTGCGGACCAACGCGTTGGGGTCAAAGAAGCCCGAAGGCGTCAGATCCATGGCGCCGGCCGGAAGCATGATCTCCGTCACGATGGGCCTGCTCAGGGCATCTCGCTTCGATCCTCTGACGGCCATATCGGAGCTGTTCCGCAACTGCATGTACTCTGTGATTTCGATCGCTGCGCCTCGGACGGCAATCGTCATGTGATGTGTTCCGACCGAGAGCGCAGAGGTGTCCGATGAGACATCGAACACGCAGACGACCGTCGACAGTTCGCCTTTGGCGGACGCCAGAGTCACATGTCCGCCCTGAAACGTCATGCTCTGGTGTCTGACGCTCGGAATCGCTACGATATGCTGGCCGATGGGGACACTATCGAATGTCGCCTTACCATTCTTGGCGACCGTCGCTTCAAGTGAATCCACTAACTGCTCATTTCGGAACACCCGGAGCAAGACCGAATCGCCCACAACAGTCGTGCCGTTAGCAGTCCCGTTTGAAACCTCAACCACCACCGATGCCGACGAAACCTGGGCCCGTGCACGTGGCGAGACAAAGAATGCGCACACGACCGAGATACTCAGGATAGTGCGGAGATGAATCAGGATCTTCCACCTTTCTGCCGCGTTCGATCTGGATGCGTGGCCGGCGATCGGCCCCGGAGAGAACGCATCTTAGTACTCTCTGGGAGAGTGCTTGTTGCCATGGCAGGACAAGAAGCACTGCCCGTGAAAGACACCCAAATCCTCGAAAACCAATCGCCCTGTATCCGGATCCGGCTGGACGATGGCGATGTCGAAGTTGATCAGATGGCTGTTGTTCAACATCGTCCCCTGAGACGCACTGACCCCGTGTGGATCGTGACAGGCCGAGCACGGAATTCCCTCGGCCAGATGCTCATTGTGCACTGGGAAACTCTCGTTGCTCAGGATGCTGTTCCTACTATGGCACTGATAACAGAGTTCATAGGACGCACGATTCTCCTGGGTAAAATCTGACGTCTCATAGCGGTAAGCGAGCAAATAAGGGTATACCGACCCGTGAGGGCCCTTGGCCGGAGAAGATTCGTCCGAACTATGGCAATCGGTGCAGTAGATTTGCGAGGCCACCGTCATGGGGGGCTTCAGGCTGGGCACCTGCGGATTGACTCCCGGGGCAGTGACCGGGTGATACGACGGCCCCGAGGGGTCGAATTCGAGCCGGACGTTCGTCTGTGTAATCTGCCTGGTGACAGCCGATTCGCTCCGATCAAGACTGTCGGCGTGGCACTTGAAACACACTTCGTACTCGAACTGGGCCGTCTGGATCGTGGCGCCGCTGAGCGTAACACCGGAGATCCCCTGCATCGCCCCCTGGATCAACGGGGCCTGCGCTACGGCCTGTTGGCTGGCATGAGGATTGTGACAATCAACACATTCGACGTGCCTCGGCGCCACACCGGGTATCTCACGCGGGTCATGAATCCCTTCGTACCGTACCACATCATGCCGACTGAACTTGGCGAGATCGTTTCGAATGTTCGTTCGGGCGACCGACCCGTCGTGACAATCCAGGCAGTTCTCCTCCGAACGCGCAAAGTGAAGCAGGCGTTCGTGGCCGCCGGCGGCGTGCGGACGATGGCACATCTCGCATGCGGCATCGGCTAGAGTGCTCCACTGACCGCTCTGAAGATAGGGATCGCTGGCACCCGAAACCGGCACGTTAGAGCTTTCGTGAGTCGATGAAGTCCAACCCGCCAGGTCGTGGCAACTGGTGCACATCCGGGACCGATCGTTCGGCATGACGAGGAAATCCCCAAACCGATTGTCATGCGGATCGTGGCAGGTCGTGCACTGCAATTCGCCGGACCGGTCGAGTTTCAACTGCTCAGGCAGTGTCAGAACGGGCCTGATGTGGGGATCGCGTGCCGACAGAGTCGACGAGTACACGAAGCTGATCGGGTGATCGTCGGAAAGGTCCGTCCCCAGATTGGCCGTGCCCGGCGCGATATAGGTGCTGGCCGTAGGGCCACTGCCAAGGCTTTCGGCCAGGGCCACCGTGCCATCATGACAGCTCAGACACAACTTGCTCGAGCCTGTGGGCTGGCCCACTTCAGCTTCAAGCGATGAACTCTGGTAGATCGTGTAGACCGCATTCGAGAGCTTGTGGCTCCATAGAGGCGTTCCCGCCAGGGCGCCGTGAGGCGTATGACAGAAACTGCACGTCGCGCCGCCGGCCACCGCCGAAAGATCGTGCGGCGTACCTTCGATTTGTGCCTGCACGGGCAAGCCGGCACACATCAGCATCGCGGTGCAGAGGATCAGTGTCTTGGTCCGAAGGTCCTTCATCGCTCCATGTCCTCCAGAAGCGCGAAGATCTGAATTCGCTTATTGAACGAGTCGGCCACATAGATTCTGTCGCGACCGTCGATGAAAATGCCGGCGGGCAACCAGAATTCGCCCGGGCCTCTGCCTTCGCGTCCGAGCGCCATCAGGATTTGCCCCTCGGGACTGAAGATCTGAATGTTCTCGAACTGGCGGTCGGTCACATAGATGTTCCCGTGACTGTCCGTAGCCACGGCACAGGGATGGGCAAAATTGCCGGGTCGATCCCCCTGCTGTCCGAATGATCTGAGAAATGCCCCATCCGGCGCGAACACCTGAACGCGATAGTTGAGTGTATCGCTGACGTAGAGCCGCCCCATGGAGTCGACGCACAGATGCGTGGGGAAATTGAACTGCCCCGGGTTCAGTCCACGACTGCCCAGATGTCCGCGAAGTGTCCCGTCGGGGTCGTAGGCGTACACAGAGTGAGCGGCCGTATCAGCCACGTACAAAATGGCCTGTGGGCCCCAACAGGCGATACCGGACGGTCTCTGGAGATGGTCACCTCCAAACGCGAAGAGGAACGTGCCGTCTTTTCGGAAGACGCAGACCTCGTGCAGACTGCTATCGGCAACATAGACCCGGTCAGTATACAGCGCCAGGCCGACAGGCTTCTGGAGTGTCCGGTCGTCGGCAAGTGCGGAGAACTGGTCGTAGTCCCGCGTCCTCAGGTCGAACATGTGGATCACGGCGCCGCCCGAGTCCGCCACGAACATCTTGCCCGTGGCATCGACGGCCACCGCATAAGGCGAAACCATCACGCCCACCTGCCCCTTGCCAAACACCAGATCGCCCAAGCCCTGGAGGAAGGACTTGCCTTTCTGCATATCCTTCTCCGTCACCACCTGACCGAGATACGCAATCCTGGCCCGCTCGGGCGGTTCGGGCCAAACCGGTTGGTCCTCGGTCCGGCCAAAGCGATCCGATGTCTGCGGACCACAGCCGGTTGCACAAACGACAAGCACAACGGCCAGAGCCAGGAGCCGTTTCAGGCAGCGCTGTCTTGCAGACATATCCACTCTCATGGGCACGTGATACCTCCGTGTATCCTCAAAAACGTCGCTGCAATTGCAGGTACACAAATACACTGTTGATCTCATCGTCCCGGCGACTGAGGAAGCTCAGTTCGGTGCCGAGTTTAGCACTTACCTGGCGGTATCGATACAGCAATTCCGTGTCGAACTGGACCCCTCGCGTGACGCCAAACCGCGTATCGTCTTCATCGCGATAGTTGGCACCGGCGGAGACGGTGTACGTGCTGCTCAATCGGCTGAAGATTTTGGCATCCCCCTTCAAGAGGCGGACATCACGGGCATCCGGGGCACCGAATTCGAGCCACTGATTGGACAGGCCTACGGTCGCACTGGTGGCCGGCCCGATGAGCCAGCGGTACTGGCCCGCAAGCTTCGTGCTGGTTGACGGGATCTGCGTCGAGTCCTCATCGCTGTACTCGGCCAGCAGAAAGAGCCCTTTGTGAGTATAGTCGGCCGCGAACGTGTTGACCGTGTACTCATCCGCCGTCAGATCGGCTATGCTCGAACTGACGTCCTGGTCCTGACGACGATAGGCATAGTAGAGTGACATGCCGTTGTCGAAGCGCTGGCGGATGGTGAAGTTGTGCCGGAGCGTATCCTCCTGCCGCTCGGGCTCGATGAAGAACGTATAGTCGACGAAGAACTCCTGACCGTCGGTGACGTTGGGCGGGATAGCCCCGAGCGTCGTCATGTTGAGATATACGCGGCCGTCTTGTTCGGTGATGGTGTAGTCGTCCCCTTCCTGAAAGAGAAACCCGTCGGTATCTTTGACTCGGATACTCGGAATGTCGATATTCGTCCGATTCAGTTGCACCGGGATGACATCGGTGGCGATGTGTGACTCGTCGATTACGACACCGGTGCTGCCACCGCCCGACTGATCGGTCTGCGTGTAGCTGCCTGAATACGTACCGAGCAACATGCCCCAGGGATTGTGTTTGCGGTAGTTCAGCCCGACGATGCCACCGTGCTGGTCGAGGCGGCCCTGATCGTCGAGATCAGTCCTGGAGACGAACGCGTCGGCGGTGCTGATGAGACTCTCGTAGAGATGATGTTCGATGCCGGCCTGCCCCCGTATCTCTTCGCTACTCAGTGTG
Organism: uncultured Phycisphaerae bacterium; assembly: GCA_963726475.1. GTDB lineage: Bacteria > Planctomycetota > Phycisphaerae > Sedimentisphaerales > Anaerobacaceae > Anaerobaca. The sequence goes on along the minus strand of CAVSCO010000010.1, from coordinate 88,396 downwards.
TCCCGCTGCAAATCGGTGACGCGAACATCGTACCTGGTCGCCAGGTTGGCGGTGTGCTGCAACCGCAGACGTTCCTGCCACCGCAGGTTCTCGTATTCGAACGACCCGGTCTGATCGACGAAGTTGAGAAATGAATCGAGGCGATGCTGATTCTCATCTCCAAACCCATGGTCGTGCGAGAAAGTATACGTGTCGGTCTGGGTGTCAATGATGGCACCGACGCTCTCCTGAGTGGAATCGGTTCGGCCGAAATTGAAACGGGCGTGCGACGCTTCGCCAAAATCGTGATGGACCGAATACCGGTAACGCTCGTCCTGCCGTCGGAAGAAATCATTGGCGATCGAGGTCAGGCCATCCTGACTGATGTCGCTGTTGCTGTACTGGAACGTCATCGGCCAGTCGGGTGACCGAAGAAACACCGAGCCCCCTTCGGTCTGCCGTTCCGTTCGCAACGATCCCAGGAACTGCCGGGCGATCAGATCTTCCGACCGGCTGGCGTCAACCGTGCCGGAAAGAGGCTTGGTCCGCAGGAACTGCGCGAAGAGGCTGTAGTCGTTGAGCGTGTCCTCGTCCCAGCCCGAGACATCGTCGGAGTCGAAGTGCTGCTGAGCCAGGCCTACGCCTACCGCCACATCGTAATTCATGAAATCGGGGTGATACACATCCCCCTTGGTCTTGACTCGTACTCGCTCCTCAAAGACTTGTGTCTCGCTCTCTCGCCGACTGCCGCTGGTCTGCTGCTCGTCGCGGCGATGCTCGACAACCGTCTCCAACTCTCCCTGGATTCGGTCGTGGCGTACGAGCGGCCTCTGGCGGCCCTGAACGTTGACCTTACAGCCGGCCACAGCCATGGCAGCCAGCGCACAAACCGCGAGCACGCGGAGGCTTCTGTGGGCGGGCCGGCCGCACGAGGGATGCGACTTTCGTTGGTGGTACGAGCAGGTCAAGGCGTTCTCACGGCTCCCGGTTTGATGGTTGTTTCTCCGACGTCTGGTCCAGCGTTCGGTCAATCTCGGCCAGATACCGCTCCGCCGTCTGCTTGACCGGTTCGAGGAGTCCGCCGTTCCGTAGCAATTCCGCGAAGCCATCCCTGGCCTCGGCCAGCCTTCCAGCACGATACGACTGAATGCTTCTGTAATAGAGTTCGGCCAGGGCTCGCTGCCTCTGCGCCATCTGCTCTTGAACAGCCTGCAACGCCGCAGACAACTCAACTCGCGCGCTCTCCGAAGGCGACTCGGTCGACAGCAGTCCGACTATTCGCTCCAAGATGCCCGCAACGCTTTGTTTCTCCTCGGCGGAAAGTGCATCACTGCCCGCAACGATCTCAACGATCGCTCGTGCGTCCCACAGGCGTCCCTCCTTTATGTCGCTGGCCGCCGTGTCAAGCATGGCGGAGACACTTCGGCCCTGAGCGAAGTCGTTGCGCGCGTCTTCCAGAGCCCGCTCGTATTGCTGGCGATGGACCTCCTCGCGGAACGGACGTCCGGCTTCGGATTCCAGAAAGCCCGGCTTCAGGAGCCAGCGGTTGGCCGCCTCATGGCCTGCATGACATCTGAGGCAGTTTGCGTAGGATCGGTCGGCATGATTCTCGATGAGGGCCAATGCCTCGGGATCGTGGCAGCGATGGCATAGCTCGGGAACAGGGCTGGTCAGTAGAAAAGGATTCCTGGTCTTGTGCGGCTCATGACAGAACAGGCATTCGCCCGCTGCAACGGGACCGTGTACCCAGCCGGACAGATGCGCAACTTCAGAGTGACAGCGAAAGCACAACTGCGGAGGCTGAGCGACCAGTTGCACCTTGCGAGAGAAGCTCGTCCGCCGCCGGCTCGCATGGCACTGGGTACAGTCTTTCAGTGGCTCGTGGACATACCAGCCACCAGTTGCCGAGCCGCCTTCGACACTCGTACCATTCGCATCGAAGGAGCCCGTCGCAGGCATCTGACCAGGCAACGGCGGAACACCATCGAAGAAGAAAGCCATCGTTCGGTGGCGCTCCGTCTCATCGCAACTGGTTAGAGCCAGGAGCACAGACAATACTCCGAGCATGACCGAGATCGCTCCAGCCTGAAATAGCACCTTGTATGAATATCCACGCTCTTGCATGGGTTCCAAATCCTATGGCGTCGCTGTGGCCGTCTTGCACGCCACAACGTCCACCGCCGATCCTTCAGGGCTTCGAGGCCTGATCGCGCCCCAATCGACTGTCAATATCCCGGATATATCCTTCCAGTGTTTCGCGCATCGCCGGCGGAATCAGCCCGCTCTCAATGACTTGCACAAAGCCCGCCCGCGCCTCTTCGAGACGACCGCCTCGATAGTAAGCCATGCTCTGGTAGTAGACCTGGGCGATCGCCTGCATACGCTCAGCCTGATTGTCTGTCGCCGGCTGACGTGGCTTGACCGCTGGTGTCATCGGCGGCTCAACTTCCTGTTGCTCCGACTTGGTGGGGACTTCAACGCGAGGAGCTTGCGCTGCCGCCGTTGTGGAACGGGTGGGAACAGGGAACTGACCGAAACCGTAGACGCTTACCTTGTTCGGCCCATACTGATTGGACACGAGCACGAGGAACTCGATCTTCGCTCCTTCGACCGCATATCGCTCGAACGAATCCACGTTGTCATAGTCCAGAACAATCTGGGCGGGGAGGTTCATCATCCCCGGCTCGTTTCCGGGCAGACCGAAGAACAACAAGAGACGGCCCTGCGCATCGTATATCTTGGCCACCTCGGTGGACGCGTCCACGACCCAGATCCGCCCGCTCCTGTCGACGGCGACACCTTTGGGACGCACGAGTTCATCGATGTTGTCGCCCAACCGGCCGAACGTTCGCTTGAAGTCTCCAGACGCATCGAACTCAAAGATCTTGGCTTTGACTTTGTCGGTGACGTACAGATTGCCTTTAGGCCCAAACGTCAGATCGCTGATGAACTTGAATTGCTGTTCCCCATCGCCCTGCTCCCCGATACGTCGGACTTCTTGCCCCGTCTCCTTGTCGAGGACCACGACCTGGTTGCTCGTGAAATCGGTAACGTAGCAGTACGCGTCACGAACCGCCACATCGATCGGACTGATCTGCGCTTCCTTGCCCAGAATGGCCTGGAGGGTGTCACCACGATCGAACACAAACACGGCGCCGGCGGTCGGATCGGCTACATACTTGGTGCCGTCGCTGGTGATATAGATGTTGACCGGATTCATCAACCGGCGGTCGTCCGTAAGGTATCCGAACGATCGGCCCTTGAGGTCCAGCACTACCACACGCCGACGCCCAACGTCACAGACGTACACCTTGCCGTCGAAGATCGCCAGACCATAGGGTGTGACGATTGCTTCCTGCTGCTGAGTCTCGCCCAGCACGAACTTCTCGAACCCGCTGGGCCCAGGGGCACCGAGGTCTTTGGCCCCGGAGAACGAGGTCAGAAACTGAAGCCTGGGTCTCTCGGGCGGTGGCGGAAAGAAGACGGGATTGACATTCAGCGGCGCCGTCTCACCGCCGCGGCAGCCGACAAGACCGCAACCGAGCAACACGCCGACAAGCAGAGATAAAGCCCTACACCAAAAAGGATTACGAGTCAACATACCCTCTTTCTCGTCTAATCCTGTGGGGCCTCTTTAGCCATTCTCGGCGCATAACACGCCCTTTGGAAAGCCGATTTATCGCCCGCGCAGAGCGTGCGAAATATCTGTCTGACGCCTCCGGCTTTTATCGGTCCGCGACATCAGGACTTGCACCCGACCGACGGTCTGAAGAACGAGGAGGATCCCGGACACATGTAGAGCAGGAGAATCCACGCAGGTGCAGATCCCCTGCCAATCGCTATGGGAGAGGATGGTACGCGCCGCTAAAGCCGCGGACTACTTCAAGTGGCACATGCGACACAATTCCGGACCGTGGTGGACCATCGTGGTCGAGCCGTCCGGATTCGTGATGGAGCCGAAGCCGTAGTCATAACCTCGCAGTTGATACTCGCCAACGCCCGAAGTGTGTACATCGTGGCAACTGTTGCACTGCATCTTACTTTCGGGATCCAGCAGGTCCTCGGCGATGGTGCGGCCCAGCGTGCTGGCCTCAGCGGGGTCCTTGAGACCGCCATCGACGTTGGCCAGAGCGGAATCGTACACGAACGAGATGGGATGGCTGTTCACGAGCTCGCCCGCTTCGAACTTCATCTCGTCGCTCATCCAGAGGTAGTCCGGATTGGCGCCGTCGTGGCAGCTCAAGCACAGCTTCGAGGCGCCGCTGGGCTGACCGTCGATAGTGCCCTGAAACGTCGCGCTGGAATACATGGTGAAGGTCACGGTTGTCTCGCTGCCGTTCCATAGCGGTACACCGGGCAACGTTTCGGCGTTGTGCGGCACATGACAGCCGTCGCAACCGGCATCGGAGTGGGCCATCTGCGCCCAGGCTGTCACACCCATGAGCAGACCCGGGATGGCCACCGCGAAACACAGTCCAACAAACCTTCGCTTCGTTTGCATCAGGACTCCTCCTTCATCGATTCGCCGGTTGAATACCGGTCTTTTCCACTCTCTCCGATATAGACTCGGCGGAGATTCTTATTCTATAAAGTCCGCCTTGAACAATCAATGCAATCGCCGAAAACGCCCACGTCTGCAAGCGTACCGGTGGCAACCATTCTCATTAACGCATCTGCCATGCCAGAGACACCGCCTGCGACGGACGCCGCCTGCACCAAAATACTAATCTCTTTCTCATAACAACTTACAGCAAGCATCGAACAGCTCGCATTCGCAGAAAGCTGCTCAGCGAAAAAGCCCCTTCTCATATATGAGAAGGACAATTGGGCGAAGTCTCACTGTGAAGAAGCTGGTGACTTCTGAGATTCTTCGAACACCAGCGCGAGCGCTTTGCGATAGCACGCCATAGCCTGACCCGGATCGCCTTGCGCTTCAAGCACCAGCCCCAACTCATAGAGAGCCCGGGACGATTGAGGATCGAGTTCCAGGGACTTCATCAAGAGCGATCGCGCTATATCCAGTTCACCCAACTGCCGCCGGGCCCAACCCGAAATCAGCGACACTCGAGCCTTCTCGCGGTCCGTCTTGGCCCTCGTATCCGATGCGACCTTCAAGGCCGCCTCGTTCTGATTTGTCCGACACAGCAACTCCCCAAGCTCCAAAGCCACGTCGACCGCATTCGGCTCAAGCGATTGTGCCTTCTTGAATTCGTCGATGGCCAATTCCAATCGCCCGCCCTGGGCCAGCGACCGCGCCATCTGTGCGTGCCTCTCGAATCGAGCGTGACTGGAGGTGTTCTCCAGGGTCTCGACGTGCGTAGAAGAGTCCGCACTGCGGTCGGTGATGCCGAGAGCTCGTGCCAATTGGGTGTGAAAGCTGGGAATGAAGTCATACCCATACCCCGCCTTCGCCCAGCGGATTTTGCGATCGGCGCCGACGACAACCACGGTGGGCGCCGCGATCACTCCGAGCTTGCCCCATAAGGCGTATTCGGGGTCCAACAGCACCGGGAACAGCACCTGGCCGCCGGGATCGAGCGTCTGAAGGGACTCCTTTGCGCGGGGCCACTCATCACTCCGATACATTCGAAGCGTTTGCCGTAGGTCTTGAGTTCCTTGATCACCGCTTCAAGGTCGCCGGCAATTCGCGTGAAGTGTTCCTGGCCCGTCTTGAAAACGACAATCCCCAAAGCCCCGACGTAATTGGCGTCATAGGTGAAACTCTTGCCTTCCGCAGTCGCCAGGGAAAAGGTGGGCATGGCATCGCCAACATGGACACGACGCAGGGCCTCCTGCCCTTGCGAGGGATTGGCCAGCAGAGCTGCCATCACGAAACCGGCAAGACAAATGGATCTGGTGTGTTTCAACGCGACCATGCGAGGACTCCCTTCTTCAAACCTTTCTGCTCACTCTCAAACCCTCGTTCTACCCTACTGCACCGTATATTCAACTGGCGTCTCGCGATCGTACGACAGGGGCAGATGGCATCCCGGCTGGCAGCCCCCACCTGTTTCGGTCTTGCGGAACTGGATCGGCAGGTCCCATGCCCCGTACGGGACCGTTTCGCGAATATGCTTGGGCAGATCGCTCGCGTGCGTCGCGTGGCACGAGCGACACGTGCGCCCCCGGTCGGCCTTGTTCACGTGGACGTAGTGCAGGTTGCGGTCGCCATTGCGGAAATCGGTCAACTCGGTCGTCTGCTCGGTCAGCACGAGGCTGTCCGGATGGCAACTGAAGCACAATGCGTAATTGTCCACGCTGAACGGCGCGTAAAAGAGGCGCGGATAATCCTTGATCAGCAGGCGAAAATGATCGCTCCCGTGCGTGGAATGGCACCCTTCACAGTCCTTCTGAGCGACCGGGCCATGCAAAAAGGCCTTGTGCTCGATCTGCGCGGTAAACGACGCGATCACCTCACCGGTGTCGGTCTTGACCGGTTCGTTGTGACAGGATACGCACAGCGCCATCGGCGCATCCTTCAACGAGAACTGAACCGTCGACGCGTGCGGGGTATGACAATGCAGGCATCCATCTTTCTCTGTCACCGCGGTGTGTTTGTGCGTGGAGTTCTCCGCAATCTGCATGATGTCATCATGGCAGCTATAGCACAACTCCGGTGCATTGCTCCTGACCATCTTCCAGTTGTTGGCTCCATGCGGATTGTGACACCCCACGCAGTCATTCCGAGCCGGTTCGTGCACGAACTCGAACTTGTCCAATTCCTCCTTCATGATGACGTGGCAGGAGAAGCACAGATCGGTCGCGTCCTTCAGCAGCAGATTCTCGCGGTCGGCGCTGTGCGAGGCATGGCAGATCGTACACCCGCCCACCGCCACCGGACCATGGGGGAACTTCACATCCATGCCGGTCTCGTGGCACCGCTGACAGAGCTTGGCCGTCGTCGGTTCCACCAGCAAGTTGCGATCCTCACTGCTGTGCGGATCATGGCATTGCGTGCAATCGCCCGTCTTGAGCGGCTCATGCACGTATTTCTTCGTCGCCTGGTCCAGATGGCAATACTCGCACAGGTCGTTGCCCTCCCTGGTTAGCGCAAACGTATGAGCGTTCGGGTCAACCTCCTCGTGGCAACTCTTGCAGTCTCCCAAGCCGACCGGACCGTGGACGTAGGGCTTCTTGCCGTAGTCAGCGTGACATTCAGTGGTAATGCACGTCATCTGAGATGTGGTCGGCTTCTCAACACCCCACGCACACGCGGCTGCGATCAGAACCAGAAAGGCACCGACCCCCCCTGCGTATCTTCTCACACAAATCATCTCATCTGCTCCTCGCCCACCCATTGCCCCGATGTTCTCTCTTGCAGCCATGACTGATCACACTCTCATTTGCTTTCACGCATTTTCTACGCATGCTTCCGACTGCTAGGGAATGCGCCGATACAACACGACCAATGTCCCCGATGCCGTTTGGTGATGATAAGGCTTGTTCTGCTCGAGCACGACTTGCTGCGTCGTATCCGTTTCGCTGATCGTCGCAACGATCGCCGGATGAAGCAGTACGTTCGAGTTGTTCTTCCAGCGTTTCTCGATCGAGGTTCCGAAACGCACTTCCTCGACGGCGAAGGAATAGCGGCTATCCTTGAACGGAAATCGCTGGCCAATCTTCGTCTGTTGGACGTGTCTCTTGCCGTCTTTTAGATAGAGCAACCACGGATCAAGCCCTTGTGCCACGGCAAGGATGTACTGCCCGGCGTCAGGTTCCAGATGGAAATCCAGAAACCGCACTGGAAAAGGCAACGATATCTTCTTGTGAGGCGATGACGGGAACTTCGACCAGAGCCATTGCTGGTATTCCTGCCCATCACCCTCGATTCTAATCTCGACGGCGGGGTTGACCGGCTTGTCCGAAGCGCTGATGACCTCCTTCGTCTGTCGGTCGATCGAATAATGCGGCACGTACCTGACCACCGACACCTTCCACGCCGATCCGGGCAGTGCAATCGACGTGCCCGCCTTGGCCGGACAAGCCATAGGCCGCTCCGCACCTGGAGGAATAACAATCAGAATCCCGGCCACACCCGGATCTGTCAGTTGCTGCAATGCGCCGGCACTGGCAACTCCGGCCGGAAGCTCTCGAATGGCAACCCCTCCGATGTGCGAAGAAATCGCCTGCCGCTTCGCCTCCGTCGCGCTGAGCCAAAGATCTTGGTCGAGTCCCTCTCCTCGAAAGGATAGCTTCGCGACCGCACCGCCGTTGGGGTCGTCCACCGCGACCGTCTCCCAAGCTAGGTCGGGCAGGTATCTGTCGAGTCGCACCTTGATCGGCGTCCCCATTACCGGGAGGGTCGCGTTGAGTTCCTGAGGTTTGGCCTCATCAGCCACCGGGACGGCCAACCGCAGCGTCTCGCCTTCGTGCCCCATCTTGACGATGACCTCCCATGGCCCGCCGAGAAATCCGTGGTGAGGGTTCATGGATTTCGCCAGGGCCCCTCCGGCCATCGCCAAAACCAGAACGCAGAAAATGAACCTCGCCCCGGAAGATCGCATGTCAGTCGTTTGTCCAGGAAAGCCCATCACTACCCTTCGCCGGAAACGGTCTTCTCCACTTCGAGCAGTAGTGCCTCGGTGTACTTGAAATTGTGCACGCCCCAACTCCCATCGGCCGCAATCGAATCGAGAATCGATCGAGCCTGCTGGGCACGACGACGATAGTCTTCGGCCTGGCTCGGGTTCGCCTGCGCCTTGGCCTCGGCCAGCGCCTCGAATGCCTTCACCCTCTGATCGATGCGTCCATACAACGTCTTGATCCGATCCTGCCAGTACGGTACGTACTTCTGTCCGGTACCAGGCTCATGGCAATTGTCGCATGCAGCCGGAATCGCCCGGGCAACCGTTCCGAAACTATCGAGCGCCCCGGTCGTCTTGGCCGTCTTGGCCGTTCGTTCGATATGACAACCCGTACATTCGACGTGGGTCAGGAACATCGGGCTCAGCACGCGATCCTTCTCATGAGGGCCGGTCGGGAACTGCGTCGTGTAGATCGTCCGCTGGACCTGATGCGTATTGCTGTGGCAACTCTGGCAATCCATCATGGCCGAAATCGAGGCGACGGCCGTCTGCCCGTGCGTCACCTCTCCATGGCAGGAGAAGCATTCGATCTTCTCGCCATGGGTGTGGGTGGCGTGCAGTTCGACGCTGTTGACATCCGCCCCCATACCGAAATCATGGCAGTTCAGGCACACCGTGTCTTCCACGTGGCTGCTCTTGGCCACCTCGCGCCGATGGCACGATTGCTCGCAGTTGGCCTCATACGAAACGAACTCGCGATGATCGATCTTCACCAGTCCTCGCTGGATCACCTCGCTGGGCACGTCGTGGCAACTCCGGCAGTTCGTCTTAACGACCTGAACATCGGTCTTGTCGTTGTCCAGGAAATGGCAGGCAAAACATGCGTTATGGCTCACGCTGAAATGCTCATCTCCCTCGAAGTGGCTATGACAGGTTCCGCACGTCACCTTCATGCCGTCGACGACGGCGTCGATATGGTTCTTGTGCGTGAACTTGACGTCATTGTAGACGAGCGAATCCTCAAGCAACTCCGGCTTGGCGTGGCAATCCGACCGCAAACAGGACGAATCGACGATTGTTGCACTCGGCTTCGTCCCCACACGTCCTACGGCACAATCCACGGCCTGAGCCAGGCCGTTGATCTTGCCCATCACGTAGCCACTGAACCCAGGCTGAAGATGGCAGTCCAGGCAGTTCACCTCGGAATGAGCAGACCTTTGCCAACTGGCGTAGTAGTTGTTCATGATATGGCAGGAATTGCAGAACCCGGTCTGCCCGGTCACGACGATCGCGCCTCCACTCATGAGCGCGAACCCCGCACCTAATATCGCGAGTTTCGCCCACCATCTCAGGCGTCCGATGAAATGGATTGCCGAGCCCAACACCGCTCTGAAGCGTCTGATCATGCCATGCTCCGTCTTGCATACACACGCTGCCGCCTCGGATTCCGTGAGTTCAGGAAGACAACCGGCTTTATTGACAGGATCGCCATCGTCATGTACATCCGAACGGCCCCCCGGCCGATGACCGTTCTACCATGAAGGCCATCGCCCCGTGAAATCCATATGAACAACGAACACCTGCAAGCCCTTCGCCATGGCAGTCCCAACGTACCTGCAAACGGCTTCTGCTCTTCTCATGCTACTGTAACCCGGGACATCATTCAATGGATGCCACCACTCTTCAATGAGCGACTCTGCTTCGTGATGCAACACCTTCTCAGATGTGGGAAGCACCGATCTGTTAACCGAGCCTGGACAATAGCATCTTCAGGCCACCAGATACCGAACATCAACAGCGCGAAGCTCTTCAATATTCGTCGTAGAGAGCCCGAACGAGTCCAGCCACAAAGCATCCGTTCTCATTTATAAGAATGTTGAAAATTCTCTGCCAGGAGACTTTCTAAACGGCAAACAGGGCAGACGACATCCCCCGGGGTCCGCCCACGCTATGCGCTCAAGTTCTCCTGCACGTCGTGGCTGGGCAACTCATTGAACCGATGTTCCGGATGGCTCCAGGCCGCTGCGACGACGTTCGTCGTTGCCATTTTGCCCCGGATCTTCTCAACGCACTGGCTCCACTGCGCCATGATGCCACAGGTGTCCTTGGTGCCGCCGCAGGCACAGTGTCGCAGAGGACAATCCCCAAACAGGGTTCGACCTTCCAACGTCTCGAACAGTTCGAGCAGACTGATCTCTTCAGGATTCTTGACAAACACGTAGCCCCGCCTGCGTCCTCTGACCGATCGGACAAAACCGGCTCGTGACAATTGTTGCATCACCTTGGCCAGATAGCCGGCCGGTATTCCTTCGGCTTCGGCAATGGTCCCGCTGGTAATGGGCAACTGGGTTATGTGGCGGACCATGTACATCATGGCATGTAACGCGTATGCCGAGGCTTGACTGACCTTCACCTTCGAGTCTCCATCACTGTTATCTTTGTGTATTCCAAGACCGACCGGGAGCCCGCAAGCAGCCTCCGCTGCCACGTCGAGAGGTTCCCCCGCACCGATCCAGGCTTCATGCCCTTCTGACGCTGCGTTTTCCGTTGGGAATGCCCAACTCGTCGATCTTTCGGTAGAGGCTCGACAGGCCGATACCGAGAGCCTTGGCCGTTTCTGCCTTGTCCCAACTGTACTTGTTCAGGGCTCGATAGATCTGCTCCTTCTCGTAGGCCCGGACCGCACTCTGGAGGTCATCGCCTCCTTCGAGTCCCGGCGAGGCATCGGAGCCAACCAGCGCAATATCCCGAACCTCGATGCGCTGGCCTTCGGCAAAGATCACGGCTCTCTCGATCACGTTCTGAAGTTCCCTGACGTTGCCCTTCCATTCCTGGGCAACGAGCTGTTTCATCGCTTCGTCACTGACACGCAGACAATGCTTGCCCATCTCGGCATTATACTTCTTCACGAAGTGCTCGACCAGGAGCGGAATATCCTCGCGCCGCTCGCGCAGTGGAGGCAGGTGCACGCCGACCACATTCAGTCTGTAGTAGAGATCCTGCCTGAAGCGGCCCTCCTTGATTTCGCTGGCAAGGTCCCGGTTCGTCGCCGCAACCAGTCGCAGATCAACATCGACCGGACGAGTCGAACCGACCGGGAGGACCTGTCTCTGTTCAACGGCGCGAAGCAGTTTCACCTGGCAGCCCATGGGCATGTGCCCAATCTCATCGAGAAACAGGGTTCCGCCGCGAGCGGTTTCGAAAAGCCCTTGCTTGTCGTCGAACGCGGAGGTGAAGCTGCCCTTCTTGTGACCGAACAACTCACTCTCAAGCAACGCCTCAGGGATCGCGCTGCAATTGACCGCGACAAAGCGCCCCTTGTTCGTCGGGCTCAGCGAATGAATGGCATGGGCGACCAGTTCCTTGCCGGTGCCACTTTCGCCGGTGATCAGGACATTGCTTCGCGTGGGCGCGACCTTGCGGACCGTTTCGAAGACATTCTTCATGACGAGCGTCTCGCCGATGATCTGGCTAATGTCGAAACGCCCGTTCAGTTCCTCGCGAAGTTCCTGGTTCTCCGCCTCCAATTCCAGATAGCGCAACTGCTGCCGAATTCGCGTGAGCATTTCGTCGAAACGGACCGGCTTCATCACGTAGTCGCAGGCGCCAAGCTTGATGGCTTCAACGGCCATCTCAACCGATCCGTAGGCCGTTACCATGATAACCCGTGTCTCCGGTCGCAGGGCCACGGTTTCTCGCAAGGCGCTGATGCCATCGCAGCCGGGCATCTGGATGTCCAGAATCGCCACAGCAAAGGGCCGCTTCATCACGGCATCAATCGCGTCCCGGCCGTCACCGACTGCCGTCACCGAGAACCCCTCTTCTTCAAGAACCTTCGCGAAGGTATCGCGGAAGGTGGCCTCATCATCGGCCAACAAGATTTCGCATTTTGGGTCCGACATAGGTCTCTACCGAACTCTCCAGGCCGCCGTAAAAAACAGCAACCGCGTCACATCAGGGACACGCCCTTTCATTAGCTTGCTTTTCTTTCCGATGCCCCCAGCAGGTTCTTCTTGGGACGCACGGGAATGCGAACGATCGCAGTGGTGCCCTCTCCCGGACTCGACTCCAATTCGATTGCACCGTCGATCTCGGCAAGAAGATTGTAGCTGACGAACAACCCTAGTCCGGTCCCCCGACTGATTTCTTTCGTCGTGAAGAATGACTCGAACGCCCGTCGGCACACCTCCTGACTCATTCCGACACCGGTGTCACTCACGCGAATCTCGACCATCTCATCTCTGAAGGCCGTCACGACTTCGAGCCGGTGCCGGTGCACGGCCCCCTTGGCATCCATCGCATCCAACGCATTGATCACGATGTTGAGAAGGCATTGCTCCACATTCTGCGGATTCAGCCAGACCATTGGCAGGTCAGAATTGCGGGTGTGGACGATCGTGACCCCGTGCGTCCGCTTGTCGAATCGCACCAGGGACAACGTGTTCTCGATCAACTCGCTGATGTCGACCCACTTGTATTCCACGGTGGCGGGTCGCGCCAGCGTCAGCAGGCGTTTGAGGATCGCGGAAATGCGTCCGACGTGATGATCCATCACCGCACACAGTTCCTTCTGGTCCTGGTCGGGACATTTGCGGCCGAGGTACTGAACGACCGACGACAAACTCGTCAGCGGATTGCCGATTTCATGCGCGATGCCGGCCGCCATCTGTCCCAGCGCCACCATCTTCTCGCGTTGAGCCATTCGCACGCGGGACATCTTCAGCATCTCGTTGATCGTGGTCAGTTCCTCAGTGCGTTCGAGTAGATCCGCTTCCAGCTTCTTGTGTTCGGTTAGATCCTGGCCCACGATGACATGTCCGAATCGTGTGCCGTCGAGGCCCGTCACAGAGTAGTCTTTGGCCTCGATGAAACGGTGTGAGGAACCGGCGGTGTCGAATTGAATTCTATGCTCCCGCTCTTCCGCGTTGTTTGAGTCGGTCAGATGTTTGACGTGCTCGGCCAGCGCCGTCGGGAAACTGTCCAGCACATCACCGTTGCCGGTTCCTGGGTCTCGTCGCCACTCTTGAGCAGCCGGATTGCACAGTGAAACACGCCCATCCTCGGTCACGAACATGAGCCCCTCGGCCATGGCATTGATAATGGCCCGCAGCAGATCGCTGTTCCGCGCCGCCTCCAGTTCCTTCGAGGTCAGGCGGGCGATGATAACACGTGTCAGGTGCTGGGCCAGCGTCACCGTGAAAGCAAACGCAACGAACCCGGCCGATCCGTACACCGGATTTCGCCAGAGTCCGCCCCCGGCAGACAGTTGCAGTGGATAGTAACCGAGCAGGACGCCGCCATGCAGTTCATTGGCCACCAGCAATCCGAACAGAGCGATTGAGGTCAAACCGACCGCAAACGACAGATTCCGAGGCAGAATGATCGTCGCGATGATCACGTGGAACACATAGAACAGAAAGAAGGGATTGACCACGCCACCTGAAAAGAACAAGACCGCCGTAAGCACCAGCAGATCGACCTCGATCTGCACCATGGCCAGGACGAGCCGCTGTCTCTTCGTCGCATGGTCGATCCGTCTGGCCGCCAGAGCGTACAGGGCATTGCACGCCAACAGAATGGCTGCAATCACGTACAACGGCACCGCGCTGGTCAGCACTGGAAATACGAACGTCCCGGCCACAGCGCTGATCACCACGAGCGCCGCCGCCATCCATCGCAACGAGATCAACCAGAGAATCTGATCGACAAGCGACGTCCGCGACCGGGTGACCTCGACCGGCTTATCTCTCAATCGACTGCCTTGGAAGAACATCTCAGTGTCCTTAACCTACCGTCTCCGCATGGAGATGCACACTCCAGCGGAGACCGATTCTTTGCCAACTACATTGCTGTCGGCTCCATCACATCGGTCCATCCTTCTCCCCCTCCGGCTTGCAGGCCAGCTCGCGCGCTTGTTGAAGGATGGTATCAACCAAGCGGGCCGCCTCGGTCGGGCCAGCCTCATTGGCCACCAGATTGACATTCTTGATGACACAATGCAGCAGCTTGTTCACGACGCGATTGACCATCGCCTCCATCGTGCCGCGACACGACGCCTCATGCCGCGGTCCGACGAAGAAGCGGTCGAGCTCATTGTGCCCCACCTTCCTGAACTCGGCTTGCATCCGGCCGATCAAAGGACCGATGTCTTTGGCATGGAACCATTCCATGAAATCGGCCGCATTGGCGTAAACGATTTCCAAACCGTTCTTTATGTCGGCCTGTCGAGCCTTCAGATTCTGCTCGGCGACGTGCTTCAGTTCGTCGACGCTATAGAGATAGACGCCTTCGATTTCATTGATCGCCGGCTCGAAGTTACGAGGCACGCCTATGTCAATCACCAGTAATGTGCCCCTCCCGCGCCGGCGCACCGTCGCCTCGAAGGACGCCCTGTCGTATAGATAGTCTGGCGTGGCCGCGGAGGAGATGACGATATTAGCCTGGCCGATCTGCTCGCTCAGCTCTTCCCATCGCTTCACCGCAATCTGGCAGCGCCGGCCCAGGTCAAGCCCTCGACCGTGGGATCGGTTCACGACGGTAACATCCGTGCAGCCGGCCTTGAGGAGGTGCTGTACGACCAGTTCGCCCGTCTCGCCTGCGCCGATCACCACCACGTGCGCCTGCGCCAAATTCGCGAACAACTGCATCGCCAGTTCAACCGCCACACCCGCCACACTCACCCGTCCGATGGAAATCGACGTGGTGGTATGAACGCTCTTGGCGGTGGAGAAAGCACAATGGAACAAACGGTTGAGAATCTTGCCCGTCGTTTTGGCGGCGCAGGCCTGCCGATAGCTTTCCTTGACCTGCCCGAGAATCTGGGCCTCACCAACAACCATGCTGTCGATGCCCGCTGAGACCAGCAGGAGATGACGCACTGCCTCCTCGTCTGAGTGCGTGTAGACGTACGGTTCGAATTTCTTGGAAACAATGCCGTGAAAGTCAGACAGAAATCCGATCAGGTCGCTCGCCATGCGCTCGGGCAACACTTCGCTCGCACAGTAGATCTCGACCCGGTTACATGTCGAGAGAAGAACGAACTCGGCCTTGGGGTGCGCCTGTTTGAGGCGGCCCAGCGCCGTCGGAATCTGCGCCGCGTCGAACGCCAGTTCCTCCCGGACTACCAGGGGAGCCACCTTGTGATTTAGGCCAACAACAATCACACCCATCTTCGATCACACCGCCACAGTTGGAGTCATCGGCAGGTCACGCCGCGAAAACTCGTGCCGCGTAATCCCTGTAACCGCCGTCCCCACGATCGCAAACACAACGAGAACGAAGGCGAGGAGAGTCGCACACGCCCGGCACCTTTCCTTGAGCAATGCGAGCCGGTCCAGAACCAGCACAGTACCCAGCAACCCCCAGACCATCACTATACTGACGACCTTACCGTCCATCAGCCACGACGCGATTCCCGTCCCCAGAGACGAGGCAAGGCGCAACCCGGTGATAAGGCCCACCGTCAAGAGCACGAAGCCGGCTCCGAGCCCCACGCGATTCATCCGCCCGAGCGTTTCCATGTTCGGAATTCGGCCCAGCACGTGTACCACTTCCTTGCGTTTGAGTCGGCGACTGGCCAGTAGATAGAGCACAGAGTTTGCCGCCGCAAACATCACCGCCGCGGCCGCCAAGACCATGATCGCGGCATGGCCAACCGCCAACGGAGTGGAGGCAAACGCTATGACTTGCACCGGGGGTTCGGACACGGCCACAGCCGTAAGGACCAGCCCGAGGAGAGCCCACCCCATGACCGAGCCAAACCACACCCGATTGATGGACGGGCCAAAAAGCAGATAGAGAAGACCAAAGACCAGGGCCAGGAAGATACACGCTTCACATGTGTCGGTCAGCGGAATCGCCCCTATCGCAAGGGCCCGAAGCCCCAACCACACGGCATCGAGCAGCACGCCCACGAGAACGAGCGGCCATAACAGAGACCGGCACCGCTGCGACTGCGACCCCAACTGCAGGACGGCCACCAACCCCACGAGTGCGTGGAGTGCGACGATCGACATCAAAACGATAGCCTCAGCAGCGGGCACGCTTGATCTCCATTGCCTGTTCATTTACCGAATCTGAACGAATTCAGCGAACGATTGTGGGCATGAAGGCAGTCACTCCCCTGCAAACGGGTAAGTCTGGTCCCGACCTCCGTTGCCGGCTCCATCGCCCAGACCATCATCGTCCGAACCATCTACTCCACCCGGAAATGCCCAGCCGCCGCTCCTTCTGATTCCGTGATACCGTAACGTTGCGAAAGCTGAAGTGTCCGCGATCGTCTCGGCGTTCCTGTGTCAATCCCCATTGCCGACTGTTCGTGCCAAGCAGGACGCTTCGACAGTCCCTTCTGCGGAACGGCTACAACCATACGCAATCCCCGGGTTCCTGTTCATCTTTTTTCAGCACACCTCACCGGATACACTGACTCCAGTGACCTATGACAAATTTACCAGCTCTGATAGAACAGGGATAGGTTTATTTTATCAAGGCAGGGTTGTGCAGACAAGCCTTTTCATCCTATTCGGCCACATACGATCCGAAACATGTGCTCTCAGGAAAGGACATGACAAGAGATAAACACGGCGGTCACAAAACATTACGACAGAACAACCCGGAAGAGCTTCTGACCGATTTGGCCGCGAGAATCTTACATGAGGAAGGCCGACACTAAGACTCGGCTTCGTCCAGGTACCACCACTATTGTCTGTCCCTTCGCTTCATCACTGAAAGTCCTATAAACCACCGATGATGAAGTGCGTAGCTGCAAATCCGTGGTAGAGTTCATGACTTGGTCAGAATAGACTGGACGCCGCCGATCTGCCCACGAATGGCGAAGCGGTCAGGCTGTTCCCGTGGATGGGATTCGTCGCCGGAACAGCTCTCATTCTTGAGAGAATGCGCATGGAGACTCGGCAATCCGCCATGCCCCTTCCATTCCCGAAACAGCCTTAACCTCCGAGGGAGAAGGGGTCTTACAGAACAACCACCCGAAATCAGCGGAAGCGGCAAGCATTTTGGCATAGCGGTTGCTATATAAAGGGGATAGTCTCGGAGTGTTCCGTGCCGGAGGAGCACGCCAACGGATTCGGAGATGGGTTTTTGATCTTTGAGGGTTACCCGACAATGATAAACCATGACTGGCTCTCGCGGATAGCGTTCACCAAGACGGGGCGTTTCGCCATGGCGTGGCTCCTGATCGGTACGATCGTAGTGATGGTATGGGCAGGCAGTGCTGCTGGCGATGCAGTCTTCTATGCGGAAGGCGACGCATCCCATGTCATCGTGATTCCGAACGAGGACGCCTGGGCCATGTCCGGCCACGCCGACACAGAGGCCGAGGCATTCAATCACTGGAATGAAGACGATCCCGCCGAGATCCCGACGACCTGCGCGAAATGCCACAGCACGCCCGGCTACATGGACTTCCTGGGTGCCGATGGCAGCCAGCCCGGCGTGGTGGATGCTCCGGCTCCAATCGGAACCACCATCGAGTGCATCGCCTGCCATAATGAAGCCGCGGCAGTCAAAGACAGCGTCGTCATGCCATCGGGCGCCGAACTCACGGAGCTCGGAAGCGCAGCCCGCTGCATCGAGTGCCACCAGGGACGGGAATCCAGCGTTTCTGTCGATGAGTACCTCGCCAGCAAAGATGTGACCGACGACAACGCTGTCAACGAGGGATTGAGCTTCAGAAACATCCATTACTTCCCCGCCGGGGCCACCCAGTTCGGTGGTGCCGCCCTGGGCGGATACCAGTACGAAGGCAAGTCGTACGATGTCAAATTCGCCCACGTCACCGGTATGGACACCTGCGTGGACTGCCACGATTCGCATAGTCTGGAGGTCAGGCTCGACGTCTGTGCCGTCTGCCACGAGGGAGTCACGGATCGCGAGAGCCTCCGCAGTATCCGGATGGCCGGTTCCGCCCCTGACTATGACGGTGATGGCAACGCGACCGAAGGAATCGCGGACGAACTGTCCGGTTTGCAGGCGATCCTCTACACGACGATGCAAGCCTATGCCAGCAACCTGGGCACGCCGATCGCCTACGACGCGAGCGCGTATCCGTACTTCTTCGTCGATGACGATGCGAACGGAGTGGTCGACCCGAATGAGACCACGCGCTACAACGCCTGGACGGCAAACCTCCTCAAGGCCGCCTACAACTACCAGTTCCTGGTCAAGGACCCGGCGCGTTCGCTCACAACGCCAAGTACATGATCCAACTGACGTACGATTCCATCGAGAATCTCGATCCGAACGCGGTAGCCGGCCTGACCCGCAACGACATCGGTCACTTTGCCGGCTCGGACGAGCCGTGGCGACACTGGGACGCCGATGGCGAGATCCCCGGCAGTTGCAGCAAGTGCCATTCGGCTGTGGGCCTGCCCTTCTTCCTCAAGGAAGGCGTCACCATCTCGCAGCCGGTGTCCAACGGCTTGATGTGCGAGACCTGCCACGATGCTATCCCGGAATTTACCAGGCGACAGGTCGAGGATGTAACGTTCCCCTCCGGCGCGACGCTCAGCACGGGAAGTCTGGACAGCAATCTGTGCGTCAGTTGCCACCAGGGTCGCGAATCAGGGCTGAGCGTAAGCGACGCCATCGCCGGGCTGGACCTTGACACCGTCGCAGCGAGTCTGCGGTTCATCAATCCGCACTACTTCGCAGCGGGTGCGACCTTCTTCGGTACGCAGGCCAAAGGCGCCTACCAATATGAAGGCAAGATCTATCGAGGCCGGCTGTCCCATATCAAGAGCTTCGACACGTGTACGGAATGCCATGACGAGCATACCCTGGAGATAAATATCCGGTCCTGCGCCAGTCCGTTCTGCCACAATGGCGTCACCCAGCCACGGGATATCCGCAAAGACATGCGTGATTTCGATGGCGACGGCTGGATCGCCGAGGGACTGGCCTATGAGGTCGAGACGTTCCAGGAAATCCTCTACGGCGCCATGCTGGATTACGCCACGAACGTGATCGAGGCCCCCATCGTCTACGATGAGAATTCCTATCCTTACTTCTTCAACGACAGCAACGGCAACGGACAGCTCGATGAAGACGAGGCCGTACGAACCAACGGATTCGCCAGTTGGACGCCGCGTCTGCTGCGTGCCGCATACAACTATCAGTACAGTGTGAAGGAGCCGGGAGGGTATGTCCACAACGGCAAGTACATCATCCAGGTCCTTTACGACAGCATCGAGGACCTTGGCACGCAGGTGACGATCGATATGAGCACGTTGATCCGTCCGTAGCGATGCCTTGACACTCTGGCCATCTCGGCCCGCCCTGCGAGAGCAAGTACTCTTCCAGGGCGGGCCGTTCTTTTTGAATCAGTTGCCTGAGTCAGCGTCGTGTGACGACATGTCCGTGAGGGCTGCTCCGATTCTCCGCAGAAACTCGGAATACGTTCGGCCGTTGCTCATCTGAACTTCGTTTTGATCGAGCCCCAGACGGACGATGACCATGTTCCACTCGGGGATGATGAACATGTCGTTGTTGTTGTATCCGCTGGCGGCATATGTGTTCGCCGGAGCACCGGGCCACCTGCGGCTACCGTCGGGCTTCGATCCCGTTCGTCCACCAGTTGAATCCGTAGACTCCGCGTCCGTCGGCGGCACTGTCGGGCCACAGTCCAATCGTCGTGGGCACCTGGGCCCGCGTCGCCATCCTGACCCACTGGCCGTCGATCAACTGCTTGCCGTTCCAGGTCCCGCCGTTTAGGAACAGCAGCCCGAAACGAGCCATCTGCCGGGCGGAGATGAAGATGTGGTTGCCCGAGTTACCTGCCCCGCCGTTGATCTTGAGGCCGTCGATGGTGCCGAAGTCCCCCCAGCGCCATTCACCGGGGTCCATGCCGATAGGCTCCGCGATCCGCCGGCGAAACAGCTCTGCCATGGGCTCGCCTGCGATGTGGGTCAAGACGTTGCCGAACTGGTTCATCGCTGAGTCCCAATAGGCATACTGCGTTCCCGGCGCGAACAGCGGCGTGTCGCATGGGTCGAAAGGCGTCCGGCTCGGGCCATGCCGATAGGTACCTCGCGGTTCGTCTCCTACGGCGTGATAGCCGCTGGTCATCGTCGTGAAATGCCTCAATGTCACCTTGGGATAGGCCGATGCCATCGCAGGCACGTAGTCCTTGGCCAGCGTATCCAACGTCGCTTTGCCGTCCTCGATCAGCAGGCCCAGGACGGTACTGGTGAACGACTTGGTGCACGACCAGATGCCGTGGACCTTGTCGACCTCAGAGCCCTGCCAGATGACATAGCCGTTGCGAACGACCATCGCCTGCTTCACACCGTTACCCCCTGAATGGTCCCTCAGATACTCCATAGCCTGGTCGAGCTTGGCCGCATCCACGCCCTGCGATGGCGGGGTCCCCTGTTTCCAATCGCTGCCCGGGAAAAGCATCCGCGTGATCAGCAGCACGGCGTCACCTGCAAAAGGCGCCCGAAACTCATGCGTCCCCGCCCGCGCCTCGACCGTCTCGGTCCCGACCTGCTCGCCCTTGCCGGGGTCGAACCATTCGCAGGTGTAGGTGCCGGAGGGCAGGCGAACGCTGAACGAATCGCCTTGGTCCTCAGGCCGGAATACGAGATACCTCTTCGGTGCCTCAGCAAGGCAATAGCCCGTCGAAGCGATGTCTTTGGCCGGCACGGCCCTCGCCAGGTCCATTCGCTGCGCGAACTGCCTGGCATACCCCATGTTCTTACGGATCGCATCCCATCGCGGATCGGCTCCCGGACCCAGGACCTCCCCATCGTACGGGTCCATGAAAATCGGATTGAGACCTCTCATGAAACTCTTCCATACCCAAGTCTGACTGCCACCGATGCCCCACAGATGATCGGTATCGGTCACCACCACCTTACGCCCATCGGCGGCCGGAGGATCGTCCCGATATCCCCCGTCCGGGTTGGGCGAAATCCAATCGGCCGGGCTATCGAACAGCGTCTCGTTCTTCCCACCCTTGTACTGGAACGTCATGCCCACCGGATGTTGCATGGGCTTGGTGGCCTCGCAGGCCTTGACGAATCGAATCATGTGGTACTGCCAGGCCGTCGAAGGCGGATGGTTCTCGTTCGAGATTTCGTACAGCACGTTGTCGAATCCGTTGACCGTATCGATCACCTTGCGAACGTAAGCCTCCTGGATCGCCGTGACCGCTTCATTGCCCAGTTCATGGATCTCGACGCCCCTACCGTCGCCGTTGGTGTCGCCGTCAATGCCGTTGACGTTGTTCCTGGGGTTGAACGGATGGCCTTCCCATGCACCCGAAGCAAATTGGGGCCCCCACCCCTCGAAGAGCATCACCGAAACGTAGATCCCATGCTCACGAGCGGCGGCAACGCGCGTCTTGAGCCGCTCGAAATACTCCGGGTCGAACTTCGTCAGATCGAACCTGGGCTTGCCATCGAGGGCCTTGCCCGGTCCGGTCCTCGCGTATGGCAGCGGCGCGACGGTGTGTTTCTTTTCCTGCCCGTTGCGGCTCGTGTCCCACGTGACCAGTTCCCAGGTCCACAGACGGATGAAGTCGTGGTCGAAGCCGCTCATCCAATCGAGGTACTTGTCGAAGTCGAACGCAGGAGGCGGGTCCGTAGTGCCCATATCGACGAGACTGGGCCAGGTGTGCGAGCCGGTCAGAAGGACCACCTCACCCGTCGCGGCGTTCTGGAAATAGCGAGAATTAGCCGGACAGACCACCAGTGGGCCCATCGGCTCCGCGGGCCCACCCAGGGCAACAGAGCCTGCGATGGAAAACAACGTGACCAGGAATACGACAGTAGGGGCGATGCATGCGTCGCCCTTACTGCGAGGCTTGATGTGCGTCATAGGAGATCCCTTCCATCTTGGCGAGAGTTGACTATCATCCTGACAGACATTCAGCCCTCAGGATACTCCCTTCGTACCGCTCGACGCAAGCCAAAGCTGGTCAGACGCAGCGAGCTTGCTCGCCCTGGCAAGGGCATGCATGCACCGGTCCAGTGTCACCTAGCCGGGTTATCTGTGCGGGTGATCAGCAGCACCGCATCCCCTTTGAATGGAGCTCGGAATGAACGGTCACCAGCCTGCACTTCGATCGTCTCGCCTGCAATGTGCTTGCCCTTGCCTGGATCGAACCATTCGCAAGCGTATGTCCCGGAAGGCAACCGGACTGTAAACGACTCCCCCTGATCTTCTCCTCGAAATACGAGATACTTCTTCGGCGCTTCCGCAAGACAATATCCTGTCGACGCAATCTCCGTGCTCGGTATGGCACGGGCCAGATCCATCCGCTGCGCGAACTGCCTGGCGTATCCCATGTTCTTGCGCACCGGTTCCCATCGGGGATCGAATCTTGTCCCGAGGACCGAACCGTCGTACGGGTCCATGAAGATCGGATTGTAGCCTCGCAGGAAACTCCTCCAGACCCATCCCTGGTTGCCTCCGATGCCCCAAACGTGATCGGTATCGATCAGGCCGACCTTCCGACCATCCCATAGGGGTGCGGGATCGCGATAGCCGTCCTGGCCGCCGGGCGAGATCCAATCAGCCGGACTGATCAGCATTGTCTCGGTCTTTTCGCCACCGTGGGCGGTGAGGCCGATGGGATGCTGCTTGGGCTTCGTCCGCTCGTAGTCCCGAACCGTCTTGACCACCCACCAGTTCCATTCCTTTCCGCCGCCCTCGTTGATCACTTCGAAGAGCACGTTGTCCAGATCGTTGACCGTGTCCACCACCTTACGGATATACGCCTCCTGCAAGGCAGTGATCGCCGGGCTGGCCAGGGAGTGTATTTCCAGCACGTTGCCATCGCCGTTGAGATCGCCCGTAATGCCGTTGATGTTGTTGTCCGGATGGAAGGGATGGCTGCGATACGCCCAGCCGTCCGGAGCCGGTGCTCGGCGGTTGGCGTGGCTCAGCGCCCATCCCTCGAACAGCATGACCGACACGTAGATTCCCCGCTCACCGGCAGCGCGGACTCTTGCTCGCAGACGGTTGAAATACTCCGTGTCGTATTTCGTCAGATCGAACTTGGGTTTGCCGTCCAGGGCCTTGCCCGGCCCGGTTCGCGCCCATGCCATCGGCGCACAGTGGTGAACGAATTCCTTTCCGAATGCACCGTTCGTCCGGGAATCCCATGTCACCGACTCCCACGTCCACAAGCGGATGAAGTTGTGCCCATAGCCTTGGAGGAAATCGAGATATGCGTCGAAATCAAACGGAGCCGGAGGGTCGGTCTTGCCGATGTCGACCAGGCTGTTCCAGGTGTGCGAACCCGTCAAATAAACGACCTCGCCCGTAGCTGAGTTCTGGAAATATCGCGGATTAGCCGGGCAGACGACCAGTGGCCCCATCGATTTACCTGCGGCAGCACCAGAAACCGATGCAAAAAACAATAGGACCAAAAGGGCGATGCATGCATCGCGCCTACGATGTGACTGGATCAACGCCATAGGAGGACCCTTCCATAATCCTGCATGTTTGTAGTGACCCGCCAAGGCGGGTCACGCTCGTCGTGCCCATACTCTCACGGACACACTGCAAACAGCAGGATACTCTCTCCACGTCGCCCGACGCAACCGAAACCCGAGCATTGCCCTCTACGGCGCTGTCGATCGCGTCAGCCAGAAATCGTCGAAATAGATGGTGCCCTCACCGGCCGGGATCGGGTTGTCCCGGTCGGCCACACCCACAATCATCTGCTGGATCGCAGTCACATCAAGCCCGGCCGCAACAAACGCGCTCAACGGAATGTCCCACCGCTGCCACGTCACCGCTCCGACCGCCAGCGGGTCCGGATGATACACGGTTTTGCGCTGGCCCTGCCGCATCCACCAGACCCACGTACATCGGCTCAGGATCGTTGCCCCTATGTAATAGCCATCCGATGTCCGTCGTGTCCCAGTCATCGACATCGCTCCCCACAACGGAAACCTCCGAGAACTCAGCACTCGTGTCACGCCAGCTTGGAGTCGTCGCAACCAGGCCAATGAACACTCCACCGCCGGGCATCCTCACCAGCGACCCCTCCGCATGATCCGTGACAGGCCCCAATCCACCCCATCGGGGCTACATTGTGCCGTGACCGCATCGCCCTGCGCGACAGCTTCAGCCAATAGGGTGGCATCGGACCAGACTGCGTGGTCTTCTCGGTCGGCTCTCCATCCTCGATACGATACTGAAATGAGGTCCCATCGCTCAGCGTCATCAACAAGGCCACATTCTTCGACTCGTCCGCAAGGCTCCAACGGATCATCACGCCTGCCGTCGCCCGGGATGGGTCTTCGGCGATGGAGTCAATCCGCACGACGATCTCGCCATCCCCCGGGAGGGGCTTCCAAACGAAACCGAATGCGTCTTCCGTGTCACCTATCTTGCCGGTGCCACCCACGACGACGCGACCGTCGCCTCGTTCAAAAAACGCGACAGGCCAGCCCGCGAAATGAAGCGTCAAGGTATCCACGCCGTACCGCGTCCAGTTCTGGGGCGTCTCCCAGGTCCGCACGGCCTCGGAATACCATGGCTCCTCCACGTTGTAGTAGCTGAAAGGCATAGATTGCCTGCCACCATGAACCGGATCGGGCATCCTGGCATATGGAGCCTCAAAATATCCAACGGTCGAGCCGTTGCCGATGATCCAGCCGTCGAGCCACGTATCCCAGATCCAGTTCTCGTCCTCGAGGTCCTCACTGTAGCTCTCGAAGTCATCGATGATGAGATAGTCGAGCGTCTTGAATCGCCAGAGTGGACCTTGGGCCGTCGTTCCATCATCGCCGATCTCGTCGACCCGCCAGTAGTAGGTGGTGTCCCACGCTAAAGGCATCTGGAGCGGAACGCGGGTGGTCGTCTCGACCGGTGTCCGGCCTTGATAGATACCGTCCGTCTCGATGGTGGCATTCTCGACCGCTGAACCATCGGTTCCCAGATACACGTCGTGAGCCACCGCGCCAGCGCCGGCCGACCATTGAAGCAGATTGGCGTCATCCAGCGTGAGCACCGATCCGTGCGCGGGCAGCGGGCTCCAGGCCCGATGCGGATCACCTTGCATGATCCGCACGATCTCATCCTGCGTCACCGCCCGGCTGTAGAGACGCACATCGTCGATCAAACCATCGAAGCAAGCTTGCCCTGAGACACCAATTCTGAACGTCCCGCCGTCGCTTGTATCGAGTTCGATCCAGGTTTCCGCAACTTCTTCGCCGTTAACGTATACCCACTGAAAATACCGATTGTGAACGTGCATGAAATGAGTCCATTCACCTGCTGCATCGGCCGGAAAGGTCTCGTGATCGGATCCGTAGTCGACGACCCATTGCCCATCCTGCTCGGCTGTAGTCAAAGAGAAGCCGTCCTCTCCGTCCTTGCCACCCATTTCATACAGGCCGCCCCTGTTGAAGCTTCGGGTGTACGCCCACAAGGCCATAGTACGGGGCATGTTGCCATCGACGCCAAGTTGCGAAGGTACCTTGCCCGTATCGATGTAGTCGTCCTGGCCGTCGAAATCCAAAGCGAGGCCATCGTAGCCCGGAACCCACTGCGGATCGCCGACCAATGTCCCCTCATTTCCATGGCCTGACGAATCAAGTGCGATAGTGCCCTCGCCTTCGTCGAACTTCCACCAACCCACCAGGGCATCGGCCACGGTGAATGTCCACACATGGCCCTTGTAAACGGTACCCTCGTCATCGATTTCGTCGACACGCCAGTAGTAAGTCGCCTGCCACTCCAAAACCCCATCTGGCAGCAGGTACGTGGTCTGGGCGCCAGGCACACGGCCCCGATAGATGCCCGCAGTGGCGGTCGTCGCATCATTCTACCACCGCCCGGTCCCTGCCCAGATAGACATCGTGTTCGACCGCACCGGTGCCTGGCGACCAGCGAAGCGAACGGGCCAAATCGATGGTTGGAGATGAACCATAGGCGGGATGTGGCCCCCAAGCGTGCGTCGGATCACCTGCCATCACTCGCACAACTTCATCCGGTTCGATCACCCGGTCGTACAGGCGAACGTCATCGATCAGGCCGTCGAAGACGGTACCCTCACAAATGCCGATCCTGAACGGCACTTCGTCCGGGGTATGCATTCTGCGATACATATTCATGACCCGCTCGCCGTTGACGTATGCCGTCGCGTACCGGGAATCGTTCGCGTGAGTGATATGCACCCATTCGCCTACCGAGCCCCCCTCAAAAATCAATGTGTTCGTGCCGTATGGCAAACACCACGTGTTCTCGGCGACATCCGTTGTCAGACAGAAGCCATCACCGGCCGAAACGTGGCCACCCATCTCATAGACGCCGCCTCCATTGAAACTGCGCGGGTAAACCCACAAGGCGACGGTGCGGGCGGCGTTGTCAGCAACGCCGAGTTGCGAAGGCACCTTGCCCGTGTCGACGTAATCGCCCTGGCCGTCGAAATCCAGGGCCAGGCCGTCGTAGCCCGGGACCCATTGTGGGTCGCCCACCAGTGTCGCATGATTTCCGTGGCCTGATTGGTCCATGGCCAGACTGCCCTGCCCCTCCTCGAACGACCACCAGCCAATCAGGTTCGGATCGATGATGATCTGCCCTTCTGCCCCCCATGCGGCAATGGCCATCACGAGTATTGACAGACCGATTGTCGGACACAAGCCTCTTCCGTTCATGGGGCATCCTCCCTTCGCAACAGCATCCCGGTCTCGTACAGGTCACGCTCGCAACGCATCCTCCGGGTCCCCTGGGGATCAGCCGCCGATGGTCCCGGTCGCCCAAACGAGCCGTCCGCAAACCGAATGATACCAAACCGCCCCATTTCGAATCCAGGCGAATTCACCCTCAAGCGGCCGCCATCCGTCGCACGTGAGCTCTGTCTGCTCTGGAGACGAGATCTCCACGGCCTGAGGCGGAACCGGGCACTCGCCTGCCACCCTGCCATATTGGCACGGACCGACCACCAACAGAATCACCGTAACACCCTATAAAATAAACATTTAGACACAAACACCCATTCAGGCACGTGGTTTGCACTCCTCTACTTCGGGCTCGTTGCGCCAGGCGCAAAGGCGAAGAGGCGTACGAGTCCCGGTTGGAACAAATGACTCGAATGAGGTTAGGAAATGAAATTCGACAAATTCACATTGAAAGCCCAGGAGGCGCTGGCCACCGCCCAGCAGGTCGCGATGGCCAAGTCTCATACGATTCTATCGCCGCTGCATCTGCTCGCAGCCATCCTTGGCGATGATGACAGCATTGCGGTGATGATCCTCAAAAAGATCGGCGCCAACGTCGGCCGCGTACGCCAGATGACCGATAGCGAACTGGGGCGGCTCGCACAAGGAGCCAGTCCGCAGCAACTGATGCCCGATCCGGCGCTGAACCAGGTCGTGCTCGATGCGCAGAACCAGGCCGACAAAATGGGTGACGAGTATCTCAGCGTCGAACATTTGTTCTTGTCGCTGGCCGGAGTCAACAGCGACGCCAAGGAGATCCTCAGCGTCAATTCGATCACCCCCGAGCAGATTCAGAACGCGCTGAAAGAGATTCGTGGCGGCGCCACCGTCAGCGACCAGAACCCTGAAGAGAAGTACAAGGCTCTGGAACGCTACGGCATCGACCTGCTCGAGATGGCCCGCAAGGGCAAGCTCGATCCGGTCATCGGACGCGACGAGGAAATGCGCCGCTGCATGCAGGTGCTCAACCGCCGGACCAAGAACAACCCCGTCCTGATCGGCGAGCCCGGCGTGGGTAAGACCGCCATCGTCGAAGGTCTGGCCCAGCGCATCGTCGCAGGTGACGTCCCCTCGGGCCTGAAGAACAAGCGCGTCATTGCTTTGGACATGGGTGCACTGATCGCCGGCACGAAGTTCCGTGGTGAGTTCGAGGATCGACTCAAAGCCGTACTGAAGGAAGTGGTCGCCGCCGAAGGGCAGATCATTCTGTTCATCGACGAACTGCACACCGTCGTCGGCGCGGGCAAGGCCGAAGGCTCTGTCGACGCAGGCAACCTGCTCAAGCCCTCGCTGGCGCGAGGCGAGTTGCGCTGCATCGGCGCGACGACTCTCGATGAGTACCGCAAGTACGTCGAGAAGGATGCGGCGTTGGAGCGTCGCTTCCAACCGATCACAGTCGATCCCCCCAGTGTCGAAGAGACGATCGCGATCCTGCGCGGCTCAAGGCGCGATACGATGCGCATCACGGCGTGCGCATCACCGACTCGGCGCTGGTCGCAGCGGCGACGCTGTCCAATCGCTACATCACCGACCGCTGGCTGCCTGACAAAGCCATCGATCTCGTCGACGAGGCGGCCTCGAAGCTCCGGATTGAGAACGATTCGCTGCCCGCTGAGATGGACGGCATCCGCCGTAAGATCGTCCAACTCCAGATCGAACGAGAAGCCCTGAAGAAGGAGAACGATCCCGCCAGCAAAGAGCGGCTCAAGACGACCGAGAAGCAACTTGCCGAACTGGAGAAGAAAGACAAGGAACTGACCGCTCAATGGGAGAGCGAGCGAGGTGGTATCGATCAGATCAAAGACCTCAAGCAACAGATCGAACAGGCG
The DNA here is from genome assembly GCA_963726475.1 of uncultured Phycisphaerae bacterium. Taxonomy (GTDB): domain Bacteria; phylum Planctomycetota; class Phycisphaerae; order Sedimentisphaerales; family Anaerobacaceae; genus Anaerobaca. The sequence goes on along the minus strand of CAVSCO010000010.1, from coordinate 59,365 downwards.
CAGATGGAGTTCGAGGACGCCCAGCGCAAAGGCGAGTTGGAGAAAGCGGCCCGGCTGAAATACGAGACCATCGCCAACCTCGAGAAAGACCTCGACACGCGGGAGGAGCAGCTCGCCCGATCCGAGAAGAGCCATAAGATGCTCCAGGACGAGGTGACCGAAGAGCACATCGCCCAGGTCGTCGCCAAGTGGACCGGCATCCCGGTCTCCCGCCTGCTGACGGGTGAACGTGAGAGACTGATCAAGATGGAGGAGCAGATCCGCACGCAGGTCGTCGGGCAGGACGAGGCGATCTCAGCGCTCTGTAATGCGGTGCGTCGCAGTCGCTCGGGCCTTTCCGACCCCAACCGGCCGATCGGGACCTTCCTGTTCCTCGGCCCGACCGGCGTCGGCAAGACCGAACTGAGCAAGGCGCTGGCGAACTTCCTGTTCAACGACGTCAACGCGATGGTGCGAATCGACATGAGCGAATTCATGGAGCCGCATTCAGTGGCCCGGCTCATCGGCGCCCCTCCCGGCTACGTGGGCTACGAAGAAGGCGGACGGCTGACCGAGGCGGTGCGACGTAAACCCTATTCGGTGATCCTGCTCGACGAGATCGAGAAGGCCCATCCGGATGTGTTCAACGTCCTGCTCCAGGTCTTCGACGATGGTCGGCTGACCGACGGCAAGGGCCGCACGGTCGACTTCAAGAACACGGTCATCATCATGACCAGCAACATCGCCAGCCAGCAGATTCAGCAACTCTCCGAAGAGCAAGGCGCCGACTGGGAAATCGAGGCCCACGTCAAGGATACGCTCAAGCAGGTCTTCAAGCCGGAGTTTCTCAACCGGATCGATGAGATCATCGTCTTTCACATGCTGGCCCGCGAGCACCTCCGGGCGATCGTCGATATCCAGCTTGGCTATCTGGCCGACCGGCTCAAGGATCGCAAGATCACGCTGGAATTCACTGACGCGGCGCGTGATCAGATCATGGACGAGGGATACGACCCGACGTACGGAGCCCGCCCGCTCAAACGGACGATTCAGCAGAGGCTGGAGAATCCGCTGGCCACGGAGCTACTGGCCGGCAAATTCGGGGATGGTGACACGATCAAGGTCGACGCCGACGCCCAGACTCGCGGTTTCACCTTCGAGAAGGCCAACGGATCCTGAGAACCGTATCGAAGAAGACAAGTGTCACCACACGAGCGCCTTCGACTGACGTGGCGATCAGCCCATGGACGCGAAGGCGATGAGGTGTTCGGGGACCTTGTCCAGAGACACGATGCGTTCGGCGCCGCCTCGGGCGATAGCCTCTTTGGGCATCCCGAAGACAACGCAGGACTGCTCGTCCTGGGCGATCGTGTGTGCACCGGCTTGTCGCATGTTCACCAGGCCGGTCGCCCCGTCGTCGCCCATACCGGTCAGGATCGCGCCGATGGCATTGGCGCCGGCATACTTGGCCACGGAATTGAACAGCACCTCAACGCTGGGCTTTTGCCGGCAGACGGGCGGGCCGTCCTTGAGAGAGACGTAGTAGTTGGCGCCGGAACGATGAAGGATCATGTGCAATCCGCCCGGAGCGATCAGCACACGGCCCGGCACGACGTGGTCGCCGTCATCAGCCTCCTTGACGCTCATGGCACATTCCGTGTTGAGCCTCTGGGCAAATGACGTCGTGAAATGCGCCGGCATGTGCTGCACCACGACCGTCCCGGGTGCATTGGCCGGTAGCGAGGAGAGCACGCGCGTCAGAGCCTGGACGCCCCCCGTGGACGCACCGATGGCGAAGATCTTATTGGTCGTCTCGGCCATGCTGAGTCGCTGCGGCGCGCCGGAATTTCGTATGGCCGAATCGGGTCGTGCCGCGATGCGAGCGGTGGAAGCCGCCTTGATCTTCTCGACCAGGACGTTGCACATGTCGCCGACGCTGTACGAACCATTGGGCTTGCACATCACCTCGACGGCACCGGCGTCGAGCGCTTCCATGGCGGTCTTACCGCCCTGCGGCGTCAGCGAGCTGAGCACGATTACCGGCATCGGATGGTGCTTCATCAGCTTGCGTAGGAACGTAATGCCGTCCATGCGGGGCATTTCGACGTCAAGGGTCAGGACATCCGGGTCCAAGGCCACAATCTTGTCGCGAGCGATGTAGGGGTCCGGCGCGGTCCCGACGATTTCGATGCCGGAATGCCGACTCAATTCCTGGCAGAGTATCTTACGAACGATAGCCGAATCGTCGACTACCAGGACCCGTATGCATTTGTTGATCGTCAGCGTCATCACGTCATCTCCGTCTAATCAATCCAGAATCGCACGTTCCATCATCGGAAGCCCTGCACTACACGTCGCTCAGTTCGTCATCACTCCGCGAGGATGTGACTCGTTACTTCAGGCACTTCTCCAATCCGCTCGACCGTACGGTTACCGTGCCATCGGCCATGTCCATGTAGAGATTGCGCGGCACTGCCTCCCACATCTTCGGCGTTGATGAACATGCCGTTGCTCCAGAGGACCTTGCGAATGGCCAGGTAGTTGCGCTTGCCGATGTCGAACCCTTGGGGGCCCGTGGCCATCGCTGCGCCGCCGGCCAGCCGAACGTGCATCCGCTTCTTGCTGGCCCCCATTGATATCAGCTTGTTCAGCAGAAGGGACATGCCGGAATCGGCAAACATCAACGGTTTGGTGCGAGCACGCTCTTCATCCATCTTCGAAGACGGCAACTGATAGTGCAGCATTCCACCGACGTGGCAGATCGGATCATACAGGCAGACTCCGATGCACGAGCCGAGAGAGTAGGTGACCAGAACGTCAGACTGGTCGCTGGAGACCTTGGCATCGGAGATATCGACTACAATTCGCGTCTTGACCATGCCCACCCCCTACGATTTCAGATAAATGGTCGGCTGCACGTACTTGAATGCGTGTTCGATTCCCGTCAGCGATTCGGAGTGTCCCGTGAAGAGGACACCGCCGGAACCCAGCAAGTCGTAGAATCGACGGATCAGGCGTGCCTGCGTCGGTTTGTCAAAGTAGATCATCACGTTGCGACAGAAGATGAAATCCAATGGCCCCTTGATCGGCCAGTCTTTCATCAGATTCAAGTAGCGGAAGATCACCATCTCCCGCATGGCCGGTCCCACTTCGTACCGTTCCTTGTTGCCCTCTCGGCGAGAGACGAGATACTTGCTCCGCAACGGCAACGGAATCGGATCGATGCGATCCTTGTCGTAGACACCGGCTTGAGCACGCTCCAGGATGCGCGTGGATACATCGGTCGCCAGCAGCTTGATGTCCCAACGCCCCTTGCCTCCAAGAGCATCGAGCAGCGTCAGCGCAATGGAATAGGGCTCTTCGCCGGACGAACAGCCGGCACTCCACCCGCGAATGCGGAACTGGCGTCGGCTCTCCTTGGCCTTGACCAATCGCGGCAACAATTCCGTTCGCATGTACTCGAAGTGCCGATCCTCGCGGAAGAACTTCGTCAGATTGGTGCTGAGCGAATCGATCAGGATCGAGAATTCCTTACCCGTCGGGTCCTCGAGCACATGTTTGATATAGGCTGAGAACGACGTGAAGCGACCCTTGTGAAGCCGTTTGGCCAGCCGCGATCGAACGAGTTCCTTCTTGCCGTCGTGAAGGTTGATGCCACAGTGCTCATATACGAGGTCACTGATTTGGCGAAACTCCTTCTCGCCCAGCACGACATCCTGTAAGGTTAACATGCTCATCGGAGAAATCCCCCCATTCCCGGCCCGGCTACTGCGCCTGGGCTAACGCCACAAGTCCTGGGATATCCAGAATCAAACATACCTTCCCATCTCCCATGATGGCCCCTCCCGAAACGCCTTTGACACGCCCCAGCGCGTCGCCGAGGCTCTTGATCACCACCTGCTGCTGCGCGAGCAGATCATCGACCAGCAGGCAGCACTTTTTGCCGTCTTCTTCCACCACGACCACGAGGGCCTTGGTGGGGTCTTCTTCTGTCGGCACGGCGCCGAGCAACTGATAGAGGCGAACGAGTGGGATGAGCTCATTCCGTTCGAGCACCATCTCGCCCCGCCCCTGCACCGAGGAAACCTGCTGGGTGGTAGGCCGCAGGCTGCGTACGATCGAATTGATCGGAATGATGTATCGCTGGTCTCCGATACACACGACCTGGCCATCGATAACGGCCAGCGTCAGAGGCAGTCGGATGGTGAATATCGTGCCTTTGCCACGGGTCGAGCTGATGTCGATCTTGCCGCGCAACGACTCGATGTTCTTCTTGACGACATCCATGCCGACACCGCGTCCGGAGACACTGGTGACCTTCTCGGCGGTCGAGAGTCCAGGATGGAAGATCAGCTTGAAGACTTCTTCATCGGGCAACTCCTGACCTGGCTCCACCACGCCATTGTCGACGGCCTTCTTGAGAATGCGATCTTTGTCCAGTCCCTTGCCATCGTCTTCAATCTCAATCACGATGTTGCCGGCCTGGTGGAATGCCCGAAGCTCGACGCGTCCGGTGGCACTCTTGCCCGCCTTGACACGATCCTCGCTGGGCTCGATGCCGTGGTCGACAGAGTTGCGCACCATATGGATCAGCGGATCGGCAATCTTGTCGACGACGGTACGGTCCAGTTCCGTCTCTTCACCGATCGTGACAAAATCCACCGGCTTGCTGGCCTTGCGCGACAGATCGCGGGCCAACCGGCTCATCTTCTGGAAGACGCCCTGAACCGGAACCATGCGCATGGACATCGACAGTTCCTGAAGCTCTCGCACGATCTTGCCCTGGTGGGCGACCTTGCGAACCAGTTCGTGGGCCGATGAGGCACCGGTGTTGATCTCTTCAGCCACCATCAATTGGGCGATGACCAGTTCGCCGGTCATGTTGATGAGGTTATCGAGACGCGTGGTGCTGACCTTGATCTTCTCATCGCTGGTCGCATGTGCGGCTGAGCCACTCGACGAGGTGGTCTTCTTCGTCTCGGTCTTCTCGGCCAGGATACCATCGAGTTTCTCGTCGTCCGCCTTCGTCTGTGAAGGAGTCGGCGACGGCGCGGGCATCCGGCCTTCCGCGGCCGCTTTCAGGGTTTCAAGCAGTTGCGGAAGCTGATCCTGCGTGGGAACCGGTGTCCCCGATTCCATGCAGTCCTTCAGCCTGGCGAGCATCTTCTTGAGCATGTCGACGGATTCGAACACAACATCACTGTTCTCAGCCGCAAGGACGAGCTTGCCCTTGCGGGCCAGGTCCAGGAGGTTCTCCGCCGAATGGGCCAGCGACCCGATCTCGGTCAGGTTCAAGAAGCCGGCCATGCCCTTGACGGTATGGAAACCGCGAAAGATCTTATTGATCAACTCATCGTCAGCCGGATTGTTCTCCAGTTCCAGGAGAGCCGATTCGGCTGTCTCGATGTGCTCATTGGCTTCGGTGATGAAGTCTGCCACCAGCGGCGCATCTTCTTCGGAAATCGTCATGGCCTCCTGCGCCGGGGCTTGAGCGTCGCTTTCAGGCGCCGATTCGGCCGTGGGCTTGGAGGACGCAGGCGTCGCGCTATCCGTCGAAGCCGCATCCGGGCTCTGCGAGGCAGGAGTCTCAACCGCATCACTGAGGTCTGGATCTTCGAGCCTGCTAACCAGTCCCTGAAGACCACAGATAGCCTTGCCGATCGCATCCAGCACCGATGAGGTATCGCTCACCTCCTGGCGAAGGATCTGCTTGAGCTTCCCGGCCGCATCAGCCGTCGTCCCCTCCAGCTCTGTCCGCAACGAGCCAGACTCTCGATCCAGTTCGCCAACGACCTGCTCGATCCGACTGAGGATCTCTTCAAGCTGCTGGGCATCAGACAGGTCGGAGGGTCCGAGCATGTTGATACAGCAAGCGGCTTGTTCAACAAGTTGGACTAGCGTGTCGTTCTTGTTCATCGCCATCTCTTTCGCTACTTCGCAGATTCTTTCCTATTCGTACGGGCCAGTGACCTCCTGCCCATACATGATCGGCCACCTAGATCACCACCGGGATCGCTTGAGGCGGCTTCCCTTTCCATGACAGAGACTGATCGGCCTCCAATACGTGCAACAGGATATCGAAGACAGTGATCAACCCCAGCACCTTCGAGTCCGCATCGACGACCGGAAGACAGCGTCCGCCGTACCGGCACATGCTCTCGATGATGGTCGCCAAGACCGTATCCGGCTTCACCGTTCGGACGGGACGACTCATGATCCATTTGACCTTGATGCCGAGTGTCGCATCGTCTTCCGGACGGCGCCACTTGGCAAACACCGGACGCAAGTACGGACTGACCGCGCTTTGGATATTCGAATTGGACAGCATTCCTTCTAGAACCCCGTCTTGTCCGACGAGCACATAGCCAACGCTGTGTTGTTGCATCAGTGAGATGACATCCTGGACCGTGGTCTCCGGATCGCACCAGATCACCTCGGGTGTCATGATGTTCTTGGCCGGCTGGTTTAGCAGATCGTTCAGGACGCTGGTGTCAGGTACGGTGTAGTCAGCCAGAACCTGATCCAATAGCGAGGTATCGTGGCGCGTCGGCGCGGTCTCGACACGAGGTTTGGGCATTGTCTCGGGCGGTGCGGCCGGTGCAGGCGGCACATGCCCAACGACCGTTTCCACTACCGACTGGATGTCTTCGGGAATCCCCGCCAGCCCACCGAAATCCGCCTCCTGGGACTTAGGCGCAGCCGCCACTTCCGTGTCGGCAGTCGATACCGGTTGGGCCACCACCTTGGGTTCTTCTTTGGGTGGTGCCGGCTCCGTGTTGGCCTTGGGTTTCTCCTCTACCACCACCGGCGTCGCAGGGACGGCGGTCTCGGCGACCGGCTCGGCTTCGTTCGATGCCGGTGCCGCAGGAGCAGGAGCGGGAACGGGGGCAGGCGCCGCGACCTCAGGGGCAGTGGCTGGTGGTGCCTGTGGGGCAGGAGCTACTGGTGCCTGTGGGGCGGGAGCAGCCGCTGCCTCGGGAGCTTTCTCAGGTGGTGCAGCAGGCGCCGGCGCTGGCTTGGCAGGAGGTGCCGCTGGGGTCTGAGGGACGCTCGCCGGCGGCGCAGCCTCCGCGGCCGGTTCCGGCTCGGCCTTGGCTTCGGGTTCGGCCTTCGCGGCCTCGATCACGCTCTTCGGGAACACGGCCGCACAAGAGAAACTCGGATACGACGCGACGGTCATCTCGTAGACCGCGAAGAAGACCTCTTCGTTCGCATCCAGTCCGATCTTCTGGGAATCCTCCCAGGGCTTTCCGATGAACGTGTTCGTTTTGAGGAAGTGCTCGTGCCCGTCGCATTCATCGCGAAAGACCCGATCCCACGATCCGACCAGCAGATTGCCGACTTCACGAGCGGCATCCGTCAAGTTATCGGCATCGTCCACTGAACCGCGCCGAACGTCCTCCAGAATCTTCTTCTCGGGCAACATCACGATGACGCCCGAGAGTATGAACAGTCCGCCGTGGTCGAAGAACAACTGGAAGGTTCCATCCAGCGTTCCGGTGGCCTGGACCATGTGAACGGCCGTCAGCTTCTTGAAACGCTTGCGCATATCTCCGACGGTCCCGGCCTCCGCCTGCTGACGGGTGCACTGCACATCGGCGTCGAACATCGCGCTGATGTCCTCGCAGAAGGCATCGAACGCGCTATCGGATAGATCAGCGAGACGCGATTCTATGTCGGTTGCTGTGGCTGCCATTTCCAGTCCTTGACCCCATTGCCGAGTGCGGACTCCGATAAGCTGATCCGTCTCAAAGAACGAATCCGTAATCCGCTGACAATCCTCGGTGGTTAGTCCTCACACTCCCGATACAAGAGGGAGAACTGCATGATGTGCTCTTCCTCCAGATTCACCGTAACGGTGATCTTGCTCGCCCGATCGCCCAGACTGTTGCGAAGCTCGCGTCCTCGGACGACAGACGGGATGGACACTTCCACCGTCCCGACTTCTTCCTGGATGCGCGCCTTCAAAGCCCCCATCACCATATTGGCGACTTCGCCGATCGCGTCGTTCATATCGCCGTCACCCATGGGCTCATCGGGATCAGTCCCCAGCATATTGGCGCCGATCGTCTGTGCGCAACGACAGCCGCAGCAAATCCCCAGACACCCTTCCAGGTTGCCCTTGAAGGTGATGGTCCCGAGCAATGCCGCATCTTCGAGAGACGGAGCCTCCTGATCTTCATGGACCTCTTCCAGCGCCATGAAGGCCATCATCTCAAACACCTCTCTCGCACTATCCAGCAGACTCTCCGTGAGAGACATTGTGGTAATCATCCTACGATCTCCGTTATCGGTCGTTTCATGTCGCTCCTGGCTCGAACGTGCGGTCGATACGAGACAGGAGGCGCGGATTTCAGTTCAGCAGTGGGTTCAGCTTCTCCTGGAACTTCTCAGGAGTGAAGGGTTTGGTGATATACCCGTCGGCCCCGTCGCTCATGACCTGGTCAATCAGATCCTGGGCGCTTTCCGTCGAGACCATGACGATCTTGGTTCCACTGCAACTGGCCATTTCGCGGGCCTTCTTGACCAACTCGGTCCCGCTCATTTCCGGCATGTTGATGTCGCAGAGAATCACGTCGACCGGGCCACCTTCCAGCTTCTGGAGCGCCTCGAGACCACTGCCGGCTTCTTCCGTACGATCGAATTCCAGACCCGACATGCGCACCGTTCGCATGATGATCTTCCGCATGGTCGCCGAGTCGTCGACAATCATCAGTGACTTTCCCATATCATTTCCTCACTTTCCGATTCCAGTATTCCGAACCGCGGATCACACATTCTGGAGCAACACTCCGGGATCGCCCCACAATCGTCCATCCGCCATCACCATCGTATGGTGTGCCCCGCACACCCTCAGTCGCGATTCCGATATCCATCGGGATCAGTCGTTTCTTTCACATATCTCTGGTGCCCTCGTAGACACACGAAGAACCGAGCCCCAGTCGAGCAGTGCGTGGGACGCGGCCCCGCACTCGGCAGATCAATCGGCACATCAAGGACAGGCCTCAACCAGCTTTTGGCTATTTTCAGCATTTTGCCGTCGTCGGTCCCATCGGACTCCCCGCATTGTCCGGACTTCTCGGACGTTCGAGAAGAGGCGGTCTCCCCGGTCGATCGCCGGGACGTTCATTCCACACGGCACACACCTCCTCGGCTGTTGCACGTCGAGCATAAAAGTCACCGTGTATGGAATTCCCACGAGAAACCTCAGACGGCCGGGAACCGGTTCATCGATTAAAGCTGTCAAACCCTTCCTCTTCGTCATCCAGTGGAATCGCGTGCTGCGTGGCCCCCGGAGTCGTTTTCGGACGGTCGCTGATTTCATGATACATCACGTCCGCCCTTCCGAGATTCCGACCGACCGCGTGCCTCCGACCGCCTTTTGAAATCGATCCTCGGCGGCCAGTTTCCGATTCGTGTGCTCCGGTGGACCGTCCGCCCACCAGGGTGGTCAATCTGTCGACCATCTCTTTCATCGATTCGGCCTGAGCGCTCAGTTCTTCGGAGGCGCTGGCCGATTCCTCGGCGTTGGCCGCATTTTGTTGCGTCACCTTGTCCATTTGTGCCACGGCCGTGTTGACCTGGTCGATCCCTTGCGCCTGCTCTTGCGAGGCGGCCGCAATCTCGCCGATCAGCTCGGTCGTTTTGCTCACGCCCTGGACAATCTCGTCCAGAGCCGAACCGACCTCGGTGGCAATGTCGACACCGTTCCTGGAGTTCTTAACCGACTCCTCGATCATGCCAGCAGTATTCTTGGCCGCCTCTGCCGACCGCATTGCCAGATTACGGACCTCCTCGGCAACGACGGCAAAGCCCTTGCCCGCCTCACCCGCGCGGGCCGCCTCTACCGCCGCATTCAGAGCGAGTAGATTGGTTTGGAAGGCGATCTCATCGATCACCTTGATGATCTTGGCCGTCTCGTCGGAACTCTTTTGGATCTCTCCGATCGCCTCATGCATCTTGCCCATCGCACCGGTCCCGGTGTCAGCCGCCCGGCGTGCATCAGAGGCCAAGACATTGGCCTGTTGTGCATTATCGGCGTTCTGCCGGGTCATTGAGGCCATCTCTTCCAGGCTGGACGACGTCTCCTCAAGGCCGGCGGCCTGCTCGGTCGCACCCTCGGCCAGAGACTGCGAGGCGGAAGAGACCTGTCCGGAAGCAGCAGCAACCTGTTCCGAGCTCTGGCTGAGACTGTCGATGATGTACTTCAGCGCCGAGATAATCCCTCGTGCGATGAGAATGGCCGCGACAATCCCCATCGCGATCGCTGTCAACGACAGGATCATCACACTGAGCTTGGTGGAGTAAGCCGAAGCCAGCATGCTCTTATTGGTCTCAGCGACCACGTCATCCACTTGTTTGGTCGCCTGGTCCAGCAGAGCCTGAACGTGATGCAGACACGGTTTGGTCTTCGTCGTGAACGCATGACTGGCCTGGTTCATACCGGCAACCGCATGATCGGCCTGGGTCTTCATCACTTCCAGGTCACTCAGCGTCGCTTGCAGAGCGGGCAGAGTCCTCTCGTTAAAGGCTTTCTTTGCTTCGGTTCGTCCCTGCTCGCCCTCGCCGAGCTTCTTGCAGACGTCAATGGCCGACTCGTGCAGCGTCTTGTGGGAAGCAAGCATGTCGTCCCAGGCCCGTTTCAATTCGGGACTGGCGGCGGCATAGGCTTTCTTAGCCTTCTCCGACTGGAGCCATTTGCCCAAGGCACATTGCGTCGGGTCGGTCTGCACGTCCACCGAAGTCTTGTTCTCGAGGAATGCATCGCGCAGCGTGTCCGCCCATTTCAGATGGTCGACCATGCGAGCCGCAATAAGCCCAGGCAGTTCCACGTCGGCCGGTTGGAACGTCTGTCCGATTTCGACGGCCGACTCGTGCAGATCGTGATGATAACCCTCGATCTCCTTGAGAATCGGGACCAGTTCGGGAATCTCCTGCTCGGCGTGCTTGCGGTCATCACCGTAGAGCCATTGACCGAACGCGCACTTGTGATCGTCCGTCTGGACGTTCAATTCGGTCACGTTCTCGTCGGTGATTAAAGCAACGACCTGGTTAGCCCAGTTCAGGTGGTCAATTTCCTTGCGAGTCAGGTTCTCGATCAGTTCATTCTTGGTGATCACATCTTCGGCGTCTGCGCCTATCCGGCCAATACCTCGGAATGCGATGAGCCCCACCAGGGTCAGCAGCACAAGAACCAGGCTAAACCCCAACGCCAGTTTTCTTCCAATCGTCATGTTCTTAAACATCGCAATGCTCCTTTAGTTTCTACACCGTCCGGGCTCCCACGAGATGCTCGCGGTGGCTTCCCTTCAGGGGTGTTCATTATGGTCTATCCTCGGCGAGAGGGTTTACCAGGCCGTCCAGACGGTCGCCGCCAAGCACCCGATCGATATCGAGGAGGATCTTGACGGCCCCATCGACCTTGGCCATTCCCAGGATGAAGTCGACGTTGACCGACGTATCGAATTGCGGGGCTTCTTCGATGTGCTCTCCGGCAATGTCGAGAACCTCCTGCACACGGTCCACAACGATGCCTATGCTGCGTTTGCGGTTGCTCTGATCGATCTCGACGACAATGATGCAGGTCTCCTCCGTGACATCCGTCGTCTGCATTCCGAACTTGGCCCGCAGATCAATGACCGGAATCACCTTGCCCCGTAGATTGATGACGCCTTTGACATAGTGTGGAGTCTGCGGCATAGCGGTGACTTCGATGTACCCGATGATCTCGCGGACTTTGAGAATTTCCAGGCCGTACTCCTCGTTGGCCAGGGCAAACGTAAGGTACTTGCCTTCCTTACCCAGGGCAATTTCACGTTCATTGTGAGACGGCGTCGCAGCGTCTGCCATCATCGAACCTCCAAAACTTGCTGCCACAGAATTCCGGTGCCCAAACTCTACGCGGCTGCACAGTCAGACTGCGAGCACGGCCATGAATGAAGATCCATCGATGCCAATGCAGGACGCGAAGACATCAGGCAGGTATCTGCCAATCGGGGCGCCAATTATCAACCGGATGTTACATTTGCCTACCAGTTGAAAGACACCATCGTCCCATGCGGCGTGATCATTAAGTAGGGAATTGCCCTATGCCTGCAATTCAGACGCAACGCCCAAGGGACATTTGTTGCGGGAGAGGCTTGCGATGCCGGTTGGCGCCACGCGAACAAGGTCAATATAGGACCAAGAGGCAATCATACTACGCAGGTAAACTTTGGTCGCAATCAGAGAAAACCTCAGGATACCGTCCGAAGAGACATGAAAGCGGGCTGAGACGTCCCAATAAGAGTGCAACTCAAGGGCTGAGGCATCGGTGTGTCGCGACATAAAGCAGAATTGATGATCGGGCGCTGCGTGAGTCAGATCAGATCGGCAGCGTGGTCGGGGACCCAGGCGTCACTGCCATCCGCCAGGTGGATGTGGAACCAGCCCGGACGACGACTGAGCAGATCAAATTCCGTGCCGGCGTGTAGGGGTTCCTTGAAACTCGGAGCGTAGTTCGGACCGTCTCCTTGCCTGGCGACGATCTCAGCGGCCGTGACCACGCCGCCGATTCGAGCGGACCGACTGTGACTGGCCACGGCCACAGAGCCGAGGAAGCACAGCCATAACACGCCGGCCAGAACGACGGCGACCGACGTCACCGGACCACGGCCCCGCCAGACCCACACGGTCGCGCTGAGGCACAAAATCGCAAAGAAGATACAGGCCAGCAAGAGCTTGGTTCGCAGCGAGAAGTCGTAGTGCCAGAAGAACAGCGTCTGGAGCACGCGTTTCTCCGTCTGCATGGTGACTTTGTCCGCTCTGCGGCTGCGTGCGAAGGCCAGGTTGTTCCGAATGTTCATGTCGTCGGCGTCGAGCTGTAAGGCGCGCCGATAATTGAGAATCGCCCGCCCGATATCGTCCGTCAGGAAGTAGGCATTGCCCAAGTTATAGTAGAGCCTGGCATTGCGAACGTCACCTTGCGCGATGATCTTCTCGTAAAGGAGAATCGCCCGGCTGTAGAGTTCGGTGGCCTTCTCGGGGGTCTTGGCGGCCGCGTTGGCCTGCTGGAACGCCGTATTCGCTTCGTTCAGCAGCGCGTAGAGCTGCTCGCGTGGCAGACCCTGCGAGGCCGCGGGTGCAGGCGAAGCATCCTCGGGTAGGGCGGGCGACCTCGCCCCTGCGGGCACACTACAAACCAACAATAAGATGAGTGCAGCAAGTGTTCTCATCGTTTCGATTTCTCTTCGATCCGTTGCACTAATTCGACCGGCCTCTTCGAGCTCTGCGTCGCCGAGTCAATCTCCGCATGATCGAAGCATAGCGAGCGGCCTCCGACTCGGCGATCTCTGGCCTCTAAACTGGTCGGCCAATTCGGCATCTTCCGTGCGGGCAAGACAATGCAGTGACAATCATCAGCCGTCAGCGAGCCGGCGGTCCGGTCGAAACGGTCGCCCACATAGCCTCTCAACGCGGCGATCAACAGATCATGCCGCTCGTTCGCCTCGGCCAAAGCCACCGCGCGAAGCTTGCGAATGGCCGTGGGACAGGCCTGACGCCGGCGCTTTCGAGCCACCGTTTCCGGACTGCTCCGCGTGGCCAAACGGAAGGCGACGCTGCCGACCAAGCCGATCAACGGGATGGACCAGAGGGCGGCATACGCCGGACTGACCAGCGCGGCCACAGGCGAAAAGGCCTGGTTTTCCAGGACCTCAGGACCGTAGTAGTTGGCGCTGAGTCCTTCCCGCATCGCCTGGATCTCACGTCCGACCGAGGTCGAAGCAAGCCCCTCCATGTCGGCGGTGGTCAGCACCTTGGCCGGCGCAACCTTCAGCGGGATCGGATCGGTTTGGGCCACCACATAGTCGCCGGCATCGGGATCGAAATAGGCCAATGGGATAGGCGGGATCTCCGTCACCGCATCGCTGTTGGCCCGCACGGTCTGCGTGAAGACCTTCTGCCCGTTCTCCACGACGGGAGAGGCCTTTTCCGACGGGATCTTGAAGTTATTCGCCAGTTCGGGCACCGCCTCCAGTTCGGGCCATTGAACGGGTTTGAGGTATGGGTTGCCCCCAATCCGAATGGTCAACGTGATCGGATCGCCCACGCTGACCTGGGTCGGTGTCGCCGACGCGGAGATCGTGTACCGACCGAGAAGGCCGTAGAACCCTTGAGGCCGCCCCGTCTCGGGCAGAGGCAACACCTCCAATGAAATCGGATCGGACTTCACCGAGAAACGCTCGTACTGCGTACGGATCCGATTGAAAATATCGCCCGTTCGGACGCGGCCGGTCGCCACATCCGCCCCCACCGTCAGCGGAGCGAGCGTGATGGTCCCGGACTCGCTTGGGCAGCAGGATCTTGCGGAACGAAATGACCGCCGCCTCCAGACCTTCGATCGTCTCTCGGTTTTCCGACAGGACCACGGGGACCCCGTCAATGCTGGTCTGCTGCCTGGCCAACGCGTTGGACGAATCGGGCAGATCTTCGATGAAGAAATCATCGGTTCGGAAGACGGGGACGTCGAACGCCCCGTTTTGAACCTGGGCCTTGATGATCCAACGCACCGTCATCACGATCGGCTGACCTACGTAGCACTTCGACTCGGACAACGTCACTTCCAAATCCAGACGATCGGTGGTCCCGGGCTCTGCGACCGTCACTTTCACCTCGTTGGTCGTATAGGTCTTGCCGTCGACAACCACCGTCACACCGGGCAGAACCATCGTTCCCGGTTCCTCGGCGGTGATCATGTAGCTTTTCGAATAGCTGATGGTCGTTCGCCCGTTGATCGAACGCATGGTCTGACCGCTCTGGCCCGGAACCGGGTTGAATGCAGCCAAAGGCGAAGCGTCAATCCGGCTGGGAGTGGCGCCTCCCTCGACCACCACCGAATAGGCGAATACCTGCCCCGGATAGATCGTCGTATCGGACTCGATCTTCGCGTAAACGCGCGGTTGGGCCGCAGCGTCGGCGCCGCCGGCCAGCAGGACGATTGTCAGGAGCAAGATGGTTCCGCCAGGATACTTCATGCTACCAGTCCTTTTCGACCTTCTGGGTCTGTCCCCTTTGCAGAATCTGCCTCTGTTCTTTCTGTCGCTGCTCCTTATCGAGGATTTCCTGGGCGGTCGTATCGGGGACGACCTGTTGCGGTTGGGCCTGCTGGCCTTTTTGGTCTTGCTCCTGCCCCTGCTGCTGCTGGTCCGACTGTTTCTGTTGATCGGCCTGGTTGGGGTCCTGCTTCTGATCGGCCCCCTGCGGCGTCTGATTCGGGTCCTGGGCCTGGTTCGGGTCTTGCTGCGACGTCGACTGATCCTGGGGTTGCCCCTGCTGCTGGTCCTGATTCTGCTGCTGATTTTGCTGATCCTGCTGGCCCTGCTGGTCCTGCTGCTCTTTCTGCTCCTCCTGCTGCTTTTTGATCTGGTCCAGGATGTCCTTGATCGTCAGCCGGGCCACCTCGATGTTGCGCGGCGGCCTTGGCGTTCTCCGGATCGATATCCAGCACCCCCCGCCAATAGGTGATACTGGTCTGCATATCTTCGAGCGCCTTGTGCAGATCGGAATCACGCTGCTTGGCGCCGCGCTGGAAGAAGCAGTTGCCCAGATTGTATTTGGCCTTGCTCACCAGCGTCATGTCCTTGCTCTCGGCGGCCACCTCCTGGTAGAGATCGATCGCCTCGCCTAAGATCGTCCAGGCGATAGTAGCTGTTCGCTTTGTTGAACTTGGGGACGATCGCCGCCGGCCGGTCGACCTCGGCGTCATTGTACTTGTTGATCGCCTCGGCGTACTGACCATCCGCATAGAGCTGGTTGCCCTGACGAACCGACGTGCGTGCAGACTCGGCGCGGGCCGTCCCCGTCGTCGCCAGCAGCAAGAGCATCGCGAAGCCAGATAGGTCCCATTGTAGGTCGCTATAGGAGCCTATTGGACCTGTGAACGGTGACACACGCCTACCGCATACGTTGGCTGCTTTCTTGCGTTCACTGAGCAACGCCTCGCAAATCAACAATCCAATGGCGAATGCCACGAAGATCTGGAATTTCTCGTCGTATTTCATCATTGTCATCGATTCCAGCTCGCGTTTGGCGGCCGAGGCAATGAGACTGTCGTAGATATGCCCCAGGTCCATCGTCGTACCCGGCGCCACCGAGAGGTACTTGCCCCCTTCCGTCGCGTAAGCCACCTCGCGCAGCGTGTCGCTGTCGAGCTTGGACCAGACTTCCTGGCCCTGATACTTCAGAAACGTGGTCTGGCCATCGGGACCGGTGATCGGGATGCGGATCCCGTGTTATCGTCGCCCAGGCCGATCGCGATGATGCGAATACCGTCTTCGGCCGCCTTCTCGGGCCGCCTGGACGGGGAAACTGTCATGGTCTTCGCCGTCGGTAATCAGGATGATGTCCTTGAATTCGCGGCTCTCTTTGTCGAACACCTCGTCGGCGGCTTTTCGAATCGCATCCCCGATCATGGTCCCGCCCCGGCTGGTGCTCTCGGTCGTGATATCCGCCAGAGCCATCCGCACAAACGCGTAGTCCTGGGTCAAAGGACATTTGACCGTCGCATTGCCCGCGAATGTCACGATCGCCACGCGGTCGCCCTTGAGCACTTCGAGCAGATCGGAGATGGCGATCTTCGACCGCTCCAGCCGATTGGGCTTGATATCCTCGGCCAGCATGGACCGGCTCGTGTCGAGCAGGATCGCCACGTCACGCCCTTGCCGGCGGATCTGCTGAGGCTGCGGGTTCCACTTGGGCTCGGTCAGCGCCAGCACGATCAGAACGAAGGCCAGCACCAGCAGGAAGGCCTTGAAGATCTGCTTCTTCAAGCTCACGCTGTTGTTGATCTTCGCCAGCATTTCGTGGCTGGCCAGCACCTTCAACGCCTGGGCCTTGCGCCAGAAACACCACGCGTAGACGGGCACCAGCACCGCCGGAACGATGAAGAGCAACCACAACGCCTTGTCATTTCCCAGATTCATCACAGTCTACGGTATCTTTCGAAAGAGCGTACAGCCGGCCAGCATCTCCAGCCCACAGCAGGATCAGCGCGGGCAGCGTCCACCACCCGAAATGCTCGGCGTACTGCGTGTACTGTACGGACTTGACCTTGGTCTTTTCCAGCGCGTCGATCCGCTTGACGACGTCACGCAACGACTCGGCGTCACCGGCCCGGCTGTAGAATCCCCCCGTCTCCTGAGCAATCGTCTTGAGCAGATTCTCATCCAGATCCTCGCCCGTGGGCACCCTCCTGGCCCCAAAGATCGGATCGTTGACCACGACAAAGGACTGTCCTGAGCCGATGCCGATGGTGTAAATCTTGATCCCCCACTTCTTGGCCAGTTCAACCGCCTTCATGGGATCGTAGTCGCCTACGTTGTTGCGTCCATCCGTCAGGAGGATGATCGCCTTGCTCTTGATCTTGAAGCCACCTCGCTCGTTCTCGGGTGATTCCGTGTCACCGAAAGCCCAACTGAGCGTTGCGGCGTTGAAGCTCTTCCTCGGCCTTCTTCAATCTCGCCGCCGCCAGGGCAATCGCGTCACCGATCGCCGTCCCATCCTCGGAGCGAACGCTTGACAATCTCCGCCTTCTTGAGGAATTCCGTCAGAATGTTGTGGCTCAGCACCAGCGGACAGACCGTATCGGCGTACCGCGCGAAGGTAATCAGCCCCAGCAGATCGCCCGTCCGACCGCCAAGCCCTTTCTTGTTGCCCTCGACGAAGTCGGCCAGAACACGCTTGACCACCTCGAGCCGATTGAGCTTCTGGCCGTCATAGTCCATCTCCGCCCCCATACTGCCCGAGCGGTCGACCACCGTCTCGATGGCCACGCCTTCGGTAGAGATTTCGGAGAGGACCGTCCCCTTGCGGGGTCTGGCCAGGGCGAGAATCAACAGGGCCAAACACAGTAGCCGTGCCACCACCAGGACCGGCCTGAAGCGAAGCCGCCATGAGACCGGGCAGTTACGCATGTCGACCAGGCTGGGGAATTTCACCGCCGCGGTCCGCTTCTTACGCAGCATCAAGTAGCCCAACAAGGGCAGCACCAGAAACAACAGAAAGGCCCAAGGTGTATACCACTGCATTTACGCCACCCCCGCCGTATTTGCTTCTTCGGCCTGCACGCGGTCCGTCACATCGACCTTGCGCTCGTCCGAACGGGTCCGCTCGATGAAGTCCTTGACCAGATCGAACGTCCGCTGAATCTGCTCCGTCGTCGGCGCGTGTTTGGCGAACTTGACCAGATCACAATGCACCAGAAACTCGCCCAGCACGTCCTTGTCCGAAGCGGCCAGGACGTCGGTTCGCTGCAATTCGGCCAGGAACTCCTCCGTCGTTCGCTCGGGGGCGTGCAGATCGAAACGGTCCTCGATGTAGTAGCGCAGGATACCGCTGATCCGTTCGTAAAACTCCTTGATCCGGCCCGCTCCCACGAGATCCTCGGCCACCAGCGCACGCAGCCGGGCATAGGCAATCTCATGGGCGGGCTTGAAGATGCGCTCAATCTTGAGCTTTCCGCTTCGTCGGAGCACAAACCACGTCAGGCCCCCCGCAAGAACCAGCGCCACACCGGCCCCGACGACCAGCCAGACCCACCACGTCGTCGCTTCGCGAGGCATTGGCACGACGCCTTCAATGTCCTCGAGCACCAGGTTGGCCCGGTCCTCGCCCAGCAGGCTGGTGACCTCCACTGCAATGGGCTCGCTGTTCAACTCGTGTTTGGCATCCGGCTCGTTGACATCGTGAAACTCGAAGGTGAACGCCGGAATCTCGTAGCTGCCAGAGAGAAACGGTTCGAGGCGATATTCATAGGTCGTGATGACGTCATTGTTCGGGTCGAGCCGGCGTCCTGGATTGTCCCAACTGACCAGCCCAAAATCCTTAAGGGCCTCGTCGACCTTGGGCATCTGGATCTCGTAGTCCGGCCTCACCGTCGCTTCGAATTGCAGCAGCACCGTCTGGGCGATGTTGATCTTCGTCTTGTCCAGTCGCACGTGGACGGTGACCGGACCACGTTCGTAGACCTTGTCCACCTCGAACGTGGTCTCTGCCTTGGCGTTCTTCGACTCCTTCGGGCATCCAGCACAGAGCATCAGCCCACCCACAACAGCCAGCAAGGCGATCCGAATTGTCCTGCGCCAATCGATCATTTCTGCGTCGAAGACTCCTGCGAATCAGCCGGCTGCTTGGGCTCGGAGGCGGAGCTGTGAACGATCACGTTGTACTTGTCCATCAGCTCCTTCACGTACTCCTGCTGAACTTCCTGCTGCTTGGTACGCATCAGCTCCTGCATCACCTGTTGCTGGACCTCGTCGAAGCTCTTCTGCCGCTCGGGATGCTTCTCATTGACCTTGACGACTTCCCAACCGTTCTCCGTCTGGAACGCCTGCGTCAGCACGGTCGGACCGGTGGCGGCAAAGATCGCCTCGTTGATCTCGTTGGCGTCACCAATGCCGGCGACGTACGAACCCTTCTGGATCTCTTCGGTGATCGCGCCGGCATCGGCCTTCGTCGCCTCGTCCTCGGAGAATTCCTTCGCCAACTGCGCGAAATCCTCGCCATCGCCCAGACGCTTGAGCACCTCGGCCGCCTTGTCCTCGTCGGCCACGCGGATATGGCTGATCTTCGCCCGGGCGGGCTCGACGTACTTGTCCTTGTTGGCGGCGTAATACGTTCGAAGATCGCTCTCGGTGATGTTGATCTTCGACGCCAGCTTCTCGTCCATCAGTTGTTGGCTCAGCACGCCTCGCGTCACGTCGGCCAGCATTTGCCTGGTCTCGGGCTTGTCCGGCAATCCCTCGTCCAAGGCCTGGCGGTACAGAATCTCCTGGGCCAGCCAGCTCTTGAGGAACTGCTGCTTGGCCTCGGGCGCACGAAACTGCTCCAGCAGGCGCTTCTTCTGCTCGTTGAGCTGCTCAGGTGACATGAACGCCTTCACTGAGGCCAGTTGATTCTCGATACTGTGCTCGACAGCCACGTCGAGGTCGGCCTCGGTAATCTTCTCTGGACCGATCTCCGCAACCACCTTGCCCCCGGCCTTTTCCGAGGGATCCAGGCTCGTCCGATCCATGAGTTCGTAGCGAAGCGCGGCGAAGTTGCCGAGCGATTCAAAGCACTGTTTGACGTGCGTGTTGATCTGTGGACTCAGCTCGTCCAGCGGAGATGTCGCCTCACTGCGATAATACTGCTCGATGGCCTGGGCATACTGTCCGGCCTTCTCCAGCGACACACCGGCATGAAAGAGCGCCTTGGCCCTCTCAGCTTCCGCCAAGCCGGACACCCCGGCGTAGTCTCGCCACAATCCCGCCGCCTCCTGGTTCAGACCTCGTTGGTCCAGCTTGGCGGCCAGATCCTTGATCTGCTCGGACGACAGGCCCGGCTGCGTCTGTTTCGTCTGCGGCCGTCTGTTTCGGACCGTCTCGGCCAGGTTTGCCGCCGCCAGCGCGGTGATGGCCAGCAGGAGCAAAACCACCAGCGTCCCCCCTATCGAGCCCTGGGCCTTCTTCTCCGGAAGCGAAAAATCGAGTTTCTCTGCCATCGTCTTCTGTGTCTCCACGTTCGGCGGAAATTGCGTCGACGCTAATGCCGGCGATGCCGCATGTGAAAGAACTGGATCAGGTCGTTGATGTATGGCTTGTCCGTCGTGACCGGAATCATATCGACGTTGACGGATCGAAGTACGTTCTTGAGTTCGTTGAATCGCTGCGCACTGTGCTGGCCGTATTGGCTGCGAAACCGCCTGCTCGACGTGTCCACGAGCATGATCTGCCCCGTCTCGGCGTCCTCCACTTCGATCAGCCCGAGCGAAGGCATGGCGATCTCGACGCGGTCGCGAACGGGCACCGCGATGACGTCATGACGCTTGTTCAGACAGACTCAGAGGCTTCTTGAAATCGGTCTCGATGAAGTCGGAGACGAGGAAGACGGTCGCCCGCTTGCGCGTCACCTTGGCGACGTAGTCGAGTGCCAGCGGGATGTTCGTCTTGCGCTTGGGCATCTTGAAACTGAGCAACTCGCGAATCAGACGCAAAATGTGTCGGCTGCCCTTCTTGGGCGGGATGAACAACTCGATGCGGTCGGTGAAGATCAACAATCCGACTTTGTCGTTGTTCTTGGCGGCCGCGAAGGCCAGCACCGCACAGAACTCAGCGGCCAGTTCGTTCTTCAGCTTGCTGACCGTCCCAAACTCACCTGAAGCGCTGAGGTCCACCGCGAACAGCACGGTCATCTCGCGTTCTTCGACGAATCGCTTGATGAAGGGCCGGCCCGTTCGCGCGGTGACGTTCCAGTCGATCGTGCGAATCTCGTCGCCGGGCATGTATTCGCGCACCTCGTCGAACTGCATGCCCCGGCCCTTGAACACACTCTCGTACTGGCCTGCAAAGCTCGCGTCCACCGCTCGCGAGGTGTAGATCTGAATCTGCCGTATTCGCTTGATCAGTTCTTCTGGAATCATAGACAAGTTTCAAGTTTCCAGTTTGAAGTTTCAACCAAGCCGACTTCAAACTTGACACTGCACACTTCAGACTTCCTAAGGGACTTCGATGCTGTCGAAGATCGCCTGGATCACGTCCTCGCTGGTCTTGTCCTCGGCCTCGGCCTCGTAACTGACGATTACCCGATGCCTGAGAACGTCGAGTCCGATACTCTTGACGTCCTGCGGGGTTACATAGCCGCGCTGTTGAACGAACGCATGGGCCTTGGCTGCGACGGCCAGGAAGATCGTCGCCCTCGGCGAGGCTCCATAGCTGATCAGATTGGCCAGCTTCAACCCGTACTTCTCCGGGTCGCGCGTGGCGCAGACGATATCGACGATGTAGTCCTTGACCTTGTCATCGATATAGATCTCGTCGATGATCGACCGGACCTCAGCGATATCCGCCGGCTTGATCACGGGATGAATGTCGAACTTCTTGTCGGTCACGGCCATGCGATCGAGAATCAGCCGCTCCTGTTCTTTCTGAGGATAGTCGATCTTCAGCTTGAGCATGAACCGGTCCAACTGCGCCTCAGGCAGCGGATAGGTCCCCTCCTGCTCGATCGGGTTCTGCGTCGCCAGCACCAGGAACGGATTGGGCAGTGCAAAGGTCTCCTCCCCGATGGAGACCTGCCTTTCCTGCATGGACTCGAGCAGAGCGCTCTGGACCTTGGCTGGGGCGCGGTTGATCTCGTCCGCCAGGATGATATTGGCGAAGATCGGGCCCTTGCGCGTATAGAACTGCCCGTCGGACTGACGATAAATCTGGGTTCCGATAAGATCGGCCGGCAGAAGGTCGGGAGTGAACTGAATCCGCCTGAAGTCGGCGTCGATGGCCTTGGACAGCACCGTCACCGCCAGGGTCTTGGCCAGCCCCGGGACGCCTTCCAATAAAATATGCCCATTGGCCAGTAGACCGATGAGCATTCGTTCGAGCATATAGCGTTGGCCCACGATGACCTTGTCGATCTCGGCCAACAGCGTGCGGACAAATTCGCTCTTGGCCTGCACCATCTCGCCGATCTGCTTTACATCTGTCGCCATAAAGACTTTCCCCTGTTCGCAAACGTCAATCGGTAAGTCCCCCACAACCTACCCAGCCGGCTGACTGGTCTTCGTCCCTGTGACAAAACTCAATCAATACGTCACCAGCCCGCGAAATGTTCGCTTGTACGCCAAAAAGCGCAATTCTTCAACTGCTGTTTTGCGCTTGACTTTTCACCTGAAACCGAGTATGAACACGTCTTATGGAGGATTAGACGCGGAGTTGGCACGGACGCACCAAGCGAACCACCTGGGCAGAGACAGCGACTGATGGGCGTCCACAAACCGATAAGCGAGAACGATCACGACGGTGGCGATCTGTTAGTCCATCTCTTTCTGGCAGTCCATGGAGGCCGGATATGACAGAGTCCGTCACGGAAACGCTCGGAGAAACAGGAAGAACCGCGAGGGTTGACAAAGGCCGTGCAGCCGCACCACCTGTGAAAGACGCTCTGTCATCAGAGACGCCGGGTCATCGCATTGGATCCGATAGCAGCCGCATCGGAACGTACTTGCGGCTAGTTGCTCTGCTGATGGGTGCAGTATCCATCTACCTTTGCCTCCAGCATTGGCTGGCCGCGGCGGTGATTGCCACCATCGTTCTCGGGGCGTTCGTACTCGTCTGGCTCGTCGACGACTATGGGCAGAGCCAGCGGAAGTCCTCCGTAGTCCGCTGATGCGCCCTCAGGATGGCTCCGCGAGATTCCCGCCCCTGACCGGTCACTACCGCCTGTCCGAAACCTGACAACCGCCGCTCTTCCCGCCACAATCGGAATCTCCAAGTGTCTACCGGCACCCGACTTGTCGCAGAGCCGCAGGCCAGCCACAACCGGCACATGGCAAATTGAACGGACAAACCTCCGCAGTTTGTGTATCCTACAGCGGGGCCCAGGTGCAGCTTTTCGATTGCGGGGCCGGCAGCTTACTCGTCGAGAACGGAAAGGAGCGATCAGATGAAAGAGCGGTCAACACGGATGTGCCTGTTGGTGGTCGGCCTGGCCACAACGCTTTGGGCCCAGCATGGCGAGCAGCAGTACGTGCCCGATAGCGACCCGCTCGTCCGCCAGAAACTGGAGCAGTGGCAGGACCTGAAGTTCGGTCTGCTGATGCATTGGGGCGCGTACAGCCAGTGGGGCATCGTGGAATCGTGGTCCATCTGCTCGGAAGACGAAGGATGGTGCCGGCGGAGCATGGACGACTACACGGCCTACAAGGCCAAATACGAAGCCCTCAAGACGACCTTCAATCCGACTCAGTTCGACCCGAGCAAATGGGCCCGGGCTGCCCGTAAGGCCGGCATGAAGTACGTGGTGTTCACCACCAAGCACCACGATGGCTTCTGCATGTTCGACAGCAAGCTGACCGACTACAAAGTGACCGACCCGGGCTGTCCGTTCCATACCAACTCGCGTGCCAACATCGCCAGGGAGGTCTTCGATGCCTTTCGCGCCGAAGGGCTCTGGACGGGCGCATTTCTCCAAACCCGACTGGCACTGCCCGTACTACTGGTGGCCCAACTTCGCCACGCCCGACCGCAACGTCAATTACGATCCCGACGCCTATCCCGAGCGGTGGGAGAAGTTCATCGAGTTCACCCAGGGACAAATCCTCGAGTTGATGAGCGACTACGGTCCTATGGACATCCTTTGGCTCGACGGGGGCTGGGTAGCCAAAAAGTCTGAAGAGCAGATTCGTCAGGCGTATGAAGGTCGGCTGAACAGCAGTCCATCGGGGTTTCTCAAGTCGCGCATCGTCAACCAGGATATCCGCATGGGTGAACTGGTGAAGAAGGCCCGCGCCAAGCAGCCGGGACTGATCGTCGTGGACCGTGCCGTGCCCGGACCGTATCAGAACTACCTGACGCCTGAGAATCGGGTCCCAGAGAAGACGCTGCCCTATCCGTGGGAATCCTGCATCATCTCCGGAGGGGGCTGGTCGTGGGTGCATAACGCCAAATACAACTCGCCCACGAAGGTGATCGGCACGTTGGTCGATATCGTCTCGAAGGGTGGCAATCTCCTGCTCAACATCGCCCCCGATCCGAACGGCCTCTGGGACGACGGCGCCTATGAGCTGCTCGACGAGGTCGGCAATTGGATGGACATCAACGGGGAGGCCATCTACGCCACCATACCGATCGAGCCGTACAAGGAAGGTCGCGTCTGCCTGACTCAGAAGAAGGATGGCACGGTTTACGCCATCTATCTGGCCGAGGAGGGCCAAACGCGTCCTCCGGCCGAGATCGCTCTGTCGACTCTCCAGCCAGGTGAAGACGCCAGGCTGGTAATGCTGGGAAACGGGACGGAACTGGCGTGGGAGAAGGCAGGAGAAGGTTTTCGCGTGACCATTCCCGCTGCCGTGCGGGACGATCCGCCCTGCCGACATGCCTGGGCGATCCGGGTATCCTCGCTAAAGAAGTGACGTCGAGAGCAAAGGTGAGACCGTCAATGTTTCAAACGGCTGACGGTCTGATGGGCCAGCCGAGTCGGCTCGGGCAGGCGGTATTTCGTGGTCCAGACCAGAGTCAGGCGGATCGCGTCTTCGAGCGTGCAGCGGTTACCCACGGAGATAAACAAGGGCTTGACGTTGGTCCGCGTACGCACGACCGCCCCGATGACCTCGTCGCGGTCTCGAAGGGGCGTGTGGGCCCCCTTCTCCAGGGCTGGCTCGTCGAATGTGCCCGTCAGACGGCTCTTCGCGCAGCCGATGCTTGGTTTGTCGAGAAAGAGTCCCAAATGCGCGGCCAGACCCAATCGACGCGGATGCGCGATTCCCTGCCCATCGACCATGAACAAATCGGGCTCATTCTCCAGCTTCTCGACGGCTTCCAGACACGCCGGCGCTTCGCGGAACGAAAGCAAGCCCGGAATATAGGGAAATGTCACATCCATCGATGCACTGGCCGTCTCGATCAGTTCGAACGAGGCCATCCCCAACTCCTGCGGAGTTGAGGCTGCCACACGGCGCAAGACCACAGCCACCGCGAGGATGCGTTTGCCTCCATCGGTGAACGCGCAATCCAAACCGGCAATGACCTTGGGCTCTTTCTTCAGACGCTCGAATCGCACCTTCGGCGCCAGCCGCATCTGAACCTCCCGCGCCGCCGCATACGACAAATCCCATTCATGCAGATGGCGCATCGGATCTCCCTCGAAGATCATGCTTCTGCCTGGCGAACATCTGCTCGAACAGCTCTCTGGCCCGGGACAATCCCTCCTCGCTGACCACAACAGACTTAGCTTTGCCCTTGGGATTGGAAATGTAACCCTTTTCGTGAAGCCGGTTCATGGTGTCCCAGTCGAACGACTTCCAAGCTCGGGCCCCACAGTCGTCCTCATACGTCACCAGATACAAAAGAGCCAAAGTACAGTCATCGATCTTGTCGTAGTCGATTTCCATTTCGTTCGTCCTCCTTCATTCGCCCCGTGTCACAGGCGGTTTCTGATCAGGATTAAGGGGCTGCTGATCGGAACGCACGGGGTCTTGCCGGCCTGCGATGGTGAAGTCCTTCGCCCCAAGGCTGATCCGCCCATCGAGCGGGTCCCCGAAGTCCAATTCGTAACGCAAATAGGACCTTTCGGTATAAATGGGGTCCGTATACGCGAACCGCCGGAAATCATCGATCCACCCCTCACTCAAGAAGCTACTCATGACTCCGTAGGGCTCCTCACGGCGAAGCGAAGTGCCCCAGTCCAGATGGATATGAAGGTCAACGACGTCCAGGAACGTCAGCGTCGCCGGAATATCATAGTGGTCGTTCGGAAAGCGATTCCACGCCGCGTAATCGATATCGAGAACGAGATTGACCTCGTTCTCCAACCTTTGCAGGGACAGCGCGTAGACCGGGACGCCATGCAAAAACACCTGATCGAAAGCCGAAGATCCAATCTCAAGCCGATTCATTAGACGTACTCCTGCCGGTGCGCCTGACGATGTCCATCGCGTTCGTCCTCCTTCATCCGCCCTGTACCAGGGGCGGCCTCTGATCAGGATCAAGCGTCTGCTGATCGGAACGTACGGGGGCTTGTCGGGCTACGATGGTGAAGTCCTTCGCCCCAAGGCTGATCCGCCCGTCGAGCGGCACGGAGAAGTCCAATTCGTAGCGAAGATAGGATCGCTCGGTATAGATGGGGTCCGTATAGGCAAACCGCCGCCAACCGTAGATCGATATCTCACCCGAGAAACTGTCCATAACTCCATACGGCTCTTCCCTGCGAAGCGATGGACCCCAATCCAGGTGGATTTGCAGGTCGACCACGTCCATGAACGTCAGAGCCGCTGGCACTTCATAGTGGTCGTCCGGAAACCGATTCCACGCGCCATAGTCTATATCGAGAACGAGATCAACCCCATGCTCCCGCCTTTGCACAAACAACGCATAGACGGGAACATCATGTAACAGTACTTGATTGAAAGCCGAAGAGCCAATTTCCAGCTTGTTCATCCGACATTCTCCGGCCGATTCATCAAGCGACACCAACCAGAACTCAACGAATCTTCAGGATAATGGCTCAGGTCGGGCCGCTCCTCATCCGAGGCGGGAGGGATGCCCCATTGCCGCAGCGTCAACGTACAGTCGTCGATCTTATCGTCGTCAATGTCCATCTGGTTCGTTCCGCCTCTCCCTCGCCATGTTCAGAGGAACCCTCTGGGCCGGATCGAAGGTCTGCCGGTCGGAGCGCACGCCCTCCTGCCTGCCTACGATCCTGAAATCCCTCGCCCCGAGACTGATCCGCCCACCTTGCGGCTGCCAGAAATCCAATTCGTAACGTACATAGGGTTGTGGTCGTTCGAGATAGACGGGGTCCGTATAGGCGAACCGCCGGAAATCATTGATCTCCAGTTCGGCCACAGAAGAGCAGATGTCTTCGGAAGATTCCTCGCGACGGAACAATGCGCCCCAGTTCAGATGGATCTGGAGGTCCAACACATCCAGGAACGTTAGCGTCGCCGGCACAACGACAAAGTCAAAGCGGCTATCCGGAAGGAGATCCCATTTAGCAAGGTAATCGATATCGAGAACGAGGTTGACCTCGTACTGCTCTCGATACTGAGACCACCCGTAGACCCGAACCTCGTACAATGACACCTGATCGAAAGCTGAGGAATCGATCTCAAGTTTGCCTGTCTCACGTGCCCCTGCCGGTGTATCGAACCACGCAGGCGGGAGCTCAGCGAATTGCTCGGGATAATGGCTCAGGTCGAGACGCCCCTCCTCGGGGACGGGGCGGATGCCCCACCGCTGCATCGCCAGAGCACCGAACAGAATCTCGATGCGCCGGCCGTTTTCGTCCTTTCCGATCTCGTCCACAACCAGGGCATGAGTCGAGACGGGATGGCCCTGGACCTCCGCCTGGAGCAGCGCCGTACGCGTACTCTCCTTCACGCGGCCGCCCAACGCGGTGCGAATCGGATGAAACGTCATTGTCGTTCTGAGCTTGCCGTCCACCACATTGAGGACGTAGGTGCTGCGGACTCCCGTGTCGAACAGAGCCCAGCACTCTCTACCATCCACTTTGATCATCCCTCGCACTCGTCCCATAGCGTCCCTCAGTTCACCTTCCCTGCCCCGCAGGGGCTCTCATGCAACCGCCCGTGTGGCTCCAGGCATTCTACGGCGGCTGCCCCCTCCCGGCAACGGCCAAAACGGCCGCACCAGCCGAACGGCGGGCCGATGGCGGGAAAATGGGCAAGAGGGAAGATTTGCGTTTTCGGACGGAACCGGTACAATGATCGGTTTGTGCCGTCCGGAAAGAGTCGGGGCGCACCCCAGGAACGGGGGATTCGTATGGATGAGAATCGGAATCGAAGGATTTGGTCCGTTAACGATATGGCGCAACGAAACGACAAGGTCATCACGATCACCGGTGCCGCCGAGCACAACCTCAAGAACATCAGCCTGAGCATCCCGCGCGACAAGCTCGTGGTCATCACGGGCATCAGCGGCTCGGGCAAGAGTTCGCTGGCGTTCGACACGATCTACGCCGAGGGCCGGCGCAAGTACGTCGAATCGCTCAGTGCCTACGCCAGGCAGTTCCTCGAACAGATGCAGAAGCCGGCGGTCGGCGATATCTCGGGCCTGCCCCCCACGATCGCCATCGAGCAGCGCAGCGCCAGCAGCAATCCGCGTTCGACCGTCGCGACCACAACGGAGATCTACGACTATTTCCGCCTGCTCTTCGCCCGCGCCGGTCAGCCCCACTGCTGGGTCTGCGGGAAAGAGATCTCCAGCCAGCATTCCTCGCAGATCGTCGAATCGATCCTGACCCATCCGGAGGGGACCAAGGTCCAGGTTTGCGCCCGCTGGTCCGGGGCAAAAAGGGTGAGCACAAGGACGTTTTCGCGAATATCCAGCGGGAAGGTTTCGTCCGCGTCCGCGTCGACGGCACCATCTTCGACCTGCGGAATGTCCCCGAACTGGACAAGAACAAGAAGCACGACATCGCCGCCGTGGTCGACCGCCTCATCATCAAGCAGGGAGTCCGCATTCGCCTGGCCGACTCGGTCGAGACGGCGCTGAAGCTGGCCGAGGGGGTGCTGCTCGTTCTGCTCCAGGACCCCGACGCCGACAAGAACAACGGAGGCAGCGGGAACTGGGAAGAGGCGATCTACAGCGAGAAATTCGCCTGCCCCGAGCATCCCGAGGCCAGCCTGGAAGAGCTCTCGCCCAGGCTGTTCAGCTTCAACAGTCCTTACGGGGCCTGCAAGAGTTGCGACGGGCTCGGTACGATTCTCGAATTCGATCCCGAGCTGATCGTGCCCGACAAATCGGTCTCGCTGGAGAACGGTGCCATCGACGCCTGGCGCAAAGGCGGCAAGCGGATGAACATCTTCTATAACCGCTTGATCAAGCGTTTCTGCCGCAAGATCGGGATCAGCAAGGCCATCCCCTACGACGAAATCCCGAAGAACTTCCAACGCATTTTCATGTACGGCACCAGCGAAAAGGACCGCGAGGAATATGGGCTGTCCTTCGAAGGCGTGATCCCGAACCTGACGAGGCGTTGGAAGAACACCACCAGCGACTACGTCAAGGCCAGACTGCACGGCTATCTGTCCGAGCAGTCCTGCCAGATATGCAACGGCGCACGGCTGCGGCCCGAGGCCATTGCTGTCACCGTCGGCGACAAGAACATCTACGAACTGACCGGCCTGAGCGTTGAAAAAGCCCATAAGTTCTTCAGCAAGCTCAAGCTGAACGAAGAACGAACCATCATTGCGACCCAGATCCTGAAGGAGATCAAGGCCCGGCTGAAATTCATGCTCGACGTGGGCCTGGGCTATCTGACGCTCGACCGGATCAGCAGCACGCTGGCCGGTGGCGAAGCCCAGCGCATTCGGCTGGCCACTCAGGTCGGCAGCGGACTGGTGGGCGTCTGCTACGTACTGGACGAGCCAACGATCGGCCTGCACAACCGCGACAACGACCGCCTGCTGGGCATCCTCCAGAAGCTCAGCAAGATCGGCAACAGTGTCCTCGTCGTCGAGCACGATGAAGACATCATCCGCGCCGCCGACCACATCGTCGACATCGGGCCCGCCGCCGGATCGCATGGAGGGAAGCTCGTCGCCCAGGGAACGCTCGACGACATCATGAAGTGCGAGGAGTCCCTGACGGGCCAATACCTCAGCGGTGTCAAGAGCATCAAGCTGCCGAACAAGCGACGCAAGTACAACCTGCGAAAGTGCCTCGAAGTCAAAGGCGCCGCTGAGAACAACCTCAAAGAGATCGACGTCAAGTTCCCGCTCGCCTGTTTCGTCTGCGTCACGGGCGTTTCCGGCTCGGGCAAGAGCACGCTCGTCAACCAGATTCTCCTGCGATCCCTCAAGCGCCGGCTCTACCAGTCGCGAGAGAGGCCGGGCCGGCACAAGAACGTCCTGGGGATCTCCCAGATCGACAAGGTGATCGAGATCGATCAATCGCCGATCGGCAAGACGCCCCGGAGCAACCCCGCCACCTACACGGGAGCATTCGACCAGATCCGCAAGCTCTTCAGCATGACGCGAGAGGCCAAGATTCGAGGCTACAAGCCCGGACGGTTCAGCTTCAACGTCAAGGGCGGGCGATGCGAATCCTGCAAGGGCCAGGGCACGAAGAAGATCGAAATGCACTTTCTGCCCGACGTCTACGTGACGTGCCAGAACTGCAAGGGCACGCGGTACAATCGCGAGACCCTCCAGGTGACCTACAAGGGCAAGAGCATCGCCGACGTGCTGGACATGCGAATCGAGGACGCGGTGGAGTTCTTCGCCAACTTCCCCGCCATCGTGCGCATCCTCAAGACTCTGACCGACGTCGGGCTCGGGTACGTCCAGCTTGGCCAATCGTCCACGACGCTGTCGGGTGGTGAGGCCCAGCGGGTCAAGCTTTCGGCCGAGTTGGGCAAGGCCGCCACGGGCCATACACTGTATCTGCTGGACGAGCCCACCACGGGGCTGCATTTTGCCGACATCCAGAACCTGCTCAACGTCCTCCAGCGGCTCTGCGACATGGGCAATACGGTCGTCGTGATCGAACACAACCTTGATGTGATCAAGATCGCCGATTATATAATAGACCTCGGCCCTGAGGGCGGTGACGGCGGCGGAACCGTGGTTGCGGCCGGACCGCCCGAGGAAATCGTCAAGAACACCAAGAGCTATACCGCCAAGTTCTTGAAGCCCAGACTCGAAGCCGGGAAATAGAGCCCCAACAGGAGGTACCGCCGTTTTGAGCGCACAGACAGCCACACAGCCCCGCCAGTGGGAATTCCAGCTCAGCACCATCGAAGACCTCAAGAATCTCAGCCATCGACTGGGCGTCAACGTCGAGGCGACCGAAGACGTTTCCATCCTGGCTCAGCCCGTGACGTTCGGCGGCCTGACCATCCCGAATTCGCTGTCCGTCCACGCGATGGAAGGCTGCGATGGCGATGCGCTGGGCCGGCCGAGCAAGCTGACCGTCCGCCGTTACGAGCGATTCGGCGCCGGAGGGGCCGGCCTGCTCTGGGCCGAAGCGATTGCCATCGTGCCTGAGGCCCGGGCCAACCCACGCCAGTTGTGGCTCCACGAGGGCAGCAAGGACGCGTTTGCCGCCATGGTCAAGCGTGCCCGCACCAAGGCCGCCGAGGCGAACGGTAAGAATCATCGCCCCATCATGGTGTGCCAACTGACGCATTCGGGCCGCTACAGCAAACCTGATGGCACCGCCCGTCCGATCATCGGACAGCGCGATCCTTATCGCGATTGCCTCGTCCCTCAATGGCCCCCGCGTCTCGACGGCAAGAGCAAACTCCCGGACGACTATCCTCTCGCGACGGACGAGTATCTCGACAAGCTTCAGGACGCCTATGTCGAGGCCGCCCGCATCGCGTTCGAGATTGGCTTCGACGCGGTCGACATCAAGGCCTGCCATGGATATCTGATCAATGAATTGCTGGCCTGTCACAACCGCCCGGGCAAATATGGCGGCTCGTTCGAGAATCGCACGCGGCTGCTCGTCGAAACCGTCGAGCGCAGTTCGCAGCGAACTGGGCGGTAGAGGCCAAGTCGTAACAAGGCTGGGCATCTACGACGCCATCCCCTATCCCTATGGATGGGCAGTGGATAAAGACGACTACACCAAGCCCGACCTGACCGAGCCCAAGAAGCTCGTCGGGCTGCTCAAAGAGCGCGGTGTCGGGCTCATCGACATCACGATCGCCAATCCGTACTACAATCCGCACGTCGGACGGCCCTTCAACGAGCCGATCGTCGGTGGCTATCCCGAACCTGAGCACCCGCTGACCGGCGTCGCCCGACTCGTGGATGTCACGGGGCAGATGCAGAAGGCGCATCCGGACGTCGCCCTGGTGGGGACGGGTTATAGCTGGCTGCGGACGCTCATGGCCAACGTCGGCGCCGCCAACAAGGCCAACGGGCTGGTCACCATCGTCGGTGGTGGACGCATGGCTTTCGCTTATCCGGATTTCGCCCGGGACATCGTCAACAAGGGCCGGATGGAGCCCGACAAGGTTTGCATCGGGTGTAGTGCATGTACGCAAATCATGCGCGACGCCGGCCGGACCGGCTGCGTCGTGCGGGACAACGCGGTCTACGGGCCGATCTTCAAGCATGGCCGCATGAGCGACAAAGCCAATCTGCTGCGTCTTGCGTCCGACTGCCGCGGGTGCCAGGAGCCGACGTGCCAGCTCGCATGCCCGGCCGGCATCGAGATCCCGAAATTCATCGACCTGTTCCTCGATGGCAAGGAACGTGAGGCCTACGAGGTCATCCGCCAGGCCAACGTCTTCCCCGAGGTCTGCGCCTGGCTGTGCCCGGTCGAGCAGCAGTGTCAGGGCAACTGCCTCCAGAACTTCATCGGTGACGGCCCTCTGCCCATCTCCGACATTCAGCGATACCTATCGGAACAGGCCAACAAGAACGGGTGGTCGAAGTTGCGGATTCCCGAAAAGACCACCGGCAAGAAGGTCGCCGTCATCGGCGCCGGCCCAGCGGGCCTCGCCTGCACGGCCAAACTCCTCGAAGCGGGTCATGCCGTGACAGTCTTCGACAAGAGCGCCGAGTTCGGCGGCATGGTCGAGTCGGTCATTCCCTTCGACCGCCAGAGCGACTCGCTGCGAAACGAGATGAAGGCGATCTTCTCCGAGGCACCAAACGACCGCATGACGCTCAGTCTTGGCAAAGAACTGGATGGCGGCCACAACCTCGACACGATCATGGCTGATGGTTTCGATGCGGCGTTCATAGGACTCGGACTGCCCAAAGCCACCACGGTCACGGGCGCGAAACTCGACGGCCTCTGGAATGCGATGGATTTCCTGTCCGCTGCCAAGCAACCGAACCCGTTGGATCTCTACGACAAATCAGTCGGTGTGATTGGCGGGGGTAACACGGCGATGGATGTCGCCGTCACGGCCGCGCAGCTTGGAGCCCGGGACGTCTATCTGATCTACCGCCGGTCGTTCGAAGAGATGCCCGCCTGGGAAGCCGAGCGAAGGCGAGCCATCGACGAAGGCGTTCACTTCCTGATCCTGACGCAGCCGCTGGAATACCAGGGCACAAACGGCAAATTGAAGGGAATGAGACTCTGTCCGACTCGGCTGGGCGCGCCGGACCAGAGTGGCCGTCGCCGACCGGAGTCCATTACGTCGAGCTCCTATTATCTTGAAATGAACGTCGTGGTCGAGGCCATCGGACAGTCCGCTGCCGAGAACATCGAACAGTCCTTGCCCGGCGTCGCGATCGTGAAGGGCCTGATTCAAACTAGGGACGGCTCGCTTGCAACGTCACGTGAAGCCGTGTTCGCTGGAGGCGATCTCGTTCGCGGACCGTCCACGGTGGTCGCGGCCGTTGCCGACGGAATGCGAGCCGCCCGAGAAATCGATCAATTCCTGCAATCCTAACCACAATCACGAGGGGATCTTTGTCATGGCAGAACGACCTGTAGCCATCGTTACCGGGGGCAGTCGCGGAATCGGCAAGGGCATCGCACTGGAACTGGCCGAACTGGGATACGATCTGATGATCGCCCATTTCGATTTCAACGAGCAGGGCCAGCCCGACGAAACCAACGCCCAGCAGACGCAGAAAGAGGCGTCGGATCTTGGGGCCAAGTGCGAGGCTATGCGCGTCGACGTCAGCAGCGCCGCCGACCGCGCCAAATTGGTGGACGCGACCAAGAGCACGTTTGGCCGCTGCAACCTGCTGGCCAACAACGCGGGCGTCGCTCCGAGCAAACGACTCGACCTGCTGGAGGCGACGGAAGAAAGCTTCGAACGCGTGATGAACATCAACCTCAAGGGCCCCTACTTCCTCACCCAGATGGTTGCCAACTGGATGATCGAGCAGAAGAAGAGCGATCCTGATGGCGGATATCGAATCGTCAACACCGGATCGATCTCGGCCTACACGAGCAGTCCTGGACGCGGGGAATACTGCGTCAGCAAGGCCGCCATCGGGATGATGACCATGCTCTATGCGGACCGGCTGGCCGAATTCGGCATCGGGGTTTTCGAGATTCGCCCGGGCATCATCAAGACGGACATGACCAAAGTCGTCACCGCCAAGTACGACAAGCTGATCGCCGAAGGCGTCACACCCATCAAGCGATGGGGCTATCCCGAGGACATCGGCAAAGCGGTCGGCGCGATCGCCGAAGGCCGGCTGGACTTCTCCACGGGCCAGGTCATCAACGTCGATGGCGGTTTCCACCTGCGAAGACTGTAGAGAAGCAATGAGGTCCCATAGGTCCTCTATGTCCCTTCGGTCCTTTTCTTTGCAGGAGCTGCGAAAAACCCATGAACATCCAAACCACGATTACCACGCTGCTCAAAGACGGGTTCATTCTCGTCTTCAACCAGGACAAGCTCGACATCGTCAAGACCGCCGAAGCACTCGTCGCGGCGGGCATCGGCAATATGGAAGTGACGTGCCGGATCAAGCAACCGTTGGAGAAGCTCTCGCGTCTGCGCAAGGAGTTGCCCGACTTCGTGGCGGGCGCCGCCAGCCTGATCGACTGGCCCGACATGCTCAAGGTCTACAACGCCGCCCACGCGGACGATCCGCTGCCGACTTTGCAGCAGGTCGTCGACGCCGGCGCCAGCTATCTCGTCTCAGCGGTGAACTTCAGCGATGCCGGTTTCGAGAAATTCGCGGGCAAGGTGCCCATGATCCCGGGATGCGGCAGCGCCACCGAGATCGTCAGCCAGTATTCCAAGGGCGCCAACCTCTGCAAGATCTTCCCCGCCAAACAGCTTGGCGGCCCGGCCTATGTCAAAGCCATCGACCCGGCTATCCACAAGATGATCAGCCTCGTCCCCACCGGTGGCACGACGGCCGAGAACATCCCCGACTACATCGGCGCCGGCGTGCTCGTGCTCGGTGGTTCGTTCAGCATGATCGATAAGGCCACGCTGCAAAGAATCGTCGACGAGCAGGACTACAAGCTGCTGGCCAAAGAGCTGACCGGCGTCAAGCAACTCATCGACCGACTCCGCCAGGAGAAGTATCCGAACCTGGATTTCGCTGCCGCCTCGCTCGAACAGATCGCTCAGACGACCGGACGGAACTTCAACATCGGATAAGGCCACGCATCGGAGGCGCATCATGTCGTACGTCACTCCTGTCAGAGCATATAAGCGAAGCCATCACTGGCGTCTGGCCTTTCTCCTGTTCCTGCTATTCGCTGCCAGCCCCTCGGTCTGCGGCGGAATCCGATACAATGCTGACGCTGAATACCAAGGATACGGGCTATCGCGGCATCTGGTACATGAACCAGCCGCTCCAGAATGAATACCGCTACAAATACAGTGGCGGGCTCGGCACCTACTGCACAAGCATCGCCCCTTCGCGGTTTACTGCGACAAGGTCAAGAAGACGTTCTTCTGCTACGGTGGAACGCCCGACGGAGAGCGAGAAAACCGCACATTGCTGCACATGGTCTCCTACTACGACCACCGCACGGGCATGGTCCCGAAACCGACGATCCTGCTGGACAAGCGGACCACAGATGCCCACGACAATCCCGTCATCAGCGTGGACGACGAAGGCATCATCTGGATCTTCTCGACATCGCATGGCACCGGGCGGCCTTCGTACATTCATCACAGCGTTCGCCCGTACGACGTCAACGAGTTCGTGCTGGTCCGGCCGACCAAGATTGACAATGGCCGGACCGTTATGATGACGAACTTCTCGTACATGCAGGCCTGGCACATCGCGAACCAGGGCTTCGTCACTTTCTTCACCCGCTACAACTACCCGGCGGCGCGAACCGCCTGCTTCTCGACCAGTGACGATGGCATCCATTGGTCGCAGTGGCAGAGACTAGCCGCCATCGATCAGGGACATTACCAGATCAGCATCGCCGACGAATCCAAAGCAGGCACCGCTTTGAATTATCACCCGCGAGGCAAGGGACTCAATTGGCGAACGAATCTCTATTACCTCGAAACGACGGATTCAGGCAAATCGTGGCACGCCGCCGATGGAAAGGTCGTCACGATCCCGCTGACCCGACCGCAAAACGCCGCACTCGTTCACGACTACGAGAAAGAAGGCCTGCTCGTCTATTTGAAAGACATTCGCTTCGATAGCTCAGGCCACCCGGTGATCCTCTTCATCACGAGCAAGGGTTTTGAAGCCGGCCCCGATAACGATCCGCGCACCTGGACGACGGCCCGCTGGACCGGTGAAGAGTGGATCATTTGCCCCGCCTTCACCTCCGACAACAATTACGACATGGGTTCGCTCTACCTCAACCCCGATGGAACGTGGCGCATCATTGCGCCGACGCAGACAGGCCCTCAGCCCTACAATCCGGGGGGCGAGATGGTGATGTGGCAGAGCACCGACCAGGGCAAGACGTGGGAGAAGCTCGCCCAACTCACGCACGACAGCCCGTTCAATCACACGTACGCCCGCGAGCCGGTCAACGTGCACGACGGCTTCTACGCGCTCTGGGCGGATGGGCACGGCAGAGAACCATCGCAATCCTCGATCTATTTCTGCGACCGGGCCGGTGACGTCTATCGACTGCCCCGCCAGATGAATGCGGATTTCATGAAACCTGAGAAAGTGAACTGAGAGACTCGCCTCGCATCACTGACCGATAGGTATGGAAGGAGAATCAGCCATCGTGAAGACGAAGAAGATCGCCCGACAGAGTGTCGCCGTCCACAACTATAGCACGATCATCGTCGGCGCCGGCGCGGCCGGGATGAACTGCGCCGTGCACCTCTACGAGTTCATGACTCAAAAAGGCGTCAAGGACGCACAGAAGCGCATCGCGGTGGTCACGGGAGGGCTCAAGCTCGGCGCCTCGCGTATGAGCGGTTCCGACAAGCAGACCTATTACAAGCAAGGCACAAGTCCCGAGATTCCCGACTGTGCCGAAGAGTTCGCCAAGACCCTGCTGGCGGGTGGCTGCTGTCACGGGGATCTGGCTCTGGCCGAAGGAATCAGCTCGATCCGCGAATTCTCGCACCTCGTACAGGCGGGCGTGCCCTTCCCCACCGACGCGATGGGCACGTTCATCGGCTACAAAACCGACCACGACCCGGCCGAACGCGCCACCAGCGCCGGGCCCAAGACCAGCAAGTTCATGAGCGAGTGCCTCCAGAAGCAGGTCAAAGCGTACGGCATCGAGATCTTCGACAAGCAGGAAGCGGCCCATCTGCTCACCGTCGGCACGGGCAAAGCCAAACGCGTCGCGGGGCTCGTGACGTTGCAGAAGTCGAAAGTCACGGACTCGGATTGGGGACTCAGCGTCTTCCTGGCCGAGAACATCGTGCTCGCGGCAGGCGGCCCCGGCGCCCTGTACAAGACCAGCGTGTATCCGGAAGGCCAGATCGGCATCCATGGCCTGGCGTTCCGAGCCGGATTGGCGGCAGAGAACATCACTGAATCGCAATTCGGTCTGGCCAGCATCAAGTTCCGCTGGAATGTCTCGGGCACCTATATGCAGGCGATGCCCCGCCTTTTCAGCACCGACGCCAACGGCAAGGACGAGCAAGAGTTCCTGACCGGTTTCTTCCCGACGATGAGCAAGATGGCCACGAATATCTTCCTGAAAGGCTATCAGTGGCCGTTCGATCCGCAACGGATCGAGAACCTCCAGTCGTCGCTGATCGACGTACTCGTCTTCAACGAGACGCAGAAGGGCCGGCGTGTCTTCATGGACTTCCGCAAGAACCCGATCGGCAACGCATCCATGAAGCCGTTCGAAATCAAGGACCTCGAACCCGAGGCGTACGACTATCTCGACAAAGCCGGTGCGTTCCAGTCGACGCCGATCAAGCGGCTGGCCCATATGAACCCCCTGGCGATCGACATCTACAAAGAGAACGGCATCGATCTCTATAAGGAGCCCCTGGAGATCGCGGTCTGTGCCCAGCACAACAACGGCGGGTTCGCCATCAACAAGTGGTGGGAATCGAACATCCCGCACACGTTCGTCATCGGCGAAATGGCGGGCAGTCACGGCGTCAAACGTCCGGGCGGCTCGGCCCTCAACGCGGGACAGGCCGGTGGGCTTCGCGCCGCCGAGTACATCGCCAACGTCTACGGCGGTGACGTCGCCAACTACAGCAAGCAGCAGAAGGAGATCGACGAGCAGTTGAAAAGCCTCATCGGCAAACTCAACGGCTGGAAAACCTCCTCCGGTGCGACGGCCAAGGCGGTTATCGAGGAGATCCAGAATCGCATGACCACCTCCGGCGGACACATTCGCGAGTTGGCCGACACGGGGCAGGCCTTACAGGATGCGGTAGCCCTGTATAACGCCATCCAGACCGGCGGTATCAAGCTGACCGGGCTCAAGTCGGTGGCGGCAGCGATCCAGGCCGAGCACCTGGCCCTGGGCAGCATCGGCGTTCTAAAGGCCATCGTCGAACTGCTCAAGCAAGGCAGTGGTTCGCGTGGTTCGCATCTGGTTCTTTCAGCCGACGGCGGCGAGATTCACAAGGACGTGATCGATCAGGCCACGGGTGCCCCGCTGCGGTTCAAGCCCGAAAACGAGGAATTGCGAAAGTCGATCCTGCGCATCGAATCGGACGCCAAGGCCAGGGACCTGTTCAAGTGCACCACGGTGGTGCCGCGACCGGCGCCCACCGAGCGCAAGGCCTTCGAGCCGGCCTGGCAGGACTACCGCGAGGGCAAGATTTACCGAGCATAACCGATCCGAGAAAGGAGCGTCGCGATGGCAGGGCTGGACCTCAGACCGGCATCCGAGTGCAAATACGATATCCTCTCGCTGGGCGAGATCATGATCCGCCTCGACCCGGGGCAGGAGCGCATCCACACCACGCGTCACTTCCGCGCCTGGGAAGGTGGCGGCGAATACAACGTCGCTCGTGGCCTGAAACGCTGTTTTGGCAAGCGCGCGGCCGTCGTCACCGCCACTGTGGACAACCCCGTCGGTCGCCTGCTCGAAGATATGATCTACCAGGGTGGCGTCAGCACCGAGTACATCAAGTGGGTCCCCTACGACGGGATCGGTCGCAAGGTGCGCGTGGGACTGAACTTCACCGAGCGTGGGTATGGCGTTCGTGCCGCTGTCGGGTGCAGCGATCGGGCCCACAGTGCCGCTTCGCAACTGAAAAAGGGTGACATCGATTGGGATACGATCTTCGGCCGCGACGGCATCCGCTGGTTCCATACCGGGGGAATCTTCGCGGGCCTTTCGGAAACCACGCGCGACGTGATCATCGAGGCGGTCACCACCGCGAAAAAATACGGCACCATCGTCTCCTACGATCTGAACTTCCGCAATTCATTGTGGAAGGATATTGGCGGGCAGGAGAAGGCCAAGGAAGTCAACCGGGCCATCGCCTCATACGTCGATGTAATGATCGGCAACGAAGAGGATTTCACCGCCGCTCTCGGCTTTGACGTCAAAGGACTCGACAAGAGCTTCTCCAAGCTCGATCCGACGAACTTCAAGAAGATGATCGAAGCGGCGGTCAAGGAGTTCCCGAACTTCAAGGCGGTCGCCACCACGCTGCGAAACGCCAAGACCGCCTCGGTCAATGACTGGGGCGCGGTTCTCTACATGGACGGGCAGTTCCACGATGCGATCCTTCGCGAGAACCTGGAGATTTACGACCGCGTCGGTGGAGGCGACAGTTTCGCTTCTGGCCTGATCTATGGACTGATGGAAGGCAAAGATCCCAGCGCCGCGGTCAACTACGGCGCCGCTCACGGCGCGTTGGCGATGACCACGCCTGGCGATACGACCACTGCCAGCCTGAGCGAAGTCGAAAAGGTCATGAAAGGCGGCGGCGCCCGCGTCGACCGATAATCCGCGCCGAATCGGCTTTGCCAAGGAGAGATTCTCACGATCGCACAAACAGTCAAATGGATTGACGGCACCGATGGCGTGTTGGAACTGATCGACCAGCGGCGTCTGCCCGGGAAGTTCGTGACACTCCTGGTCCGCGATACGAAGCAGTTGCACGAGGCGATCCGAACGCTGGCCGTCCGTGGCGCCCCCGCCATCGGCGTCGCCGCCGCTTACGGTCCGGTCCTGGCATTGCAGCAGTTGGGCCCCGACGCAACGCCTGTCGCCGGCCTGAAGACCATCGTCGAGGCCTGCGACTATCTCGCGACGTCCCGCCCGACGGCGGTGAATCTCTTCTGGGCCCTCGATCGCATCCAACACAAGGCACAGAAGGTTTGCGAACATCCGCAAATCACGTTGGGCGAGCTATGCGAAGCTGTCCTCGCCGAAGCCAATGCGATTCGCACGGAAGACATCGAGATGTGCCGCGCGATCGGCCGCCATGGCGAGCGGTTCATCCAAGAAGGTGCCGGCGTGCTGACGCACTGTAACGCCGGAGCGCTGGCCACCGCAGGCCAAGGAACGGCGCTATCGCCGATGTTCGAAGCCCAGAAGAAGGACCGGGTATTCAAGGTCTATGCCGACGAGACAAGGCCCCTCTTGCAGGGCGCCCGACTGACCGCGTGGGAATTGCAGCAGGCCGGCATCGACGTCACCGTGATCTGCGACAATATGGCCGGCTGGCTGATGAAGGAGGGAAAGGTCGATCTGGTCATTACGGGCGCCGACCGCATCGCAGCAAACGGAGACGCGGCCAACAAGATCGGAACCTACAGTCTCAGTATCCTCGCCAAACAACACGGGATACCGTTCTACATCGCCGCTCCGTCGAGCACGTTCGATCTCAGTATTGCCAGTGGGGCTGAAATCCCTATCGAGCAGAGGGGATCGAATGAGGTCACGCACTTCGGTGGCGTGGCGACGGCCCCGGATGGCGTGGCCGTCTACAATCCGGCTTTCGACGTGACGGATGCGCAGAATATCACCGCGATCATCACTGAAAAAGGCGTGGTCGAGCACCCCAACACGGCCCGCATCCGGGCACTATTAGGGGCCTCTTGAAGCAGGACTCACAGCAGGACAGGCCCCGCCCCGGTATGAGCAGGACCTTCGCCTTGGGTAAGCAATCAGATCGCGACGACCTCTTTGACCTCGGGCACCTTCTCTTTCAGGATGCGTTCAATGCCCATCTTCATCGTCATGGCCGCTCCCGGACAGCCTTGGCAGGCTCCCTGCAGGCGTACCTGGACCGTCTTGTCCTCATCGACGCCTATGAGCTGGACGTCGCCCCCATGCCCCTGTAACGCGGGCCGAACCATCTCGATGACCTCGGTCACCTTCTCCTCGAAACTCTTCTCAGCGCCGGGCTGACTTGCTTCAGACATGTCGAATCTCCATAGATTAAGGTTTCGGCCATTATAGTGCCCCTGGCGGGGTCGTCCAAGCCTTTTTGAACTCTACCCCGCTGGTAGGGAAAGCGTTCGCGCCTTTTGTACACCCCGGCCAGCATTTCGCGTCCTTTCTCTGAGCGTGTCATATCTCCGCCAACGCGCGGGGTCTCCAGAAGAGGTGTTCCGCGTATTATAGGACAGATCAAAACCCCCATCTGAGCCGTACATTTGGCGGCCCTTTCCACAGCGAAAAGACGGCCGGAATCCTTCCAGAAAGGTTCAACCCACGGCCGGATTCTTTCGATAATAACTGTTGCCGTACATGAGGTTTTTCACAAGGACGGGATAGCATCATGCAAATCAGGTACGTGGTTTCCACGATGGTCTTTTGGTGGCGTGAGCACCCACTCTCATTCGAGCAGGAATGTGAGTACCTGAGCTCTCTCGGTTTCGGCATCGAGCTGTGGCCCAGCATCCGGGGGCAGAATGAGTGTCGATACAGTCGACGCAACTGGCAGCGGCTCCAGGCCGCCACCGAAGGCATGCTGGTCTCCATGCGATCTCGCACCGATAATCCAACGGTAGAGCAGTGGGAAGAGCAAATCCAGTGCGCGGCCCTGCTCGGCGCCAATATCGTGACAGAGCCGCGAGGCCTGGGGATCCCGGACGGCGCCAGGCTCAACGGGACGAGATTTGCAGCGGACGTAGTCCGCATAGCCGACGACAACGGCGTCACGCTCTGCGTCGAAACGGGCCAACTGCCGGCCCTGCTCCACCTCGGAGAGCGATTCGAGACCATCCGTTATTGCCTGGACACGGGAGTCGCCAATATCGATCCGCAGCGATCGTTCAGGCAGTACGTTGATGAACTGGCCCCGCACGTGACCCATCTGCACCTGACGGACAACTACGGCCAAACCGACGATCATGAACCTCCCGGACTACACGGCGGCATTCCCCGCCAGGATTGGGACTATCTCCTTAACGCGCTCGACGGCAACGACAACGAGATCATCGGTTCATTCGAGATGTGCCCCTGCATGCCCAGCGTCATGATCAGACAGGCCAGCGAGTACGTTTTCGACGTTCTGAAGTGGCCCAACCGCCCACAGAGACAACCGGGCCACGCCGGCATGGCCTATCGCCCGACGTAGCCAGCCGTCTCGCCCAGCGGGTCACCTTGGGTCGACATTCCCCGCTCCAGGGGCGAAGAGCCGTCTTTTTTTCGTATCCATCCATCGATCCGGTGCCTCTTATCCAATAGGGGCAATCGGTCCCCCCACCAACGCACGGGCCGCAGAAACATTTGACAGTGCAATGCGAATCGTTTACATCGCG
Source organism: uncultured Phycisphaerae bacterium (assembly GCA_963726475.1). Taxonomy (GTDB): domain Bacteria; phylum Planctomycetota; class Phycisphaerae; order Sedimentisphaerales; family Anaerobacaceae; genus Anaerobaca. The sequence goes on along the minus strand of CAVSCO010000010.1, from coordinate 16,338 downwards.
CCTTTGGACATTTCGGAATATTGGTTGTGTACACAGGAGGTAAAAGCGATGAGGACTTTGTGTGTGTTCGTGTTGTTGAGCGCTTCGCTGGTGGCCGGTTGCGGATCGAGCCAGGGAGAGAGCTACGCCATGGCCGGCTATGATTTCAGCAGCCTCAACAGAGTCGCGATCGTGGAAGTTACCGGTCGCGTCTACGGCGACGTGGTCAAGAATCAGATCAGTGACTACTTCGCGATGGAACTGGTCAAACGAGGGTATCGCGTCGTGGAACGCAAAGAGGTCCAGGCGCTGCTGAAAGAGCAGGAATTCCAGGCCTCCGATATGACAACAAACAGCGATGCAGCCCGGGCGGGGCACATTCTCAACGTACCGGCCGTTCTGGTGATCAACATCCCCAAGTACAAAGACAAGATGGAGATGACGGCGAAGCTGATCGACGTCGAGGACGCATCGATCCTCTGGATTGGCAGCGGTTCGGGCAGCACGGGCAAGGGGCTCGCTACCTTTGTCGGAGCGGCGGCCGGAGCGGCGGCCGGAGCCGTCCTGGCCGGTGGCGACACCAGTGACCGCGTCATTGGCGGTGTTGCGGGCGGGGTCCTCGGAGGCGTGGCCGGCAATGCCCTCTCACCCGAACAGAGCAAGCAAGTCAAGAAGGTGATTGCCAAGGTCTGCGATACCCTCCCCTGGAGAGTGCCGCAGATGAAGAAGAAATGAGGGAAATGACGACCTGGTAGCCATCCAGGTTTGCCAGACAAATACCGCGGGGCTGAGAACGGATGTCGTTCTCAGCCCTGTTTTGTGCGCACGCGGTCCATATACCCCTGGTTGGTGTCGGTTATGGGATTGACGCGGGCAAAGAAGGCCGGTAGCGTAATGGTGCCCGAACTGCGATGTCTCTGAAGCCATATCGAGGCCGCAGAATGGCGGGATTCTGACTGACATGCAAGAGAAGGAGACGGAAGGATGAATAGACGGAATTTTCTGGCTACGGGTCTGGCCGCCGCAGTCACGACGCAAGCGATGGGACAGCCTGCTGCAGAATCAGGATCGTCGCCACGTCAGTTTTTTGAGTTGAGGCAGTACCACCTTCGTTCCGGTGCCAACAAGAGACGTGTCGGCAACTTCTTGCGAGACGTGGGCATCGCCGCGATGAACCGGATCGGGATCAAACCGGTCGGCGTCTTCGAGGCGGTGTACGGCCCGAACCAGCCTACGCTCTACGTCCTGCTCGTTCATCCATCCCTGCAATCCGTGCTGGATTCATCGTCGAAGCTGATGGAAGATGAAGAATTCCGAACGAAAGGCAGCGAGTTCGTCGATGCGGAGCTGTCCGAGCCGGGATATATTCGCTATGAGAGCTCGCTGATGGCGGCGTTCACCCACATGCCTCAAATCGAGGTGCCCAAGTTCCAGAAGCGCATTTTCGAGATGCGCACCTACGAGAGCCACAGTATCAAGGCCGCCAAGAAGAAGATCGAGATGTTCAATGAAGGGGGCGAAATCGCCATCTTCAAAGAGACCGGACTCAATCCGGTGTTCTTCGGGGAAACGATCATCGGGCAACAGCAACCAAACCTGACCTATATGCTGGCCTTCGAAGATATGGCGGATCGCGACAAACGGTGGCAGGTCTTCCGGGATCACCCCGACTGGAGAGCGCTGAGCGGTGATCCACAGTATCGAGACACCGTCTCGAACATCACGGACATCATCCTGAGGCCAACGGGGTATTCCCAGGTCTGATCGGGTTCCGCGTCCCAAGAAAGACGCTTAGACCATCAAAGGCTCGAGCTCTTCGACTGAGTCGCTCTCGAAGGTAGTAGTCTCTTGCTCGCCTGGCCGGAACGGCAACGGCTCCAGGAAGTGCATGGCGATACGCCGCAGCGCGCTGTTGACCGCGTCCACACGGTAGATACGTCCGGAACGCACGAAGTCCACCATGTCGAACGAACCATCTTCGCCGTACTTCGGGACACTGAAACGCGTCGCAACGTGCTGTCCGGGATAGGGACAACGATCGTCCGCATAACAGGTAAAGGCCGCCGCCTGACTCGAAATATCCGACATCTGTCCCTGACACAACTCTCCGTTGGTGTCCTCCGCAAACCAAATGGGCCAATGGTAGTGCAACCGCTCCTCGATTCGTCTCTCATCTGTTACGCTCATCTCGTTGTGTCCCCTGACAAAGATCTCCAGGCTCTTACGATGTCGTTTATGCGATGCCGTTTAGAGGAGCCATCGACCACGAGAAGGGCGGACTTGACGAGAGGTTACCGAGAAAACGCGCGGTCCTTCCACTGCTACGAACGATACATTCGTTTTCAGCGGAAAAATGGGAGGGTCGGAAGTGGCTTTTTTCGCAGTGAAACGGGCAGATGCTTCGAGAGCTTCCTATAACTCGATAGCAAGATCGCGTACCAGGTCCGCGAACTGGTTGCCTCGCTGCTGGTAGTTCTCGAACATGTCGTAGCTGGCGCAGGCCGGACTCAGCAGGACGACATCGCCCGGGCTGGCCAGCCGATGGGCCGTTCGGACCGCCTCGGCCAGCGAGCCGGCAAGCTCGATCTGCGTCTCGGAGCCCTCATCCGATCCCGCTCGAATTGCCTTAGCAATCTGCGGAGCCGTCTGGCCGATCAGGATGGCAGCCCTGGCCCTTTCCGCGATCTTCCTGCCCAGGGCGTCGAAGGGCAGATGCTTGTCGTACCCGCCCGCGATGATGATTTCGGGCCGCTCGAACGCCTCCATCGCCACGATACTACTCGGCGGGGTGGTGGCCTTCGAATCGTTGTACCAGGCCACGTCGTCCCATTCTGCGACCAGTTCGAGGCGGTGTGGCAAGGCCTTAAAGTCGGGCAGAGACGCCTCGATCGCGTCGTCGGAAACGCCAAGACATTTCGCAATCTCCATCGCAGCGGCGAGATTCGACAGATACGCCCGGCCCGGAAGGCGGTAGGCCTTGCGGAACTCCGTAGCAACATCATCAGGTGAGAACTTCACGCAGATACGCCCGCTCTGTCCGGTGTAGCGATCGAACCAGCGTGCCGCGACCTCATCCTCGGCGTTGAAGATGGAGATCGCCTTGGTATCACCATCGGACCTTTGATACTGGAACAAGCCCTCTTTGGCGGCGCAGTAGGCCTCGAACGTGCCGTAGCGGTCGAGATGGTTCGGCGTCAGATTTGTCAGCAGCGCAATCTGTGGGGCCTGGCCCGCCTCGGCCAGTTGCTCGATCTGAAAACTCGACAGTTCCAGCACCACGACATCGTCTGCCTCAATCCGATCGAGGATCGTCAACAGGGGCTGGTCCCCGATATTGCCACTGAGCCAGACCTTGCCATAGGGCCTGTCATTCTGAGCATGTTGAAGCAGATGATGGGTCAGCGTGGCGGTCGTGCTCTTGCCATTGGCGCCCGTGATCCCGACGATGCGGGCCGGACACAACTGGAAGAACAGCCCCACCTGAGAGGTGACGATCTTACCATGCTGCCGGGCGATCTCCAGAAAGCGATTGTCAGGCCTGACGGCGGGATTCGCGACCACAATGTCGGCCGACGCGAAGTCATCGGGGTCGTGTACACCCAGTTTGAACGCGATACCCGAACACGACTCCAATTGCTGGACCGAATCGGCCAGTTGCTCCGCGGTCGCCAGATCCGTGACCGTCACGTGCGCACCGGCGCCGGCCGCAAAACGCGCCACGTCCACGCCCCCGCCAAAGCGGCCCAACCCCATCACCAGAACTCTCTTGCCTGCCAGATCTGATGCCTTCATATATCACGCGCCATCCAGAGCTTTGGAGCCCTTGTAGATCGAGGCGACGCCTCCCGTCAGCGGCGTAGCCGAAACATTGCGAAAGCCGGCCTGCTCCATCAATGAACAGAATTCGGCAGGGCCATGAAAGGCCTCGATCGATCGATTGAGATAGCGATAGGCTTGTCGGTCTCTCGACACCACCGCACCGATCAGCGGCACGCCGAAACGCAGATAGGCGAGATAGCCCAAACGCACGATCCGATTGGCGGGCAGGGAGAATTCGAGAATCACGGCGACGCCACCGGGCTTTAGAAGCCTGTGAATTTCATCCAAGGTCTTGCGGGCGTCCGGCGTGTTGCGGATCCCAAACCCCATCGTGACGGCGTCGAAGCTTCCGGACGGCAGAGAAGTCCGGGTCGCATCGTCTCGCACGAAGCTCACCCGCTCGGAGAGGCCGCACTTACCGACCTTCTCCCGGCCCACCTTCAGCATCGCTTCGGAGCAATCCAGCCCAACCGCATCGCAAACATTGGGACGCTCTCGCAACAGCGCGATCAGCAGATCGGCGGTACCCGTCGCCAGATCGAGGACCCGCAATGACGGGCGATTGTCGATGCATCGGACCGCCTTGCGACGCCAGGAGAAATCAAACCCGAAAGAGAGAAGGTGATTCAGCAGGTCGTACGTCGGCGCGATGCGGTCGAACATCCCCCCCACGGAGAACTCGACCGGATACGAAGTATCGCTCGTCGTGGAAACACCCTTTCGCATGCGCCGTACACGAGAAAACGCAGGCCGCCTCTTACGGCCGAGAAACGCGACTACAGCTTGGTCTGCATGGCCTGGGCCAGCTCGACCTTCGCGTCGATAACCGCTTGCTCGATGCACTTCTTCCAGTCGTCACCGAACTGGTCGCGATACTTCGGCCTCTCGTAAGCATAGATGATCGAGCGCGAGGCGTTGATCAATGCGCCGGTCCCGTCGGTCTTGCAGAACCGCAGGCAATCGGCGGCCGTGGCGCCCTGCGATCCGTAGCCCGGGACCAGGAACCAGATCTTGTCGTACTTGGTTCGCAGTGCGGCGGTCACTTCGGGAGCGGTCCCGCCGACCACCATGCCGATATTGCTGTATCCGCAGCCGGCCACGCGTTCGGGCTTGCTCGCGATCTCGTTGACGATCTCGGCCATCTTCTCATAAAGCGCCTGACCGTCGGCATCGCGGAAGTCCTGCAAAGCCGCCGCCGAAGGATTGCTCGTGCGGACCAGCACGAAGACGCCCTTGCCCTGCGAATCGGCCATCTGGGCGAACGGCTCGATACCATCCGTGCCGGGATAGCCGTTGACGGTGATCGCGTCCGGCGCCAGCGTATCTTCCAGACCGGCCAACTCGGGATTCTGGAGATGCGCCGAGGCGTACATCTCGGCCGTATGACCGACGTCCCCACGCTTAACATCACCGATGATCTCCAGACCGAGATCGTTGGCTTCATTGATCAGCGCGTAATAGGTCTCCAGCCCTTCCCAAAGATACTTCTCAAAGAACGCGATATTGATCTTGATCGCCGGCACCATCGGCGCGACGATTCGCATAGTCTGCGTACAGAAATCGAAAATCGCATCCACTGCGGCCGCCGCATCGAATTCGTCATTCATCTGACGGTGGCTCGTAATCGCTGCCGGCAGGCGGCTGTATACAGGGTCCAACCCGACAATCAGTGAGGTCTTTTTCGCCTGTACTGCCTCGCACAACCGGTCCGCAAAGTGGCTCGCCATAGTTCGAGAAACCTTTCTATCCAAATGCCATCAGGTTGCCATCACATCCCCGGCCCCCTGCCCTTTCGCTCGGTCAGAACCGCATCGCGGCGCCAAACTTCGCATGGGCCCGGCAACAAAACCCTTTTCACACACGTGCGAATCACTATAATCACGCGGACACTGACGAGCAAGACAGAATTCGGCTCCCGGGCCTATTTGTGGGAAACTATTTGCCCTGCCGGGAGGGGACTCTGACGACGAGAAACACGGTCTTTGGGGCGTTGACGCTTGGCGTGCGGCCCCAACGGATTGTCACCATCTGATGGTTTCACAGGATCGCACGAGAATGACAGTGCCCAACGACAAGGCCAAACCCGAAGTGCCCGACGCGCCTCCGGTTTCGGAAAAACAGAAGAAAAAGAGATCGAAACGCAAAAAGCTCTTTTACTGGCTGCTGATCGACACGACGGTCGCCGTGGTCATCCTCGCGCTGCTGCTGTACAAGCCCGCGCGGTACAATCCGGTGATCCGAGCGCTGACGGGGACAGACGATGACCGCGTGCATCCCTATCTGTCCCACGACCTGGGCCCCCAGCTCTACAACGGTGCGCAAAGCCAGCGTCCATTCAACCTCCTGGTGTTCGATCAGACCCTCAACGAAGCCATCGCTCAGTTTCGATGGCCCCGAGAGACGGGCGGCGTGGTCTTTTCCGCGCCGGAGGTGCTCTTCCAGCCGGATCGCATCGTCCTGATGGGTACGGCCGACATCGAGAAAGCCGACCTCGTCCTCACGGTGGAGTTCAAGCCGCAACTCGACGAGGAGGGGCTGCTCAACCTGAACGTGGTCAAGGTCAAGGTCGGTGCGATGAATATCACGCCGGTGGCAAAGATCATGGCCAAGAAGATGTATCAGGATCGGCTCGAAACCGTGCCCATCGACACGGATGACATTCGAGCCCAGGTGGCGGCGTCCCTGCTCGCGGGCGAATCGTTCGATCCGGTCTTCCAGGTGGACGACAAATGGGTCCGCCTCAAGAGCTTCAGCATCTCAGAAGGCAAGCTGGAAGCCGAGATGGTCCCCGCCGAACGCCCCTGACAGTCCTCACAGCCCGGAGGCGATAGCACTCAGAACTCCGGAATAGCGAAACGACGAGGTCGGCATCGACTCCGTCCATTCCAATATTCCATTGTTCCAGAGTTCCATAACTGCGGCCTGCACGGCCCGGAAAGCAAGCGAGCCCGGAGAGAGATTCACCGGGCTCGCATCACCAACCACCATTTGCCGCTTACGCCGCGGCGGGCGTTTTCTTGCTTGAACGGGCGAAGTGCACCACGATCGTCAGTGCGATGAAACCGGCCAGCAACCCAATCCCCAGCCAGCGGATCTTGGACCACAGGCTCCAGACACTGCCGAACGCCGCAGCCCCGGAGGCCAACGCCATGAGAACATTCCACAGCACGCGGCGACCGCCCTCGGGGCGATACTTGCCCAGATAGCTGACCTGGTTCATCAGGAAGAAGAAGGCGAAATACGCGATGGGCAGCAGGACCATGGCAAATACCGACGTGGGCACGGCCAGATAGGGCGCCGCATCGGTCCAGAAGAACGGCCCGAGTGCTCCGACGCAAACCATCAAACTGCCAATTCGTTGCGGCCAGCCTCGCGCCGGCAGATTCAACAACTCACAGAAGCACAGCCCGTTGATCGTCATCAGCATCGTCGCGGCACTCAAGGCCATACCGATCACACCCAGACCGAAGACGTACTGCGACCACTTGGCTCCGATCAGCGGTTCAAGCGTGCCCGCCAGGTTAAAGGCGTCGCGCTTGACCAGGATCGCCGCCATGCGCTTATCGCCCCAGGGCAGCGCATTGGCTCTTGTCTCGACCTCTTCAGGCGTCAACTCCTTGAACGCCTCCTCACCGATCTCGTACTTGAGCCGACCGGCCAGGAGCCCTTCGTACCCTTTCACCAGATTGGGGGCCGGCTCTCCCACAACCTCCCCGCCCGGCTCGGCAGCAACGAACCCCTCAGCCGGCAAGGCATGGAACTGGCTGGCCGAGGCGATGACGACGCAGCCGGTCGCCAGGATGAAGGGGATGAACAATCCGGTGGACAGATCGAAGATCGCCAGACCGCGAAATTCCTTGTCCCAACCCTTGCGAAGCATCGAATAGGGCAGGAGGAAGGTCATATTGATGCCGACCGCCGTCGCGGCCGCACTGATCATCACGTCGCGCTGCTGGCCCACGATCATATTCGACCAGTACGACCGGAATTGCTCGCCGACCTTGGCAATCTCGTACGCCGATATCCTTGGTCGGCTCGATGAACAACCGCCAATTGGGAATCAAACCGTTGCCGATCTTGCCCCAGTCGATCTGGCCACTGGTGCTCAGTTTGATGACCACACCGATGAAGCACAGCACGATCAGACTCACGATGATTCGAATCACCGTTTCAAACACCTTGACGCCTTTGCCGCCGGCGCTGTAGGTCAGTGTGGCCATCACCGCGCAGACCAGGAAGATTCCACCTGCAATCATCTTGCCTGGAATCTCGCCCATCGTGCCCGGGCCAATCAGACCGGGCAGGAGGTTCTGGCGAATGGCCGCCGTTCCGAGGGCAAACTGCGGCAGTGACCAGACGAGGTTGGCCATCATCGAGGCCAGCAACCAGCCCCAGCCGAGGACGGGACTGACGTGCTGATTGATACCGCGCAGAGGCCGCTCACCCGTCGAGAGCGTGACGTAGGCAATCGCGCTCATCATGATGATGCCCAGGATCATCGCCAGCGGCTGGAGCCACATGAAGCTGAAGCCCACCAGGACACCGAGGTACAAACTCGACGACAGCGAGCCACCGCCCAGCGTGATGCCGCTCTGAAGCCAGCCCGGACCGGACAACTTCACGAAGACCCCAAAGAGAGCCCCCCGCCCTTTCGCACGCGCATCGACGATCATCTGCCGATCCTTCTCGATGCGAGGGTTCATGTGCATGACGGGCTTTTCTACCGGGGCGCCGACATTACCGCTGCCGTTTTTCTCCATTTCTTGCCTCCTGTTTACAAAATTGGGCAACGCGACAGGACAATGCTTCACAGTGATGAGGCGATCCATAGACCGGCTGCAACAGGCAAGGCACCTGTCCCTGGGCGAACGTGGTCCCTATTTTGGGCCTGCCTCGCAGGAGTGTCAACTGCCTTTTCGCTCGGGCCGGCGCTATTTCGATGCGACAATCGTATTCGCATCTGCCTCTCGGTCAGGGCTGGCTCGACCGCTGCTGCGCGACGATATCTTCGACAGCCAATGCCCCGCGCGAGCTGATGCGACTACCGAAAATCCGGATGCCGCGCAACTGCCCCCTGACCTGGCGATCCTGGCCATGCCGATGAATGGTCTCGTTGTAGTTGCCGATCGTCAACGGACCGCTGTCGAGCCCCGTCGGCCCGGCGGCATAGCTGGTTACGCGATCGAGCTGCGCGGCTTGCTCTGTGTCGCCAAAATACCAGCGGACGTTGTCGCGGTTGGCCCTCCCGTCGTACGTAACAGCGAAGAACGTCCATCGACCAATGTGGAGTCTTCCGGACGAACTATCGTTGCGCACGCCGTCGGGCCATTCGTTGATCGCCAGTCGCAGCCGCCCGTCAGCCAGATGAACCAGATCGAATCCCGCCCGGTCGTAGTTGAGATTGAAGGCAATTCGGTTGCCACCGTTGCCGACGTCCAGGCTTGAGGGCTTTACCCATCCTAAGATAGTCAACGAACGCAGACCCTCCAGATCGCTCAACGGTCTCTCGCCTGCCGAGATCCATTTCCACGGCGCACCGCGCCCAGATCGAAGGTTCCGTCTGCTTTGCGAACGATATCACCATGAAACACTGTCGCCGGACGGTCGGGTTGGTCGGTCCCGATCGCGACGATAGGACGATCCGTCGCCCGGTCGGCCGCAATCGACAAAGGGACACTCGTGGACAGTCCTGCTTCGTCGGTCACCGTGAGCGCAGCGGTATAGTTGCCCGGTTCGTGATAGACATGAGTCGGATGAAACTGAGTCGAAGAGGTTCCATCCCCAAAGTCCCAGACGCACTTGAGCTTCGTCGGAGTTGAGAAGTCCACGGTCAAGGGCACGACGCCTTCGGCCGGAGACGCCACCGCCTCGGCTTCAGGTCGCATGGGCTCGTCGACCCCATAGCATTCCAGGCGAAGCAGCATCCTCGCCCGAGGGATCTTAATGCTAAACGGACCTGGTTCGGCGCTGCCCAGCGACGTCTGGGTCATGTTCCATGTGTCGATCAGATCGACCTTGTATGGGCGCGATCCCTCGAGCGACAGATCGATGCTGCCCGGCCAGAGCACATAGACAAAATAGCACAGCCCGGCCTTCGCCAGCACAGGATTGCCGGACGGCAGTTCCGATGGGACCATCTCGTGGAACGGGATCGGCTCGATCAGACGACGCAGGAAGGCGATGCGCTCAGGGCTCTGCCCGTGCAAGACGCCTCCCTTGGACCACCACAGGATATCCTGCGGATGCTTGTAGGTCTCTCCATGCCCCACGTAGCAGCCTTCGACCGTACCCAGCCAGAAGCGATGGACCAGTTCCTCGGCCGTGATGTTGCCCCACTTCTCGGGAACGTCGCCTTCATATTTGCACTCGTCGAAGACGATCGGTTTGCGGTACTCGTCGCGCCACTGTCGACCTCGCGCCAGATCGGAACTCTGAATACTCGCGTGCGTAACCCAGGGCTTCGTATGGTCGTAGAACTTGGGGCCGTTGTGAATCCCTCGGAGGTGTTGATAGGGATCGCACTTCTGCACGATCTGGAAGAACCGATCCCAATCGGCCATGGTCTTGGATTTCATCAGATCGTACTCATTGGCGAACGACCACCAGACATTGCGGTAAGCCGCCAAGCGAGCAACAACATAGTGCAGATAGCGCTCGTCGGAGGCCTGGTCCATGCGCGAGAAGTTCCATCGGTCGTAAGGATGGAACAGAATGAGGTCCGCCTCAATCCCCAGATCGCGCAACTGGCCCACGCGCTGTTCGAGGTGTCGGAAGAAGGCCGGGTTGAAACGCGAGAAATCCCAATCCTTCAGGGGCTTGCCTTCAAAAGGGTAATACTGGGGCTCGTTCATGTTGTACGTGTAGCTCTTGGGAAACACACACATCCGCAGTTTGTTGAACGGTGACTTCGCCAGGGTCTTGAGTGTCTGTGCCTCCAGCGCATCGCCCTGATGGGTCCAGGCGTAGCAGGTCGTTCCCACCTGAAAATAGGGGGTGCCGTCGGCATAGGTGAAGTACCATGTATCGCGAACACTCACGGGACCGTGGTTCCCAGATGATGGTGCAACGCAAGTGAACTGTCCACGCCGCCCGTCCAGGGCTGGTTCATCGCTGTGGGTCCTGTAGCGCCACGAGCCCAAGGCATCGGGCATGAAGCGAATCCGGTAGACACCATCGCCATCGTAGAATCCTTCGACATCGAGAGTTCTCCCGCCCTGCTCGAAGCGCGCCGTTACGCTGACGTCGGTAAACGGATTGCCCTTCACCGGCACCTGATCGATAGTCACTTCGAAGATGCCCCACTTCTCCACGCGTTCACCCTGTGCCGCGACCACGAGAGATGAACACAACAGGAGAACCGCGATTCCAACGCCCACCAACCGGACTGTCATAACCACACCCTTTCGTTTCAGAGTCGCCGCGTCCTGACGCCGTTGGTCGGTCAAAAACGTGGCTAAATCAAAAACCTTATAACCCACAAAGCCTTTCTTTTAGCAGACTTATGTACAGACAGTCAAGGCTCGCGTCCAAGAATGTCACGCAAAACAGTTGACACAAATAGGAAGGTTGTTATTCTGACTTGGCTCGCCGTAATTGAGCGCACTACAAATCCAGCCGCTAAATGAACGGTACGCTATGATGTTCGTATGTGTATCGTTCGGAACTACAAATGATTTGTGTAAACGGGCCTGAACCCCGTCTACAGGCGTGCGGAATGTCAAAGCCGTGGCCGAGAGGCACCTTGAGGCTGCGGCTTTTTTTGGGCACTGGAAAGGAGAATAGATGGACACACAATCGATCTTGAAAAGCAAAATGGATGAGGCCAGCCTGCAAAAGCTCAACGCTTTGAACAATGAAGACGTCAACGCTTTTGTCGCCTATGCCATTGAACTCTGCACGCCGGACAAGGTCTGGGTCGGCACCGATGCGGCGGAAGACGTGGCGTATTGCCGCCAACTGGCGATCGACAACAAGGAAGAGCTGCCCCTGGCGATCGAGGGCCATACCGTCCACTTCGACAGCTACTACGACCAGGCCCGTAAGAAGGAAGTGACCAAATATCTGGTGCCCCACGACGAGACGCTCGATCCGAAGCTCAACCAGGTCGGCCGCGAGGAAGGACTCGAAGAACTCGAAGACCTCCAGCGCGGCGCGTACAAAGGCCGGACCATGCTGGTGCGGTTCTTCTGCCTCGGGCCGGTCAATTCGGTGTTCGCCATCCCCTGCCTCCAGATCACCGACTCAGCCTACGTTATCCACAGCGAAGACATGCTCTATCGGCCCGGCTACGAAGAGTTCAAAAGGCAGAGCAGCAACCCCGACTTCAAGTTCTTCAAGTTCCGCCATGCGACGGGAGAGGTCGACGAGCGCATGACGTGCAAGAACTACGAACTGAACCGCGTGTACATGGACCACACCCGAAACGCGGTGTACTCGGTCAACACGCAGTACGCCGGCAACACCGTCGGCCTCAAGAAGCTGTCCCTGCGTCTGGCCATCCGCAAGGCCGACCGCGAAGGCTGGCTGGCCGAGCACATGTTCATCATGCGAGCCAACGGCCCCAAGGGCCGCAAGACTTACCTCTGCGGCGCCTATCCGTCAGCCTGTGGCAAGACCTCCACCGCGATGATCCCCGGCGAGAACATCGTCGGCGACGACCTGGCCTACTTCCGCGTCATCGACGGCCAGTTCCGTGCCGCCAACGTCGAGGCCGGCATCTTCGGCATCATCCAGGACGTCAACGCCGAGGGCGACCCGGTCATCTGGAAGGTCCTGCACAGCCCGGGCGAGGTCATCTTCGGCAACGTCCTCGTCAAGGACGGCCAGCCCTACTGGCTCGGCATGGGCGAGGAAATCCCCGAGTCCGGCATGAACCACGTCAGCACCGAGTGGACCAAGGGCATGAAGGGCCCGGACGGCAAGGACACCACCCCCAGCCACAAGAACGCTCGCTACACGGTCCGCATGAGTGATCTGGAGAACAAGGACCCCGACTGGGACAACCCGAACGGCATGCCCGTCGGCGGCATCATCTACGGCGGTCGCGACAGCGACACCAACGTTCCCGTTCGCGAGGCCTATAGCTGGGAGCACGGCATCTGCACGATGGGCGCCATGCTCGAATCGGAGACGACCGCCGCCACCATCGGCGCCGAAGGCCACGCAAGTGGAACGTGATGAGCAACATGGACTTCCTGTCCATGTCGGTCGGGAAGTACATCCAAAACAACCTGGACTTCGCCAAGGATATCAAGCGGCCCAAGGTCTTCGGGACGAACTACTTCCTGAAGAAGGACGGCAAGTACCTCAACGGGATGCTCGACAAGGCCGTCTGGGTCAAGTGGATGGAACTGCGGATTCATGGCGAGGCTGAAGCGATCGACGCCGGCTACGGCCTGATCCCGAAGTACGACGACCTCAAGAAGCTCTTCAAGGAGGTCCGGAATAAGGACTACACCGAGGCCGATTACGTCAGCCAGTTCACCGTGCGTATTCCCGAACTGCTGGCCAAGCTCCACCGCATGGAGAAGATCTACGAGACCGTGCACGAAAACCCGAAGGCGATGACCGAAGAGATGGCCGCCCAGCGCAAGCGTCTCGAAGCCCTCAAGGCCGCCAAGGGCGACTACATCTCGCCCGCTGGACCTGTAAACCTGAGATCTATCCGGGCTGCCAACAGGCAGATCCGAGCTTCATCTGCATCAAATACAAGAGCCGGGCCTCATGCGAGGCCCGGCTTTCTTTGTCTGTGCGAGGCACGTCTCACTTCAACGTAAAGGCGTATTCGTGGACCGTGTTCTTGAGCAGGTCCTTGGCCCGGCAACCAAGCACGAAACCCTCGTCGGTCCGCTCGTACTCGAAGTCCTCGCCACTGAACGGGTCCTTCGGTTGATCCGCAGGCAGAGCGGTCGGCAGCTCGCCGGACCTGGCTTTGTGCAGGCAGATCTCGATGCCGGCCGTTAAAGCGTTGGCATGCGAATCCGCTCTTACCTTCAGGCTGTATGCCGCCGAAAACGCCGGGATAAAGACGTTGGCCATTGTCCCGATGATATTCTCCATTGGCTTGAAATACACCCCCAACTCCTTAAGCTGGGTATAGGCCTGCTCGTAGGGCATCGGCCGACCCAGGATCGACAACACCGTCGTGATACGCTGGGTGTAGAACTCCCTGGCCATCTTCAGCACCATCTCGTTCGCCAGGAAGATGATGCACTGCTGTGCCATCTCGTCGTCTTCGGCATAGAATCGCGCCAGCGATTCTATCTTCTCCATCCGCAACAGATCGAGCACGCATTCTCTGTCAATCTCCACAGCCCGAATCAGCGAGGCGGTGTGTCTCGAGGACACTGCCAGTTCACACTGGAACCATTTCAACAACTCCGTATCATCAGTGACCTGCCCGACCACATCCTGTATACACCCGTACGCCATATCTCCGCCAGAGTGAGACCAGAAACGAGATTACCGTATCGTCACCGATGTGGCGTGCGAACCGAATCGTCATCAGGCACCGCTCGAAAGCGCCTCTGTGGTCGCCGTCCGAGGCCCGAACCCGCGCGTCGGCCACAAGAATCATGATCAGAGATCGCGCAGAGGTGAGATGAATGATCGAAGCTTCGTATCCTTCGGAGAAACGCAGCCCCCAGTCGCAGGTGGGCAGATCGATTGCCGCTTCGGCGAACTCGATCGCCTCGTGACATTTCGCGATGTGTTCCCGCACCTTGTCGTCAGGAGGAGCGTCGCCCCTGGCGACCTTCGCAATCAACTCTTTGGCGTCCTTGTCAAGGTCAGCCAGTATGAGAAATCCCTGGTAGTACAGCAGTGCGGCGTTGTTAGGGTCGGCAGGCAAAGCCTGACTTCGAGGGGCCAGCGTCAGAACGACCGCAATGGCCAGCACGACCCCTGTTGCTCTCGAGTGATGACTCCTCCGCACGATCTCGTCCTTTCACTTCCTCTGTCCCACAGACCGCCAATTTACGGCGACCGCCTCCCGGCTGACGTCGCGATCTTGTCACTCATCATACCGCCGGAAGCGTCCACCGTCAAACGGCGTGCGCAAAGGAAGAAGCCCAGGCCTCGTCGGAGGCCTGGGCTTCGTGGTGTCCCAGAATCATCTATTTTAGGTTGAAGGCGTATTCATGTAGCTTCGTCGGTCTTGAATTCGGCGACGCGACAGCGTAGCGTGAAGCCTTCTGCTGTGCGTTCGTATTCGAAATCCTTGCCACTGAACGGGTCGGTTGGTAATCCCACCGGCAACGTCTCGGGCAACGTGCCCTTCTCGATCCGGTGCAGGCAGATCTCAACCCCGGCCCGGGTCGCATTGGCCTGAGCCTGTCCCCGCGTCTGGAGGGTATAGATGCGGACGATCCGCGGCAGCGACAGGCACGCAATCGAGGCGTTCAAATCCTCCTCGTCGTCAGAAGCGCACAATTGATCGAGTTGCGTAACGGCTTCCTGATACGGCAGGGATGACTTCCAGAATATGAATCGCCGCATCGATACGCTCCCAGTAGGCTCGCCGCATCTCGCGCAGGCTCTCCTCGCTGGCTTCGGCGAGAATCCTCGACCGTATCGCCTCTTCGCCTTGAGGCAGGAGGTCCGCGAAGGTTTCCACACGATTTATTGGCTTTTCGCCTTGGGACACGAGGTCCGCAAAGGTCTCCACACGGTCCATTTGCATCAACTCGGTCCAGATGCGTGTCTCAATCTGTAATGGTCTGACGACGGTCAGTTCCGCCCCGGGCGTCGCCAACTCGTCCTTCAGCCACCGTAACAACGAGGCATCGTCGCCGGCTCGCCCGATGGCATCCACCATGCAGCGATAACTCGAAGTGCGAGCGGCGATCCACATCAGATAGGAAACCAGCGTGTCGTTGCCGATGTGGCGGGCAAGCCTTGCCGTGGTCAGGCACCGCTCGAGAGCCCCTCGGTAATCCCCATCGGCCATCCGCACGCGCGCGTCGGCAACCAGGGCGAAAACCAACAATCGCATCTGCATCAACTGCGGCTGCGCCATGGCCATGCCCTGGGAGAACTGGTTACCCCAGTCGCACTGAGTTAGATCCGCCGCCGCTTCGGCCAACTCGAGCGCACACCGGCATTTCTGAAGGGGCTGCCGCGCTGTCGTCCGGATCGACCTGGCGCCTGGCCAAATCGTAAAGACGCTTTGTCTCTTCTTCGTCCAGCCTGGCAAGCGAGAGAAACGCCTGGTAGTACAATAACGCCGCATTGCTGGGGTCAGGCGGCAGCGCCGGTATTGAGGACGTTGTCATCCCAGATGTCTCCCCGGCCAGAGCAACCACCAACGCCTGCGCGATCGTGTCAAAGCCCATGATCTACACTCCTTCCGTACACCAGCATTCAAGATCATCGAACAGATGCCGCGTCGACAAACGGTCAGGGCACGGCCCCAACACCTCCAGCGCCATATCGAGCTGTCGATCCAGCGCCTCCTCTCCTCCCCGCATGAAAGCCGCCAGCAACGATATCGTCGTGACCATCTGCCACGGTGCCTCGGCGACGCAGCGTGCTAAGCGAATG
>CAVSCO010000009.1:0-98488 GCA_963726475.1 uncultured Phycisphaerae bacterium | reverse complement strand
CCGGAGCCAAAGGTTAGAGGTTCGAATCCTCTCGGGGATAGTGGGTGGGATTGGTGCCAACCTGCACCAACTCGCAATCTGCGGTTTCATGCCGAAAAACGCGGTTTTCCTGATATGACGTTTGTATGTCAGTGCGGCTCTGTGTGCACGGTTCGTGCAGGGACTGTGCCGCATTCTGTGCCGCGCGTTCGAAGTGCTCGTCTGTCACTTGCAGGTAATGCTTCGCGGCGATCAGTTGGCTGTTGCCAATCCACTGCGGGACCACGTGCAAGGGGAAGGTCTCGGTCAGTTCCGTCTCCCGGCTGGACCGCAGATTCTGGAACGTTCGACCCCAGGGCTTCAGCCCCGCCCGGCGGATGATTCGGTGGGCCTGCGTTCGCAGGTTGGCACCTTGTTTCCTGTAGCGGGTGATGGCATACTTCGCACCCGGCTCGGCTTTCTCGAAGGCTTCGAGCAGGTAGGGCGCAGCTCACCAAAGATCGGAACAAGCCGCGACTCACCACCAGGATGTCTCTCTGTCTTCGGGCTTCGAACCATCATCCGCCCGGTTTCCCAGTTCACGTCTGCCCATCGTAGACGCAGGGTTTCGCTGGGGGTTCTGAGGCCTCCATAACGGGCCAGGGCGAAGATCAGCTTCCATTCGACATCTGGACAGGCCGCAATCACCTTCTCGATATCCGCGTGCGAGATGAATACCATCCGCGACGGGTTCGGACGCGACGAGGACGGCAGGGGGGCAAAGGGGTTCGACTCCACCAGCTTCTGCCGGCGGGCCCGAGCGAAGAATTGTGCGGCGTGCTGGCATCGCTTGGCGACGGTCGCGTCGGCCAGGCCCTTGCCAATCAGGTCCAGACGCCAGAGTTCGGCGTCGCCCTCATGGATCTCGGCCAGGGGCTTCTCTTCGCCGAAGTAATCGACCAACGTTCGGCGAGCCTGCTTCATCATCGTTACGGTAAGAGGTTTCAGGTCCACGCGGCTTTCGAGATAGCCGTCGATAAACGTCCCCAGGGTGGCGCTTGGCTTGGCCTCTCGGGGATCGACCAGCCCGACCGCTACGAGCTTGGCGTAGATGTCATCGGGCAGGTCGCTTGCGTTTTCCCTTTGTACCGCCCATTATGACCGCCCCCCGTCTTGTGCATCGTGCGGGCGGACCTTTGTCCCTTGCTCGCCTATAAACTGGCCGTCTGGGCCAGTTCCTTGGCTCTGGTACGGGCTAAAGTCCTGCCTTCCCCTGTGGTTTCTCTCCACCGAAGCCGGACGGAGTCCCGACGACCTTTTCTACCGGACGGTCCCATAATTGTCCTTGTCGTCAAGGTTTGAGACAAGCGAAAGCCCCGTGCGGGCCTGTCCGGGCCGATCACGCAGCCGCCGGCAAAGTCCGAGTCAGATCTGGCCGAAGTCCTTCCCGGTGAAATGGTTTGCACACTGATGTGAAGGAGTCGGAACCATGGATATGTACGACGAGATGTTCTCGGCCAGCTACACCCTTTGCGAGCAGATTGCCCGGCAGGCCTTCGACGGATTCAGGGAGGACGGCCTGATTCTGGCGATCATGGACCGCAGCGGCAACTGCTGGGCCAGCGATCCGGAGCGGTTCGATCGGCTGCACCCCGGCGAGACGATCCTCGAGGATCTCTGGTCGAGCGTCGATGACGGCTTCGAGCCGGCGGTGGCGCAGGTGGGGGATACGAGCGTGGCGACGGCCCAACTGGCCACCGAGCACACCAACTGCGGCTACATGGTCCTGATTCTGCCGTCAGAGGATGCGGAATGGACGCGGTCCAACATGGACCTGGTCGAAGCCGTGTTCCAGCAGGTGGCTCTGGTAGCCCGGCTCATCGAGACGTCGAGCCTGCTCAGTGACACGCAAGTCAAGTGCTATAGCATCTACGGCACCAACGAAGCGCCTGCGAACTGACCGGCCGTCGAAAGCGTATCGGTCGCATAGGATCGGACGTGGCGCGACGCAAGCGCCTGCGCCGACCCGTCTTCCGGCAAGTCCTTGTCGTTTTTGACATTGCGACGGACCCGAACCGTGCTATAATGCAGGGGTTTCGCCGCGTGAACGTTGCGCGGGGCGATTGGCATTGGGTGAAATCGGGGCGATGTAGTGAAGTTTCAGGTTTTCAAAGACGGCAAACCAGTCGAGTCTTTCACGCCGTGCGGTGCCTACCTCTTTGGTACCGACGGCATAAGCGTTCGTCGTACCAGGATCGGTTTCAAGAAGGGCTGTGTTGAGTGCGTCCGGCCCAACGTGGAGACGGCTGGCCTGGCTCTGCTCTGGCCCATCAACAGCTTTGGGCGCATTCTGCTGCCGACCACTTGTCTGCCGGAACGCGATCGCCCGTATAACCTGAACGTCGAAATCGTCCGCGCCAAGCTCATGCAGATTACCAATCGTCGCGAGGACTGGTCGTTCTTCGATGAAATCGAGGGGATGGAGGGGGTCGCCCAGGAGTCGCAAGACCTGTTCATCGACGCGATCCAGAACATTCGCAATCCGGAGAAGGCGTCTGAATTGGCCGATGAATCGCTCCGCAAGGCGATGGTCTATTCCGAGAAACTGGCGGTTCGACAGGGCAAGTCGCTCTTCGACAAACGGCGCAAGAGCCATAGTTTCAGTCGGGGCTGCCTGGGATGCCGCATCGATCCGGCCATGATGGCCAAGTCGGCCTATGTCGAGAAACTGGCGGGACTGTTCGCCTCGGTGACCGTACCCGTGAACTGGGCGCGGATCGAGACGCGACAGGGACATTACGACTTTTCCGATTTGGATGCGTGCATCACGATGCTGAGTCGGCGAAAGGCCGTTCTCAGTGCCGGCCCGTTGCTTCGTTTCTCGAAGGAGAGTCTGCCGGATTGGCTTCTTCGTTCCGGCGTGGGATTCGAGAAGATTCGCGAGACGGCCTATCAGTTTGTCTCGAAGGTGGTCTCGCGGTACGCCGCGGTGGTCCATCGCTGGTACGTGATCAGCGGGCTCAATGCGGTCAACCAGTTCAACTTCAATTTCGAACAGATTCTGGAGATGACACGGGCGGCCAACACGGCGGTTCGTGCCGCAGGCAGTCGCGGCGTTCGCGTCATCGAGGTCACCTGCCCCTGGGGCGAGTACTACGCGACGACGCCGGGAAGCATTCCGCCGTTCGTGTACATGGATATGGTCGTTCAGAGCGGAACCAGCTTCGACGCGTTCGGGCTTCAGATGCGGTTCGGCAAGGACGAGACGGGCCTCCATTTGCGTGACATGATGCAGATCTCCTCGATTCTGGACTGTTTTGCCCCGGTGGCCAAGCCGCTGTATATCACCGACGTGCAGATTCCCAGCGAGAGCGGCAAGGGACCGTTCAACGTGGAAGTGGCGGGGCTCTGGCACAAGAAGTGGGACCAGACCCGGCAGGCCCAGTGGCTGGACCGGTTCTATAAGATCGCGCTGAGCAAGCCATTCGTCGAGGCCGTCAATTACGGGAGTCTGGCCGACGACTCCAACGATGTCATCGCCAACAGCGGTCTGCTGACGGAGCAATTGGAGCCTAAGGAGGCGTTTACGACACTGAAACGAGTTCACGTGTCGATGTTCAAGCGGTAGGGAATCAACAGTCGGAACGCGAAGTGCGGGCGTGTCATGACGCCGGGAAGCGCAAGTGCGAGCGAGGGTGAAAGCAGGAGGCGGCTCCAGACCATCGGGTTAGTGACCTGTTCCTGTCTTTCCGTATTGGCGGCATTCGCTTTCGTCGCGAGAATCCCTCGTGGCGATGCCGCGCTGTCGTTCTGCGCCAGGAGAGGGTCAACCCCAATACCGCCCCGGTCGGCAGTCTGATCAGGTTGCCCGGCATCGGATTGACACGGGCCCGGGCGATTGTGGCCCATCGCGACGCGGTACGCTGCTCTCCTGGCGATGACCTACCGTTTCGTCGCACCGCAGACCTTCAGCAGATCAAAGGCATCGGACCCCAAACGGCGGGCCATATCGCCGGCTGGCTTGAGTTCGATTCAGAGGGCCCGCATCCCATGCCGTCATCGAGTCGCGAGCCAGACGGGACAGAATCGGTTCAGTCCGTGTCCAGCCTGCTCGACCTGCCCAGTGCCGACACCCCAAAACCCTCGCAGAATTGACTCTGCCGGGCGACTTATGTTAGAATAACGTTATTGAACTTGTGGCAGCGTCTGGGGAGAGCCTTGCTGTTGGGGAAGAGCGATATCGACGCATCAGTTCGAAAAGGGAGGATGAAGGTGGCCCTATCTGTCAGGACCTTTGGCATCGTCGCGCTGGTGCTTTGCGTGATCAGCGGCATGGATGCAGGATGTTTTGCCCAGGACGGCGTTTCCGTGGTCGTCAACGAACTGTTGGCATCGAACCGCGGGAACGTCAGCGATCCCCAGGGCGAATATGACGACTGGATCGAGTTGTACAATCCCACGGACAGTCCAATCGATGTGGGCGGGATGTATCTGACCGATGACGCCGGTGATCCCACGCAGTGGCAGCTTCCCGCCGGCAATCCCTCTTTGACGCGGATCGCGGCGGGGGGATTTCTTGTGGTCTGGGCCGATGGCGATACCGCTGATACGGGTTTGCACGCCAGCTTTCGCCTCAACGCAGGGGGAGATGAGGTGCGCCTCTATGCAGGCGACGGGCGGACCCTGATCGACCGCATCGAGTACGGCAAGCAATCTGCCGACGTCTCCTTGGGCCGATTTCCCGATGGGGCGGATTCGTGGCGATTCCTGGGCTTTCCGACCCCCGGAGCGACGAATGTCCCGGTGTATGAAGGGTTCGTGGACGATCTTCAATTCAGTCACGAGCGTGGTTTCTATGATGCGCCGTTCGAGTTGACGATTGGCTGTGATACACCCGGGGTGACAATCTACTACACGCTCGACGGCCGCCAGCCTCTTGAGGATGCTGATCGAGGCGTGGCGACGGGGGCCGTCTACACCGGTCCCATCTTCGTGTTCGGCACAACCACTGTTCGGGCCTGCGTGTCAAGGACGGATGGAAGCCAAGCGCTGCGGCGACGCGTACCTATCTCTTTCTCAGTGACGTGGTGTCGCAGCCGCGAACGCCCTCAGGATTCCCCACGAGTTGGAGCGGGACCACGGCCGACTACGAGATGGACCCCGATATCGTGAACGATCCCCGCTACAAGGATCGGATGATCGAGTCACTTCGTTCGATTCCGTCGGTGTCCCTCGTGACGACAAACGACGACATGTTCGGTTCGCAGGAAGGCATCTACGCTCATCCCACGTCTCGGGGCGACGCGTGGGAACGGCCCGCCTCGGTTGAGTGGATCTACCCCGATGGACGCGACAGCTTTCAGGCCGATTGCGGCGTGGCGCATCCAGGGCGGCGCGTTTCGCAGTTGGGGGCTGACCAAGAAGAAGTCGTTTCGGCTGCTGTTCAAGAGCATCTACGGGGCCTCCAAACTGCGTTATTCGCTGTTTGGCGGTGACGCCGCCGATGAATTCAACACGATTACGCTGCGGGCCGGCGCCAATGACGGCTACGCCTGGAGCGACGCCCGATACACCGAACAGTACACGCGCGACGAGTTCGGACGCGAATTGCAGCGCACGACCGGGAACGTGGCTCCACACGGCATGTTCGTGCATCTCTACGTTAACGGGTTGTATTGGGGGCTCTACAATCCGGTCGAGCGGCCCGATGCATCGTTCTCCGCCAGCTACTACGGGGGCGATGAGGACAACTGGGATGCCATCCACGTCGATGAAGTCACCGATGGCGACCGCAACGCCTGGAATCAGATGGTCAGTCTGTCCAGAAGCGCCGCGACCTCCCAGGAAGCCTATCAGAGACTTCAGGGCAACAATCCTGACGGCACGCGCAATCCGGACTATCCCGTGCTTCTGGATGTCACCAACTACATCGACTACCTCATCGTCAACGTCTGGGGGGGCAACTGGGACTGGCCCTGGAAGAACTGGTGGGCCGGTCGTGACCGTTCATCCGAAAGTACGGGGTTCAAGTTCTACTGCTGGGATTACGAAAACACGATCGGCAACAATCTGGGCCGATCGCCGCTCAACAAGAACGCACTGCAAAACAACTTCTCGTCGGCCGGTGAGCCCCATCGCTATCTCGATGACAATCCCGAGTACCGGATGCTCTTCGCCGATCGTGTGCACCGTTTCCTACAGAATGGTGGTGTGCTGACGCCGGAGTCGCTGATTCCTCGCTACGAGAAGCTGTCGGGCGAGGTTGAACTGGCCATCATAGGAGAGTCCGCCCGATGGGGTGACAGCCACCACAGCACCCCCTTGACGCTGGATGACTGGTACGACGCGGACACGAGATACAACGACGGTCGGGCCGGGCAGGGCTGGATTCTCAACTACTATCTGCCGCAACGGACCGATATCGTGCTCCAGCAGTTTCGCAACGCCGGGCTGTACCCCAACGTCGATGCCCCCGTCTTCTATGTCGATGGCGTTCATCAACATGGAGGCACTATCCCGTTGGGTGGGGAGCTGTCAATGCGGGATGCCGATGGCACGATCTGGTATACGCTCGACGGCACCGATCCCCGCGTTCCCGAACGCGGCATCGCAGCCGGCCCTGCGGACTCGTCGACTCTGGTCGCTGAAGACGCGGTCAAACGCGTCCTCGTTCCGCTGGCCCCGGTCGACCCGGCCTGGCGGAGCAGTCTGAGTTTCAAAGATTCAACCTGGACCATCGGTACGGGAGGCGTGGGCTACGAACGAAGCTCAGGGTACGAGACGTTCTTCGACATCGATGTGACGGACGAGATGTACGGTCAACAGACGAGTTGCTACGTTCGAATCCTCTTCGAGGTCTCGGAGGCGACTCTCGCTGATTTGTCGAGCCTGGCCTTGAACGTGCGATACGACGACGGATTCATCGCGTATCTCAACGGCGTGGAAATCGCCCGTCGGAACTTCGACGGCGAGCCGATCTGGACGTCGGCGGCCAGCGCCCAGAACTCGGATCTCAATGCGATTGATTTCGAGCCGATCGATGTCACCGACCACCTCGGTGAACTCCACGCCGGGTGGAACGTTCTCGCTCTTCAAGGCCTGAACATCTCCACGACGAGTTCGGATTTTCTGCTGTCGGTGACGCTGACGCCTGCCCAGCAAACCGCCGGTTCGACGGGGGGCACGGTCTCTCCGAAAGCGGTGCAGTACATGAGGCCTTTGACGCCGGATGAGAGTATGCGAGTCATGGCTCGCTCGCTTCAGGGCACGACGTGGAGTGCGCTGAATGAGGCGGTGTTCAGTGTGGGGCCGGTGGCGGAGGGTCTGCGGATCAGCGAGGTGATGTACCATCCGGTCGATCCGAACGCCGAGTACGTCGAACTGATCAATATCGGCAACGAGACGATCAACCTGAATCTGGTCTCGTTCACCGATGGAATCGATTTCACGTTCTCCGGCACCGAGTTGGCCCCGGGGGCCTACGTCGTAGTGGTTCGTGACCGGGCTGCTTTCGAAGCCGCGTATGGCGATGGCATCGACGTCGCCGGTCAGTACGCCGGCAGTCTCGACGACGCGGGAGAGCGGATCGAGTTGCAGGACGCGGCGGGCCAGATCATTCAGCGCTTCCGCTACCGTGACAACTGGTACGATGTCACCGATGGGCAGGGCTTCTCGCTGACGGTTAAGGACGTTCAGACGGCAGAGGGACGACAAGCTGGACGACAAGAGCCTCTGGCGTCCCAGCGCCCGGGCGGGCGGTTCGCCCGGCTCAGACGATACGGGCCTCGTCCCCGAGTTGGGTTCGGTGGTGATCAACGAGATCCTGGCCAATCCCACCGGCGGGGCCTCCGACTGGATTGAGCTGTACAACACCACCGATGAGGCGATCGATGTGGGTGGCTGGTTCCTCAGCGACGACGATGGCGATTTGCTCAAGTACGAGATCGCGTCCGGGACGGTGATCCTTGCGGACGGTTATCTCGTGTTGGATGGCGACGCCACCTTTGGCAACGCGAACGATCCGGGGTGTCACGTCCCGTTTGGACTGAGCCGCAACGGGGAAACGCTGCACCTGCATTCGGGCACCGACGGTGTACTGACAGGCTACGGCGTGCAAGAGAAGTTCGATGCCTCCGAGGCGGGAGTCTCGATGGGGCGGTACCTCAAGAGTACGGGAGGCTACAACTTCGTCGCATTGAGCGAACCGACGCCCGGGGCTGCAAACGCTGCGCCGAAGGTGGGTCCGATCGTGATCAGCGAGATCATGTACAACCCGGCCGATGTCTCCGAGGCCGAATACGTCGAGTTGCTCAATATCAGCGATGCTCCCGTGACGCTCTACGACGAGACGCTGGGCGTGCCCTGGCGATTCACGGACGATCCCGACAATCCGGGGATCGAGCTGCTGCTGCCCAGCGACGACGCGATCACGCTGGCTCCCGGCGGGCGTCTGCTGCTGGTGAAGGACACGATCAGCTTCGCCATCGCCTATGGCGAGGTGACACCAGGTTCCGGTCCTGGCCTGGGGTTCGGGCAAGCTGTCCAACGGCGTCGAGAAGGTGCAGATCAGCAGGCCGGCCGAGGTGTCCGACGACGGCACGGTGGTCTGGCTTCGCGTCGATCGCGTCGTCTACAGCGACGGATCACACCCGGAGGATTTCGCCGACGGCGTGGATCCCTGGCCCGCGGAAGCCGATGGGCAGGGCCTCTCCTTGCAGCGAAAAGCCCCGGCCTCCTATGGCAACGACCCGTCCAACTGGACCGCCGACACCCCATCTCCCGGCCGAGCCGCTGGGTAGGATGGGGCCAATCTGTTTCCTGTTGCCCCGGTTTCCTGCGATATCGGGGCGTTTCAGGCGTCAGTTCACTATAGCAGGTTGGCTGATCGGGGAGGTCGGTGGAATGTCCGCTAACGCGTTTCTAATAGTCCCTTGACTTGGGTGGGTCGTTTTTGGTAATATAGGGAAAGAATCCGGGCCCGATCTGTTGCGTCCGGCCTCGGAAACGGCGGTAACGGTGGAGGATAATCTTGCCGGGGGGCAGGTGGGATTTCTTGCTGTTTAGGGGCAGAACGAACTACACCGGCTTGGATTGCAGGCAGGCGGATTAGAGATATCCGGGCGCAGCGGCGTTCGTTGGAAAATGAGAAGAATCGTATGATAGCAGGCCAGAAATCGCAAGAGGCGTCCAACCGGGGGCTTCAGCCGGGGGGCAAGGCAAAGACCGCTCCGGCCAAGAAGACGTCCAAGAGCGGCGATCGCATGCTGGCGTGCCGTTACGAGCTCAAGTACCTCATCAGCGAGGCCAAGGCGGCGGCTGTCGATCACTACATCCGGCCTTTTCTAGAATACGATCGGTACTCCAAGCTTCAGCGCGGAGGCATGTACCCGATCGTGAGTCTGTACTGCGATTCGCCCGATATGCAGCTTTGCTGTGAGACCCTGACGGGGCTGAAGAACCGCTTCAAGCTTCGTATTCGCAGCTACACCGATGAGCCGGAGTATCCGCGATTCTTCGAGATCAAGCGACGGATCAACCGGGTGATTCTCAAGAGCCGGGCACGAGTCATGGACGAAGACGTCGCGCCGTTGTTGGCCGGTCGTCAGTTGCCGCAGCGCGGCTATACGACCGACGAGGCAGCGCTTAACCAGTTCCAGCTCTACACGGCCAGCATCAATGCCGGGCCCGCCGTATTGATTCGGTATATGCGCCAGGCGTTTGAAAACACGTCTGAGAATCGTGTGAGGGTGACGTTCGATCGGGACCTCTGCTACAAGGTGACAAAAAAAGCGGAGGTGCGGCTCGGTGGTTCGGGTTGGCATCGCAATATTCTGACGGAAGGCTATGTAATCCTGGAAATCAAATTCACTGGGACCTTTCCCGCGTGGCTGAGCCGATTGGCGGCTCTGTTCGATCTCGAAGCGAGATCGGTGTCGAAGTTTGCCACGTCGATCGAGCAGGCCTGCTCGTTGGGATATTGTGCTCCAGTCATAGGGAACGGGTGGCATGGATAGACTCTGGCAAGTGATGGAAGAAACACCGATGGGCGGGGCGTTCAGTCCGCAGAGCATTCTGCTGAGCCTCCTGCTCGCCTTCGTGTTGGGACAGGTCATCGCGTGGGTATACTATATCACCCACAGTGGCTTGTCCTATTCCCGATCTTATGTGCAGTCACTGATTCTCATCACGGTCGTGATCTCCATGGTGATGGCGGTGATCGGCAACAACATCATCACGGCCGTCGGCCTGATGGGTGCACTGGCCATCATTCGTTTCCGCAACATCATCAAGGACACGCGTGACATCTCATTCATCTTCTGCTCGTTGGTGGTGGGGATGGCGGCCGGATCGCACCGTTACGCTACGGCCATCATCGGGACGATCATTCTCTGTCTGATCATCATGTACCTGTTCTTCACGGATTTCGGTGCGCATGAACCCCACAACGGCTTTTTGCGATTCAGCCTGCGCGGGGCCATCGGACCGGATCATCCGATCACGGTCGTCCTGCGGCGCTTCTGCGGGAACTACACCCTGATCTCCGTGCAGGATACGGGCTTCGGCGGACCGGCCGACTATGCCTATCAACTGATGATTCGCAACGCCGCGCGCAATGAGGAATTGATCTCGGAACTCGAGCACGTCGAGGGAATCGAGAACATCAGTCTCACCATGCAGGAAAAACTGCTCGAGGTTTAGCAGCGACATGAAGAAGAAACGCCCCGGCACCGATCATATTGCCAAACGGAACTACCTGCACCACCTGCTGCCCGTGGGGGTCTGGCTGGTAGCCGTCGTGGCCGTCATTTGGCTGTTCTATCAGCGAAAGCAGCAGTTTCAGGTGGTGGGCGTGGCGCAGCAGCAGGTGCGTCAAGTGGCCGCCAATTGCCCGGGACGTATCAAAGACGTTCCCGTGCAGTTGTTTGACCGGGTCGCCGCGGGCGAGGTCGTGGCCGTTGTCGACACCGTCTTGGACGACGACCAGGAAGAGGCAACGTTGCAGGCCCAACTGGGAAGCCTGTCAGCGGAGGTCGAGCGACTTGCCGCTGAGCTGGTCCCGACGCAGGACGATCTCGAGGCCGATCGCGCCGATCGTCAGGCGAATCGGATCTCCGATCTACGGCGGTTCTCCCTCGACGTCGAAAATACCCGCCTGCGTGTTCTTGAGCTGAAGGCTCAGCTTGCCGACGACCAGATCGAGTTGCACAGTCTGGAGGCGGAGGTCAAGAGGCGGAAGACCTGGTTCAGAAGGAAGCTCTGGCACCGCTTGAACTGGAACGGGCCAAGGCTCAGTACGAGACGATGGCGACCGCGATTGCCGAGAACCAGCAACTGCTCAAGCAGACGGAGGACAGTCTGGCTGCGTCGCAGGAACGCCTCGAAGCCTACACCAGCCATGAGTCCTACAACCCCTCGATCGAGAGCGCGCTGGAAGTCATCCGCAAGGGCATCGCGGTTCAAGAGAGTCGCATGAACGAGATCACGGCTCAGCTCGAAGCCCGGAAGAAACGGCGGGCTCTGGAGTTGGTTTCGCCTGTGGATGGCGTGGTCAGCCAGGTGTGGAAGGCTGCCGGGGAGGTGGTCGTGGCGGGGGACCCGATTGTGACCATCGCCAAGGTCAGGTCCGCTGAGGTGATTGGCTACGCCAATCAGGCCCTGGCGGGAGTGATTCATGAGAACATGCCCGTGGAGATCGTCAAGATAACGGAGCCGATGCAGGTGGCTTCGACCACGGTGACCTTTGTCGGCCCAGTCATGGAGCAGATGCCCGCCCGGTTGTGGCCGAATCCGAACGTGCCTCAATGGGGTCGGCCCTTCAAAGTGGAGTTACCGTCGGACATGGCGGTCATCCCTGGCGAGATGGTCGGCATTCGGGGGCTGTAAAGGTCATTCTCGCCTTGATTGAATACTTGATGGAGATACGACCGGGTTCAGGTCGGATGGAAACGTGACTATTGCATCTCGTCATTGCGAATGGGTCCACTGGTGCGTCGTGTGCTGGGCGTCTGCCGTTCTACTGGTCGGGTGTGGTCCGAAGAACTACAAGCAGGACGCCGACGAGCGGGTCTATTCCATCATCGATAAGCAGTGGGAGCCCGAGTTCGGGACCAAGGCCAACTATCGGGTCAGTGACGTGGAGACACTGGCGACCGACGTTCATGCCGGGAAGCGCATCGCCGAATCAGGGGTTCTGACGTTGCCCGAGGCGGTGGCCATCGCCACGGTGCACAATCGGGAATACCAAACACAGAAGGAGCATCTCTATACGATCGCTCTGGATCAACGCCTGGTCCGGCACAACTTCGAGACGTCTCTGTTCGGAGGCGCCGGGCTGTTCTACACGGGCGACGGGACGGACGAAGCCGTTGAGCTGGAGGCCAACGTCGGGTTCAACCGGTTGCTGGCGACCGGGACACAGATTACCGCTCAGCTTGCGACCGCGTGGACACAGGTTCTGCTGGGCCGCCGGGATACGGGGCTGTCGTCGATCTTCGCTGCCTCGGTGACCCATCCCTTGTTGCGAGGCAGCGACCCGGCCATCGTCCTGGAGGAACTCACCCAGGCCAAGCGAGACACGCTGTATCAGATTCGCGATTTCAACCGGTTTCGCAAGACGTTTGTTGTCTGGGTCGTGACGCAATACTACGAATCGCTGAAGCTGCAGGATCTGGCCCGGAATGCAGGAAAACTACGCCGCGCTCGAGAGGTTACGCGATCTGACGCGGGATCTCGCCTCCGGAGGACGCCTTCCGATCATCGAGGCCGATCGCCTTCAGGAAGAGGTGCTGCTGATGCGCGACGAGCAGATTCTGTCTCAGAAGGAATATGAGCGGTACCTCGATCAGTTCAAGATCGTGCTCGGACTGATGCCGACGACGGAATTCGAACTCGATCATGAGACGCTCAGCGCGATTGCCGAGCGAGGACTGGTTGAGCCCACGTTCGCCGAAAGCCAGGCGATCAATACGGCGTTGTACCATCGCCTGGATATCGCCAACGCGGCCGATGCCGTGCTGGACGCCCAGCGGCACGTTCATGTGGCGGCCGATCGATTGCGAGCGGAACTGAATGTAGGGGGCGGCGTCGAACTCAACACCGATGGCGAGATTGAGGGAACGGCCGGCGGGGCTTTGGATTTGCCTCTGGATCGTGTGGCCGAGCAGACCGAGTATCGCAAGACTCTGATCGCACTGAACCGGCGACAGCGGGACTACGATCTGGCCGCCGATACGGTGCGTCTGGAAGTGCGAGAGGCCCACCGCAAGCTCCAGGAGGCCGCCCAGCGCGTATCGCACGCTGGTCGAAGCACGCGACCTGGCGCAGACACGGTTGGAGAAGACGGCGGCGTTGCTACGCTACGGCAAGACGAGCAGCCGGCGCGTGCTCAGCGCCCAGCAGGACTTGTATACGGCCAAGAACGCCGTGGCAGAGGCTATGACCGATTACGCGATCGCCACGCTGAATTTCTACCGGGATACCGGTGTCCTGCGCGTCCGCCCGGACGGCATGTGGGAGACGGGGCCCGATGCCATCAGCATCGCTCGGAAAGACACTGATGCCGTGGATACGGCAAGATCACGATAACCTGAGGAGGATGTGGACCAATGAACTCGATCAAGACACTGGTGGTCATTGCGCTGTTCTGTAGTCTCTCGGGCGCGTGCCTGGGGCGCCGATCTCATCCTGAACGAATACAACGCGGTCGACAGCAACGATTTTCTCAACGGAGGCGATTCGGCGGCCGATCGCGATGGCGGCAGGGCGTTCGACAGCTACTTCGGGCGCGTTTTGGGTAACGGCGGCGACTGGTTCGAACTCGTCGTGATCACCGACCATCTGGACGTGCGGGGATGGCATCTGGACATCTCTGAGGATGGCGTGTACAGCGAGACACTGGATTTCACCGACGACCCGATCTGGGCGGATTTGCGCGGCGGGACGTTCATCACCATAGCCGAA
The DNA here is from genome assembly GCA_963726475.1 of uncultured Phycisphaerae bacterium. Classification (GTDB taxonomy): domain Bacteria; phylum Planctomycetota; class Phycisphaerae; order Sedimentisphaerales; family Anaerobacaceae; genus Anaerobaca. The sequence continues at coordinate 84,571 of CAVSCO010000009.1, read as the reverse complement.
GATGTGCCCAGTGACGTCAGCTACAACCCGGCGGCCGGTGACTGGTGGATCAACGTTCAGGCCAACAACGACGCAGATGGCACCTACATCACGGCGTCGTCCTTCCCCGTCAACAGCAACAACTGGCAGTTGACCATCCGGAACGCCATCGGCGACGTCGTGTTCGGTCCGGCCGGTGAAGGGATCAGCCCGGTCAGTGGCGTCAGCAATACCGAGATCTTCCGGCTGGAAGGCAACCCGAAGGGCTCCACGACGCCCAGCTCGAACGACTACGACGACGCCTCAGACTTCAGCACGTTCGGCTCCGCCAATCGGTGGGGCGTGCAGAATCTCAATGACCTTCGCGTGGTCGAACCCGCGGAGGCTTCGATCTCACTGATCAGCCCCAATGGTGGCGAGATTCTTGCTGCCGGCACCGTCGAGCTGATTCAGTGGGAGAGCGAAGGCGTGATCGATCAGGTCCTGGTGGAATTCTCGTTCGACGGGGGCGCCAGTTGGATGACCGTCTTTCCGGCCAACGCGGGCAACGCCGGTGAGTATGCCTGGACCGTTCCGGCGATCGATTCCGAGGAATGCCTCGTTCGGGTCTCCAGTGCGACCCAGTTGTCGGTGTACGACACCAGCGACGCCATGTTTGCGATCTCGACTCTGGAATAGCTTTGGTAGCTCATACTGAGGCTTTGAAATCACACCCGGACCCTGGCGATGGGCGAACATGGCCAGGGTCCGTTTACGTGTTGGACTGTCCTGCCTCCTCATCCCGCCCTCCTCCTCGTCCTGCTCTTTCCCGCTCGTGGGGAAGTTTCGCTACAAACGACGCCGCAAATACGGTATAGTACCTCGTCCGGTTGGCAGGATGAGGTAAGACACCGCGAACCCGGTGTCTGAGAGGTCCTTGAGCGAACGACCGGTGAGGACGTGTGGCGCTGCGGAGGGACGGGGCAGAATCGAGGTCAGAGAAAGGTTACTGGATTGATGGGTACGACAGAAGGCACGTACGATTTCGGGCAGATCGAACGGAAGTGGCAGGCGTATTGGGACGAGCACAAGAGCTTCAAGGCAACCGACTGCGATACGTCGAAGCCGAAGTACTATGTCCTGGACATGTTTCCCTATCCGAGTGGGCAGGGGCTGCACGTAGGCCACCCCGAGGGGTATACCGCGACGGATATCGTCGCCCGATACAAGCGGATGAAGGGGTTCAATGTCCTGCACCCGTTCGGGTGGGATGCCTTCGGATTGCCCGCCGAGCAGCATGCGATCAAGACGGGCACCCATCCCGAAGAGACGACCAACAAGAACATCGCCAACATGCGTCGTCAGACCAAAGCGCTCGGGTTCAGCTACGACTGGGATCGTGAGATCGCGACGACGGACCCAGGGTACTACCAGTGGACCCAATGGATCTTCCTGAAGCTGTTCAACTGCTTCTTCGATGAGGAGCTTCAGAAGGCCAGGCCGATCGAGGAGTTGCCAATTCCTGAGGGTCTGAGCGAAGAGGAGAAGCGCCTGTACATCGACGACCATCGGCTGGCTTATCAGTCGCACGTTCCGGTGAACTGGTGTCCCGAACTGGGAACCGTTCTGGCGAACGAAGAGGTTATCGGGGGCGTCAGCGAGCGGGGGGGCCACCCCGTAATCCGCAAGCCGATGCGGCAGTGGATGCTGCGCATCACCAAGTATGCCGAACGGCTGCTCGACGACTTGAAGGAGGTCGATTGGTCGGAGTCGATCAAGAAGCTCCAGATGGACTGGATCGGCCGCAGTGTGGGCGCTGAAGTCTGCTTCAAGCTGGATGGACACGACGACACGATTTGGGTCTTTACGACCCGCCCGGACACGCTCTTCGGCGCCACCTATATGGTCATGGCTCCCGAGCATCCACTGGTCGACGTGATCACGGTCGATGGGCAGAAGCAGGCGGTCAAGGAGTACTGCGAAGCCGCCGCTCGCAAGAGTGACCTCGATCGCACCGATCTGGCCAAGGACAAGACCGGCGTCTTCACCGGCACCTACGCGATCAACCCGGTCAACGACGAGAAGATTCCGATCTGGATTAGTGACTACGTGCTGATCAGCTACGGGACCGGTGCCATCATGGCGGTACCCGCGCATGACGACCGTGACTTCGAGTTCGCCACGAAGTTCGAACTGCCGATCATTCAGGTGGTGCAGCCGCCGAGTCAGGAGGATGCAGAGAAGGTTGCACGGGGCGAGCTGTGCTTCACCGGCAACGGTACAGCGATCAACAGCGGACCGTTCGATGGGCTGCCGACCCCTGAATTCAAAGAGAAGATCACGGCCTGGCTGGCCGAGCGAGGTTTGGGCGAGAAGGCGATCAACTACAAGCTGCGGGACTGGCTGTTCAGTCGGCAGCGCTATTGGGGTGAGCCCTTCCCGATCGTCCACCTGGATGATGGGCGCATCGCCGGCATCAACGAGAGCGATTTGCCCTTGCGTCTGCCTGAAGTCGAGGACTACAAGCCCTTGGGGACGGCGGAACCGCCTTTGGCGAAGGCGACGGATTGGGTCAATGTTACGCTGGCCGACGGCAGCACCGCGAAGCGCGAGACCAACACGATGCCCCAGTGGGCCGGAAGCTGCTGGTACTATCTGCGTTATCTCGACCCACGCAACTCCGAGCGAGGGTGGGACCCGGAGAAAGAGAATTACTGGATGCCCGTCGATCTGTATATTGGCGGTGCCGAACACGCCGTGCTGCACCTGCTCTATTCACGCTTCTGGCACAAGTTTCTGTACGACCTGGGTTATGTCAGTACGAAGGAGCCGTTCAAGAAGCTGGTCAACCAGGGGATGATCCTGGGCGAAGACGGGCAGAAGATGAGCAAGTCACGCGGCAACGTGGTGAACCCCGACAAGGTGGTGGCCGACTACGGCGCCGACTCGATGCGGCTGTACGAAATGTTCATGGGACCGCTCGAAGCGATGAAGCCCTGGAGCATGCACGGTGTGCAGGGGGTGCACCGGTTCCTCCAAAAGGCGTGGCGGCTGATCGTCGACGAGGAGACGGGCCGGCTCTCCGGGAGTATCCGGGAGGTCGAAGCCGACGAAGAGACGCTCCGGTTGCTGCACCAGACGATCAAGAAGGTCGGTGGTGACGTCGAATCGTTCGGCTTCAACACGGCCATCAGTGCTATGATGATTCTTGTCAACCATCTGGGCAAGCTTCAGGCACGTCCGAAATCCGCCTTGGAGTCGCTGGTATTGATCCTGGCGCCGTTCGCCCCGCATATTGCCGAGGAACTCTGGCAGCGGCTCGGACACGCCGACAGCCTGGCCTATGAGTCCTGGCCCAAGTTTGACCCTGGTCTCATCAAAGAGAAGGAGATCGAGCTGGCGGTTCAGGTCAACGGCAAGATCAAGGCCCGCATTGTGTTGCTGCCGACACCGATGAGGAAGTCCATCAAGGCTCATGCCCTTGGCGCGGACAAGGTCGTCGAAGCCATGGCGGGCAAGTCACCCAGAAAGGTCATTGTCATCAAGTCCCGCCTGGTGAATATCGTCATGTAAGCTTCTTCAAGGAGCAGGGATGTATCTGGAGATTGAAGCGAAACTCAAAGTGGATTCTTTCGAACGCGTCGAGGAACGGCTGACCGAGCAGGGGGCCTCGTTCGTCTCGGAGATGGTCCAGACCGACTACTACTTCGACACCTCAGACGGCACGTTGACCCAAACCGATCAATGCCTTCGTCTGCGCGTCGAGGCAACACAGAGCAATGAACGTCTTGTCGTGACTTACAAAGGGCCCAAACAAGTTGACGATTTCAAGAAGCGTAAGGAAGTGAATCTCGACGTCACGGACGCGGCGGCATTCGAGGTTTTGCTGGAGGGATTGGGATATCAACGGGCACTGGTATTCGACAAGAGACGTCGGGAGTGGAAGCTGAACGATTGCCTGATCGCATTGGACACCCTGCCTTTGATCGGCACGTTCGTGGAGATCGAGGGACCGAATTCACAGGTCATCTCTGAGGTGCAGAGAATGCTGGAACTGGCGGATGCACCTCATGTGATGGACAGCTATGCCACGCAGATCGATGGGGCGCTGTCTCGCCTCGAATCGCCATCGAGGGAAGTGTTCCTGTGAAGGCACGGTTCGAGTCTCTATGAAGTCATCGGACGGTTACATACAGTACATCGTCAATCCGAAATCCGGTGCCAGCAGTGGCAAGTTTGCCTGCCGGCGGTTCCATCGCTATCTGGCTGAGCGCGGTTACGATGTGCGAATGATCGAGACGAAGTCCCTCGAACACGCCTGCGAGCTCTCGACCGATGCGGCGGTGGACCCAGGTTGTGCGCTGGTCATCGTGGCCGGCGGAGATGGGACGGTTCGCGAGGTGGCTCACGGTCTGGAAGGCAGTGCCAAGCCTCTGCTGATTGTCCCGTGCGGAACGGAGAACCTTCTCGCTAACGAATTGGGCTTCGATGGTCGATGCGCGACACTGATTCGAGCGTTCGAAGGCCAGGTCATACGTCCGCTCGACGTCGGTACGGCCAACGGAAGATGCTTCGCGTCCATCGTCGGGTTTGGCTTCGACGGGGACGTGGTCGATCTGGTCAACCGCAATCGCACCGGACACATCAACCACTTCAACTACGTCTATCCGCTCTGGAGGACCTTCTGGAATCACCGGTTCGAACCGATGGCAGTCGTGGTCGATGGCCATGAGATATTCAACGGCCCTGGGATGGTGTTTGTCGGCAACATTTCCCGCTACGCCATCGGGCTTCAGATTCTTCATGACGCTGATTTCAGCGATGGCCTGCTGGACATCTGTATCTACCGTTGCGCGGGTCGAGTTCACCTGATCAAGCACTCCGTTCTGACGGTACTCAAGCATCACACGAAGTGCCGGGATGTGATCTATCGGCAGGGCAAGCACATCACAGTCAGCTCACCCGTGGCCGGGATACGAACGGAGATCGATGGCGATCCCGGACCGGCACTTCCCGTCCATATCGAAGTCATGCCCGGAGCCGTTCAGTGCATGGTCCCGCCCGGCGCCAAACCGGCCGGCATTCGGGCTCGAATCGCCCGGTCATTCCGTTGATGCCATGCTCTTGCGATCCGGCGGCCTCGTCGATATCATAGCGCCAAACACTCAGGTTCATGATGGGATTTTCAAATGAAATTCGACATCAGCAATATCAGTATCGGTCTCGATGAACCGCTCTTCGTGATGGCCGGTCCGTGTGTGATCGAGTCTCTGGAAGGTTGCCTGGAGATCGCCGAGCGGCTCGTGGAAATCTCCCAGCGAACGGGCACAGGCTTTCTTTTCAAAGCGAGCTTCGACAAGGCCAACCGAAGCAGCATATCCAGCTTTCGCGGTCCGGGTATGGAAGAGGGCTTGCGGATACTGGAAAAGGTCCGTTCCGAAACCGGCTTGCCGATCATGACCGATGTCCACGAACCCGGACAGGCCGCCTCAGTGGGAGCGGTGGTGGATTGTGTCCAGATTCCGGCTTTTCTGTGCAGGCAGACCGACTTGCTCTGTGCGTGTGCCGAGACCGGCAAGCCTATCAATGTCAAGAAGGGGCAGTTTCTGTCACCGGATGAGATGGGCAACGTAGTAGAGAAGATTCGGGCCTGCAAGAACGATCGCATCATGCTGTGCGAGCGGGGGACGTTCTTCGGATACAACCGGCTGGTCAACGACATGACCGCCATTGAAGGCATGAAGCGATTGGGCTGCCCCGTGGTTTTCGATGCGACCCACAGTACGCAGCAGCCAGGCGGTTTGGGCAGCGCCAGCGGCGGGCGGCGGGAGATGGCGCCGATCCTGGCGAAGGCGGCGGTGGCGGCCGGTGCAAACGGATTGTTCCTGGAGGTCCACCCCGAACCGGAAAAGGCCAAGTCCGATGCCGCTTCGGTCCTTCCCCTGGATTGGCTGGAACAATTGATCGCGGTTTGCGTGAATATCCATGGGATTGTGCGTGAATAACTCCGACGCCAAACAGGTCAGCTACATCTACGGTCCGGTCCCGTCCAGACGGCTGGGACGCAGTCTTGGTATTGATATCGTGCCTGCCAAGGTTTGCACCCTCGATTGCGTGTATTGCCAGATCGGGCGAACCACGGAGAAGAGTGCAACCCGGAGGGACTTCTTCGATGTGACGGTGGTCCTGGACGAGCTGAAGGCCAAGCTGGGTGGCGGGATGGTCGCCGACTACATCACGATTGGCGGATCAGGCGAGCCGACTCTCAACGCCCGGCTCGGGGACCTGATCGACGGGATCCGTACCACCACCGAGATCCCTGTTGCGATCATCACCAATGGGACCCTGCTATACCGCCCGGACGTACGAGCCGAATGTGCCAAAGCAGACCTCGTAATCCCGTCTCTGGATGCCGGGGATGAACAGGCGTTCCAGGCGGTGAATCGACCAGTCCCCGATATCAGCATTGAAAAGCTGATATCAGGCTTGGTGCAGCTTCGCGACGAGTTCAACGGGCAGATCTGGTTGGAAGTCTTTCTCATCGAGGGGGTGAACACCGCCCCGGACCAGATCGCCAAGATCAGGCAGCATATCCAGCGCATTCGGCCGGACCGTGTCCAACTCAACAGTGCTGTACGGCCCGCCGCAGAACCGGGAGTGCGGGCCATCGGCCGCGAACGCCTCGAGGCGATTGCCAAACAGATCGGAGACAACTGCGAGATCATAGGGGCTGCCCCCGAGGGTTCCGTTGATAGCCATATGCACCGGGCCTGCGAGGACGTCCTATCAATGCTGAAAAGGCGACCCTGTTCGCTCCAGGACATCTGTGCGGGCATGGGGATTACGCGCAACGAAGCAGTTAAGCATATTACCGAGCTTCTCGAAAGAGATGCCATCACCACCGAACGGCGGGGGGACGTCACCTACTACTGTGCCCGTTCCAACTGACCGGACGATCTGACGTCCGGCAATCCTCTTGCATCGACACGCCCCGAGCCCCTTTCTGGGGACCTTCCACACGGCATGCCCGATATTCAACCCCAGTTTTTGTAAAGAGCGGGCGCAATTGGCCGATAAAAGTGTGTGGCGTTTCACAAAGGCCTTGTTGAACCAAATGGTGCGTTCAGGCCTTGGAATGGCCGATCGGGAGGCTAAAGTCCGATACGGCAGGGAACGCCATCGAACGAGGTATGAAGATGAAGCGATTGAAGCGACAATTGGTTCTGAACAAGGGGGCCGAGAAGTTCATCTTTCGCTATGAGCAGGGCCGGGAGGATGAGCTTCTCGATGCTCTGGTCGATCAGGCGAAGGACCATCGGACGGGCTTCGACTGGTTCGATGCGGCTGTCCTGAGTTTCAAGCTGAGCCAAATGCTGATCGGCCGGGCCGAAGGGCTGCTCGCGGATGACTCGGATGTCACCATGGTGCACTGACGCAAACGGTTCGCTCCTGTGTGGGAGATGGGCCTGTACGAATAGGACGGGAACAAATAGGTGATCGATGATGCCGATAGATGAAGTGGGCAGGTGGACTATGGACGATGGCAATGCGATAGTCGAGCAGTTTCTGAACTATCTCAAGTTCGAAAAGCGGTTCTCTGAGCATACGGCCAAGTGCTACGGTGCCGACCTCGCGCAGTTCGGGGACTTCCTCGTTCGGAATGCTGACGGTGACGTCGCTTCAGACGATGTGGGCTCATTGGATCACCATCATGGCGGCACGGCCACAGCCGTGGCGGTGCAGACCGAGCAGAGCGTCGATCAGCTCCTGCTGACGGCCGACGTCAACGAGGCCCGGGCGTATCTGGCTCACCTCAACGAGAAGAACTACTCGAAGGCGACGATCGCTCGCAAGCTGGCAACACTGCGAAGCTTCTACAAGTTCCTGGTCAAGACGAATCGTCGTGCGGCCAACCCGCTGACGGCCGTTCGTACTCCCAAGCAGGACAAGAAGCTGCCGCGGTTCCTCGAGTATGAAGAGATCAAGCGCCTGCTCGAAACCCCGCCGATCGAAACATGGCTGGGTGCCCGGGACCGTGCGATCCTCGAAACGCTCTATAGCACGGGTATCCGCGTCAGCGAGTTGGTCGCTTTGAACATGGACGACGTCGACTTCCTCGGCGAGATCATCCACATCCGAGGCAAGGGCAAGAAAGAGCGCATCGCTCCGATCAGCTCGTCGGCCTTGCAGGCCATTCAGCACTACATGGAATTCCGCAACAAGCGGGCCCAGAGCAACACCAACTTCGACACGAAGGTGCTGTTCGTCAACAAGCATGGGCAGCGCCTGAGCACTCGCAGCGTCCGTCGCAAGATGGACAAGTATCTGAAGATGGCCGGATTGGATCCGAACATCAGCCCGCACACACTGCGGCATAGCTTCGCGACGCACATGCTCAACAATGGCGCCGACCTGCGAAGCGTTCAGGAACTGCTGGGCCATCAGTCGCTGTCGACGACTCAGATTTACACGCACCTGACGACGCGCAAGCTCAAAGAAGTCTACGACCACGCTCATCCGCGTGAAGAGTTCGGGCAGGACGTGTACGCTCCCTATGAAGGCCAGAACGACTGGTCGCAGGACAGCGAGCCGATGTAATCCCGACCGACGCGGCGGTATGCCGCTCGGACAGTGGAAAGACAACAAGGGCCACTCAGACGAGTGGCCCTTCCTATGCGCATTGATCGGTGCGACGACACCATGTCATGCTAACGGTTGATTCGGTAACGGTGCGCACCAGAGAAGTGATAGGCCATCCCACGGGACTGGTATCGAGGGGAGTGGCTCAGAGTACGGGATGGGCAAGGGAGGTCGTGGTGTACTCGGGGACGAGGTCCTTGATCTTCGCGGCGATGGTCTCATGATCCTGATGTGGCAGAGACGCGAGTTCGACGAGTTCATCGATGCCTGCTCGCAGTCGGTCCCGATCCATGGGGATGTTTCGCCAGATGCTGATCTTCGGGTGAGGCGTACGCTGCATGTCCTCGCCTTCGATACGCAGCTCCTCGAAGAGCTTCTCCCCCGGGCGAAGGCCTGTGAAGACGATCTCGATATCCTGTCCCGGGCGGAATCCGCTGAGCGTGATCAGTTCTTTGGCGAGATCGACGATCTTGACGGGATCGCCCATGTCTAGGACGAATATCTCTCCACCTTTGCCCATGGTGGCCGCCTGGAGGACAAGCTGACTGGCCTCCGGGATCGTCATGAAGTAGCGTTTCATGTCCGGATGAGTGACAGTGACCGGCCCACCTTCGGCGATCTGCTTCTTGAAGATGGGCACAACGGAACCTTCGGAGGCCAGGACGTTGCCAAACCGGACCGTGATAAAGTGTGTCCGGCTCGTGCGGCTCAGATCCTGGATGTAGATCTCGGCCACGCGTTTCGAAGAGCCCATGATACTGGTCGGGTTGACGGCCTTGTCCGTGCTGATCATGACGAAGTGTGTCGCGCCATACCGATCGGAAGCATCCGCGACGATCTGAGTACCGGCCACGTTGTTTTTGACGGCCTCGCCTGCATTCAGTTCCATCAGGGGGACATGCTTGTGCGCTGCGGCGTGAATGACCACGGCCGGGCGATACCTCTCGAATATCTCCTCCACCCGAGCTCGATCCGTGATGTTGCAGACCAGTGCTTCGACCGCGATCGCCGGGAATCGCTTGCGGAGTTCTCGTTCCACGTAGAACAACGGGTTCTCCGCTTGTTCGACGAGCAGTAGTTGTCGAGGCGCTGAACTGGCAAATCTGGCGGCACATCTCCGAGCCGATGGAGCCGCCGGCCCCGGTAACGAGGATGGTCTTGTCCCGAGCAAAGGCTTCGATCAGATCAAGATCGAGCTGGACAACCTGGCGGCCGAGCAGGTCGTTGATATCCACGTCTCGAATCTGGCTGACACGGAGCTTGCCCGATGCGATATCCGTGATTGAAGGAACGGTTCGAAATCGCACCTTGGCGCCTTCGCAAAGCTGGATGACGCGCCGACGCTGTCGGTGGGTCGCCGACGGCATAGCGATCGCGATTTCTTCGATGTTGCGCTCCTGGCAGATCGTGGGCAATTGGTCGACCGTCCCCAGCACGGGGACACCGTGGATGCTCGTGCCCTGCTTGAGCGGGTCGTCATCGATGAAGCCGATGACGTCGTATTGCACCACGCGCATGCGGAGAATCTCGCGCAGGAGACCTTCCCCGGCGTTACCGGCCCCGACGATCAGGAAACGTTTGAGGAGCCGGCCCTCCGTCGTTCGGAATTCCTCATGGTAGAGCCGAATGAGCATTCGCAGGCCGGCCGGCAACAGAAGCGTCCCGAAAAGGTCGGCCATGAAGACGCCTTGGCTGACGGCCGCGATACCCACCGGGAGGGCTTTGCGGACGGCCGGGATCTGGAGCATCACGGCGAACCAGATCGTAACGATGACCAGCGTGCTGACCAGGGAGGCCCGGAGGATGCCCAGGAGGTCCGAAATGCTGACGTACCGCCACCAGCCACGGTATTGCCTGAAAAGACCGAAAACAGGCAGCTTGATCGCCAGGAAGAAGAGCAGGAAGAACGGATATTGCTCCACCAGCCAGCCCCGGCTGAACTGCATGTTGTTGGCCACCAGAAACGCGAACAGCAGCGAGGTCGCGAACGCACCGATGTGAGCCAGGATGATCAGGGGTTTGCGAATGGTCAGGAGCAGACCGGCAGCCTGGGCGGGGGGACCGGAAGACCCGCTGTCATGGTCTTCCGCAGACGAATCTCTCTTTGGCTCAGGCATATTTCCCCGGCATCGCTCGAATGCTCTTCTCGTTCGGCGAGACTCCTGACGTCGATTGCGGACGGTCCGCGAGCGACTATGCCTGTATCATCGGCACGAGAAAGGGACGGGTTGAGCGCCGCCGCACTTTGCGGGCTGCGGGACAGTTGTCATACGCGTACTGCGTGCGTCGTTATTCGGACGTTTGCGGAGGTTCTGCCGAATCCTCTTTGTCCTCTGGTGGTGCGTCCGGTGCTTCGCGCGGTGCGAACGGTTCCGGAGGCATGTCTTCCGACGTGGGGTAAATCTCGTCCAGAGCGGTCTTGTCGACCCGGTTTCGCATCAGTGCGTAGATGATGGTATTGGCGGAGAAATAGAAGCTGATGACGAATGCGACCATCAATCCCACGACAACCAGGACCCAGGCATAGATCAGAAAGGATGCAGCCGATTCCGACCATCTCTCGGGTTGGGCTGCGGTCAGGCCGAGCAGATCCGTAAAATCGGGCCGAGGCCAGATCCGGTCGAGTTTTGCGTTGCCATAGAAGAAGCCGATTCCCAGGAAGAAGTGCGTGAGCCACAGCAGCAGGAACGCGAAGAAGCGGACGAACTCGTAGCAAATCGCTCCATAGACGACCGCGACGACGGTGTAGAAACCCATCCGCCAGGGCTTGGCGTAGATGTAGCTGAACGAGCGGCTGATCGCATCGAAGCAGTCGGAGTCTTCATAGGAAATCGTTGGAAGCATGAGATTGAATCCGGCCACTGTCCCGATGACGATGATGGCGATCAGCGCCGCGCCCAGGAAGGCCAGAGGCAGCAGAATCGCCACGAGGAGTTCCCCGACGTAGCGGGCGTTCCCGATGAGTCCCAGCAGGAAGATGAACGCGCCGATCCCGGCGATAATCCCAACCGGTGCGATGGGTGCCGTGAGAAAACTGTAGAATTTTCGCGAGCCAAAGCGGACCGCTTCGGCCAGGCCGGGCTTCTCACCCTGGGCGAATTGAAGCGCGGCGATCCGACAGATCGATCCACCGGCCAGCGCCATCACCGCCAGGGTTACCGCGAACAAGATGACGCTGTAGACCGGATGGTAGGTGAACGCCCACGCCAGCGCGGCGAAACAGGCCAGGATGTTTCCGAAGATGCCGAGACTGTCGCGCGCGGAATATCCAGTACCGCCGAGTGAAAGCGCTTTGCGCACAAAGTGCCAGAGCGTGGTAAAGACGCCCGTTCGTTCGCCCGTTTCGCTGAACAGGCGAATATGCTCGTCCACCTGTGGCGAGGGAGAGACGTATTCATCGAGTTCCGTCATGCCACTGGGGGCCACGACCACGGTCTTGTTGAGATCCATCAGGCGGCCGGTCAGGCAAATGGCCGCCAGGGCCGAAAAGGCCAGAAGGAGCTTGGTCGGCTGAATGGCCATGCGAAAGGCCTGGAAGATTCGCGGAAAGAGAAAACTCGCAAAAGGCAGCACCGGCTCTTTGTCCTCATGCATCTTGCTTCCTTTCAAAAGCTCGGTTGCACTCCGCCTACACTCGATATGGCTTGGTGCTCTCTCCGCATTCTACCGCGTGTTGTCAGTGACGTCCACCCCATTCTGCGGGGTGACAGAACGTCAGAAGCGGAGGCCCTCGGTTCCGCCGAGAGCATCCTCCGATTCCTCGTTGGGGCGAACCGGAATGCGGTAGTCGGCATCCAGCCAGGCGTTGAGGTCGACCAGTTTGCATCGCTCCGAACAGAACGGGAAGGACCGGGGCCGTCCGGCTGTTCCCGTCGTCGGGATGCGCACCACCCGCTTGCACGTTGGGCAGGTGACTAGACTTTCGGAAGTAGGTCGTTCCATCGTGGTGGATTCTTGCCGTTTCATGCGCAAGGATTCAAATAGGCCCAATCATCCGCCGTTCAACCGGAACGATGAGGCCGACCCCCAACTCGCCGACGATTTGTTAACACATCCGCCCGCTTCGCTCGATTGCCACGGACTCATCCGCGTCCGCGATACGACGCTGTCACGCTGCTCCCTCGGCACGACCTTCTTCAACCAGCCTGGCGTACTCGACGCAATACCGGGCCCAGGGTTGTGCCTCCAGCCGCGCTCTCGGAATAGGCTGGCCGGTTCCTTCGCAAATGCCGTAAGTACCCTGATCGATTCTGTCCAGGGCGTCATCGATCTCGTGCAGAATCTTTCGCTCACTGTCCATCAGGCCCAGCGCAAACTCTTGCTCATAGTTGTCCGTGCCGAGGTCTGCCATATGAATCGGCATGCTGGACAGGTCCCCGCTGGCGTCAAGTCGGGATTTCTTCAGAGTCTCTCCCTCGATCTCGAAGACGTTCTGGAAAATCTCTCTCCTCTTCTGGAGGAGCAACTCCTTGAAGTGGTCGAGATCCGCCGCGCGGAGAGGCGCCGCTTGCTTTCGGCTTCGCGTGGCCTTCTTCTTGGAAGTTTTCTTGCGTTCTTTGGCCACTTCTGCATCTACCTTTCATAAGGGGCAAAAGCACAGTACCTATAGAAAAGTCAATTATACCATACAGGGCGGCCTGGGCAAAGGGCCATTTTCTCCTTCGCCGAGCCAGTTTTCTTCTAAAAATGTCCTGATTTGAGGTGGGGTTGCGAAGGCGGATTTCTTTAAGGTGTTTCTGTTTAAGTATTTATGGCTTATGTGCTTTGGGGGTTCTTTCTGGGACGCTCCGGGCCGGTCGCCTGGTTTGTATCCTTGGCCATGGTCCCCAGAGGCAAAAACATACGCTCGGCTCCGACGGGAGCGGAGAAGACACGGACGCCGAACGTGTTCTCGATTTCCTGACGGCTGAGGACCTCCCGAGGGGGGCCCATGCGGTAATGGTCGGTCGGGCGCAGGGCCCCTTTGACGCTGGCTGCTCCTGAACACTCGATACACGGTCTGAGCAGGAGGACCTGGTCACAGTACTGGGCGGCCAGGTTGATGTCGTGCGTGATAGCGACAATCGTCCGGCCCCTATCCCGCTGGATGGACTTGAGCAGATCGTAGGTTGCGACCTGATGTCTGAGATCGAGGAAACTCGTCGGCTCGTCGAGCAGGATAATCGGCGTGTCCTGTGCCAAAGCCCGGGCGATGAAGACCCGCTGGCGTTCACCACCGCTGAGGCTCGCCAACGGACGGGAGGCAAACGACGCCGTATCGGTTCTCTCCAGCGCGTCGGCCACGATCCGGCGGTCCACCTCGCGCTCGAAACCCATCTGGCTGTAGTACGGGATGCGTGCCATCAGAACCACTTCGTTTACGGAGAACCCGAAGACGGGGACGAACTCCTGTTGAACCAGCGCCACTTTCTCGGCCAGGCGACGCCTGCCAAGCGACTGGATGTTTCTGCCGTCGATGGCGACGGTGCCCGACTGGGGTTTGAGCAAGCCGGCCAGGAGATGGATGAGTGTGCTCTTGCCCGCTCCGTTCGGTCCGACTACGGCCAGAAACGTCCCGGCCTCCACCGTCAGATTGATTTCCTGCAACACCGGGCGATCCGGCTGATAGGCAAATGTCACGTTGTCCAATCGAATAGAGGTCGTCATGACAGCCAGGACACCTTTCGATTGTAGCGCATGAGCAGGATCAGGAAAAAGGGGCCTCCGATCATTGCCGTGATAACCCCGACGGGCAACTGGGCCGGCGCGATGATCCTCCTTGCCATTGTGTCGGCCAGGACCAGAAACATCGCGCCCACGAGGCTGCTCAGAGGAAGAAGCTGGCGGTGGTCGGGCCCGAGCACCAGTCGCACCGCATGCGGCACGATCAATCCGACGAAACCGATCAGGCCGCTGAGGCTGACCGCGACGGCGGTGATGAGAGACGAAACGGCCAGAGCAAGAAACTGAATCCGCTCCACATGAATGCCCATGCTCTGGGCGTCGGTCTGTCCGAAGCTGATGACATTCAGCGGCGCGCTGATAAAGAACAACGCCACGAGCCCGGCGCCGACACACCCCGCGCTGATCCACAGTACCCACGCATCCTCCTCGGCCATGTTGCCCATGAGCCAGAAGACCGTCGCGTACACATCCTGGCTCTTGGCGATGGACGTCAGGAACATGATCGCAGCCGAGAAGCAGGCATTGACGACGACGCCGGCCAGGAGCAGACCGGTGACATGAAACTTGCCCGTGATGCGACCGATCGTCCAGACCAGCCAGACGGTGCCCAGGGCCCCGACAAACGCGAAGACCGCGATGGGAGACCGTCCCCAGAGCGTCCAGTTGAACCCGCTGATGACGGCGAGCATCGCGCCGAGCCCGGCCCCGCTGGAGACGCCAAGAATATAGGGGTCGGCCAGAGGGTTCCGCAACACAGCCTGGAACACCACCCCCGCACCGGCCAGGGCCGCTCCGACGATAGCCGCCAGGATGATGCGGGGGACCCGAACGCGCATCAGGATTTCGTAGTCGGGGTTGGGTGAGGCGATTGAGCCGGGGCCTTTCAGAGCGGCTTTGAGACTGATGCTCTCGGTGCCCACGAGCGAGCACAGAGCCATGATCAGCGCCAGCAGGGCCGTCGCGATCGCGATTCGGAGCAGCAGAGTTCTTGGCGTCAGGAGCGAATGCACGGTTCTACTCCCGAACTCGCCGGACCAGAGACATCGGGCGATCATCTCGATGCCCTCGTACAGCCTCGGACTCAATCGCGAGACGGTGTCGGCTTCGATGACGTATATACGGTCGTTGGCGACGGCCGGCACGTTGGGCAGTCGGCTCCAGTAGGCCAGTGCCCGTTGGCGCTGTTCGGGAAGATCCCCACCGATCATGGCAGGCTCGACGATGATCTCGACGTCCGCTCCGATGACCTGTTCGGACCCGATGGGGGGGTACTTGTGCAGAGTTGGGCCAATGGCGTTTTGGCCTCCTGCCAGTTCAATCAGCTCGTTGATGAAGGTGTCTCTGCCCGCGACCCGAAGCGGCTCTCTTTGAACTACCCACAGGACGCGAGGTCGATCGCGACCAGCCACAAAAGCGTTCAGCCTTCCGATCTTCTCGCGCATCTCAGAAACCAGGGCCTCCGCTTGCGACGCTCGCCCGGCCGCGTTCCCGATCGTGGTGATGGCGTCGAAGAGATCCTCCACCGTCCAGATGCTTGTCGGCAGGCAGTCGTAGCCCATGCGTTGCAGCCGGTCGGTCAGGCTCCGCTGTTGCGGGATATCCAGGGTCAAAACGAGATCGGGTTGGCTGGCAATGACCGCCTCGACATTCGGAAGCCAGAAGCTGCCCACACTGGGCTTGTTCGCGGCTTCGGGAGGATAATCGCTGTCCCCCGTGGCGGCGGCCACGCTCTGACCCAATCCGAGTGCGTAGAGGATCTCCGTGAGGTTCGGAGCCATGGATACGATGCGCCTAGGCGGTGATGCGTCAGAGGGACGGGCGGTGGCATCGACTTGCTGGGGTTGCAGCAGCATATGGCCGAGCACGAGCCAGGCCGCCAGCATCGCCAATAGCACACACCATTTGCGCATCAGGTCCTCTTGAACTGCTTCTCCAACTCGCTGATCGAGAAGGTAATCGTTGTCGGACGCCCATGTGGGCAGCGAGTCGTCGACTCGTATCGCTGCCGATCGGCCAGCAATTGCTGGATCTCGCTGTCGGTCAGCTTCTGGCCCGCTTTGATGGCCGCTTTGCAGGCCGTCATGTTGAGCACTTCGTTGAGCATGTCTTCGGGGGTCAGAGTGGCCTTCTGGGATGCCAGGAAGTCGATGAGGTCCTGGATGAAATCCAGGGGAGAGACTTTCTTGAGCATCGTGGGAAAAGCCTGGATCGCGTATGTGCGCGGTCCGAAGGGTACCAGCTCCAGGCCAAGTCTGGCGATCACATCGCTATGGCTTTCGATGGCATCGGCCTGGGCGTCCGTGACTTCGAAGGTCTCGGGCAGGAGCAACCGCTGGGACTCCAGAGGGCCACTTCCCGCTCGCTGCCTGAGCGTTTCGTACATCATGGCCTCATGCAACGCGTGTTGATCGATGATGACGAACCCTTCATCCGTCTGTTCGAGGATGTAGCTGTCGTGGATCTGGATATATTTCGGACCTTCGAACCCCAGATCGATCGGCACCGGCTTCTTGAGGAAACTCCGACTCAGGCTGACTGGGCACACCGGCTGATGATGGTCTGTCCGGCTGGAGGTCGAACTGCTGCTGCCGGTTGCTGGGGCGGTGTTGTTTGAAGAAGTCCGCCATGGCATCGGCGATCTCCTGTCGCCTGGCTCGCTGCACTTGTCGGCTCTCGTCGGAGTTGGCAGGCAATTCCGAGGGCAGCCTGGCGGGCATGTGCAGGTCGGTGCCCAGCAGTTTCTCACGCATCGTGCCCAGAATCTGCGAGTGAACCAGATTGGAGTTGTAGAAGCGGACTTCGGTCTTGGTCGGGTGCACGTTGACGTCGTACTCGTCGTAGGGCATCTCGATGAAGAGGAACGCGACGGCGAAGCGGTTCAGTTCGAGCATGCCGCGATAGGCTTCCTTGATCGCGTGCGAGATGAACTTGTCGCGTATGAAACGCCCGTTGAGGAATGCATACTGGAACTTGTTGTTCGTGCGCGAGGTGCTGGGGTGTCCCAACATGGCCCGGATGCGAATCCCTTTCTCATCCGTTTCGGTTTCGACGAGATCGTCGGCCGGCAGCATCGGAAAGAGTTGAGCGATGCGCTGACGCAGCCCAAGGCTCGCAGGGAGATGGTACAGTTCCTTGCCGTTGTGGATCAGCGTCAGATCGAGCCCGCTCTTGGGCAGGGCGATGCGCGTGAACTGCTCGCTGATATGGCCCATCTCGGTATTGGCGGTCCGCAGGAACTTGCGGCGGGCGGGCGTCTTATAGAAGATGTCGCGAATCTGGATGGTGGTGCCGACGTCGCCACTGCAAGGCGCGATGGGCTTGCGGTCGCCGCAGTCGATCTCGATGCAATTGGCCTGGTCCGAATCGAGGCGTCCGACTCACGGCGCGGACGTAAGCAATCGAGGCGATGCTGGCCAGCGCCTCGCCCCGGAATCCGAGGGTGGCGATGGCGTTCAGATCATCCGCGTCCCTGATTTTGCTGGTGGCATGCGATTCGAACGCGGTCGCCAGGTCGTCGGCGTCCATCCCTTGCCGTTGTCGGTGATGGCGATCAGCTTGCGACCGCCGTCCTCGATCGTGACCGTGATCGGCGGTTGCACCGGCGTCGATGCTGTTCTCCATCAGTTCCTTGACCGCGCTGGCCGGGCGTTCGATGACCTCGCCGGCCGCGATCATGTTTATCATGTTCTGGTCAAGGCGAACGATTCGACCCATGGTTCCCACCGGATTCCATTCGCGCGAGTGGACGTGTTGTCAGGCTCGGGGACGCTATGCTCCCTGGAGGAGGCTCCGGCCGGTCATCTCCTGCGGCTGAGGCAGCCCCATGATCTCCAGCATGGTCGGTCCGATGTCGGCCAGCGTGCCGCCGTCGCGCATCGTCTTGCCCTTGTAGCGATCGTCGAAGACGATCAAGGGCACATCGCCGATCGTGTGGGCGGTGTGCGGACTGTCCGGGTCTCCGTCGATCATCTTCTCGAAGTTGCCATGATCGGCCGTGACGACCGCGGCGCCCCCCATGCTCTTGATCTTATCGAGAATCTTGCCGACGCACTCATCGACCGTTTCAGCCGCCTGAACCGCAGCGGAGAGGTCCCCCGTGTGCCCGACCATGTCGGGATTCGCGAAATTGACGACCATCGCGTCGTACTTGTCGGAGTCCAGCCGCTCCAGCACGACCTTGGCAACCTCGGGAGCGCTCATCTCCGGCTTGAGATCGTACGTACGCACCTTGGGCGACGGCACGATCTGGCGATCCTCACCCTTGAACGGTTTTTCCGTATAGTCGTTGAAGAAGAACGTCACGTGGGCGTACTTCTCCGTCTCGGCGCAGCGGAACTGCTTGAGCCCCAGATCGCTCCAATACGCCGCCAGGATGTTCTTCATCTTGGCGGGCTTGGGGAAAGCCACGGCGGCCGGGATGCTGGCATCGTATTCCGTCATGCAGACGAAGCACACGTCCGGCAGCGTCGTCCGCACGAACTCCTTGAACTCGGGATCGACAAAGGCACGCGTCAACTCGCGCGGGCGGTCGCCTCGGAAATTGAAGAAGATGACGCCATCGCCATCGTCGATCGTGGCCAGCGGCTCACCGTCTTTGTTGACGATGCACGTCGGCTCGATGAACTCGTCGGTGATGTCCTTCTCGTAGCTGTCCTTGATAGCCTCCTGGGCGCTGGCGGTCTTGAAGCCCTTGCCGACTCTCAGGCAGTCATAGGCCTTCTGCACGCGATCCCACCGGCTGTCGCGGTCCATCGCGTAGAATCGCCCCATCACGGTGGCGATCTTGCCCACACCGATCTCGGCCGCGTTCTTCTCGATATCCTGGATGTACCCTAAGCCGCTATTGGGAGGGGAATCCCGGCCATCGGTGAAAGCGTGGATGAACACGTCGGTCAGGCCGTTTCGCTTGGCCAGTTCGAGCAGGCCATAGAGGTGTCCGAGCAGCGAATGGACGCCGATATCGCTGGCCAGACCCATCAGGTGCATCTTGCCCTTGCGCTCTTTCACGAACTTGACGAGCTTGAGGAACTCGGGGTTCTCGAAGAACGATCCGTCGCGGATGGCGTGGGTCAGGCGGACGGATTCCTGCGGTACGGTCCGTCCGGCGCCGATATTCTGGTGGCCCACTTCGCTGTTGCCCATCGTTCCGTCGGGCAGGCCGACGTATAAGCCGTACGTGTGGATCAGGCAGTGGGGGTATTCGCCCATCAGCATGTCGTCGGTGGGCGTTTGGGCCTCTTTGATGGAGTTGTATTTATCTTCGCCGGCGTCGGGATTGTAGCCCCATCCGTCACGGATGATCAGAACGCAAGGTCTCTTCGCAATCGCGGCCTTCTCTTTCGCCATGTGAAACGTGCCTTTCAATCAATAACAACAGAGACGAGGCGCAGCCTCGTCCCAGCGCATAGCAAAAACCAAAACGGCCACCTAAGATACAGGCCGTCGAAGTCGGTGTCAAACATTTACCCACCCCTGCCGGAGGGGGGATTTCAGGCCTCTGGGGGGCTTTGACAGGCCTTCCGGCTTTGGTATAATCGCATCTCGGGCGGGAAACGCGATCGTCAGGATGGCGGTCCGCCGACCTCGCAGATACTGAAAGGCTACCGGCGCGTGTTCGACGGAAACAACAGGGGGTTCTGGTTGGGGCTGGGGCTGGCAGCGTTGGGGATGTGCCTCGCACCCGGTTGCGCCGAGCGGCAATCGACGGTCGATTTGTATCTCGAAGCGGTCACCCTTGGCGAATTGGACCAGACCGAAGCGGCGGTCAAGAAGCTCCAGGTGGTTGTGAAGCAGGACCCGGAGTTTGTTCTGGCTTACTCCGAGTTAGGCAAGGCCTATTTGAAGCTGGGCAAGCTCGAATTGGCCGTCGAGCCGCTCCGGAAGGCCGCCGAGCTCGATCCCTGGTCGTTTCAGGATCACATGGACCTGGCGCAAACGTATGAGACTCTCGGTAAGTTTGCTGAGGCCGCTCGGGTCTTTGCCCGGGCGAGTGAGCTGGACGCGGAGAGCCTCGACGCGCAGCTTGGGGCCGCGCGGTGCTACGTGGACGCCGGTGAGGGCATGCAGGCGGTGGCACATTGTGAGGCGGCCCGAAAGATCGAACCAGAGTCGCAAGAGGCTTCGCGTCTGCTGGCCAGGGCGTATGAAGAGGAGAAAGACTACGAACAGGCTGCTCGCACGTACGAAGAAATGTTGAAGGCCCATCCGGAACAGCCTGACGTGAGGCTGGCCCTGGCTCTGGCCTATATCAAAGACGAGCGATATGACCGGGCCAAGCGAGTATTGCTCGAGGTGGTTGAGGCTCAACCCGACAGTTCACCCGGGTTCCGCCATCTGGGGTACTGCCTGTTGAAGCTCGATGAGTTCGACCAGGCGATTGTGGCATATAAGAAGGCTATTGCGCTCGACGATGGCGATTGGGAAGCCTACCGCGGGCTCGGAGTGGCCTGCATGGTCAAGGCCCAACGGACTGAGGACCAGGCGTGGCAGGCAGAGGCGGTGCGCTACTGGCGACGCTCGCTGGCGATCAACCCGGACCAGCCCAAAAGGGACTGGCTGGAGAAGCTGATCAGAGAGCATACGACAACGACGAATGCATTGTGAGGATCGAATGACTGAACCGATGCCGACGACCCAGGAACAGCCCAGCGAGATGGCCGCACCCCGTCGCGGACTTCTCAGCGCGTGCAGAGACGCGCTGCCCGACAAGACGGGCCACCTGATCTTCTGGCCGATTGCGGTGGCCGGGCTGCTGTTGGACCTTTGGAGCAAGAAGGCGGTGTTCGCCGCGTTGAGCCACAGGCCCGATCAGAGCCAGGCGATCATTGACGGGATTCTCACCTTCAGACTCGCGCTGAACGATGGTGCGGCGTTTGGCATCGCCTCGGGAAACCGTCTGTTTCTCGTGGGCGTCTCGACGGTGGCCCTGACGGTGATCCTGGCGCTCTTTCTTTTCTGCTCGGCCCGACAGCGCATTTTTCAATTCGCCTTGGGGCTATTCGCGGCGGGCGTCTGTGGCAACCTGTGGGACCGCGCGTTCAACGGTGGTCGCGTTCGAGATTTCATCGACGTGGTCTACTGGCCGGGCCGGCATTGGCATACGTTTAACGTGGCCGACGCGATGCTATGCGTTGCGGTGGGACTGATGGCGATCGCGATGCTGTTTACTGACTCGTCTTGTCGAAGACATGATCCGCCACAAAAATCGGAGCATTGATCGCCGCGCATCGCGCGATGGCGTCGGAGGGACGGGAATCGATCTTCACCGTGCGGCCGTTCACCTGGAGATAGATCTTCGCATAGAAGGTGTGCTCCCGCAGATCATCGACTACGATTCGCTCGACCTTGGCGCCAAGCCCGTCGATGACGTTGGCGAGCAGGTCGTGGGTCATCGGTCGCGGGGGGGTGATGCCTTTGAGTCGGCGGTCGATCGCGAAGATCTCCACGATGCCGATGACGATGGGGAAAGCCCGTTCGCCGTGACGCTCCTTCAAGACGATGATCTGCTGGTCGGACGTCTCATTGATGATGATGCGTGACAGTTCAACTTCCACGTCCATAGTGAATCTCCCTTCGCCGGGTCAGTCGCCCAATTCCGCCAAGTGCATCTCGACGGCCTGCAACTGCTCCTGAAGCTGCGCGAGCCTCTCTCTGGCCTGAGCCACCACCTCCGGCTTGGCCCGGGTCACGAAATTCTCGTTGGCGAGCTTACCTTCCACGGCCTTCTTCGCTTGCTGAATCTCCTGCTTTTGCTTCTCGAGACGGGCCCGTTCCGCCGCCGGGTCGATCACGTCATGCACATAGACCTGCGTTTCCTCTACTATCGTCGTGGCCGCATTGTTCGGCTTGGCCGCACCTTCGGCCGCCTGGAACGAATCGAGGTTGGCCAGTTGGCAGATCAGATCGGCGTTGGCGTTGAGTATCTCGGCCACGACCTGCGGTGCGGCTGCTGATGCAGAAAGCTTTTCGCTGACCTTGTTGTACTTGTTGCGGATATCGCGAATCGCGCGGATCGTCTCCTGGACGACGCGAATCTGTTCTTCCACCTCAACGTTGACGAGCCCATCAATGCCGGCCGGCCACTGGGCGACGGTGAGTGCATCACAGCCACTGGCCGTCGCGATACCGCCGAGCGTTCGCGTGGGCGCCATTTCATTGAGTTTCTGGTAGATCCCTTCCGTGATGAAGGGTACGAAGGGATGGAGCATCCGGAGCGTGCGATCGAGGACGAACGCCAGAACGTTCTGCGCGATCGGCTTGCGGGCCTCGTCTCTCATGCTGAACTTGACCCACTCAAGGTACCAGTCGCAGAAGTCGTTCCAGAAGAAGCGGTAGAGCTGCGAGAGGGGCTCGCTGAACTTGAACGCTTCAAGTGAAGCGGTGACCTCGGCTTCCGTGGTGGCCAGCCGGGACAAAATCCACTTGCTGATCACATCGAGATCGCCCGCATCGAACGTCGCCGGCTGGAAGTCTTCGAGATTCATCATCGCAAAACGCGACGCGTTCCAGAGCTTGTTGCAGAAGTTGCGGCCGATGTCGAACTTGGGCGACGTGTTGACTTCGCGCCCGTCGGGCAACGTCATCGGCGCCACGGGCATGCGAATGTCCTGCGTGTCGGTGGTCATGCTGGCCAGCGTAAACCGCATCGCGTCGGCGCCGTGGCTGTCGATGGCGATCAGCGGGTCGATTCCGTTGCCCAGGCTCTTGGACATCTTGCGGCCTTCGCCATCCTGGATCATCGCGTGGATGTAGACGTCGCTGAACGGAATGTCCCCGACGCAATACTGGCCCATCATCACCATGCGCGAGACCCAGAGCGTGATGATCTCGCGGGCGGTGCAGAGCACATCCCCCGGATAGAACGTCTTCATCTCCGGCGTCGGCTCAGGCCAGCCCAGCGTACTGAAAGGCCACAACGCCGAACTGAACCACGTATCCAGGACGTCGCTGTCGCGATTCCAACCATTCGCTTCGAGGCGTTGTTCCGCGTCTTTGCGCCCAGGCCCGACGCAGACGAACGTCACTGGTCCGTCGTCGGATTCGCCTGTCATAGAATATGCGGCATCGGATAGTCCATCCGGCGGGCGAGTATCCGCTCCGGCCTTCGACCAGACCGGGATGCGGTGGCCCCACCAGAGTTGGCGGCTGATCGGCCAGTCGCGCAGGTTCTCCAGCCAGGTCTGATAGGTTTTGGCGTATCGCTCGGGAATGAAACGCAGTCGACCGTCGACGAGCGGTTTCAGCGCCAGACCCGCCAGTGAATTGACGGGGACATCCGTCCCTTCGATCAGGCCTTCGCCAAACTTGTCGGCCAGATGCTCGATCGGTTTCTTGACCGCGATGTACCACTGATCGGACAGATATGGCTCGATCGGTACGTGACTGCGATAACTGTGGCCGACCTCGTGCGTGTAGTCCCGGATATCTTCGAGCAGATGCTCCTGGCGGAACCACTCGACGATGGCCTCGCGGGCTTCGAAGCGGTCCATGCCCAAGAGGTTTCGCGCCTCGGGTTCGGTCGCGTCGTCCCAGCCATGCTTGTCACTGATGGAACCGTCCGGCGCCATCACGTTGATCACGTCGAGATTGTGACGCTGCCCAATCGCCCAGTCGTCGGGATCGTGGGCGGGCGTGACTTTCAAGAAGCCCGTCGAGAACTTCGCCTTCTCATCTTCGCTCTCAGGGTTGGGCAGAACCACGTGCTCATCGGCGACGATGGGAATGATTCGCCCAACGATGGGCAGCCTGACCTGCTTGCCAACGAGGAACTTCGCTCGCGGATCGCTCGGGTTCATCGCGACCGCCGTGTCGCCCAGCATGGTCTCAGGCCGCGTCGTAGCTACGGTGACATAGGTGATCTTTTGCCCGTCGGCATCGACCGGTTGCACCAGCGGATAGCGAAGGTACCAGAAATGGCCCCGGACACTTTCGTGCTCGACTTCATCGTCGGCCAGCACCGTCTGCGTGGCGGGGTCCCAGTTGACCAGGCGTTTGCCTCGATAGATCAGACCGTCTTTGAAGAGGTTGAAGAAGTTCGCGCGAACCGCCTTCGCGCACACCTCGTCCATCGTAAATCGCGTGCGCTCCCAGTCGCACGAGCAGCCCATCGCTTTGAGCTGTCCGATGATGGTCGCTTCGTATTCATCCTTCCAGGCCTGCACCCTGGCGACAAACTCGTCCCGCTGGAAATCGGTGCGTCGTTTGCCTTCTTCGGCGAGAATGCGCTTCTCGACCACGGTCTGTGTCGCGATCCCGGCGTGGTCGGTGCCCGGCATCCAGAGCGTCTTACGCTGCTGCATCCGGCGGAACCGGATCAGCACGTCCTGGAGCGTATTGTTCAGAGCGTGGCCCAGGTGCAGGGCGGCCGTGACGTTTGGCGGGGGAATCACGATCGTGTACGTCCCGTCGCCTGCATCGCCCGACGCGTCGGGATGGAAGTACGGTCGCGATCCCCAGAGTGCATTGACCTGCTTCTCGACGGTCTGCGGGTCGTAGACTTTGTCCAACTGCTCTGCCATGACACTCCCAGCTCAAAGACGCACAAAAAAAATCCGGCAGACACACGCCTGCCGGATCTCATGTTACCTTTCGCAGGGCCCGGTGTAAAGGGCCCGATTTGCCCGTCGGTGGAACGTTTCTGTCCCGTGACGAGGCGATGCCGACAAGCGCCGGCTAATCCAGATTCATCGTCATCAGGAACTCTGCATTGCTCCGCGTCTTGGCAAGGCGATTCTTGAGCAGCTCCACCGCCTCGACCGGGTTGAGATCGCTCAGGACCCTTCGCAGACGATAGACCAGCTCGAGTTCCTTCGGGTCGAGCAGCAGCTCTTCCCGTCGGGTGCCGCTTCGGCTGATATCGATGGCCGGATAGACGCGACGATCGACAAGACGGCGATCCAGGTGGAGTTCCATGTTGCCCGTGGCCTTGAACTCCTCGAAGATCACTTCGTCCATCTTCGAGCCCGTGTCGATCAGGGCCGTCGCGAAGATGCTCAGCGACCCGCCTTCTTCGACGTTTCGGGCGGCACCGAAGAACTTCTTCGGCATCTGCATCGCGCCGGCATCCACACCACCGGTGAGGATGCGGCCCGAGTGCGGCGTCTCGTTGTTGTAGGCACGAGCCAGACGCGTGATCGAATCCAGCAGGATGACGACGTCCTGGCCGTACTCGACCAGACGCTTGGCCTTCTCGATCACGATCTCGGCCACCTGGCAGTGCCGGGACGCCGGCTCGTCGAAGGTCGAGCTGATGACCTCGACGTCTTCGGCGGTCTTGCGGTCCATTTCCGTCACTTCTTCCGGACGCTCGTCGATCAACAGGACGATGAGCTTGACTTCCGGGTGGTTCTCCGTGATGGCGTTGGCCATCTTCTGCAGCAGAATCGTCTTGCCGGTACGGGGCGGAGCGACGATCAGTCCACGCTGTCCCTTGCCGACCGGAGTGACGATATCGATAATCCGCATGCTCAGTTCATCGGTGCCGGTCTCGAGGATGAGCCGGTCTTCCGGATGCAGCGGGGTCAGGTCACTGAAGACGATCTTATCCGCGAGCAGATCGGGGTTTTCGAAGTTGATGGCTTCGACCCTCAGCAGGGCGAAATACTTCTCTGAATCCTTTGGAGGTCGTATTTGTCCGGAAACAACATTGCCGGTCCGCAACCCGAAACGCCGGATTTGTGACGGCGACACGTAAATGTCATCCGAGGAGGACAGGTAGTTGTAACTGGGGTTGCGTAAAAAGCCATAACCGTCCGGCAGGACTTCGAGGACGCCTTCGCCGTACATCAGACCGTTCTGGCGGATGCGCTCCTTGAGGATGCGGAAGATCAGGTCCTGCTTCTTCAAAGCGCTGTATTCGGTGATCCCCTCGTTCTTGGCGATCTCGTGCAGGTCCGCGACGGTGAGCTTCTGAAGGTCGGTCAAGTAGAGGTTGCCCTTCTTGATTCGCTCATACTTGGCGTGAGTAGACTCTTCGTCGGTTGCCTCCGCTGCATCGACGGCTTCCGGACTGTCGGCAGTCGCGGTCGCTGCGGCGGCCTGTTGAGCCTCTTCGACCTGCTCGGCGGCCACCTCCGGGTTTGCGGCCGGTTTCTTCTTGGTTTTCCTCTTCTTGGTCGTTTTGGCCTTGGCCATGACTACTCCTTTTGCACACACACGAGTCTTGTGGTTACCCTTGCCCCGGGTTGTGCAGGTGGGAACCTGTCCCCACAGATGCGGGCAACACCCCTCTAATCAATGTGGACCACCTTCTCTTCGTGGTTCTACGGGATTTGAGAAGAAATCAGGCGACCTCGCGCCCGCCGCTCAAGACGACAACATGCGAACTTCTTGAACGAACCACGCTAACTATTCTTAGTCATTTCAGAGAAGATAAATTCGATTTGCCTGACTAACGTCGAGAAGCCAGAGTTGTTGTCTATGCTATTATCGGCAAGGGCTGCTTTGGTGTCCAGAGAAATCTGAAAATTTTCACGAATTTTGACCTCCTGTTCGTCCATGGAACGGCCCTGTCTGGCTCGTTCGATCCGGCGGTCACGATTGCACTGAACGAATACGATTCGGTCGCAGCGATCGGCCCATCCCACCTCCACCAGGAGAGGCATATCCAGCACCACCGCCTTGACGTCGGGCTCGTTCTGGTACTGGGCGATCAGTTGCTCGGTTCGCTGGAACACGACCGGATGGATGATGGCGTTGAGTGCCTCCAACTTCGCGGCGTCGGAGAAGACGATCTTCGCCAGCGCCTGCCGGTCGATGCCTCCGTCCGCATCGAGAACACCCGGCCCGAACTGCGCGACAATAGCCTCTTGGATCGAAGGCGCATCCAGTGCTTCACGGGCGATCGCGTCGGCGTCGATCACGGCGACAGCCCAGCTTGCCGAACTCGGCGGCGACCACGCTCTTACCTGAAGCGATGCCACCGACAATGCCCACAACGGGTTTCTTTCTCTTGTATTCGGCGTTCACGGTGTGTGTCTCGGTCGTGAATCAGAATGGGACGGTGCCGTCCGTGGGGCATCCGTCGCGCACCGACGTCACCTGGCCTTGCTCTGCATGGCACGGAACTGTTCGTCAGGGACGTTGGTTCCGAGTCGTTTGGCCGTGTTGACGTGGCTCCACGCCTGGTCGTACTGCCGAAGCATGTAGAGACAACAGGCCAGGCCATAGTGCGCATCGCCAAAGTTCGGGTCGATTTCTATCGCTTCGCGGTACGCCTGCGCCGCTTGCGTGTAATCATTCTTGTTTGAATACGCGGCCCCGAGATTGTGTCGGATCGAGGCGTCCTTGGGACGGGCCGCGATCGCCAGGCGATAGTAGCGGATAGCCGAATCGTAGTCTTCGCGGCCGAAGTAGGCGTTGCCAAGATTAACCAGAGCCATGAGTGTGTCGGGCTGGATCTTCAACGCGGTTTCGTATGCTTCGATAGCCTTGTCCATCTGACCGCTGCGCTGAAAGCAGAGGCCGAGCCCGCAATAGGCTTCGGCGTAATCCGGCCTGATGTCCAGCGCCTCTCGAAACGAGGCCATGGCTTGGTCGAAGTCGCCCACACGACTGTACAATTCGCCCAACTGGGCATGGATGGTCGGGTTGTTCGGGTCGATCGCAATCGCCTGGCGACAGTAGGGCAGTGCCGAAGCGAAGTCGTTCTCGTCGACATACGCGTTGGCCAAATCCGCCAGGGCCGGAAGCATGTCCGGCTTCAGTGCGAGCGCGTCTTGTAGGCGCGGATCGCGTTCTGAGTTTGGCCAAGCCGCAAATAACACGCCCCCAGGCCGTATTGGCTGTCGGGCGAGGTCTTGTCGAGGCTGACGGCGCGTCGATATTCCGAAAGCGCCTCGGAATAGTTGCCCCCGCGGAGGTATAGATCCCCCAGTTGGCCGTGGGCCGCCGCATCCTGTGGCGCGAGGCGGATGGCGTGCTTCAGCTCGCGTGCCGCTTCCGGGAGCTTTTCGAGTCGGGTGTAGACCAGGGCCAGGCCGCGATAGGCGTCGATCAGGTTCGGGTCGAGTTGGAGAGCCTGACGATAGGAGGTGACTGCGTAATTGAGGCGATCGAACTCCAAATACCCGTTGCCGAGATTGTGGTAAGCTCTGGCATCATTCGGATTGAGATCGAGTGCCGCCTGGTATTGGCGCATGCGCATCCTCGATGCGATGCTTCTGCAAATAGATGTTGCCCAGGTTGGCCCGCGATTCCGAGAGCGTGGGATTGATCGCGACGGCTCGCTCCAGCGCCAGCATGGCGGTGTCCGTGTCACCGATGTCGTTGTAGACGGTGCCCAGGTTGTTGAAGAAGCACCCCAGCGTCTGGCGTTTGGTGAGGTTCTTCATATAGATGGTCTGACGATCGGTCGGCACCTGGAACTTTTCGATATAGTGTTCATCGGTGGAAGTGGCGCCGCCACTGGTCGTCTCGATGTTGAATCGGGTGCGACCGTCATCGAATCGAACGAAGAAGTGACCCGGGACGACCACGCCGTAGACCTTCAGCCCGAGACGTTCAGCCAGAGACAGATAGAGCACCGACAGACTCAGACAATAGCCTTGCCGTCGGTCCATGACCGAGTGCAGAAAGAGATCGTTGGGATCATCGGCGTGAGGGATGGCTTTGAACCCGAGTTCGTCGAACAGATACTGATTGATGACCGGGATGGCACGGTAGTTGACCTGGAGCCGCTGCTGGCGGAGCCGGCTGCGGATCTCCTGGGCCATGGCGTCGAGCTGTTCGAGGTAGCGACGTCCGGCCACGATATCGCTCCAGTATTCCGAGGCGATCAATGTGGCCGT
Organism: uncultured Phycisphaerae bacterium; assembly: GCA_963726475.1. GTDB lineage: Bacteria > Planctomycetota > Phycisphaerae > Sedimentisphaerales > Anaerobacaceae > Anaerobaca. Next base: position 55,523 of record CAVSCO010000009.1, on the reverse strand, counting down.
TGCCAGGTCCACCTCGTCGTCCTGAAGTCGCAGGACCTCGTCGAGCGAGCGAACGTAGAGCCCCGCCTTGCCCGCATTGGCCAGTCGACTGCCGAATGCGATCGGGCCGGTCTGAGCCGCGATCAGGAAAACAGCCGTCGTCAAAAGGATTTTTTTCATTGGCCCTTCTCGGTTGCGTGTGTTGAAAAAGGCGACACCCCAAACCATGCGGAGCACCGGGACGCACGGGAGACTACCGGCTCTCCAAGTGCCTGTTCATACGTTTCTTATCGGCCAGGGGTTCTCAGGCCTTGAGTGTTTCGTCACTACCGGAGAAATCGCTCCGCCGATCAATTGCCTCTTGTACAATTGTACCCGCTGGTTTAGGCTACACCAAATGAATTTGAGCTGTCAGGAGGACATTATGGCTGCATTGCGACAGGCGGACCCTTCTCAGGAACCTTCTCGGACCGACTCCGGGGCGATACGAGGGAGGTTGGCGATCTCACTTCTGGCCCTGCTGGTTCTGATACTGTTGCCCGGTTGCCATGGCCCGTCTGCCGAGCCTGAATCGTCGGTGCAATCAGCCGACGCGTCGGAAGCGGTCATGGAGACCCCGGAGGAGGTCGTTGCACCCGCCGCCGAGAAGGCTGAGGAGCCCAAGAAGGGGATTCTTGAGTTAGGCCCTGGCGAGCAGGTCTCCTTGTTCGATGGGAAGAGCCTGGGGCAGTGGAAGGTGACGGATTTTGGTGGACAGGGCGACGTTCATGTCCAGGATGGGGCCATCTACCTGCCGATGGGCAGCTACGCCACCGGGATCACGTGGGGCGGCCCGGTCATTCGCATGAACTACGAGATCACGCTCGAAGCGATGCGCGTCGACGGGACGGATTTCTTCTGTGCTCTGACCTTTCCCGTCGAGGACAATCCTTGCACGCTGGTTCTGGGCGGGTGGGGAGGCACGCTGTGCGGCCTGTCCAACATCGACTTTTACGACGCTTCGGAAAACGAAACGACCACGTTCTATGCCTTCAAGCAGAAGACGTGGTACCACGTGCGTTTGCGGGTCGTTCCGAATCGGATCACGGCATGGCTCGATGGCGAGAAGCTCGTGGACATCGACACAGTAGGTCACAAGATCGACATCCGGGCCGAGATGGATTTGTGTCAGCCTCTGGGCATCGCGACGTGGGTCACGACGGGTGCGGTTCGCGACATCTATCTGACGAAACTGGCGGAACCGATCGACTAGCTTCGCAGAGTGCCCGGTCAATCGTCGGTTTGTTCGACGGGGATCGCCGCAGGGACAACGCGGTGTTTGAACAGATCGATCTGCATCCACCGTTTGCTCTTGAACCGCCAGCGGTTGGCCAGTCCCACGAATGTGATGCTGATCGCTGCCAGGGCCCACGGGCCCATGGCACCGATACCGGGATACAGTCTGACGACGAGCCACCCTCCCAGACCGAGGACTCCAAGGGCGCCGACACCGGAGATCATCGCCAGCCAGGTGGTGTCACCTGCACCTCGAAGCGCCCCGGCGTAGGTGATGCGCGACGCGTGGAACACCTGGTAGAATGCGGCCAGCGCGAGGACGTGTGAGCCGATCTCAATCACCTTCGGGTCTTCCGACCAGAAGACCATCAGCGAGTTTCTCAGGAAAAAGAAGCAGGCGCCGATGAGGCCCATGTAGATCCAGCCGATGCGCAGGCAAACCCTGGTCTGTCGAATCGCCAGGTCTTTTCGACCGGCCCCGATCGACTTGCCCACCGCGGCTGCCAACGCCCGTGACGTGCCGACGATCGGCATGGCCGACAGATTTGTGTACGAGAGCACGGCGCTAGTGGCCGCCATTGCCTCCTTGCCAAATCGGCCCACGAGCGAGAAGAGGATCACACCCCAGAAGGCGATGTTGACCATCAGCCCAATGCCGGCGGGGAAACCCACCTTCAACAGGGCCCGCATGCGAATGAGACTGGGACGCAGTGAATGACGCGACCCATATTCGCGGTGCATCGGACCGCTGAGATAAACGGCGAGGTTGATCAAGGCCGCCGTACCCATACCCGCGCAGGTGCCCCACGCCGCCCCGGCAATGCCCATGGCGGGAAAGCCCAGCTTACCGAAGATTAGCACGTAGTTGGCGAAGACATTCACGACCTGCCCACATAGCGACGAGTACATGATGATGATCGGCCGGTGGACGCCCATGAAGAACTGCCCGGTGGACCAGTTGATCACCGCGATGAAATTGGCGAAGAGCATGATACGGAAGTAGACCACCTCCATGCCGACCACGCCGGCAGGCTGGCTCAACAGATCGAACACCAGCGGGGCGGTGGGCCACAGGATCGCAAGGATGGCCAGGCAGTAGGCCAGGCTCATGTAGATCGCCTGCCAGAGGTAATTCGAGCACTGGGCCTTCTCGCCGCGGCCAAAGCTCTGGCTGACGAAGGTGTTCACGCTCGCCAGGGCGCCCATCACAAATCCGGCGGGGACGAAACCGACGAACCCGGCCGGCAGCACCGCCGCCAGGGCATCGGTGCCCAGACGCGAGACCATGAAGCGATCCACGAATTGCATCACGGTCATCGAGGTGGTCGAGACGACCATCGGGCCCGCCAGTCGCAGCATGTAGGCCAGGGACGTCTCGTCGTCCGCCTGCTGGGTGATTACTGGCTCTGGGCTTCTGGTCATCGACTTCCTTATGAACTGAAGCCCAGCTTCTCCAGGCACGTTCGGGCGGATATCCCTTCGATCTTCACATGTTTGACCGGGTTGGTTTGCCCGGAGACGATTTGGATTGCGTTCTTTTTGATGCCGAGTTGCCTGGCCAGGAAGGCGATAAGGCATTGATTGGCCTTGCCTTTCTCCGGAGGGGCGGCGACCTTGATCTTGACCATCTGATCGAGGGTGCCGACTAGTGCGGTCTTGCTGCTGCCCGGCACGATTTTGGCGACCAACACGATGCCGTCGCTGTCTTCCTGGATTTGCGGTCTATCCATAGTCGTAAATGGCGTTGCGGCTTCGTTCGTTACATGGATCGATTTGCCGATGGGCAGGGGGAACCGGCATCGAGCGATCTGCGCCGGCAATTAGTCGACGTTTTCCCGCAGATTCGTTCCGATGGCCAGTTGCACATACTTCTCGATCTGCTCGGCCAACTCGCCAGGCACGGGCAGTTGGAAGTCCTCGTAGAAGCCCGGGACGAACTCGCCATTGAGGGCCTTCTTGAAAATACGGACGCGGATCACCGGGGGTTGCGCCGAGCCCCGGCTGAAGTCGCTATCTTTGTGTTCGGTCAGTTCGACGCGCCACTCCTCGCTGATGAACACCAGGCACTTGCCCGTGAAAACAGCAGTGGGGAAATAATCGCACAGCAGTCTAAGCGTTTCCATGATGAGCTCTATTCGTTTCAACTGGCCCTGCCGAACCGACCGGGCCTATTGCTTCTTGGGCTCTCCGAATGGCGAGACGTCCTGGTAGAAAACTCGAGCGTGCTCCTTCCAGGCCTCCATCGACCGCTTCAGGTTGTCGTGGGCATCGCCACCGATGCCGTACGCCTGTAGCCCTATCGGCCCAGTATACCCGGCGTCCGCCAGCGTTTTCAAGAACGCACTCATATCGAATGTGCCCCGGTCGAGTGTCTGGATCAGCGTGTTCCAGTTCTTGCCGTCGGAATCGGCGCCGTTGATAGAGACCACGGACAGCCTGGGCATCGCCTCTTTGATAAGCGTCCCAGCGTCTTTCTCAGGGCTGACTCTGAGCCAATGGCACAGGTTGAACGTAACGCCTACGTTCGGTTTGTCGACCTGATCTGCGATACGAACGGCGTCCTCGATGCGTTCGAGCCAAAAGCCATGATGGGGATAGAGCGAGATACGTACGTTGTGCTGGGCCGCCAGATCCGCCAATTCGCGAAGAATGGCGACGGCACGTTTGTCGCCCTCGGTTGCCGAAGGCTTGTGCTCCTGGCTGCGCATGAACAGCCAGAGGATGGTGTTGCGGCCGTCCAGCGTTTCGATGGCGTCTTTCAGCGAAGCGCTGTAGGGCTCCTGGTCGGGATCGATGTTGATTCCTGCATAGACGGTGAACAGACGCAATCCCCGCTGATCCAGCTCATCGAGAAGTTTGGGCAGGGAAGGACAGCGGTCGAGACCGACGCTGATTCCGTCATAGCCCAATTCCTTCAGCACCTCGGCCTGGGCCTGGGCTGTCTGGTGTTTCTCATCGACGACGCCATTATCCAAGGCGAAGAACGGATTCGGGCCGGCCGGAGCCAGCCAGATGTTGCGATAAGCGACGGGACCGTGATCGCCCTGAAGCATCAGGGGGCCGAGTGGTTTCTCATCCTCGAACGCTCCCGATCGCGTAGGCCCCGTGACTTCGACGTCCTCGTGGACCACGATGCCATTGTGGACGATCTTCTCGAAGCGCGCGTTAGCGACCTTACGCCCGCTTGCGTCGAAGCGAGGCGCTCGAAAGATCACGTCAAAGCTCTGCCACTGTCCTGGCTCGCGCGACGCGTTGACCCGAGGCGAATGCCCCTCGTAACCTGTGTTCGTGCGATTGTCCCATCTCCGATAGATCCCGCCGCACTCGATGCCGGGATACTCCGATTCCTTCTGCCAGCTATCGTAGACCTGGACCTCGTAGCGGCCCATGAAGTACACGCCGGAGTTGGAATCCTTCGATACCATGAACTCGATGTGCGCGCGGACGTCACCGAACTGCTGTCTGCTGAGCAAGTGCTTCGTTTTCCCGGCGGGACCGTTCAGGATTGCACCGTCGCCCGGATCACCGGTAAGCCGTTTTGGGTCGTCAGTGCTTAGATGCGCGTCGCTGACGTTCTCCCATTGTCCCGTGTCTCCGGCCCAGGCGGAAAGGTCCTGACCCGTCAGCGCGAGCTTGTGACACTCGCTACAGTCGACGGCCCACACGTTGCCTGCAAGGACCAATCCGAGCAGGGCGGCGATAGCTCTGTTAGCCTTCATGGTCGAATGTCCCTTTCGCTGGCTCGCTTAGAGCAGGTTCCACGGACTACGGGCGGCGCGACGGAGCATGCGGTTGGCCTCGTCGTCGTTGACGAACCGTTCCGTCTCTGGGTTCCATCGCAGCTTGCGGCCCAGCAACATGGCAATGTTCCCGATATGGGCGATGGTGAAGCATCGCTGACCGATCTCGGGCGGGAAGTAACAGGCCTGCCGTGATTTGACGCAGTCGAGGAAGTTACGTTGCTCGCCACCGACGCAGGTGTACAGATGAATTTCGTCAGGCCCGATCATCGAATCAAGGATCGCCGGCTTGCTCGCTTCGAGCTTGCCACGCCAGCCTCGATTGCCGATCCAGCCTTCCGTACCTTCGAAGCGCAGACTGGGCGTCCCAGAATCGACGAGAAGCTTGACGCCGTCGGCGTAGGTGTATTCGAGGTGGTACTCACGAGCCGTGTTGTAGAGCCCGCCTTTGCAGAAAACACCCTTGCCCTCGACCTCGACGGGACCGGTGTGTTCGGTGTTGTTGCCCCACTGGGCCCCGTCGAGCAGATGTGCAGCCCCAGTCGGTGAGCATGCCACCGGAATAGTCGAAGATCCAGCGGAAGTTCCAGTGGCAGCGGTCTTTCGTGTAGGGGGCCCAGGGAGCGGGGCCCAGCCACATTTCATAGTCGAAGCCTTCAGGCACGGGCATTGGCTCTGGATTGCCTGGTGTATCCGGCCCGACCGGCAGTTCCACCTTGATCGTGTGGACCTTCCCGATCCGTCCGTTGCGCACCAGTTCGCACATACGATGATAGACGTCTACCGAGCGGTCTTCGGTGGACCATTGAAAGACCCGGTTGTATCGCTCCATCGTCTCGACCAGCCGCCGGCCTTCCTCGATCGTCAGCGTTGGTTTTTCACATTCGACGTCCTTGCCCGCCTTCGCGGCCGCGATCGCGATCGGGACGTGCCAGTGGTCGGGCGTTGAGATCATCACCGCGTCGATGTCCGGGCGGGCCAGGATCTCGCGAAAGTCCTTCGTCGTCATGACGTCGTCATTGCCATACCTGGCGTTGACGAGGTCCTGCGCCTTCTTGAGATTGACCGGATCGACGTCACAGACGGCGACCGCCTGCGCATCGGGCTGAGGCAGGAAGCTCTTGAGGTTCATGGCGATACCGTGACCACCCGTGCCGATGAAGCCGATGGTGATGCGCTCGCTGGCGGCAACCGTGTCCGCGTTGCCCATCGCGGAGGAGGGGACGAAATAGGGCAGTGCCACACCGCCCGCCACGGCGGCTGTGCGCTTGAGAAACGATCGGCGGCCGATTCTGCGGTTCATCGAAATCCTCCTATTGGTCGTTCGTAGTGTGCCCGTCAGGGCATATTGAACGAACGCCTCACGGCGTCACTACAAACGGGTCAAAATGAAAGCAGCATTTGCCAGATATACATGTTGCCCAGCGCGTCGACGTCTTCCCACACCTTCTGTACGAGGGCCTTGTCGCCGGTGATCTCGGGCAGGTCCTTTACGCGTTCTTCCCATGGGAAACACACGCCGGGTTTGACGCGAGGCGTCGGTCGGCCCGTCAATCCCGTGACCTTCTTGCGTGATTCCACCGACGAGGGCAGATCGCACGGAGGCGTCGCCGTCGGGGTCTGATAGGTCCCGGAGTCATAGACACCGTGCTCCCGGCAGACCTGCGTCATCATCTTCATGTTCTCGATGTTCGTGTCGTCCTGCATGATCGCGCCGGCGTCCAGGATATAGCCACCATTCGGGGCGACCTCCTTGATGACGCGCAGGACGAATTCCTTGACCTCTTCGGGCTCGCCCCAGCTCAGCATCACGTTGGGAATGCCTCCGCTGATGGCGAACTTGTCGTGCAGCCTGCGATGGACCTCGAAGATGTCGCCCTGGTCGCAGTGGTAGACGATGCTCTGGTCGGGCAGCTCGCGGAACGCGTCGAAGTGGTGGTCCCACTTGCCCTCGGCGTAGAACAGCGTCTGGTGGCCGTTCTTCCAGTACTCCTCGATGCAGGGCTTGAGCGTGGGCCAGTAATGCGACTCGAATTGCTTGGGCGTGACGAACGGCACGCAGCCGCGGTGCATCCAGAAGCCGATGGGCACCTGGTTGCCCGGGTCGGCGGTGGTCAGCCCCACATTGACCAGATGCGGGATCGAGCGCCTCGGCGGCCTTGAGCACCTTGTCCGGCTGCTTCTGCATGTCCATCGTCAGGCCCACGTAGCCGCGCAGCTTGTCGGCGATGATGTCGAACGGCGCCTTGAAGATGCCGGCGATGGCCGAGGCCGTGCCGCACTCGCTCCGGAGCCGCCCGATCTGGGGGCCGAAGGCGTAGAAGTACTGCATCATCGCCATGCCACTCTTGATCAAGGAGATGTTGTTGCGGTAGGTCGAGGCCTCGCCGATCGTGCTGACCTCGGTCGAAACGCGGGGCAGCCAGATGTTGTAGAGAAAGGCCGTCGGGTCGTCGATCAGCTCGTCGTATTCGTCCGCCCGCATGAACGCCTGGTCTTCGGGCGGCTCGATGTAGTTGAACCCGACCGTGTGGGGGATGCCGATCCCTGGAATGCCGTAGTACCGCAGTGCCCGCCGCCTGGGCCAGCCCCGTCCAGACATAGACCATGTTGGGGACCACCGCGTCCCAGTCGAAGTCCTTGGCACACTTGACCGCCGCCTCGAAGGCCTTGTTGTAGTCGTGGGCGACGTCCTGGCAGGTCATGCCGGCGTATCTCGCGACGAATTCGGCCACGAACGGCCGGATCGGGATCATGTCCGGCTTCTCGTTCCGCATCGCCGTCACGTACCGGTTCAGTCGCTCCTGGTAAAGCGTCTCCATATCCTTGGCCATCTGCTATCTCCCCTTCAAAGATCCCTGGACATGCGGCAATGAACGTGCCCGTCTGCGAGGCTGGCGTGTGGTCACGTTGTGACAGGTTGGCACCATCGTCATCTACGGTACTCCTACTTGGCGGGCTCAAGGCCACTCAGACTACCGTAGATCACCTGGAACATCAACCTGATTCTTGCGCCGGTGCGGCACTGGGTGCACTGCGTGTTTGTGGGTAGATTTTAGGCGGCCATGGGGCGGTTCTGCCAGAAGGGGTCCCATTCACCATTGAGCCAGGTGATCCGTAGGGCCAGCGTCGCCGAAGAGCCGGGGCGGGTCCAGATCATGCCGGACTGCTTGAGCCGCTTGCCCACGACGTGTTTGCAGGCCCCCTCGACGGACCCCGAGCCGATGTCGTAGCCTTTCTTTCGAAAGACATCGTACCGCATTTGCTCTTCGTTGGTCGAGAGGTAGCGAATCAGATCGTTCAGCGCCTTGCGTTTTCGCCACGGTGGCCGTGACGGTCGGCTTTGAGCTTCTCCAGCAGCTTTCGTGTCTGACCGTCCCAGAGCAGCGACAGACGCTCTTGGACCCAGTGTTGCGTCAGCATCGTGCCTTCGCCGAACAGGATTTTGCCGCAGTCCCAGAGGTGTTCACTGGCGTGGTACCAGTCGATGATAAAGACAGCCCGTTGAAAATGCCGCTTGTGTTCGCTGCGAATCCACGGGGCCCCGTCGCCCAGATAGATCACCTCCTTGTGCGCCACGCAAGCCCCGGCGACAAGCCGCCAGCCAGAGGTGCCAGCCAAACGTCTGCGAGTCGCAGAACCGGCCGAGATAGTACGTGTGCCGGCGGAACTGCTCGTCTTGCCAGTAGATACAGCCGACCTTGGCCTCGTGCGAACCATCGCGCTCCCGGGCGGTCGTGCCATCGACGCTGACGTACAAACGCTGCGGCTGGGCTTCGACGCCAGGGATTTGACGGGTGGCCTCAAACTGCTGACGCTGATCCTCCTGCGACTGGGCTGAGACGGCGCCGACCTGATGGACCAGCGTCTCGACAGTGGTATCGGCCATCGTTTCGCCAAACAACTGTCCGATTTTCTCGGCTTTGGGCAAAACTGTCATCGACCGCTAAGGTGCAGCAGGCTTTGGCCAAGGCCGGACTGAGCTGTCCGGCTCCCAAGCCGCTGTCCTGATCGTAAGCGGCTTGGCCACGATGGCAGGCGGCACAATGGTAATAGGCCCGATGAATCGTAATCCAGCCCCAGAGCGTATGAACCGAGCGCGGCCGATGGCCCACAAACCGCATCGAGCGGCCACACGAGCACGGAATCGCGCTGCCCCGATACCCGTTGCGGCCTCGGTCCACCAGCCGCTGCAACAATCCCACTCCGATCGACTTGAGAAGCGTGCCAATGGCTTGCTCCAACTGCCCCAGGCCGACGGGACCAGAGTTAATTATGCCAATTAAACCACGGCCTCTGGCCGTGTGACCCTGTTAGCTTGGAGCGTTCCGTGGTATAGGGCCATCGTGTAGACTCCTCCTTGGTCCATTGGGGCATGGAGGAGAAGTCTATGCACGATTGGCAAAGTCTGTCCCATGTACGGTGGGACTGTAAGTACCACGTGGTAATTGTACCGAAGTACCGAAAGAAAGTCATCTACGGGAAATTGAAGCATCAGATTGGGCCGATCCTTCGTCAGCTATGTCAGCAGCGGGGCGTGGAACTCTTGGAAGGTCACGCGATGCCGGATCACATTCACATGTGTCTCTCGGTTCCACCGAAGTTTAGCATCGCTCGGCTGATAGGATTTCTGAAGGGCAAAAGTGCCGTACGCATCCACCGTCAATTGCTCCAGGAACGTCGGATGACGGGCTTGTCATTTTGGGCGACTGGATATTGTGTCAGTACAGTTGGATTGGACGAAGAGACGATACGGCGATATATCCAGGAGCAAGGACAGCTCGAATCGGGGCAAGGCGAGTTGGATTTGAAGTAACGTAAATGATGCCCCAGTGGACCAGAATAGCCCCCTTTCAGGGGGCCTCCTAAAGCCACGTCCTATGGGCGTGGATCCTTACTCCTCGCCACACAGCTCTTCCAATTGACTGAGAATTCGGCTATCCATGATTCGGCCCTTCATTCATAGGTTCAAAGAATCTCTCGAAACTCTCTGAGCCTATACGAAGGGCCCTATCATTTTACCTACAAACGTGCAGTGCACCCTGCGGCACTGGCATGGCGCGTTGCTCATTCTTGGGGATGGCATACGGATGCCGAGAATGCTATACTACTGAAGGACGGCAGGAGGAGTCTGGCGGATTTCCGTAGCGGATCGAGGCACCGCGTCCAGCGACCGGCTGTTTGATTGAGGAAGAAGGTTACCGAGATGGTAGCGAAAAGGGGCTGTGAGGTGGGAGCCTATCTTGTCATTGCCTGTGCTGGGGCCGTAGTCGCCTTCGTCTATCGTCCCGATGGGGATTTTATTGCGGCGTTGGCCAAGTATGTAGTCGCTGCGTGGATTGTGGTGCGGTGCCGCGTCCTATATGTGTCGCTGCCCCTCGCGACATTGGTATTCTGGGGCCTCTCGATCGGGCCTGAGCTTTTGGGTCAGCACCAGCAGGACCATGGTTCGGGGATTTTCTCTCAAGTTGTTTCGTTTCAGGGGGACTTCCGTCTGATTCTGGCCGCCTTGTACAGCAGTCTATGCTATGGGGTGGCCTCTGCCTTCTATGCCGTGTGGTCGCGGCAGGACAGGCCGGGGCATCTTCGTACGGTCGTTGCTCTTGTCAGTGCAGCACAGCTCTTTCTGGCTGCGGTCAGTGTCCTGGTGGTAGAGGCGGAACCTCGGACGACGGCATTCAAAGTCACGCTTGTTCTTCTGTTCACCTCTCTGGGCCTGGGATCGCTCCAGGGATTCATGCTTCACAGGGGACGGTGGATCAGAACGGCCTTCCGGTATTTCAATTGGCTGGAGGTTGGCGTTTGGCTCGCATATGTGCTCATTGTGGAGCGATTCGCGGAAATGAGCCGTATCGCAAGCAGGTGGCGGGGCAGCGGCATACTGCCTCTTCTGGGGATCGCGGCGCTCACCTTGTGCGTCGCAAACGGCATCCTCACGGGCCTCATTCCGTCGCACGCGGTAGGCAGAGTACTGCAGAAAGACTGGCATAGCGAACGGAGGCCGCGAGGGCAGCGGGCACCATGATATGAGAGATCGAACCAAAGCATGCGTGCTCCCAGAAACTGGGCGGGGGCCAATCTACCGAAATCGCCGAAGAGAAGGTAGTCCGGCACCTAAAAAGTGGTCCGTACGCCGACGCCCGACAACGACCTTCGTGCGATGTGCAGGCCAATTCTCATCTTGGTGTCCAGATTTCCTTGGGGGCTGAATCGTGTCCCGGTGGGACTTTGAGTTGACCAGAGGCTTTCGCTTGCCAGCATCGTGGCAGTACTTTCTGCTGGGCGTTCTCCTTTGGGGTGTCGTGGACTTTGGGACGGCGGGCGGGTTCAGGCTCGCGTATTTCCAGAAGTACGGGCCGACTCTATTGCTGTTCTATGTGGGCTATCCGCTGGTATTCACCCTTCTGATCTTTCGCTGGCACTGGAGTGAACGCCGGCTGTTCATCGCGACGCTGGTTGCCATCTTTCTCGTTGAGGTTGTTTTCACGCGGAATCCGTTGTTGATCGCGTTTCCCGCCCTGATTTTCGGTATCCCGCTGGCGATTGCCATCTACGCGCCGCTCACCTTTTTCCCCCTGTGGTTCGTACGTGGGCAGATGAGACAGCACAAGACGCTCGTCATTGGCTTAACGCTGGTCGAAATCACCATCATGATTCTCGCGACCTTTGGCAATTCCGTGCATGACGTCTGCCTGCACTTGCCTCGACGAGTCAGAGAAATGCCGAACCCGCGTCGCGTCGGAGGTGTATGTCTTCACATGAAGAATCGCACGTACAGAGCGTTTGTGGTAAGAGGGGGTGGCGAGGGGCGATTTGCCGGGAACATCGAAGAGAAGAACACGGCGGACCTGCCTGCCGGTGACGTCCTGATCCGGGTTCGCTACTCGGCGCTGAACTACAAGGATGCACTCTCGGCCAGTGGCAATCCCGGGGTCACGAGACGCTATCCGCACACGCCCGGGATCGATGCGGCCGGGGTGGTGGAGGAGAGCGCGGTCGATACATTCGCGGTAGGCGAATCGGTCGTGGTCTGTGGGTACGATCTCGGGATGAACACGCCAGGCGGGTTCGGGCAGTATATTCGCGTGCCTGCGGACTGGGTCATGCGACTGACACCGGGACTGACGCTGAAAGAGAGCATGATGCTGGGTACGGCGGGCTTCACGGCGGGCCTGTCCATTCATGAGATGGCCAGGACCGTACAGCCCGATCGTGGGGAGGTCCTCGTCACGGGAGCCACCGGTGGCGTGGGTGTCTTCGCTGTGGGCATTTTGTCGAAGCTGGGATACCCCGTCGTCGCCGTCTCGGGCAAGAGTGAGGCCGCAGCCATCCTGGAGCCGTTGGGAGCGAGGGAGATCATCGATCGCAGGGCGTTCACGAGCGGCAGTGGCCGGGCACTGCTCCAAGGCCGCTGGGCGGGCGTCATCGACACCGTTGGAGGCGAAATCCTGGCCACGGCGATCAAGTCCACCCAGTCGGCCGGCGTCGTCACCTGCTGTGGCAACGCCGCATCGCCCGAACTGCCCCTGAACGTCTATCCCTTCATCCTGCGAGGCGTGACTCTCATCGGAATCGCCTGCCAGAACTGCCCCATGCCCACAAGGCAAGAGATCCTGTCAAAACTGGCCAACGAGTGGCGACCCGACCAACTGGAGTCCCTCTGTGACGAAATCCCTCTGTCACAACTGAGTGACAAAATCCAGGCGCATGCTCCAGGGCCAACACAGCGGCCGGACTATCGTCAACCTCGATGCCTGATTTCCACCCGTGTCACCGCGGCGATACGACTACTCCTCACGGATTTCGAGGATTTGGGGCTCCCGGCCTTCCCGCTCGAGTTTGAGCTTGATGGCGCCCGTGGTCTGGAGGTCTTTGGCTTCCAGCATTGCGGCGTCGTCGGTCGGCAGCAGGGCGGTCAGGCTGACGTCAGGCGTGCTGGCGGTGAAGAGGTAGCCACCGTTCTGAGACGACTCTCTCCTGGGCTCCCCCGCATCGACGCACGACGAACGACTCCCTGCTATGCTGATTCTCACAGCGACTCTGTTGCTCGGGGCGAGGTATTATGCTATCATGCAAGTGCGAATGAAGGATATAGGGATGTTGCGAGTCCGTGAGACGGATGGTCCGAGTGGTGTGCCTGCGGCATACCCATTCTTCGCCATGAAGACAAGGAGATAGCGATGGCAGCATACGTAGAACACACGTTCAAACGTGGCTTCTTGTTGGACGAGGAACGCCTTCGGAAGCTGAATAGCATCATTCAGGAACGACTCGCAAAGCACGACCCTCCTCTCAGCCATACATTCCGGATCTATCGGGCAGATTCCTATTCGTACGAAACACAGAAGGTCGACGATGTCACCAGAGAGGACAATGCTGACTGGCAGCACATCACACGACTCCAGATCAAGACAGAACAGAAGGACGTTTTCGAGTTCAAGCTCTCGTTTTCTGAAGACGGCACATTCCTCAAGATGGTCGGAAATGACCGTGACGACGTGTTCCTGCTGTTTAGTGACTTGCGCGAGTACATGGAAAATGAGATCAATACCGGTTTCAGGTTCAATGAAACCACACGGCGGATGCTGTTACTAGGCTTGCCGACCACCCTGATGGCCTTGTTTGCCATTTTCTTTTCATCGCCGTTAGGCTGCCAGGACCCGAGCCAGAGAAGGTTGCCGAGCTCATTACCCAAAATGATCTTGGTGTCAAGATCAACTACTTTCTGGAGCGTTCACTTGTCGAGAAGAGTGGGTTGATCCGAGAGCTCCCGTTTATCATGGTAGGCTGTAGCATTCTCATAATCGTCTTCTTTGTGCTTTCCGTCACCCCGCTCGCGGAGAAGATCTTCTGTTTCCTCCTTCCGTCGAACCTGTTCTTGTTTGGCACACAGAAACAAAAGTTCGACCGTCGACGGAGGCTGCTGGCGAACGTGATTTGGGGGGTAGTCGATGCGTTTGTTGTCAGCATAGTTGCTGGTCTCGTGGTCTGGAAACTGACATCAGAGTAGAAACATGAGGCTGAACAAGCCCATGGACCACTACAAACGAACCCGTCCCTATCGGGTCTGTTTGAGCGTCATGGGTACTCTTCGAAATGGGAGATCCAACGGTCTTCGGGGCGTCACCCCAACTCTGCATGGCTCGCGAGCAATATGAATCACCTCACGGATTTCGAGGATTTCGGGCTCCCGGTCTTCCCGTTCGAGTTTGAGCTTGATGGCGCCGGTGGTCTGGAGGTCTTTGGCTTCCAGCGTTGCGGCGTCGTCGGTCGGCAGCAGGGCGGTCAGGCTGACGTCAGGCGTGCTGGCCGTGAAGAGATAGCCTCCCGGGATCACCTCGAATCCCGAGTTGCCCATGTACCCGACCTCGGTTTTGTACGGGCGATAGACGGCGAAGAACTCCATCTGCTTCTCTTTGTTCGTGGTCTTGGCGGTCAGATGCCACTCACGCAGCTTGATCCGAGGACGCGGGTTCGGATCGTACTCGTTCGTCTGTGTGATCGACAGCTTCCTTCGGCAGTGCAGGTCGATCGCGCAGCCGACGTCTCCATTCTTGACACTGACTTGGTTTCCATTGCCAATATCGAACTGATTCACCGCATGGAGCCAGTATTCGAAGGTCGAAGGCTTGGGCTGTCTTCAACCGGTCGTAGACGACAATCAGATCGGGTTTGACGAAGATGATCGCGCGTTTGAACAGCTCGACGGAGGGCCCATAGGAGTCACTGGCGTCGCCAATCACCACGTCAATGTCGGGCGAGGTCTCGAAGGCTGTGATCCTGCCCTGAGCCGCCGCGGTGTGCTTGAGCTGGTTTTGGCCATTGACCGTGATGCAGTTGGTCGAGCGGGTGCTCCACATCCAGTTCTGATGGTGGGCACTGCCATAGATGTCACGATAGCCCGAGCGGATCAGCAGCCGCTTGCCATAGGCCCAGAGCAGGAACGAGTTGTTCGACTCGTAGCCATGCGACTGCGTCCCAAAGGGGCTGGACTTGAAGACCACCTGCACGTCCTTGTCGGCATCCTCGATAGTCGTATTGAGACAGGCCTGTCCCGTGCCCGCGAACAGTCGCGACGTGGGCAGATCGTCCGGTGCCTTTGCCTCGACTTTGGGCAACTGGCCCCGGATGAATCCGATATAGCCATCGGTGGCCGCTGGCCCACCAAGCTGCTCGACGTACCACTGCCAGTGCGGATTCTGCGCCTGGGCGGCCAGGACGCTCATCAAGAGGCATGTAGTTCCGCGCGCGTTTGTTGGCGGTCAGGTCGCCAAAGCCGCCCCCGACTTTGCCGGGAGGCAGCAGGTACATCGGATAGTACCCGATCTTCGAGAAGTAAGGCTTGTCGTAGGCGTTGATGCCCATGGCCTCGCGCATCACGTCCGCCCACCACGTGAAGCGGGCGATATAGCTGGACCAATAGGATGAGCCCTCGTGCCAGCCCCCATCGTCGTCGCTCCAGACGGGATAGACGTTAAAGAACACATTCGTCGCGAACCAGACCCAATCCTCGGCGCCGTCGACTTCACCCTGGAACGCGATGCCCACTTCACCCAGAAAGTGCCAGGCGCGATTCGAGTGACTCGCGTAGGGCCGCCAGAAGTGGCGAGGGTAGAGGTGCTGATACATCTCGTCGCCCCGGATCTTCATTACCTTGCGGCAGAGGTCTTTCTCCTCTTCCGTTAGCAGAGTCGTTAACGAAGCTGTAGGTCCGCGAGAAATAGTAATTGTAGGGCATGCCCGCTTCGTCGTTGTAGCGATAGCCCGTGCTGCCCTTCGGGTCCCACTTGGCGCATTCCAGCAGGATGCGCTTCGCTTCCTGTCCGTACTTGTCCTGCCCGCCCAGCAGTCGCGTGAAGGCCAGCGTCGCCGCACTGTTCAGGGCCTTGATGGTGTAAGTGCGATTGCCCCACCACATGACGCGCCACTC
Source organism: uncultured Phycisphaerae bacterium (assembly GCA_963726475.1). Classification (GTDB taxonomy): domain Bacteria; phylum Planctomycetota; class Phycisphaerae; order Sedimentisphaerales; family Anaerobacaceae; genus Anaerobaca. Next base: position 39,599 of record CAVSCO010000009.1, on the reverse strand, counting down.
CTCGCTCTTGCGTTCCATGTCGGGCGGGTACTTCGGTGGCTCGGCGGTAGGGGGCGGGTCCGCGAGAATGCGATCACACTGCCGGACGAGCTTCTCGTATTCCGCTTTCATCTCGCCCTGAGCCAACGCACGCAGCTTGGGCAGGTTCTCGGGCCGCAGGAACAATCGCGGGTGCGTCCTGGGAATGCGAGCGAGCAGTTCCGCGCGTGCAGGCAGTGGCATCTTGGCGGCGTCTTGCGCGATGGCGAAGGAACGCGACCGGCTCCAGTTCGTGGTGTTGCCTTCCTCGTCGCGACCGCGATAGCGCCATGTGTACTTTCCGGGCCCGAATACCTTGGGCGGACAATGCACGTTGAATTCGATGCCGCTCGCGCGATAGTCATCATCCTCAGAGCCGCTCGTGCAGATACACTCGATCTCCCACGTCATTCCGTCCATCGGACGCCAACTGAAGCTTGGTGGATCGGTCGGCGAAACGCTCCCTTCGGCGGGGCGATATCCCCATTCACCGGGCCGGGCGGGATCCTCATCGAGCTTGAGTGTCTTCGCGCTGACGACGCTACAGAGCAGAGCGACGCCCAGCAGCGTCCACCTCGCGGCTCCGAAGCAGGTCTCATTTCTTCTTGTCGAGTTCATGTTGCAGCATGGCCTCATAGAGAGTCAGTTGGATGTCGAGGATTTGATCGTGTGTTACTTCGCATGCGCCCTTTATTCCGTGCGGGCACTCGAATGTGAACGGCATCGCGCCGCTGACGTGGTACAGCGCACTGGTCAGGTTGAACGCACTGGGCGATTCGCTGTTCTCGGCACGCACTTGCGGCAGACTGCTGTGGGGCAGGTTCCGCTCTTCCAGCAGCGCATAGCACGTCTCGCCCAATGTGCGAACATCCTGCTGAATGGCATTGGGCACGTAGGCGGGCCGCAGCACCGCGGGCGTCACCTCGTGGCTGTGAAACGACACCGCCAGTTCCGGACCTTCCTCGCGGGCGACCTTAAGGATGGCGGGTGCCTCCGGTCCCATCGGGGCGAAGAACTCATCGTGCATCGGATTGATCCCTGCATCGTCGAAGTAGCAGCCCGGGAAGCCCGTGTTGTCGCCCACGAAAGGATGCTGCCGCTTAACCTGAGGCCAGCCACACAGTGTATCGTCGCTCCAGGTACCCTGGCCCCAGAACTCCAAGTCCTGCAACGTCATGCCCAGCAGTGAACGCGGCTCGAATCGCGCTGTGCCATCGGGGTTGCCCGCTGGGATGATTAGCAACCGGCATTGGGAGCCGAGTTGTCTCAAGTGAGATTGGTCCCTGCCTCGCAGATCCTTGCCCGTCTCCATGATCTCGACGAGGTTGACCAGGCCGGTCAGTGCCTCGACCTCATGGCCATGCACCGGACCGACAAAGAACACGACGGGTTTCTTCCTCGCGGCCTTGTTCATGTACGCGCTGGGCAGATGGCCTCCGATGGCTGAGTTGAAGTTCGCCTTGTGCTCGACGGGCTCTTTGTCACCGTAGGTGATCAGGTGCATGGGCCGACCACCGGGCGAGATGGCGATGACGCGAACATTGCCTCGGGTGAGCTTCTCGAAACGTCCGGCCAGCCCCTTGACGTCACCGATCCAGAAATCGGGCAGTTGGCGCTGAGGGATTCGTGCCTTGGCCTGCGCGTAGGTCATGGTGTCCGCCTGGTCCGCCGCCGGGGCCCATTGCACGAACGACCCGATAGAGATCACGATCAAAACCATGGTGCGCAGCATCTGTGAGACAGGCTGATCCATATCCACCTCCAGGAATCTTACGAGTAGGCAGGTCGGCTCAGGCGAGCAACTTCTTCATCCACCAGCTCAGATACTCTTCATCCGAGATGTCGGGCGACAGACCCCGGCTCTTCATCTGTCGGGCAAATGAGTCGGCCATGTCCTTCTGCCAGTAAGCGACGACCGCCTCCGGCTCGGGCGTCTGGCCCTGATCGTTGGTGGCCTTGATCCACTCGTCGAGCTTGCCGCGATGCTCCTTCAAAGCCTTGCTGTATGATGGATCGTCGGCGAGGTTCCTGGTCTCGAAGGGGTCGCTTTCGAGGTCGTAGAATTCCTCTTTCGGTTTGGTCGGCCCCATGAATCGCGCCTGTACCGGCGTCAACCGACCCTGCTTGTACAGAACCTGCAACAACGTCAGGACCGGGTACTGCAGCTTCTTGTAGGCGTTGAACTGCGTGTAAGGCCGGTCGGGATAGTAGTTGCGGATGTACTTGTACCGCTTCGAGCGAATGCAGCGAATGTGATCGACGGTGCCGTCACATCGATCGCGAGCGGCGATAATGTACTTGCGAGTCCTCCTGTCGGGGCCAAGGAACGGATGACCCTGGAGGTGCTTTGGCGGTGTGATACCGACCAACGACATGAACGTCGGTGCAAAGTCGACCGTGCTGACCAGATCCTCGACGACCGTGCCCGGTTCGATGTGTCCGGGCCAGCGGACGATCATCGGGATGCGAATGCCGCCCTCGTAGAGCCATTGCTTGGCCCACACGTGGGGACGACCGTGATCGCCAAAGTACATGACGATGGTGTTGTCCGCGAGGCCTTCCTTATCGAGCCAGGCCAGTACGACACCGACCTGCGTGTCGAGCTTCTGGATGGATTCGAGATAATCGGCCCAGTCTCGTCGGGCCACCGGATGATCGGGATAGAAGGGGGGCAAATCCACCGCTTTGGGATCGATCGGATTGTCCTCGTCCCGTTTGAAGGCCCGGTGGGTCAGGCTGAGGTTGACCTGGGCGAAGAACGGTTGACCCGGCTTACGCTGCGACCAGTCCGTCCCGTCGAAGGGTAGGACCTTGGGCGTGAAGTTCCAGTCGGTCTTACCGGGCTTCTTGTAGTTGAGCCCGGCGCTGTTGGTGGTGAAGTACCCGGCCTTGCGGAAGTAATCGGTGATGACGTTGACCGGGTCAGGCAGCGTGTAGCGATCGCGGCGATGGCTGCGATGATTCTGGGCGCCGACACTGGTCTGATACATGCCCGTCATGAAGCCGGAGCGGGACGCCGAGCAGACCGGGCCGGTCACGAAGGCGTTCGTGAATCGAGCCCCCTGGCCGGCCAGCTTGTCGAAGTTGGGCGTCTTGACGAGCGGATGCCCATAGCAGGCCATGTCGGGCGACGTGTCCTCGGAGATAATCCAGAGGATGTTCGGACGTTGCGCGCCGTCCTTGGCCACCTTCTCTGAGGAGTTGGCGCTACAACCGGGGAGGAAAGTGGCTGCGGCACCGCAACCGACGGTTTTCAGAAAGTCACGTCGTTTCATCTTCGAGTCTCCCTTCTCTTTCGGGGAACGGATTCGAACGCGTTGATTGCTGCTATCAAGTGGGTTCGTCAAGTGAACCTGTCAATTCACTGAGCTTGACGATTCGCTTTCGCGAGCAGAAGTCACGGAGGCCATCGACGATTGCTGCCGCCGTATCGGGCTCGACGAAACTGGCCGTCCCGACCGCGACGGTCGTTGCGCCCGCCATCATGAATTCGATGGCGTCGGCCGCGGTGCGAATGCCGCCCAGACCCATCAACGGGATGCCCGCTTCCCGCGTCACCTCACGATAGACCTTGTTGACGAGGTAGATGGCGATCGGTTTCACAGCGGGCCCCGACAACCCTCCGGTGCGATTGGCCAGTACGGGACGTCGCGTCTCGATGTCGATGACCATCGCGGTGAACGTGTTGATCAGGCTCAGCGCATCGGCACCGCCTGCGATGGCCGCTCGCGCGGTAACACTGATATCTGTGACCGCCGGCGCGAGTTTGACGAGCAGCACTTTGGAGCCACACGCCTTTTTGACGGCTTTGGTGATCTCCTCGACCTGCACCGGATCGGTTCCGAAGCTGATGCCGCCTTTCTTGACGTTCGGGCAACTGATGTTCAGCTCGAAGCCTGCGATGGCCTTCTCGCCCACCAGCCGCTCGACGACGGCGACGTAATCTTCGATCGTCGTTCCCGCCACGTTGACGAAGACAGCGGGCTTCATCTGCTCGAGGATCGGCAGCTTCTCTTCGACGAACCGGTCCAGGCCCACATTGGCCAAGCCGATGGCGTTGAGCATACCGGCGTCGGTTTCGACGATGCGCGGCGTCGGATTGCCCTTGCGTGGTTTGAGCGTGATGCTCTTGGTGATGAAGCCCCCCAACGCGTTGACGTCCATGAAGTCAGCCAGTTCGTCGGCGTATCCACAGGTGCCCGAGGCGGTGAAGACCGGATTGGCCAGTTTCAACCCGGCGAACTCAACGGAGATGTCGATGTCTTTGCTCATGCAGTCCTGTTCAAACGGTCCGTCTCAATCGGCGATAGCCTGATAGACCAGCACGCGGTACTTGGCGGCCAGGTCCGTGTTCCAATAGTCCTTCATCTGCGTCATGAAAACGCCGATGAGCTTCTCCTTCGGGTCAATCCAGAAGCGCGTGAAGTAGGCGCCGTCCCAGCCGACGATGCCGAACTCGCCGTCTTCATTCGCACGTCCTTTCCGTGTTGCGGTCCCATCTGGTGTTCCTATCGATACCGGGCGCATCCTTTACCTCGTCGTAGTAGCCTTCGGCGCCAAGCTCCTTGATTCGCGTGCCCATCTCGATCCAGCGTCGTTTGAGATCGGGATCGAACGTAGTCTTCTCACACGGAAACGCCTCGCATTGCCCACAGAAGTCGACGCCCTTTTCCTTGTGACACTGCATGACGGCGCAACTCGGGAACCTGCACTGGCCTTTGCGACAACCTGCGCAGTTGGCTTGTGTCAAGAAAGCCAGCAACTCTTTGAATGCGGGATAGTTCTCGAAGACGGGCATAAATGCTGAGAAGCGCTCGGCGTAACGGTCGAACGAGCCGAGCAGACGCTGAAGCTCTTCACTGATCTTCTTGATATCGCCTTCGGCGAAGGCCATGCACTTGCGGCAATTCAACCCGCAAGGCGCCAACTCTCGAAGAATGTCCTCGTATTTCATCGCGCTATTCCATTAATCCGTCACCACTCTACTCGCCAAAAATGACCTCGTGCCCGTCGAAGACAGGGCCATCCTTGCAGCAGAGCTTGTAGACGGTCTCATCCGAGCCTTCGACCCTGCACTCGATCGCGCAACTCTGGCAGAGCCCGATCCCGCAGGCCATGCGGCGTTCCATGCTCACCTGGCAATCGATGTTGTTGGTGTCCGCAACCTGAGCGGCCGCCTCCAGCATCCGCTCGGGGCCGCATGCGTAGATGATCATCTCTTCTCGCGAATGATCGGCGTTCTCCTCCAACCATCGGGAGACCCATTCGGTAATGCGTCCTCGATGACCGGCCGATCCATCGTCGGTGGCGACCATCGACGGGATCCCGATCTCGGCAAACGTCGGGACGGAGAGGCTCAAGCCTTCTTCGAATTCGGCGGGACGTTCCTCCAGAGGCAGGGCGTTCACCGTCCGGGCGCCGATGAAGGCGATGGTCTCGATGTCGCGGTGCTCGGTGCTCAGCAGCTTTGGCCAGGCAGCGAATCGGCGGAAGGCCCATGCCACCGACGACGAGCAAGGCGGTCCGCTTGCCCTGCAGGAACGGTGAACCCATTGCCCAAGGGCCCGACGATGCTGGCGGCGTCGCCTTCGCGCAGGGTGGTCATACGCAGGCTCGCCGGCCCGACGACGCAGTAGAGCAGATCGGCCGTGGTCGTGTCGCCATCGACGGTGACGTCGGAGAAACTGAACGGCCTTCGCAACAGCACGTTGCGTCGGGCGCCGTCCAGCAGCGCCTCCGGGATGCTCTCGACGGGCGGGATCGCCAGTTCCGAAGCGTCGAACTGGATGAACTGGCCTGGGCGGAATCTTGCGTAGGCCTGTGCCGCCTCGCCCGAGAAGCGCAGCCGCATCTTCCAGAAACACTCGCCCGCCTGGATGTTGGACAGGACGGTTGCGGTATGGAGGCCCTTCTTCCGTGATGCGTGTGTTTGCGTCATGCAGATTGCTTTCCGATGGGTCAGAGTTCGCCCTCGAAGACCTTGACGCCGTCGACGACCTTGCACGTGTGCATGGCGAACTTGTCGGCGAAGTCGGGTCGGCTGCGAGGATACGCCGTTTCGACCGCGTTTCGAACCGCCTCGACGCCTTCGGCCAGCACCAGCGCGCCGAGGCGCCCTTGTCACCGCCACCCAGCATGCGTTCTCCCAGCACGCCCGGGACGGTGCGGACGATGTCGCACATCGTCTCCAGCTCCGGGCCCGAGATCTTGTAGTCGTCGCGCAGGCCGATGCCATCTTCGCGGAAGATCGCGCCGACGGTCTCGATATCGCCCGCTTTCCAGGCCTCGAGCATCTGGTAGAATCGCTGCTGCGCACGGAAGATGTAGGTCAGGCGATCACAGAGATCGGGATATTCACCGTGGAACTGATCGACGATCTTGCGATACGTGTCCTCATCGAAGACGTCCGCCAGGCAGTCGATCTTGTATCCGGCCTTCTTGAGAATCTCGACGAACTCTTCGCACTCGCGTCGCCTGACGGCGTACGTCGCTTTCTCCAGCCCAGGCCGGTCCGTCCCCGTATCCAGGATGGCGATGCGGAAATCGGACACGCCCTCACCCAGCGGGATGTATTTGATCGACCGATCGCCCGGGTTGTAGTACGTGCCCATGCCCTCTCTGGCGAAGTAGACCATGATCTGGTCGAGCTGGCCGCAGGGCGAGCCGATGTAAGCGTTCTCGACGGCCTGCGCCATGTCGATGATCTTCATGTCAGCCACTTCGTCCTTCTCGTAGTGGTTGACCTCGAGCAGCGTCAGGATCAGGTTGATCGTCAGCGAGGCCGAGCGCGACATGCCGCCACCCGGAATGTTGCCATAAAGCACGGCGTCGAAGCCGTTCGGGAACTTGAAGCCCTCGCGCGTCATGATGTAATCGACGCCGTAAGGGAAGCGTCCCCACGTGTGGGCGATCTCGGCCGACTTGGGGGCGGGTACCTTGCCACTCTCGAAGCTGATGATCCCATCGTCGGGGAAGTTGCCACTGAAGAGCCTGATGCGATTGGTGCCGTTGGGCTTGTAGGCCATCCAGATGAAGCGGTCGGTACCGACGCCGAAAAGCTCGGTGCCGTTGTAGTCGCCATGCTCGACGCCCAGACAGAACCGCGACGAAGTCCGACGGATCGTGCCACCTGCGATGTCCAGTTTATGTTCCTTCGCCCACTGCCGGATTTTTTCCAGCGCCGCCTGGCCTTCCTGTGTCAGTCCCATCGCGCTCTGTATTCTCCAAAAAGATGAGGTTGTCAGCTTGTCGGGAGACGACCGGATGTGAATATAGCCCAACCACCGCTAAACATCAAGGGCCTATCCGGGTGGCAGCCTCAAGTCCACAGGACTTGGGGGTGGTTTCCTTGCACTGGCTATCTCCTGATGCTTGCCCAGCAGCTTGGTCCGCCATCCCCAAGCTGCGCTTGAGGCTGCCACACGGCATCAAGAGAAGGAATGGCTCCCCGCATAAAACACTTGAGGCCTGCGTCGCACGGACACAGGCCCCAAGATTGCCCAGGAACAACGGTCAGGATCAAGACGGATACCTGACCGCGTCTTGCTGCGTTTTATGGCGTTTCGAGAACGAAGTCATCGAACGCCGCATAGCCCGGATCGCCGGAGTAGGTCGCCTCGAAGAGACCGACCTGCAAAGCTACGCCATCCAGATCGTCCCGCGTCAGCGGGGAGACGCCCATCTCCGTCCACGATGCGCCGTCGGGGCTCGTGCGGAAATGGAACACGTTGCCTTTCCGCTCGATCTGGAGATACGGGTCGGCGCCGAAGGCTTTGCCATTATTGCCGTTTTCCGTTCGGACGTCGTCGTCGGCGCTGCGAACGAAGTTGCCACAGTTCCAGATGGGGAAGTAATCGATCGAGACCCAATCTTCGCCCGGTCCCGCCTCGTCGGGCAAGGCTCGAGCCATCAGGCCGCAGTTGTTGTGATAGACTGGGGCATCGGCGGTCCCGGCGTAGTCGCTGACCTTCACCGTCGCAATGAAGTTGCCCTCGACCACCTTATACAGGAACGGTCCGATGGGAGACCAGGGTTCCTGGAAGAACGCTCCGGTCGATTGGATGAACAACTGGCCCGGGCGGTCGATCGAGGCGTTCAATACGTCGACCGTTTCATTCTCGCCCAGTCCGAGGAACCCATCCCAGAAGGTCCCTTCGACGCCTTCGGCAAGGAAGTCGCGCGAAACGTCGAAGCTCTCAACCTCGGTCGACATGGGCTCGGATGTCAGCGGGTGGCCGACACCGATATCGTCGATGAAGACGATGCCTTGCCCGCCCGCGGCGGCGCGGTCCGGGTCGCCCACACCGACGACCATCTGCTCGACGCGATTGAGAGCCACGCCGGCCGCGCTCAGATCGCTCAGCGGGATTTGCCATTCCTGCCAGGTGTCGAGCAGGGTGGCTTGCGGATCGGGGTGCTTGACGGTAGCGGTGTGTCCGCTGGCGTCGCCGACGGTGACGTACAATCCGTCAGCCGTGTTGCCGGCCTGAGCGGCGCCGACCTCGACGTTCTGCCATTGTCCGCTGACCGAACCGGTGGTCGCAACGTTGGAGAACTCAGCCGTCGCGGCGACCGCCGCATTGTGGCTCGTCACGGCCAGGCCGATCAGTACATTGCCGATCATCTTGACGGTCACCGTGGAGGCGGCCGGGTCGGCGGTGATGCTGACCCAGTTCACGCCGTCCTCCGATCGCTGAGCGGTGAACGTATCGCCTGTCCGCGTCAACTTGACCCAGTACGGCGCTTCGATGCCGGCTTCACTGACGGACGCACTGTCGCCCGCCAGGGCCGTGCGCTGCTGGAAGGACTGCGCCGTTGCCCGGCGTGATCATGACCATGGCGTATTTCGATCCGGTCTCGAGCGTCTCACGAATCATGACGCCCGCCTTGGCCCAGGTGTTGGTATTCTCGATGCTGTCGACGCGGGCGATGATCGAGCCGTCTCCGCTGAGTTGTTTGTAAGCGAAGCGGAACTGATCTTCCGTGCCCCAGATGTCAACGCCGACGCCGTTCATGGTGATGCTGCCCGAGGCGGTTTCCGCAAAGCCGAGGGAATGACCGCGGAAGAACAGCCGCAGCGTGTCGGCGCCGTTGAGCATCCAGTTCTGAGTCGTCTCCCAGGTGCGCTCGGCCGTCGAGACCCACGGCACGCTAGTGTTGTCGTAAGCCAGAGGCATCGACTGGGCGCCTCCGTGGATGATGGTCTTCTCGGCGAACGGAGCATCGAAGTAGCCGACCGTCGAGCCGTTGTCATTGGTCCAGCCATCGATCCACGTGTCGAAGATCGTCTCGGCCGCATCGATGTTGTCGGTGTAACTCTCGAAGTTGTCGACGACAAAGAACTCCAGCGTGGAGAAGTTCCAGAGATCGCCTTCCCACTCGGTCGGACTGGCGGCGTCGTTGACCTCGTTCACCTTCCAGTAGTACGTCGTGCCCAGGTTCATCTCGCCCGGGACGTATTGGCTGCCGACGACCGTGGCGGCCGGTGTGGTCCCGTTCATGACGGCCGTTTTGCTCGTATCGAAGTAGACGTCCTGGGTCACGGCTTCGCGGCCCGCTCGCCAGGTCAGCGCCGTGTCGGGGCTCACCCCCGTTTTGTTGCTGGCCGGCTTCGGATCGCGGGCCTTGACGGGTTTGTAGAGGAAGCGGACTTCGCTCAATCCGTACTGGCCCATCATGCCATAGCCGCTCAGCACATTGAGGCGAACGAACCTGGCGACCACGCCACCGAAGTCGATGGTGGTGTTGTGGGCGTACCCGGCCTTAGCCGTCCCCTGGGCGAACTGGACGTCCCCAAGCACGGTCCAGTCCATTCCGTTGACGGAGTATTCCACCGTGACATCCTTGAGGCCCAGACCGAGCATCTTCTCGAACATCACGTTGTAGTTCCAGACCCACATCTCGTCGAGCTTGTAGCTCTTGTCGAACTCGAACTGGACCCACACGGGGTCTTCGCCCGGGATGCCGAGCCACATGTCCGTCGGCTCGGTCGAGTGCTGGTCGCTGTCGTTGAGGCCCGATCCGTTGACCATGTTCTCCGGGCCGGTCCCTTCCTCTGACGTCGCGTTACTGGTCGCGGTGACGTTGGCGATGGGATAGAGGTAGGGCTCTACGGTGAAACTCCAGATGTCGCCCGCGTGGGTCGTGACACCGTCGGTCTCGACGACATCGACGCGCCAGTAATAGGTCTGCCCGTATGCGAGCGGCTCGGCCGGGACGTAGGTCATATCGCTCTGTCCTTCGCTGACCAGCACGCCCATGGGATTGGATCTGTCGGCGGTGCTGACCTCGTCGAGCGACGTCCCGAAGTAGACGTCGTGCATCGCGACGCCCTCCGGCGCCATCCAGCTCAGTGTGGCATCACGCGGAACGTCGGTGGCTTCATTGGCCGGGCCGGGGTTGTACGCCTTCATCCCGGGCACGACCATCGGCCCGTCCACGGAGAAGTTGTCGAAGGCCGCATAGCCGGGATCGGCTGAGTACGTGGCCTGATAGAGCCCGACCTGCAACGGCACGTTGGCCAGATCGTCCCTCGTGAGCGGCGAGACGCCCATCTCCGTCCAGGTCACGCCGTCGGCGCTGGTGCGGAAATGGAACGTGTTGCCGGCGCGTTCGATTTGAAGGTACGGGTCCAGGTTGAATTGCGCGCCGTTGTTGCCATTCTCCGTTCGCACGTCGTCGTCTGCGCTTCGCACGAAGTTGCCACAACTCCAGATGGGGAAGTAGTCCATGGCGACCCAGTCTTCACCGGGGCCGGCATCGTCGGGCAGCACCGCGCCAACAGGCCGCAGTTGTTGTGGTAGACCGGATTGTCGGCGGTACCCGCGTAGTCCGTCACCTGCACCGTCGCGATGAAATCACCCTCGATGATCTTGTAGAGGAACGGGCCCAGAGGCGTCCAGGGCTCTTGCCAGTATCCGCCGGCCGACTCGATATACAACTGGCCCGGTCGATCCATGGAGACATTGAGTGCTATGGCGGTATCGTCAGGGTCCAAGCCGACGAAGCCGTCCCAGACGGTGCCTTCGAGGCCGTCGACGATGAAGTCATGAGTCTGCTCGAAGTCGTCGATCAGCACCGCGGCGTGGACGGCCATGCACCCCGTCATCGCGAGGACCATGGTCCACAAATAGAATCGTCTCTTAAGCATAAATATCCTCCTTCAGACGGAATCAATTCGGTGTATCTCGGCCTTGCGCCAGGATACGCCTGTTTAATCGGCGTAAATCACGCCGGACTGGAATCGCAGCGTGCCAGAATCGTTTACTGGACGCCTGAATTGTGCGTCATTCGGGGTAGACCCTCCTTTACCCGGGCGTTCTCGTCGTTTCTGACGGGCACGTGGCCCAGTTCAGATCGTTATTGCAGGGTGATGCTATTCATTATGCGGAAGAAAGTCCCCTGTAAAAAAACCATATTGCGTTTTTCTCTCGCCACTATGCGGCGCGATACAAAAATGTCACGACATCAGGACATGAAATGAGCATGTCCCGAATCCACGCTGAAGGACGCGTGACGTGGATTCATCGCACGAACGATACGAGTGGACCTCCACCCGCCTAAGGTGCGGCGGGGTGCCCATAGGCGATATCGTCGATGAAGATCAGGCCGGTGCCTCCCATGCTCGGACTGTCGGGATCGCCCACGCCGATCGTCATCGTCTGCACGTCGCTCAGGTTCACATTGGCCAGATCACTGAACGGAATCTGCCATTCGTTCCAGCCCGAGCGGATCGCCAGATCCGGATGCGTCACGACCGCGACGTGTCCGGCCCCATCCTCGATTGCCACATAGAGCGGTTGCGGATCGTTGCCCTCGGTTGGCTGGGCCGCGCCGATCTCCGCCATTTGCCAGTTACCGGTGACGTTGCCCGTGCTCGTGACTTCTGCAAACGCGGCGCCTGTGCTGACAGTCGCGTTGTGACTGGTCAAAGCCAGTCCGATCGTGACGTCGTTGGCCATGGCGATCGTCTGCGGATTCCAGGCCATCGCGGTCCAGTCGGCGCCATTCGTCGAATAGTAGCCATTGAAGGTGTTACCCACGCGCTCGATCTTGACCCAGACCGGCTCGCGCAGCGCGATCTGCTCGTCAGTGACGACGTCGCTGTCACTGACCGCCGACGCATCCGCCTCCAGTCTCGCCTGGAAGCGACACCCATTATCGCCCGTCAGGTACACCGCCGCAAACGCCGACCCCGGATCGACCGTCTCGCGAATCATGACCCCACCCTTGGCCCAGACGTCGCTGTCGGCCAGGCTGTCAACGCGGGCAATCATGGATCCATCGCCACTGAGGGTCTTGTGGGTATAACGGAACTCGTCGGCCGTGCCCCAGATGTCGGCGCCGATGGCGTTCATCACGATCGTGCCGTCCGCCATCTCGGCAAACGAAGGCGCTTGTCCATAGACGAACAGCCTTAGCGTATCGGCGCCGTACACGTCCCAGTCCATTCCGCCCAGATCGCGTTGGGCCTCCGAATAGAAGGGCGATGCGGAATTGTCGTACGCCAGAGGCATCGACTGGGTCCCACTGTGGACGATGGTCTGCTCGGCGAACGGCGCATCGAAGTAGCCCACGGTCGAGCCATTGCCGGTGGCCCAGCCATCGATCCATGTGTCGAAGATCGTCTCCGCCGCATCGATGTCGTCAGTGTACGTCTCGAACCCATCGATCAACTCGTACTCCAGTGTCTGGAAAGTCCAGAGGTCGCTCTGCCAGACGCTGATCGCCTCGGCTTCATTGACCTCGTCGACTCGCCAGTAGTACGTCCTGCCGAATTCCAGTGTCCCAGGCGTCAAGCTCGGCGCTGTGCTCGTGCCCGCCAGCGCCAGGGCCGCCGCGTCGGTTCCGAGGTACACTTCATGATCGGCTGCCTCACGTCCGGCGCGCCAGCTCAGCGTTGTGTCGGGAGACACGCTCGTATCGCCATCGGCCGGCTGGGGGATGCGGGCGAAGGTCGGGAACGTACATGAAACGGACCTCGCTCAGGCCATACTGGGGGAACATCCCGCCCCAGTTGCTGTTGGCGGTCAAACGCACGGCGAGGACAGCGTGACCTTCGAAATCGATCGCGGTGTTGGAGGCGTAGCCTTCCTGCGAGGTGGCCCGGGCGAACTCGAAATCTCCCAAGGTCATCCAATCGGCGCCGTTTTCGGAATACTCCACGGTGACATCTTTGAACCCGTAACCCAGGAGTGCCTCGAACTGGACGTTGTAGTTCCAGACGATCATCTCGTGCAGCTTGTAGAGGCGGTCGAACGTGAACTCGATGAAGGTGGGCTGGACACCTTCGGCGTCGCTGAGCCACATGTCCGACGACCGGGTCGAGTGCAGCCCGCCGTCATCCAGGCCGGAGCCGTTGATCGTGTTCTCAGGTCCTGCGCCTTCGCTGGAGCTGGACGCGACGGCTGTGACGTTCTCGATCGGATAGGCGAGAGGCTCCACTTCGAAGCTCCAAACCTCGCCCTTGAAGATGGTATAGTCCGGCGGTCCGTTGACCTCATCGATTCGCCAGTAGTAGGTCTGGCCCAGTTCCAGCAAGCCCGGGTCGTAGGTCGACTCGCTCTGCCCCTGGCTAACCAGCACGCCCATCGGATTGGTTCGGCTGGCCTCGTTGACATCGTTGAAGTTCGTGCCCAGATACACATCGTGCGTGACAGCCGTCGCACCGGGGGCCCAACTCAGCACGTTGCCGCGCGGAACATCAGCTTGCCCATCGGCCGGGGCGGGACCGGACGCGCCGACCAGACCGAGCGGCCCATACACGATGAAGTCATCGAAATCCATCATCCCGCTATAGGCCTGAATGCCGACTCTTCCGTCGGTCCATTCGGCGTTCTGTATGTTGAACATCTCGACGTCATTAACATATCCCGCCAAGCCGGTTCGGGTGACCACCAGCTTGATGTCGTACCACGTTCCCACGTCGAGGGAGTTGTCGGTCTGGGCCAGCATCGTCGCCGTGCCTTCGCTATAGGTGTACGGCCGCGATTCAGTATTCGTCCATCCGTTGATGATCCAACGGTACATGTGGGTGTTGGCGCCGTTGCGATCCTCCCACGTGGCCGGCACCGGGTCCTGGACCCGAAACAGCAGGTTGACCGGGGCATCACCTTCGGTGAGCGGCTTGACCTTGAACTCGATCGTGTAGTCCGTCCATTCGTTCTTCCAATAGTCCCATGAGACCATCGAGGTCTGCCACGGGCTGGCCGTACTGAGCTGGTGATACACACCGTCGGCTACCTGCCAATCCCCGGTGACGACCTCCCATTTGGCTGCGGACTCAGCCGCATCCTCGAAGTCATCGGAGAAATAGAGCTGCGCGCCGATGGGTGAAGAACACAGGGAAATGACAACCAACGCCATGAACGTTCCGAATGTGATCTGTCTTCTGGCAATCATGCTCTTCCTCCTCTGTCATCAGTGGTGAAAGTCAAGACCCAGTACCTCTCGCGATTGCATTGCCAAAGGCAGGTTCGACGGTTCAGGGGGGGGCAAAGCCACCGCCGGGTCCGCCGCTGCCTCCGGCGTAGCCTCATACAATCTCAGGGAACGCAGATCCTCCACGCATGGCCTGTCTCCTTCGAAAAGCACCGCACCTGCACCGCTCCGGCCGCACACCAGAGCCTGTATCTACTCTATCAGAACCGGCCCCCTCACACAACGCCATTTCGATAGTAGATGGCCCGCGCAAAGAAAAGCGGCCCCGAGGCTTCTGCCAGGGGGCCGCTGAATGACTGTTGATCGCTCTGGTGGCCGCGTGCTCATGGCCTCCAGAGAGCACGCTTACTTCGCCAGTCCGATCGGGCTGAAGATCACGTAGAGGGCCAGCGTGATGATGATCACCACGATACCGGCCAGCTTCGCGCCGCCCGAGGAACTCAGATTCAGATCGGTCTTGCTGTGGAACTCGACCGGTTGCGCCAACGGCTTGACGACCGTGATAATCGCCATCGCCACGAGGCAGAGCCCGAAACAGATCGCCATCCGGTTCAGGAAGTTGCCGATGATGACGTCCATGTGCGGCAGGGCCATGAAGCTGGGGATCGTGGAGAGATACCACAGCAAGCTGTAAGCGACCACGTTGAGCACCAGACCGACGACGCCGGCGATGGGCGGAGCCTTGCGCACGAGCAACCCGAACGCGAAGACCGCCAGGATGCCGGGCGAGAGGAATCCCTGGCCCGCCTGGATGATCGTGAAGATGCTGTTGCTGATCTTCGGGTTACCCAACTGCGGAGCCAGGAAGATGGCGATCGCCGAGAAGATGATCACGCAGACCCGGCCAAGCATGACCATCGCGCCCTGTCCGGCGTTCGGACTGATGTGCTTCTTGAAGATGTCCATCGTGAAGATCGTCGAGGCCGCGTTGAGCATGGCGGCCAGCGAGCTGACGATCGCGCCCAGCAGGGCGGCCAGCACGAAGCCCACCAGACCGGTCCGCTGAGGCAGCACGCTGCTGAGCAACTGCCCCAGGGCGGTGTCATACTTGTAGGCGATGAACTTCTCAGTTGTGACGGTCACGCCCGCTGCCTTGGCGGCGTCCCGCACGGAGCTGTTGTACGTCTCCAGTTCAGCCGCCAGAGCCGGGAAGACGGCTTTCCAGGCCTTGTCGTCGGAGGTGAACACGGTGTATTCAGGGACTTTCAATCCGTCGTACGCCTCCTTGGTGATGGGCAGGACGAAGGGGTTCTGCGTCTTGGCGGCCTTCATGTTGGCCTCGTCGGCATAGACGGCGATCATGAAGCGCCGCGGGCCAGGCCGCGATAGCTTCCTCGCTGGGGGCTTGGACCACTTCGACCAGCTTGGTATCCGGATTGGCCTGAGCGTACATGGCGATGACCGCCGCGTTGGTGCCCGCCGATTGGTTCTGCATGTCCTTGGCGAACAGGTTGAAGGCGATGATGCCCGGGATGACCACGACGAACGGGATCACCAGCTTCATGAACGCGCTGAAGACGATACCCTTCTGCCCCTCGGCCAACGACGACGACGCCAGGGTCCGCTGGGTGATGTACTGGTTCAGACCCCAGTAGTAGAAGTTGGGAATCCACAGACCGAGCATCAGGGCGGTCCAGGGCAGGGTCTTGTCGTCGCTGGGCAGGAACATGTTCATGCGGACCTTGTTCAGCTCCCAGAAGCGGTCCATCGCGCCGGTATCCTGAGCAAACGTCTTGAACCCCACCGCGCCGGTCTTGACGTTCTCGACAAAGGCCAGCTCATCCGTGGCGCCGCCGAGTTTCTTGAACGCAAAGATCATCACGACCGCACTACCGACGATCAGGCGCGCACCCCTGGATCAGGTCGGCCCAGGCACAGGCTTTCAACCCGCCGGCGGTGACGTAGACCATGGCGATGATGCCGATGACGACGGCCCCCTTGATGATCGGAACGTTGTAGCCCATCTTGGCCGCCATCGTCTCGATGGTCAGAGCGCCGGAGTAGGTCACCGAGCCGAGCAGCAGCATGTAGATGAGCAGCGTCAGAACGGCCATGATCGTTCGGGCGGTGGCGTTGTAGCGGTACTCGAGGAACTCGGGCATGGTGTAGATGCCCGCCCTGAGGAAGTAGGGCAGGAACGCAAACGCCACCACGACCAGCGTGATGGCGGCCATCCATTCATAGCTGGCGATGGCCAGGCCAATGTGGCTGGCGGCGTTGCCGCTCATGCCCACCAACTGCTCGGAGGAGATGTTGGCAGCGATCAGCGAGAAGCCGATCAGCCACCACTTCAGACCGCGACCGGCCAGAAAATAGTCTTCGCTGGTCTTCTCGTTGCGGCTCTTGAACAGGCCGATCGAGATAACCGCGACGACAAAGGCGATAAACACTACGATATCGAGCGGACCGAAGCTCATGACACATCCTTTCCTTGCATTTCTCCCCTAAACGGTCGACTACACACGGACGGGCGCATTATAGCGGCGGTGGGGGTACCCGCAATAAAAACCTCAATCTCGGATCGGTTCGCTCAGGATTGAAGCGCTTCGATCGTTTCGAGGACCATGGGCATGTGGGTATAGGCCGGACCGCCACTCATCATCACGGCCACCGACGTCGCTTCGAGGATTTCCTCCTTCGTGCAACCGATGTCGAGGCACTTCTGCACGTGAAGCCGGATGCAGGGCTCGCACTGAATCGCCACGCCGATCGAGACAGCGATCAACTCCTTGGTCTTGAGCGGGACGGCGCCGTCCTGCATGATCTTGGCGAACATCCCGCCGAAGCCTTTGATCGTGTTGGGGACCTGTTCTGTTACCTTGGCACTGCTTTCCTTGAACTCTGCAAACCATTTCTTGACGTCTTCTGCCATTCTGTTTCCTTCCTTTTTGCTAATCGTGACTCTTGTGAAATGCTTCGGGCAGGGCCTCGATGATATCGGTGGCCATGAGGCTGATCTGCCCATAGGTGTAGGCTGCTATGTCGCCTGCGGCGCCGTGGATGTGGACACCCAGGACGGTCGCGTCGAAGCTGTCGAGACCTTGCCCCCTCAAGGCGGTGATCACGCCGGTCAGGACGTCGCCCGAGCCGGCCGTTCCCATCCCGGGATTGCCCGTATCGTTTATATAGACATGCTGCCCATCGGTGACCACCGTCCCCGCCCCCTTGAGAACGACGACAGCACCGGTGGCCTGCACCAAACGTCCGGCCGCCTCCTGTCGCTCGGAGGGTGGCTCCTCGCGAAACAGGCCAGTCCAGAGCCGTTTGAATTCTCCCGGATGCGGGGTCAGCACGATATCGGCCTTGCGCTTCGCGGGCCAGTCGGGCAGCTTGCTCAGGTTGGTCAAGGCGTCGCCATCGATGAGCAGCTTGAGACCTTCCTGTTGCACGAGTGTCTCGGTCACCGACCGCAGACCTGCGCTGATACCCATTCCCGGGCCGATGGCCATCGCATCGTTCTCTGCTATCGTGTTGAGGATTGCGCCGATAGCTTTGGCGCTGATGCGTCCGCTGCCGTCCTCGGCCAGGCCGATCGTCGTATAGCATGGTTCGAGGCCCGCCACGGTGGGCAGGGCACTTTTGGCGGTTGCCACACGAACGAGGCCCGCTCCGGATCGCAGCGCCGCGCGACCGGCCAACGCCGCCGCGCCGGTCATACCCACACTGCCGGCGACGATGCAAACCTTCCCGAACGTCCCTTTGTGCCCGTCGACGGGGCGAGATTTGAGTTTCGGTACGTCGCGTACGATCTCCATCGCTAACTGGCTCCGTCGATCTTTCTGTTGATCAGCGTCGCCGTGACGGCGGCGCTGAATCCATTGTCGATATTGACGGTCGTCACGCCCGAGGCGCAGCTATTGAGCATCGTCAACAGCGCTGACAGGCCCTGGAAGCTCGCGCCGTAGCCGACGCTGGTGGGTACCGCGATCACCGGACAGCGAACGAGCCCTCCCAGCACGCTGGCCAGCGCGCCTTCCATGCCGGCCACGACCACGATGATGTTGGCTTCCTGGAGCTTGGGCAGGTACCCGAGCAGGCGATGCAGGCCCGCGACACCCACGTCGCAGATCAGCTCGGTGCGCTGGCCCATGATCTCAGCGGTGACCTTGGCCTCCATCGCGACGGCCAGATCGGCCGTGCCGGCGGTGACGATCGGCAGTACGCTCTTCGACTGCGGCATATCTTTCTGTTCGAGCACGATGGCCCGGGACAGCGTTTCGTAGCGGGCCTTCGGGAACTTGCCCGTCGCGGCCAGCGTCTCGAACGTTTCAGGCGTGGCGCGGGTGGCCAGCACGTTGTTGCCCCTGGCCGCCAGCGATTCGAAGATAGCGATGATCTGTTCGGTGGTCTTGCCCGGGCAGAAGATCACTTCAGGAAAACCCCGCCGGATCTGCCTGTGGTGATCGACGCGGGCGAAGCCGAGGTCCTCGAAAGGCAGGTGCCGCAGCTTGTCCATCGCCTCGTCGATGTCGATGCGGCCGGCCTTGACCTGCTCCAGCAGTTCTCGAAGATGTTCAGCCTGAATAGGGCACCTCCTGATGGTTGTGCTCGGAGTGACGTCTCCTGTGGTCCCGGTTGTCGTAAGCGTTCAGCCGGTCGAGCTGGGTTCGAGTGTCAGGTCCGCCAGCAGCCCGGCTCGCATCTTATGATAGGCCAGCGAGGCTACCATGACCGCATTGTCCGTGCAATACTGTTTCGGAGCGACCAGCAGCTTCAAGTGGGGCTTGTGCTTCTCGCACATGGTCTCGAGTGCCTGGCGGAGCGTGCCGTTGGCGGCGACGCCTCCTCCGAGCAGGACCGTCCTGGCCCCGATGCGGTCGGCCGCTCGTTTGGTCTTCTTGACGAGGACGTCGATCACGGCCGCCTGGAACGAGGCCGCGATGTCGGCGATCTCCTGCTCGCTCATCTCGCCCACGCGGTCGGCGCCCTTCATGTCCTGGCCCCGGCAGTGGTAAAGCACGGCGGTCTTGATCCCGCTGAACGAGAAGTCCAGCGAGTCGCGGCCGAGCATCGAACGCGGGAAGCGGATCGCCTTCGGGTTGCCGTTCCGGGCGGTCTTCTCGATGCTGGGGCCACCCGGGTAGGGCAACCCGAGAATGGTCGCGACCTTGTCGAAGGCCTCGCCTGCCGCATCGTCGATGGTTGAGCCCAGCAGCGTCAGATCCAGGGGCGATTCGCAGTCGTACAGCGAAGTATGACCGCCCGAGACCACCAGCGCCACGGCCGGCAGTTCGATCTGCTCTTCATTGAGCATGGCCGACTGCAAGTGGGCGTGCAGGTGGTTAATGGCGATCAGAGGCTTGCCCCACATCATGCTCAGCGTCTTGGCGGCGGTCACGCCCACCACCAGCGCGATGGTCAGCCCGGGCTGATTGGCGATGGCGATCGCATCGATATCATCTTTTCCGACGCCCGCCTGGTTCATGGCCTCGGTCAGGACGGGCAGGATGTTCTCGATATGGGCCCTGGAGGCGATCTCGGGGACGACCCCGCCATATTTCTGATGGAGTTTGGTCTGCGAAGCGACGACAGACGAACGGACCTCTCGCCCATTCGTGACGATGGCCGCCGCCGTCTCGTCACAACTCGTCTCGATCCCGAGAACCGTAATGTGATCCTTCTCTGATGTCATAGAAGGGCGATCTTAGCTGGCCCGCATCCCTCTGTCAATTCCCGACGCAAGGGCAAGGTAGGCGTGCCTCGCGCCACCACGCCGTGTGTGGCAGCCTCAAGCTCGGAGAGCTTGGGGATGGTTTCTGGTATTGGTTGTCTTGCGGAATCGATGCCATAACTGGGTCCACCATCCCCAAGCTAACGCTTGAGGCTGCCACACAGACGCCATCGGATCTGCGTGCATGGTTGCCTCCGGGGCGAGACGGCCTTACAATGGTGACCTCTTGGTTGAACGCACGCGTGAATCTCAGACCGAAGGAGTGGGAATATGAGCAAAGTGGACGAGGCAGTGGAGTGCTTCTGTGGCGGTGCGGCGTGCTCGCAGGCGATTGCGGGGACCTATGGCCCGGATTTCGGCCTCTCGCGTGAAGAGGCGATGAAGCTGGCGGCCGGTTTTGCCGGTGGAATGCGGCTGGGCGAGACCTGCGGTGCCGTGACGGGGGCCTTCATGGTCCTGGGGCTCAGGTTCGGGGGCGACGACTGCGACAAGCGCGACGGCCGGGATGCCGTCTACAAGGCTTTGGGGCAGTTCGTCGAGAAGTTCGAGCAGCGCAACCGCATCGTGGTCTGCAAGGAACTGCTCGGATGCGATATCAGCACGCCGGCCGGGGCCCAGAAGGCCACCCGCGAAGGGCTCTTTCGCAGCATCTGCCCCAACCTCGTCAAGGATGCGGCTGAGATCCTCGAAGAGATGCTCTGACCGGAGGCGCCGTCGGCACGCCCGTGAGCGGCCCAAATCCGAAATCCGAAGCACGAAATGCGAAACAGATCCAAAGCACGAAGCTCGAATGCTCTAGACTGACCAAGGCCGTCGAGCTCTCCCTATGGACCGGGCGGTTTCGAGCTTCTGATTTAGGACTTCGGCATTGTTTCGGTCTTCGAATTTCGATATTCGGGATTCTGACGTCATGGCCATGAAGATCGCGTCGAAGTGCTTGCCTCTGGCGGATTTGCCGTGCTTGACAGGGGGCTTCGGGTCTGCTAAAAGACAGCCGGAGCATGGCGGCTCGCATCGAACGAGGCCGTAGAACCTTCGTTCCTCGCATAAGGAAATGTGTTGATGATAGCTGCACTCGGGGCCAAGGCCATCCAGGATGTGGTCGATGCCGGTCGGTTCGGCCGATTCGCCTGGCGGTCGATCACCACGTCCGTTCGAAGTTGCTGTAGACAGCAGACTTATCCCCTGGTCTGGACCCAGATGAACATCATCGGTGTCCGCAGCGTTCCGGTCATCATGATCACCGGAGCCTTCGTCGGAATGACCCTGGCCGTCCAGGCCTACGATCAACTGGCGGGCATGGGGCTCGAAGAGCACCTCGGCGTCCTGATCAACATCTCGGTGGTCAAAGAGCTGGGCCCGGTACTGGCGGCGGTCATGCTCGCCGGACGTATCGGTGGGGCCCTGACGGCCGAACTGGGCACGATGAACGTGACCGAGCAGATCGATGCGGTCCGCAGCATGGGAACCGACCCGATTCGATACCTGGTGGCGCCCAGACTGCTGGCCTGCCTGATGCTGACGCCGATCCTGATCATCTATGCCGATCTGATGGGCGTCGTCGGCGGCGCCCTGGTGAGCTTCCTGCAACTGGGGATCAACAGCCGGGCGTACTGGAATTTCAGCGCCTCGGGCGTCGAACTCTGGGATGTCTCCATCGGAATTGTCAAAGGCTTCTTCTTTGGGGGAGCCATTGCGACCATAAGCTGCTATAAAGGATTCAACTGCAAGGAAGGGGCCCACGGTGTGGGCGAGGCCTGCACCGACGCCTTCGTGGCCAGCTTCATCTCGATTCTGGCGGTGGATTTTGCCCTAGCGGTGGTCTTCAAGAGCATCTACCTGACCTTCTGGCCGATCAAGAGCCTGGTGTGATGTTTTGGCATCGCCTCGCTTGACGGATTGACTGACTCCGGAGCAAGTAGCCTTGGAAGAGCAGAACGATCAAATAGAACCGACGAACGGGGACGGGGTGGGGGAAGCCCTGATCGAAGTCCGCAACGTGACCAAGAAGTTCGGCAAGAAGCTGGTGCTCGACAACGTCTCGGTCTCCATCGAAAAGGGCAAGACCACGGTCATCATCGGGCCCAGTGGGTGCGGCAAGACCGTCCTGATGAAACACTTCATCGCGCTGCAAAGGCCCACCCTGGGCGAAGTCCATTTCGACGGCCGGCACATCGACAATCTCACCGAACGCGAGTTGAACGGCGTCCGGACCCGATTCGGATACCTCTTCCAGGAAGGGGCGCTCTTCGACAGCATGAGCGTTGCCGAGAACATCATGTTCCCGATCCGCCAGCACTTCAGGGACGTCAAGTGGAGCCAGGTCGAGGACGTCGTGAAGGCCAAGCTGGCCATGGTGGGGCTCGACGGCTTCCAGAACTACTACCCGGCCAGCCTCTCCGGGGGCCAGCGCAAACGCGTGGCCCTGGCGCGGGCCATCGCCCTGAATCCGGAGGTGATTCTATACGACGAGCCGACCACGGGGCTCGACCCCATCCGCTCGGACATCATCAACGAATTGGTCCTCAAGCTCGAACGCGACCTGGCCGTGACCAGCGTCGTCGTGACGCACGACATGAAGAGCGCCTACAAGGTGGGCGATCGCATCGTCATGCTCCACAACGGCAAGATTATCGCCGACGGCGATGCCGACCACATCCGCAACCACCCGCACCCGACCGTCCAGCAGTTCATCAACGGTCAGGTTAGCGAAGACGACCTGGCGGTGCTGCGGATGAGCGGGGAAGTGGCGGCCTCTCAGTTCCTGCCGCGCGATTTTCAGCAGTGAGACTCCGGAAGAACCACCCAACAAAGGATGCGCCGTCGGCGTATGGCCCACTATGACGAAGAAAGCCCCCCAGCAACTGGCGGCTGAACTGGCCGGGACGATTCGAGGTGATGTGTTTGGTGATATCATCCACCGTGTCGCCTTCAGTACGGATGCCAGCAGCTATCGCATCGTGCCGCAATGCGTTGTCGCGCCGCGCGACGTGCGCGACATCGTGACCGTGGTGCAATACGCGGCCCGGGAGGGCTTGGCCGTAGCGCCGCGAGGAGCCGGCAGCGGCCTGGCCGGTGAATCGCTCTGTGACGGGATCGTCCTCGATACGTCGCGCCACATGAACCGCATCCTCAAACTGGGCGATAAGGCCGAGACAGTGACCTGCGAGGCCGGCGTCGTACTCGACGAGCTGAACAGGCACCTGGCCGAGCACGGGCGCAAGATCGGACCTGATCCTTCCAGCGCCAATCGCGCGACGGTCGGCGGATGCGTAGCCAACAATTCCACCGGCTCCCACTCGCTCCAGTATGGCCACATGGGTCGGTTCGTCGAGCGCATCGAGGCGGTGTTGGCCGATGGCAGCGTCGTCGAATTCGCCAATGGGGTCGACGCGCAACATCAGACGGACGGTCGCGTCGGTGCTCTGGCGAAACAGTGCTGGTCGCTGCTGACCGAGAACGAGGCGGCGATCGAAGAGGAATACGACGAACGAAGGCACCAGACAGAACAGTACGTATTGCTGCTCGCCGACGGTACATCATCTTCGCCGACACGCCCGAATGCTTGGCCGCCTCGCCGATATTCATCTGCATCGTGTCCATTTTCATTCTCCCGTCGGCCGCCAGCGGCGCAGCGTCAGCGCATTGGTGACGACGCTCACGCTGCTGAAGGCCATCGCCGCGCCCGCGATGATCGGGTTGAGAAACCCGAAGGCGGCGAGCGGAATGCCGACCATGTTGTAGAAGAACGCCCAGAACAGGTTCTGGCGGATCTTGCTGTAGGTGCGGCGCGAGATGCTGATCGCGTCGGCCACCAGCCGCGGGTCGCCGCGCATCAGGGTGATGCCCGCGGTGTGCATCGCCACGTCGGTGCCGGTCGCCATGGCGATGCCGACGTCGGCGGCGGCGAGCGCCGGCGCGTCGTTGATGCCGTCGCCCACCATCGCCATCACCTTCCCCTTGCCGCGCAGCTCGGACACGACTTGCGCCTTGTCGGCCGGCAGCACCTCGGCCCTGACCTCGTCGATGCCCAGCGCCCGCGCCGCGGCCTCCGCGCTGCCGCGGTTGTCGCCGCGAAAGCATGACGGTCTTCACGCCCTGCGCGTGCAAGGCGGCGATCGCCTCGCGCGCGCCGGCCTTTACCGAGTCGCCGAACGCCAGCAAGCCGACGAGGCTGCGCGCGCCGTCGACCTCCGCGGCGAGCCAGGAGATCGAGCGGCCCTCGCGCATGAGCGCCTGCTCGCGCTCGCCCAGCGCGGAGGTGTCCACGCCGAGCTCCTGCATCAGCCGCGAGCTGCCCAGGTACAGCGTGCGCCCCTCCACCATGGCCTGCACCCCGCGACCCGGCCTACCACGGAGGGGCCATTCGAATGGATTTCTACAGTATCTCCGAGTTCCGCCCGCCGCCGCACAACGCATACCATCTTGATGTCCTACGAAAGATGCCTATCCAAAACGATAGCTCTATTCTAAGTTCTCCCTTTTTGGACTTCATTTTAGTCATTCGAACAAGATCCAACTGGTTTATGTTGGACAAAATGCGTCCTCCACAAGGAACGCATCCTCCCGATATTTCCCAACTTTTACAACCCGGAGGGGTTTCCTCATGGGAAGCTCCTTTGCAGGTAAGTCCGGGCATACATCGTCTGATATCTCTGAAGCTTCTCATGATTTTCCAGATTGTCCTTTGCCTCCCTTCTGAAATCTGACAGTACCTTTGTTAACTTCCCTGATAAAAGATTCAACATCTAGCATACAACGGAACCAGAAGAACAGGACGCAGGACATAACGAATTGCTTGGTGCAGCCGTAGCCGACGAGGTTGAAGCCGATGCGCGTCGAGGTCCTCCTGCAGCCCGGCGGCCTCGAGATATTCCGAGACCACCTGGCGAGCCCGGCGCCAGCGAGGTCTTGACCCAGGGCTTGCGGGTCAGGCCCTGTTCGCGGCCTTGCGGGCGACGAGGCCGGCGCCGATCATCACGTAGGGGTTCGAGGTGTTGGTGCAGGAGGTGATCGAGGCGATCACCACCGAGCCGTCGCGTGAGCTCGTAATCCTCTCCCTCGACCGTGCGGTCTTCCGCGCGGTCGACCGCCTGGTGGCGACGGGGCCTTCGTCGGCCATTCCTGGCGGCGGCGGCACGTCGAGCGCCGCGGTATTCGGCGACCACCGTCTCGAAGACCGCGCCGGCCTCGGTCGAGCGCCAGGTAATCCTGCGGCCGCTTCGGGCCCGGAGATCGCCGGCACGATCTCGCCCATGTCGAGCTCCAGCGTGTCGGTGTAGACCGGATCGTAATCCGGCGTCGCGCCACAAGCCGTTGTGCCTTGGCATAGGCCTCGACCAGCGCGATCCGCGTCCTCGTCGCGGCCGGTCTGGCGCAGATAGCGCAGCGTCTCGTCGTCGATCGGGAAAAAGCCGCAGGTCGCGCCGTATTCCGGCGCCATGTTGGCGATCGTCGCGCGGTCGGCCAGCGGCAGGTGGTCGAGCCCGTCGCCGTAGAATTCGACGAACTTGCCGACCACGCCCTTGCTCGCGCAGCATCTGCGACGACCTTCAGCACCAGGTCGGTGCCGGTCGTGCCCTCGACCATCGCGCCGGTCAGCTTGAAGCCCACCACCTCGGGGATCAGCATCGAGATCGGCTGGCCCAGCATCGCCGCCTCGGCCTCGATCCCGCCGACGCCCCAGCCGAGCACGCCGAGGCCGTTGATCATCGTGGTGTGGCTGTCGGTGCCGACCAGCGTGTCGGGATAGGCGACCTCTGCGCCGCTCTGGTCCTTGTCGGTCCAGACGGTCTGGCGCCAGGTATTCGAGGTTCACCTGGTGGCAGATGCCGGTCCCCGGCGGCACCACGCGGAAGTTGTCGAACGCCTTCTGCCCCCATTTCAGGAACTCGTAGCGCTCCATGTTGCGCTCGTACTCGCGCTCGACGTTGCGCTGGAAGGCGCGCGGCGTTGCCGAACTCGTCGATCATCACCGAGTGGTCGATCACCAGGTCGACCGGGTTCAGCGGGTTGATCTTCTGCGGGTCGCCGCCGAGCGCCGACGATCCCGTCGCGCATCGCGGCGAGGTCGACCACCGCCGGCACGCCGGTGAAGTCCTGCATCAGCACGCGCGCCGGCCGGTAGGCGATCTCGCGCGGGTTCTTGCCGCCCTTCTTCGCCCAGTCGGCGAAGGCCCGGATGTCGTCGACGCGTGACGGTCTGGCCGTCCTCGAAGCGCAGCATGTTCTCCAGCACCACCTTCAGCGCGGCGGGCAGCTTCGCGAGAATCGCCCAGGCCCGCGGCCTCGGCGGCCGGGATAGAGTAATAGCTGACGCTCGCGCCCCCGGCCCTCAGGCGTCTTGCGGGTCTTCGCGCTGTCCTGTCCGACGATGATGGTCATGGCATCCTCCTCGGCAAAGCCTCATGGTGGTTCTCTGGCGTCCCCCCGCGGCTTCTGCCAAGAAGGCGCACGCCACGCAAGGGAATTGGCCGCTGTCGGCGCGACATTGTATGCAATGGTATGCCGAAATGCCAGTGCCGCATTGCGCTCTGCTGCCAGTACAACAGAGTGATGATAAATTGCAGCACCCTCGCAATTCGTTGATTGGCGAGCTGGCGGCAAAGCCGGTAGATTTGTTCGGATCGGAAGGAACGCAGACCTTGGGCATGATGAAACAGATTGCGGGCCTGGCCTGCGGCCTCTTGCCGTGGCGCGGCCGCGTGCCGCATGGGCGGCGCCAGCACGAGGCGGCACCAAGGTCGTGGTCGAACTCTTCACCTCGCAGGGCTGCTCCTCCTGCCCGCCGGCCGATGCCTATCTGGCGCACCTGGCCACGGAACCCGACGTGATCGCGCTGGCGCTGCATGTCGATTACTGGGATTACATCGGCTGGACGGACAAGTTCGGCTCGCCCCCGTTCACCGAGCGGCAGAAGGCCTATGCCCGCGCCGAGGGCCACCGGACGATCTACACCCCGCAGATGATCGTCAACGGCACCGAACGGATCGCCGGAACCAACCCCGCGCAGGTCGAAAGCGACATCCGTCACCACTGGCCGATCCCAGCCGGTTTCGCTGACGCTGACCCGGCGAAGGCGACAAGGTGGCGATCCGCGGCATGGTGAAGGCCAGCTGCCCGGGCCCGTCCGGGTGCAGCTGGTCCGTTCCGCCCGTCAGCAGACGGTGGCGATCCGCTATGGCGAAAACGCCGGCAAGACGCTGGACTACCACAACATCGTCACCGAGTGGAAAGTGCTGGGGATCTGGACGGGCCAGGGCCCGCTCGACATCACGGCACCGCGCCGGGCGACGAACCCGCGGTGGTGATCCTGCAATCCGAAGGCCCCGGGCCCATCGTCGCCGCGGCCGAGCTGAAATAGCCCCGCATCGGCCACTCGTTCCAGGCCCATCGTTCGGGCGCATCTTCGGGCGCATCGTTCGGGCGGGGCCGTCTATTTCCAGCGCGCGGTGAACCCAGAACCATTGCCCGGGATGGGCCCTCACCTGCGCCTCGAGCGAATCGTTTATCGCCTGGGTCATCGCCTCGGGCGTGCCGGGGGCGATCGGCGCCTCGACCAGCAATTCGAAACTCAGCCCGTCGGGCTGGCGCACGCCATAGACCGGCACCAGCAGGCAATCGTATTTCAGCGCCAGCTCGGCGGCCGAGGTGGCGGTGCGCGCCGGCTTGCCCAGAAAGCGCAGCCGCGCGCCGCTGTTCTGGTGCTGGTCGATCAGGATCCCCAGCATGCCGCCGGCGCGCAGGTGGCGCACCAGGTCCGCCAGCCCCTTGCGCCCGCGCGGGAACACCGGTTCGGAAATCGCGCCGATGGTCTGGCGGAAATGCCGCTCGAAAAACGGGTTGCGCTGAGGCTTGTAGAAGGCGCCGACATCGAGGCCCCGCCCGGCCAGCACGGCCCGCGCGATGTCGTGGTTGCCGAAATGGCCCGACACCAGGATGACCCCCTGGCCCCGCGCCCGCGCCTGCAGGATCGTCTCCAGCCCGTCGCCGCGGATCGGGCTGTCCTTCACCTGCGCCTTGAACTCTTGCGGCGAATACAATTCGGCCAGCGTGCGCCCGACGTTGTCGCAGACCTCGGCCACCAGCCGGCGCCCCTCCGCCGCGGGCAGGTCGGGCCAGACCAGCGCCAGATTGTCGCGCACCCGCCGCCGCCAGCCGGCCACGGGGGCGATCAGATGCGCCATCGCCCAGCCGCCGAACCGGATCCGCGCCCGATAGGGCAGAAGCCGCATCCCCCCCATCAGCGCCGACACGGCAAGGTTCTCCGCCCAGGCGACAGGCAGGAACAGCGGCGAGGACGGATGCGGCAAGGGGCGGGCTCAGCTCGGGGTTTCGGCGCGCCAGACATAAATCCCGGCCAGCGCGATCACAAGCGCGCCCACAAGTGTCGCGGCGTCCGGCCAGTCGGCATAGACCACGATCGACCAGAAGCTGGCATAGACCATGTCCAGATAGCTGAACGGGGCCAGCGCCGCCGCCTCGGCCTGCGAATAGGCGCGGATCAGCAGGAATTGCGCCACCGTGCCCAGAAGCGCCAGCACCGCGAAACTGGCAAGATCGACGGTCGCGATCGGCTTGAAGTCGAGCGGCAGCACCGCCGAAGTGGCAAGTGCGCCAAAGGCCGCGGCGTAGAACATCGCCGCCCAGGGCGGCTCGTGCGGGGCGATGCGGCGGGTGATCAGCGCGCTGATGGCCAGAAGGAACGCCGCCACCAGCGGCAACAGCGCGGTCAGGTCGAAGACGCCCATGCCCGGGCGCAGCACGACAAGCGCCCCGACGGCGGCCAGTGCCACGCCGAAAAGCCGCGCCCGCCCCAGCCGCTCGCCCAGGAACAGCCCGGCGCCCAGCGTGATCAGAAGCGGGTTGATGTCGGCAAGCGCCGTCGCCTCGGCCAGACCCACGTATTTCAGCGAGATGAAGAAGAAGGTCACCACCCCCAGCTGGGTGGCGGCGCGGATCAGGTGCCAGACCGGAAAGCGCGTGGCCACCGCGCGCGCAAGACGCCCGCGCAGGTAAAGGACCACGAAGCACACCTGGCCCAGGTTGCGGACCCACACCACTTCGACGGCGGGATAACGGCCGACAAGGTGCTTGGCCACCGCGTCCATGGCGGTAAAGGCGAAGATCCCCGCCGCCAGCAGCAGGATGCCGCGTCGCGGCGCGATCGGAGCGGGGACGGCGGCTTGGGTCAAGGCGGATCTCGGGCCGGTTCAGGGCGCCAAGCTAGGGTCTTGTCCGTGCCCCGGCAAGGGCGACGTCCCCCCGCCGGCGACGATTTCCCCGCCCATCCCTTGGCGCAGTCCCGCGCATTCGTCCCCCGCCCCGCGTCCGACCCGGTTAGCAGGCCCGAAACGCGGGCCCGAAAAGCAGGTGTCGGCATGCGCCTGCCAAGGCGCCCCACCGCCTAAGTCCTGCCTCCAAGATACCCACCCCGCGCCAGCCCATCTCCCTGCCTCGATGACCGCTTCACCTGCCGACTCGCTCCGGGGCCCGACCCTGCACCGCCGCGGCCACGCCAAAGGCAAAGACCCCGCCCTGTCTCCCGATGCCCGCATCTCATCTGCCCTCCCTGCAAAACCGAGTCGCCGCTTCACAAGCGTCGCCCCAAACGCCGAGAGGCGCCACCGCGCCCCCCTCCCGACCGGCCCCTGTGCCAGCGCCGCCATGCCAATGACAAAGGCACCCGCCTCGCCCCCAAACCGGCGCGGTCTCCCGGCCGGCCGCCAAGATCGGATCACCCCGCCACCCGATCGGCCCGCCAACGCATCCGCCACGCCAATGACATCACCTGCACCCGTCCCCCCGCGCATCGGCCAAGCCCGCACAGATCGCAAGGCACACAGGCGCCGACCGCAAGTCACACAGGCGACGACCGCAACCACCTGTCACCGCCGAAGGTCAGTCGCTCCGCCCGCCCCGACGACCAAAACCACCCCGCCCCCCCGGGCATTCAGGTCTTCCTTCGCGCCCAAAAGGCTCGCGCCCCGCGCCTTCGCGGTCGGGCCTGTGGCGTCGGTGCCCCCTCCGCGCCGCTTCACTGGCGTCGACTGGCATCCACCTCTCCCTTCCGCCCGCACGCGGGTCGGACAGCGCCCATCCGTGATCACGCCGGTGGCCGCAAGATCACTCCTCTGCACCCCGCAACCGTATCCACGGGCATCCACATCTTCCTGCCCTCGGCACACGGGTCGCGCCACGCTCCGCCGCGGTCACACCGGTGGCATCGGCCCCCCCTCCGCGCCCTGCGACGCTGCCCGCCCGCAAGACCTGGCAAGGGCCGAGCGCGGTTTTCTGGCTCCGCGCGGGCGCCGTACGGGAAGCCACCGGACCCGCACGCCCACCACGGTCAAGACGTCTCTCGTCGCGCTTTCCTTCCCGCAGAACTTGCGGCCTCGCCTTCCATGACTCCACACGGCGGGGCCGCTTGGCGTAGCCGCCGCACCGGGCCGGCAACCGCCATCGCACGGCCCGCGCTCTCGCCGCCGTCACGCCACGCCCCGCCCGCTTGCCCGCCCGCGGGATTGGCGGCCCTGCCGGCCGCGCCCCCACGCTGGGGCGCTTGGCGCCACCGCCGCACCGGCGCGGCCTCCGCCGCCCGCTTGCCACCGCGCGCCGCTAGCTCTCCTCGGCGACCTTCAGCACCAGTTCGCCCATGCGCTCCAGCTGGCGGATCGCGGTGATCACCTCCGCCATCGCCGCCTCTCCGTCCTTGGCGCGCACCTCGCCCACCGCGACCATCTCTTCGCGCAGCACGTTGCCCGCCATCCGTTGCGACATGTTGTTCGAGGATGAACTGTACCGCGGCGCTAGTTCGCGTCTGGCCGCCGCCGCGGCCAGCGCCTTGACCAGCAGCGGCTGCTCGACTGCGCGACCACTCTCGCCACGTCGCGCGCGCGCAGCCGATGGAGATATGCTCGAACGTGAAGATCGCCCGGCGCACCCGCTTGGCAAAGGCGCTGTCCGTCTCGTCGAGACCCTTCAGCACCTCGTCGCGGGTGCCCGGGGCCGAGAGGTTGAGGATGGCGCCGATCCGCTCGACCGGCCCGGTCTCGAAGGCTCGGGGCGGCACGGAATTGACCTGGCTGGTCAGCGCACAGGCCGATGCGCCGCACCGTCTCGGGGTCGACCTCGGCCGGTCTGCGACACCGCATAGGCCACCCGCCGCGCCCGTTCGCCGGGCAGCTTGGCCAGAAGCTCCGCCGCCTTCGGCACCGGCAGTTTCGACAGCATCACGCGCGGCGACCTCGATGCTTTCCTCCTCGAGAATCGGCAACAGCCGCTCGTTGGCCAGCGCGTTCAGCTGGTCCCAGGGGTCGGCCTTGCGCCGAGGCCGCCGGCCAGCCGGCGCAGGCGGCTGGCGGCGGTCGTGGTGATATGCCCGTCCATGATCGCCAGCGCGCCGTCGATCCCGTCGGGAAAGGACAGGCCGACGTCTTCGAGCTGGTCGAGGAATTCCTCGACCACGGCTCGAAAGCGTTCCCCTGTCGATCAGCCGCATCTGCCCCATCTGTTCGGCCAATGCCGCCTGCAGATGTTCGGGCAGGCTGGTGATCGGCAGGTTCCGCCCCTCGGCCAGAACCAGCCGCACGATGATCGGCCGCCTTCTCGCGCGGTTTCAACTGGCGCGGGCCGAGCGAGGCCGGCGGCTGGCCGGGGCCATCCACCGGCCCCGCGCCCGCCCCTGCGCCCGCCCCTGCGCCCGCCCCCGCGATCGGTCCCGGACGACTGCGGGTGGCCGAGACGATCCGGCCCACGTGGAGGGAAGTGAACCGCATCTCGGATCCCTAAATCAGGCGAACTTTCGGCAAGCCTCTCCGACCAGGGTAAAGGTGCCCTTAACGGGCAAGCCAAGCCGCCGCCGCCGCGGCGGAAATCACGCCGCCGAAGACGCGGGCGAAGATCGTGTCGACGTGCTTGGTGTGATAGCCGAGGTCGAACTTCTCGCTCGATCTCGGCCGGCGACAGCGCCGCGGACCTCGGGGTCGGCCAGCAGCTCGGTCTGGAAATCCGCGCCCTGCTCCCAGACCTTCATCGCGTTGCGCTGCACCAGGCGGTAGGCGTCCTCGCGGCTGACGCCGGCCTGGGTCAGCGCCAGCAGCACGCGCTGCGAGATGCACCAGCCCGCTGAACCTGTCGAGGTTCCTCAGCATGTTCTCGGGATAGACCACCAGCTTCTCGACCAGCCGGCCAGCCGGTTCAGCGCGAAATCCAGCGTCACCGTCGCATCGGGCGCGATCATGCGCTCGACCGAGGAGTGCGAGATGTCGCGCTCGTGCCAGAGCGCCACGTTCTCCAGCGCCGGCATCACGGCCGGCGCACCAGCCGCGCGAGCCCGGTCAGGTTCTCGGTCAGCACCGGGTTGCGCTTGTGCGGCATCGCCGAGGAGCCCTTCTGGCCGGGCGAGAAGTACTCCTCCGCCTCCAGCACCTCGGTGCGCTGCAGGTGGCGGATCTCGGTCGCGATGCGCTCGATGCCGACGAGGCGATGACGCCGAGCGTGGCGAAGAACATCGGCGTGCCGGTCGCGCGGGATCACCTGGGTCGAGATCGGCTCGGGCGCGAGGCCCAGCTTCTTCGCAGACATGCTCCTCGACCGCGCGGGTCGATGTTGGCGAAGGTGCCGACCGCGCCCGAGATCGCGCAGGTCGCGATCTCTCGCGCGCGCTGCGACCAGCCGCGCGCGGTTGCGCGCCATCTCGGCGTAGAAGCCCGGCGAGCTTGAGCCCGAACGTCGTCGGCTCGGCATGGATGCCGTGGCTGCGCCCGATGCGCGAGCGTGTCCTTGTGCTCGTAGGCGCGCGTCTTCAGCGCGGCCAGCACCCGGTCGAGATCGGCGAGCAGGATGTCGGCGGCCTGGGTCAGCTGGACGTGCGAGGCAGGTGTCGAGCACGTCCGACGAGGTCATGCCCTGGTGGACGAAGCGCGCCTCGTCGGCCCGACGATCTCGGCGAGATGGGTCAGGAACGCGATGACGTCGTGCTTGGTCTCGCGCTCGATCTCGTCGATGCGCGCGACGTCGAAGGTCGCGCCTTCGCCTTCCCAGACCGCCTCGGCGCTTCCTTCGGGATCACGCCGAGCTCGGCCTGCGCGTCGCAGGCATGCGCCTCGATCTCGAACCAGATGCGGAACTTGGTCTCGGGCGCCCAGATCGCGGCCATCTCGGGGCGGGAATAGCGGGGGATCATCGGGGACCTCGGCGGACAGCTGGGGGGCGGGGTCCGGATAGCCGCTGCGGCGGGCAAGGGCAAGGGCGGCGGATCGCGGCGCGACGCGGCCAGCCTGCGCGAAAGTCCCGCACACGGCCGGGGCCCGTCGTGCCCGATATCGCGGCCCGGAAAATCGCGCCCGGGTCCGAAGCCGTCGGCCCCCGGGCCTGGATGGGACTGGTCATAGAAGGCCCATTCCTCGACCAAAGCCCCGAGGGCAGCTGGCACCACCCTTCGGTTCCGCTGGCGGTCTGCTTGGGGATCACCCTGCCGCCCGACTGGACGCAGAAATCGGCCGCCGCATTCGGCCGGGCGGCGGAAGAGGCCGCGGGATCCGGGGTCGGGGCACAGGCGGCAAGAAGTGCTGGCAGGGCGAGAACGGCAAGGATCGAGCGTTGCATGGCGGCAGGATAGCGGCCGCAGGCGCGCATGGCGAGGGGGCAGGCCCACCGGGTGCCGTTACGAGGCCCGCAAAAGCAAAAGACGGCCCGAAGGCCGTCTCGCTTGTCGTCTCTGTTGGGTCTTCGGCTCAGCTCGCCTTGCGCCGCCGGCGCATCGCCCCCAGCGCACCCAGGCCGCCCAAAAGCAGCAGGCCGGTTGCCGGGACCGGAACGGTTGCCACCGTGCCGTACAGCATCACGTGCGAGATACCGCCACCCTGCCCGGGGATTGACGAGGAAGTTGTATGTCCCCGGTCCGTTGATCGCGAAAGCCCCCCAGGTCGGGTCAGCGCTATTTCCGAATTTGAGAGCGAGGAAAATCAGGTTGTCGTAGCTCGACAGACCCGAAGCGCCGACGGTATGGATTCGCGGTATGGCCCATTCGGTCCAACGTCCCCCGTGAGAATACCGCTCAGAAGACCGCCTGCGTCGCTCTTGTCGAGCAACACGAGGCTGGTGTACGCGGTCGAATAGTCCGCACCCAGGTTGAAGGTGTTATGCCCCTGCGTTTGTCCGGCAGAATCGGATCATTCTGGTTCAGCGCATTCCCGGTGGCCGTCAAATCATAGTTGCCGGTGAGATTGCCGTTGCCATAGGCATAACAATCCACGACCCCGGGCGGCGAGGTGTCCGTGCTCGTACCCAGATAGATCGTCCGGGTCGTCTGCGCGTTGTCCGGGCACGCCGCTGTCGTCGTCGCGAATGCCCCACCGCAAGGAGCATGGCAAACGCAGCACTCCCAACCGTCGCCGTGATCTTCCTAACAAAGG
Organism: uncultured Phycisphaerae bacterium; assembly: GCA_963726475.1. GTDB lineage: Bacteria > Planctomycetota > Phycisphaerae > Sedimentisphaerales > Anaerobacaceae > Anaerobaca. The sequence goes on along the minus strand of CAVSCO010000009.1, from coordinate 5,054 downwards.
TCATTTGTTCCCACCGTTACCCGTTTTGGGGCAAAAATTTGCCACATTCGTTAATATAGCAGACCTGCGAGGTGGTTCATACCGCCAACTTGGTCGCGGCCCCGAGAATCGGCAGTATTCGAAACAATGCTTTCTTCCGGGCGGTTTCTGACGTGGTTTCAGAACAATCCTCGCAACGGTGTGGTTGTGCTGCCTGTCTGAAAGATAGGTAAATGCAATTACAGGTTGAATTGCACCGACACGGCTTCGCGCCTCCCACCAATCGGCGGTTTGAAATCCCCTGCCGCACCCGTCGGGAAACCCTGGCGGAACAGCGGCCGGTCGCGCCGGTCGGCCCCTGGAAAGGCGGTTGTGAACGAAGCGGTCGGGAAAGGCTCCGGCGGGGCCGGAACCCCGTGTCGCGTGACGCCCGGCGGCGTCCCTTCAGTGCAGCGTGCCGGCCACCGCGGTGGCGATCGTTGGAGTCCAGGGCGACTGCGCAAAGGCGAGGAACGTGCCCGTCACCGCCATCAGCCGGCCCGAAACCCGGATGTCTTCGCCCTTGACCAGCGAATAGGCCATCGCCGCCGCGCCCAGCGGCAGCCAGACAAGGATCAGCGTCGCGTTCATCGCATGCACCGCCAGCCGCATCGGGGTCGACAGGCCGTTCTCGCGGCCTCTCCGCGTCGGGCCCGGCATGCAGCGCCCGATGCAGCGGCCGAAGCGCATCGGCCCGTGCGGCCGTCGCCGCCGGCACGTCGTTGGCCGCCCGCGGCGTCGCCCCGCGGTCCCGCCCGCGCGCATCGGGCGCGCGATGCGCGCCAGCCGGGTCAGCGCTCGTCCTGCGGCCGTTCGGTATGGCGGATCGAGGCATAGGGCGCGAGCGCCGCCTCGGCCGCGTCGGCGCTTTCCAGCAGGGTCGATCAGCGCGTCGATCGACGGCAACAGCTCGGCCGGCCGTCGGCAAGGCATCGGTCAGCGCGTCAAGCAACTCGGCCGAAACCTCCTCGTCGGTCTGGTTCCACAGCACCGCGAGCGGCATGTAGCGGCTTTGCAGCCGTTCGACGATGCGCGAGCAGAGCACGTCGAACCCGGGGTCTTCCTCAAGATGCTGGGCCTCCCAGCGGGGGCCCGACCGACACGGTCAGGCAGGCTTCCACCGGTTCGCCGCGGGAATTCCGCGAAAGGCCAGGGCGAGACGGGTCTCGTCCATGTCGAAGAACACCAGGTCGTTGCAGTCCCAGGTCGGTTTGCAGGTCGTCGGCCTTGTGGCGCACCAGCACCTGCTCCAGCTCCGTCCACGATAAGCGCGAAATCCACCGTTTCGGTGGTCTCGAACAGGATCTGGGCGATAGTACTGGGAACCGGGGTTTGCATGTCAGCCTCCAACGACCAAGGCTTCAGTCTGCGCGAAGAATGTGATCCAATCGGGAAACAACTAAGGATTTTAGAAGAATTCGAGGCGTTGTTTCGTACGGTTTCCGCCACAATGATCACAATTGCCGCATTTTGCCGGTGTGGATCGGTCAATTGGTGCGGGGCTGGCGACAATCCTCGACGATTTCGCGCAGGTCGGTGCCGTCGAGATGCCGCCACAGCGCCAAGCCATAGCCCAGGGGCGCCGCCAGCGCGAGCGCACCGCCGGCCATCAGGCGCAGCGCGATCCAGCGGCCAAGCCGGGAAATGGCATTGGTCGCGGCGACGCCCGGACGGGCCTCGGACCGGACCTTGCCCTTGCCTTCACCCTTGCCGAGGGCCTTCCACCGGGCCTTTTCGGGGCGGGCGGCGGCTTCGCGTTCGGCATTGAGCATCGCGCGGATCGCGGCGAGGTCGGGGTCGGGCGGCAGGATGAGCGTCTCCGGCGCGCCGGGGCGGCGGCGGACCAGCGGCTCGGGCCCGGTCGCGGCCGCGGTCGGTTCAACCGGTTCCGGTGTGGGGGCGGGCGCGTGAGGGGCCGCTTCGCCCTGCAGCTCGGGCAGGGCGAAAAGCAGCCGCCGCGCCGCTTCGGCGGATTGCGACAGCGACGAAAGCGCCCGCGAGGTGCCCCCCGCCGTCGGCAGCCAGCGGCCGACACGGCCCAGGCGCGCGGCTGTGCCCGACCAGTCCTGCGCGCCGATACGGTCCGACCAGGCGCCGGCGCGCGCCGACAGGCTCAGAAGCGCCCCTCCGCCCGCCTCGCGCGTCAGCAGCAGGCCCGCCACACCATAGGTCCGCAGGTCGAATGCCGGGGCCTGGCGCCCCTCGACCCAGATCGGCGGCTGCTCGGGCGCGGTGTCGGTGGCTTGCACCGCGTGGGTCCCGTCAAACCCGGCACGGCCGGTCGAACGGGCGGCGGGACGGGCGGCGGGACGGGTGGCGGAACGGTCGGGAATCGAACGCTGTATGGCCATGGTGCACCTCTGCTAAGCCCGGCAATCCTGTTGCAATTCCGCGGCAGAACCTTCGGCGCAATTCCGGCAGCCATGTGGCGCGCGTTGCTCAAGCCGCGGAATCGGCGCATCCCGACAGAGGCCCGCCAGTTGCATTGTGGCGGAAACAGGAACGGGCGCGGGGTTTTCAGCGGATCAGCGCCCGCCTGGATCAGCGCCCGTCAGGATCAGGGCCTGACTGAACGGGCGCCCATCTGAACAGGCGCCCATATGAACAGGCGCCCATCTGAACAGGCGCCCGTCGGATCGTGGATAGATAGCGGCTTGAGGCAGCCCGGTGCGGGCTCAGCCCCGCTTGCGGCGGCGCTTCGCGGCAAGACCGCCCAGCCCGGCGAGCAGCAGCAGGCCCGAGGCCGGCAGCGGCACCGGCGATATTCCGGGCTCGGATTGCGCGGCCACGTCGAACGACATCCGGTAAGAGGACAGCTTGGCCCGGTTCCGCGACGAGGATGACGATGAAGTAGTCGCCAGCCTCCAGCGTGCCGAAGATGTCCGAGCCTAGGGAATGCCTGCCGAGCAGGTTGAACGAGGAATCGTACAGCGTGGCCACCGGCCTCGTCTGCGACGGTCTGCGCCATCCCCAGGTCGATCGTCGCGGTGCCGTCCAGGGTGAAGCTGAAGGCGTCACGCAGATCGCGGCCGCCGACCGAACCCTTCACACGATCGATGCCGGCCGACAGCGCGCCGAAGTCGTAATAGCTCGCCGCCCCGCTTGGCGGCAGGTCGGCCCCGGTGGTGCCCTCGTTGTAGATCACGCTGGCGGATGCGCCCAACCCGCCGAAAAGAACCGAAAGTGCACATGCGCTGGCAAATATATGATTTTTCATTATTTTTCTACTGGCTACGGGTGCTCGCAGATTTGCTCGCCCCCTAGTGTGCGCGGTTTTGTCAGGATAAGTCAACCGGCGATTGTTTACACTTTTATCTGGCGCGGCGCCGCTGGCGGCCGGCGGTCTGCAATGCCGGTCGACATCGGCTCATTGTCCGCACTTGGGCAAAAAAGGGCGCCCGAAGGCGCCCTTTTCCCAGCCTGACCCTTCGGATCAGCAGCTGTAATACATCTGGTATTCGACCGGGTGCGGCGTGTGCTCGAAGGCGTAGACCTCGTGCCACTTCAGCGCGATGTAGCCTTCGATCTGGTCCTTGGTGAAGACGTCGCCGGGCCAGCAGGAAGTCGTGGTCGGCCTCAAGCGCTTCGCAGCGCCTCGCGCAGGCGAGCCGCAGACGGTCGGGATCTGCGGCCAGCTCTTCCGGCGGCAGGTCGTAGAGGTCCTTGTCCGACGGCCTCGCCCGGGTCGATCTTGTTCTTGATGCCGTCGAGGCCGGCCATCAGCAGCGCCGCGAAGCGCGAGGTAGGGGTTCGCCGACGGGTCGGGGAAGCGGGCCTCGACGCGCTTGGCCTTCGGGCTCTCCGTCCACGGGATGCGGCACGCAGCCCGAGCGGTTGCGGGCCGAATAGGCCCGCAGCACCGGCGCCTCGAAGCCCGGGATCAGCCGCTTGTAGCTGTTGGTCGTCGGGTTGGTGAAGGCGTTGAGCGTCTTGGCGTGCTTGAGGATGCCGCCGATGAACCACAGCGCCTCGTCGGAGAGGTCGGCGTACTTGTCGCCGGCGAAGAGCGGCTTGCCGTCCTTCCAGATCGACATGTTGACATGCATGCCCGAGCCGTTGTCGCCGTAGATGGGCTTGGGCATGAAGGTCGCGGTCTTGCCGTAGGCGGCGGCCACGTTGCTGGATGACGTACTTGTATTTCTGCATCTCGTCGGCCTGCTCGGTCAGCGTGCCGAAGATCAGGCCGAGCTCGTGCTGGCGCGACGCCACCTCGTGGTGGTGCTTGTCGACCTTCATGCCCATGCGCTTCATGGTCGAGAGCATCTCGGAGCGGATGTCCTGGCCGGCGTCGACCGGGTTGACCGGGAAGTAGCCGCCCTTGACGCCGCGGACGGTGGCCCGATGTTGCCCATCTCGTACTCGGTGTCGGTGTTCCAGGCGGCGTCGATCGCGTCCACCTCGTAGCCGACCTTGTTCGGCGTGCGAGAAGCGGACGTCGTCGAAGAGGAAGAACTCGGCTTCCGGGCCGAAATAGGCGGTGTCGCCGATGCCCGTCGACTTGAGATAGGCCTCGGCCTTCTTGCGCGGTCGCCGCGCGGATCGCGCTCGTAGGGCTCGCCCGTGTCGGGCTCGAGCACGTCGCAATGCACGCACAGCGTCTTCTCGGCGTAGAACGGGTCGACATAGACCGATCTCATTTATGATCTTGGATAATGTTTTCCTGGAAACGCCGAGAGTATCAGCCATGTCCTTGATTGTTATGGACAGAGGCAAAAGGTAATCTTCTTTAATAATGTTGCCAGGGTGAGTTGGGCGTCTAATCATTTTTCTCATTATTATTGCTCCTAATGGTAATCGTCATAATCCACAATATAGGCGTCACCATCAATAAATTTAAAGAATATACGCCAATTGCCAGATACTTTTACTGAATGAAAGCCCTTTTTGTCCCCACTCAATTGGTGGAGGAACGAACCAGGATAATTCATATCTTTTATTTCACTAGCTGCATTGAGCCGATCAAGGATTCGTTCAACCCTATTGGCGTGTTCAGGCCTAATGCCTCTTTTGGTACCTGTATAAAAAAAATCCTCCAA